>CAWJBC010000017.1:0-480753 GCA_963840975.1 uncultured Bacteroidales bacterium | reverse complement strand
TATCTTTTAATTATCATGTATATTCGAAAACAGGTTTCGCCATTTTAAAGGATTAAACAGTTTTGCTGATGAATATAAAGTAAAAAAAACAATCCTTGTTACGAACGATCCATATCCCAGGAAGGTAGATAACATCAGCATTATGCCCTGGAAAATATTCCTTGAAAAGCTATGGTCCGGAGAAATTATTTCATAATAATCAAACGGCATAAACATAATCATTTGTGGTTTGAATCGCAGAAAAGTATAATAATATGTGTATTACACCGGTATCATCAGTAATTAAGTTGGTTTTTTCATTTTAATAACTGAATCCTGGTATGTAAATTTGCAATCAGATTGCAAATCAGCATAAAAAATATTTATAAACCTCTTACGCTGACAAACCACCTAAAAAGTATACCTGGTTAGTTTCCAATACTATCATTAACCGGTCACCGGGAAGAAAGATTTCTGATTAAAATTGAGTGACAGGCATCAGTTGGTAATTTATAAACCAGAGTTACCGCATGGCACAATAAAAAATTTGACTGATACGTATTAAATGAATATCTTTGCACGTATATCAAAATATTTATTAAAAATGGACACAAAACTGACCCTAAAGCTTAACAAATCAATTATTGAGAGGGCAAAACAATATGCGAGTGAAAAGAATACCAGCCTCTCAAAAATGATTGAAAACTATTTACTGGCATTGACAAATATAAAAGAAGATGAAAATAAAATTTCTCCTTTGGTTGAAAGTTTAACCGGAGTAATTGAAGCTTCTTCCGTGGACATAAATAAAGACTACGCTGATTTCCTGACCAATAAATACAAATAATGGATAAAATTCTGGTTGACACAAATATAATTGTTGATCTTTTAGCAAAACGTGAAGAATTCTATGTTTCGGCAAGCAGATTATTTACGTTATCTGACAATAATAAAGTTAACTTATCAATATCTTCCCTGACTTTTGCCAACACGTATTATATTCTTTCGAGAGAGCTTAAACCTGACAAGGTAAAAGAGATTTTAAGAAAGTTTAAATTATTGGTCCATGTTTTGCCATTAGATGAAAAAATAATTGATTTATCACTAAATTCTGACTTTAAAGATTTTGAAGATGCTATTCAATATTTTACTGCTATTGAAAATAATCTTGAAATTATTATTACCCGGAATTTAAAAGATTTTAAATTATCTAAATTACCTGTAATGACTGCTGAAACATATTTAAAAATGAAGTAGATGTGCCAGACGATAACAGCACCTAATGGCACGTAGCCAAATAAGAATCATTAAGATAATTAATAACGCAAATCAGGGGTTGGATGATTATTGGCCACCACCAATTCACTAAGTGTAACTTTCAAAATAACTTCCTCGAAACTCTGTTTGATATTTTGCATTTCAAAGCAAAATCAATGTAAAAAGATTCAGAGTAATAAAGGGATCTGTGATAATAATTTCGTCCCTATGGGACTTGATTACCTGTCGCTAGCGATTCTACCAATATTCCGTCCGCCAACTGGCGGACTATCCCGTCAGGGATAACATCTTGGTAGAAAGAAATATAAAAATTTGAATAAGTCCCGGTAGGGACGAAATAGTAATTATTTTGATGTTGTAGATTGGTTATCTTCAACTTTTGAATTGAGGAAGTTATTTTGGCATCTTTACTAAGACTCTAAGTTACACAAATTTATAAATCCCATTAATGATCATTTTTCGTGGCTAATTTTCAATGCATTATTTTTTTAACTCTTGATTTATAGTAGATTCTTCTCTTTAATAAGACATAATGTTGTTTTAACCCGATAATTCGCTAACTTTACTTCGATAAATATCGGGTTGTTGTTATGGAAATAAAAAGAACACTTTTAGGTGGTGTCAGCCGTCACCTCAAAACCAAAGAAATAACGGTGATTACCGGTGCCCGCCAGGTCGGAAAAACCACAATCATCCGTGAACTGGAACAAACACTGGTAAAGACTGGCAGCAAAACCATTTACCTGAATCTCGATTTTGAACCGGATTTTCAATATTTTTCACGTCAGGAGACTTTACTGCAAAAATTACAACTTGAATTTGGTAATGATCACGGTTATGTTTTCATTGACGAAATCCAGCGCAAAGAAAATGCAGGTATTTTCCTTAAAGGAATCTATGATCTTGGTCTTCCTTTGAAATTCATCGTAACCGGATCAGGAAGCATGGATATTAAAGCGGGTATCCATGAATCGCTTGCTGGCAGGAAAAGGGTTTTTGAATTGCAACCGGTTTCATTTTTCGAATTTGCTAACTTTAAAACAGATTACAGGTATGAGAAGAATCTCAACGCTTTCTTTTCCCTTGAAAAGGAAAAGACCGGTTTGATGCTTGAGGAGTATTTGAATTTTGGTGGTTACCCAAGGGTGGTTACTGAACCTTCTCTCTCAGAAAAAACAGCAATCATAAATGAAATTTATAACAGTTATGTAAGTAAAGATATAGCCTACCTTTTAAAGATTGACAGACCGGAAATTTTTAAACGGATGCTTTCGATCCTGGCAGCTAATCCAGGCAGTCTTCTTAATCTTGCGAAACTTTCAGTTGATACCGGTGTTTCCATACCAACCATCAAAAAATACCTTTGGATCGGCGAGAATACATACTCCATACATGAAGTAAGGCCATTCTATAAAAACCAACGGAAGGAAATTACAAAATCACCGGTGATTTATTTTAACGATCAGGGATTCAGAAACTTTATCACCAATGAGTTTGGAAATATAAGCGTCCTTTCCCGCGGATTTATTTTTCAGAACTTTATTTTCAATACCCTGAAAAGTATTCTTCAGGAAATCCCTGCGCAAATTAAATTCTGGAGAACAACGGATCAGGCAGAAGTGGATTTTATACTTGATTTGCAACAGCAGGTAATTCCTGTTGAAGTTAAATACAGTTCTTTGCAATCAACAAGTCTTGCGCGATCTCTTAGAAATTTTATTGAAAAATATTCACCGGCAAAGGCGTTGGTAATAAACCTTTCGTTGAGCGAAACAAAATTGATCAATGGCACCCTGGTTCATTTTATTCCTTACTACAGTTTACCAGACTTTCTTACTGATATTTTATAGGATTTATACTCATCCTTATTCAGTTTGCAGAAGCAAAATGGATTAGAATGAGTTATACCGGTAAATTCCGATGAAGAAAATTCGCAAACCTGAATTCTTACGGTATAACACTCTTTCTTACTGATTTTGTCCCGAAGTTTCGGATTAGAAACAGTTAATACCGAGAGGAATATGTTTTTGTTTTCTTACTCCGATAGAGTCCCTGCAGGGCAAACCTGATCCGATTTGGTATAACAATGATAACCCATTCTGAAAACTGGTATTCTTTTTATCTTTTGAGTCGCATTTATAGTAGATTCTTCTCTCTATTAAGATAATATTTCCATAATGCTTTATTTTTGCCGCAGAATAGAAATAAAACATAATAATTTTTGGTTTGAACCCCAAAAAAGTATAATATTTTATGTCTTTCTCATGGAAGCTTAAATGAATAAACTTCGATTTATCTTCTTTGAATAAATATTATTAATGAATCTAAAAATCATTTCCCTTGTCGGTGCCCGACCAAATTTTATGAAGATTGCACCCTTCATCAAAGCAATTGATGCATTCAATTCAACATTCCCAGCAGGGAACATCAAACCTCGAACCTCGAACTTCGAACCCATTGAACACATTCTCGTCCACACTGGCCAGCACTACGACGACCGCATGTCAAGGACATTTTTTGAAGAACTTGGTATTCCGGATGCAGATATAAACCTGGGGGTTGGTAGTGGTACCCATGCAGAACAGGTTGGAAATACAATGATTGCATTTGAGAAAGTTTTGCAGAGGGAAAAGCCCGATTGGGTGATAGTGGTTGGAGACGTGAATGCTACCTTAGCCGGATCGGTCACGGCAAAAAAAGAACACATTAAATGTGCTCATATCGAAGCAGGATTGCGTTCGGGCGACATGAAAATGCCGGAGGAGATTAACCGTTTGGTGACAGACCGCTTGTCGGATTTGCTGTTCACACCGGATCATATTTCGGGAGATAACCTTAGAAAAGAAGGAGCAGATGAAAGCCGGATACGTTTTGTTGGAAACATTATGATTGATACCCTGGAAGCAAATCGTAACAAAGCAGAAAAGTTTTCACTCAAAGATATTATCCAAAAAAATCTCCTTTTTGAAAGAGACTTTGAAATTCCGGAAGAGAATAATTATGCGGTTGTAACCTTACATCGTCCCTCCAATGTGGATCGAAAAGAAATATTCGGGCCTATCTGCAATTTTTTTAAGAGTACGGTAAGCAGCGATATGCCGGTGATCTGGCCCATCCACCCCAGGGCAAAAAAACAACTTGAATTGTTTGGTCTTTGGGATGATTTGCAAAAAACAGAAAAAATTATTCTGCTGCATCCTGTGGGTTACCATGAAATGCTTCGCCTGAATATGACGGCAAGAATATTACTTACAGATAGCGGTGGCTTGCAGGAAGAATGTACGGTTTTGGGAACACCCTGCCTTACCCTGCGATGGAATACTGAAAGACCGGTTACCCTTCGTGAGCATGGTGGAGCCAGTGTGCTGGTGGGCAATGATATTGTGAAACTTAAAAACGAATATCAGCATACATTGACATTGAAACGAAATCCTGTCAGTCCGGAATTGTGGGACGGACATACAGCAGAACGGATAGTAAAAAACTTAGTTGAGTATAAATAATTATAACCGCTAATCTTCGCTGATTGCAGACCGATTTTAGCGAAGTTTAGCGACTAATCCGCGTAATTAGCGGTAAAGATATAAGCAATTGATTTCAAAGCAAATTATATCAAAGTCTTTTTGTAAAACTAATTGAGTTGTTGTATCTTTATACTTCTGATGGATAAAAAGAAAGACATAATTAATGAACTAAACCCGGGGTATTTTTGGGACGTTGATATCAATAAGCTTGATGCATCATCGTCAAAACGTTTGATTATTGAACGTGTTTTCAGTCTTGGAAAGCTTGAAGAGATGATTGAATTAATTCAATTTTATGGTAAAAAGGAAGTTGTTGATACACTC
The DNA here is from genome assembly GCA_963840975.1 of uncultured Bacteroidales bacterium. GTDB lineage: Bacteria > Bacteroidota > Bacteroidia > Bacteroidales > JAADJA01 > JAADJA01. The sequence continues at coordinate 475,648 of CAWJBC010000017.1, read as the reverse complement.
AAAAATATTAATTATCTCGATCCAAAGACTCTCAACTTTGTGGCAAAGCTTTTCAATCAACCAAAAAGCAGTTTTAAATGCTATTCACGAACACCCTTGACCCTCCGGCACTGGAACTCCTGAAATCCTTACAGGACAAAAGTTACCTGAAAGGATTTTATCTGGTGGACGGTAGCGCTCTTGCTTTATATTATGGACATAGAAAATCAATTGATCTGGATCTTTTTTCCGATTTTGGTTTCGATGCAGATGTACTGATGGAGCAGATTCATCAGGACTTCTCATTTCAGATTTATCACTCCGCCCGAAACACATTGAAAGGCAACATAAATCAAATAAATGTGGACATTATTGCACATCGTTATCCTCAGGTGGGTAAACCCCTCTTTTTGGATGGTATGTCTATTCTGTCCGACAAAGACATAGTGGCGATGAAGTTAAATGCCATAGCTACAAGTGGCCAGCGTTCAAAGGATTTTGTGGATATTTATTTCGCATTGCAGAAGTATAGCCTACGGGAAATGATGGATTTTTATAAAAGAAAATACAATCAAAATGATGATACCCACGTATTGAAGAGCATCATTTACTTCAACGATGTTGACCTTTCAGATTGGCCCTTAATACTCGAAAATCCCGGGTTGAAATGGGCAACCATTAAAAAGAAATTGGAATCAGAAGTGTTACAGCATTTAAAAAGCAGAATGTAGTTTTCGATGCGAACAAATGATTTCATGTCGAATATATTTGAACGGGTCAGGATCATGCTTATTGAGTAAATTAATATTAGCGTCAATTAGCGATTAATCCGCGTAATTAGCGGTAAAAACATTACTTGGTTTTCTAAACATAATAAATATATTTTTTGAATATCCTTTTCGAAATCAACCATCCCGGTCACATCCACCTATTCAGGAACCTTGCAGGGGAACTGGATAAAAAAGGGATGAAATCTTACTTCCTTATTAAATCAGAGCCAGTAATTGAGCATTTAGCCCAACACTATCGTCTGAGATTTACAAAAATAGGCTCAAAGGGTAAAGGTTTGTTTCTGAAATATTTTTACCAATTCTTTTTCTTGTTAAAGACCATTCTGATTGTGAAAAAAATCAAGCCAACGGTTGGCCTTGGGGTATCCATGAACCTGCCGATGGTTTCAAGGTTTACAAAGATGAAATCCATTGGATTTGATGACGATGATATGGAGGTTACTCCGGTTTTTGCCCGTTATGCTAATAAAGCGTCAATCATCCTTACCCCTTCAAGCCTTGCAAAGGAAAACAGAGGAGAAAACCACATTTCGTACAATGGTTTCCATGAACTGGCTTACTTGCATCCCAATCGCTTCAATCCTGATCCGGAGGTTTTTGAAATATTAGGAATAAATGAAAACACTGAATATTTTATCGTCCGGTTTAATTCTTTTAAAGCCCATCATGATATAGGGCAGAAAGGGATGACTTATGAACAAAAAAAAGAACTGGTCAGTAAACTCGAAAATCATGGAAAAGTTTTTATTTCGACTGAAGCCGGTATTGATCCTGCATTTGATTCATACCTGCTTCCTGACCGACCCGAGATGATGCATTCTATCCTTGCTTATGCAAAGATGTACATTGGCGAAAGCCAGACCATGACATCCGAGGCGGCGGTGTTGGGAACACCTGCAATTAAGTGTAATACCTTTGCCGGCAGACTATCTGTGCCAAATGAACTTGAACAGAAATATGGTCTTTGTTATTCCTTTTTACCGGGTGAATTTGATAAAATGCTTCAGAAAATTGACGAACTGCTTGCAATACCTGACCTGAAGCAAGAATGGCAAATTCGCCGCGAAAAAATGTTGACCGGGAAAATAGATGTTACAGCATTTCTGGTTTGGTTTGTCGTGAATTATCCCGATAGTGTTAACATAATGAAGGCCGATCCTGAATATCAAAATCATTTCAAATGATCAGATGTTAGCTTTTATTCAAAATTTTGTCATCCGATGGAAATTGTTTTATTTCTACTTGTTTTTCCTTGTTTTACTATCGGTATTGCCCATCAATAGCGCAGGATCGTCTATCAATCATATTTTTGTGGTATCCCTTCGGCTTGATTACCTGCTGCATTGTATAATTTATATTCCTTTGGTTGCATTTCTCTGGATGGAGAAGGAATCCGAATTCTTCGTCAACACCATGGAAAACGATCATGTGGATAGCAGCATTGCTTCTTTTTGCTGCTGCAACGGAATGGATTCAGTATTATTTACCATACAGGGCATTCAATATCAACGATTTGATTTCGAATTGCCTGGGAATCATTCTTGGATTAATTCTTACTTTTGCTGTTAAACAACTCATTGCAGTTAAATTAGTCAATAACTGATAAACCGCATTTACTTTGAAATTAACAGATATATTCGTGAATTCGCGGCGTTTGATTTAACCGCAGAAAATTAAAATGGATTTTACAGTTAAAATATACCAGCAATTACTTCATCAGTTAAAAGATTCTGGCTATACCTTTCAGACTTTCTCTGAATTTATTGAGACACCCGAAGAAAAGGTCATCTTGTTGCGGCATGATGTGGACGATAAAAAGCTTACATTCCCTTCATTTTGCTGAAATTCAAAATGAAGCCGGAGTAAAGGGAAGTTATTATTTCAGGATGGTGCCGCAAAGTTTTGATGAAGATGTGATCAGCAAAATAGCTGATCTTGGTCATGAAATAGGATATCATTATGAGGATATGGACTTCGCAAGTTCAACGTTTGATGTTCCGGGTTCGAAGTTGAAGGAAGAAGATTTATATGATGTCGCAATCCAAAGTTTTGAAGAGAACCTGAAAAAACTAAGGAAGCTTTATCCGGTAAAGACGATTTGCATGCACGGTAGCCCCCGCTCTCCTTTTGATAATAAGGCGATTTGGAAAAAGTATAACTATCGTGATTATGGAATTATCGGTGAACCCTATTTTGATATCAACTTTAATGAAGTATTTTACCTGACTGATACAGGAAGAAGGTGGGATGGAGACAAGGTAAGTGTGAGGGATAGGGTTGACAGTTCGAGGTTTGAGGTTCGAGGTTCGAAGTTCGGAGTTTCGGTAAAGCAACCAGTAACCAGTGGCCAGCAACCAGTAACCAGCAACCATGACTTAAGGTTTCATTCAACTGAAGAAATAATCAAGGCAGCTAAAAGCAACCGCCTTCCTGATAAAATCATGTTTACTTTTCATCCGCAACGATGGACAGACAATCCGCTTCCCTGGGTGAAAGAACTTGTTTTTCAAAACATTAAGAACCAGATTAAAAGATATTATATAAAATAAACCTGATGCAAACCAATTTGATTTCAGATGTCCGGAAGATTGACTTCGAAAAATGGGATGAATTTGTGAAGAACCATCCCAACGGAACAATTTTTCAGTCATCAGATATGTATTTACTGTTCAAAAAAACCCGAAATTTCGATCCTGTTCCCATGATGATCGTGGAGGATGGAAAAATTGCCGCAACTATGCTGGCTGTGGTGATTAAGGAGTTTTCGGGGATGGTTGGATATTTTTCATCACGGACAGTTGTTTATGGAGGCCCTTTAATTTGTCAGGATTTGGGCCATTCGGATCAGCTTCTTGATCAATTGCTTGGTGCGCTTATCACTAAAGTGAAAAGCCGTTCGATTTTTATCCAGTTTCGCAATTTTACGGACATGACCGGCTACTCTGATGTATTCCAGAAAAATGGATTTAAATTCATGGAACGGCTGAACTATCTGGTGAGTACTACCAATGAAAAAGCGGTAAAACAAAAAATCAGCGATAGTAAATTGCGACAAATAAAGAAGGGATTAAAAGCCGGAGCGACCATTATTGAACCGGACAACATCGAACAGGTGAAAGAGTTTTATGAGATCCTTCGCTTTCTCTATAAATATAAAGTTAAGAAACCGCTTCCCGGATGGGAGTTTTTTGAAAACTTTTACATACAATCGAAATCCGGAAAGCTGGGGATTATCAGATTAATCATGTATGAGGGCAGGATCATCGGAGGAATCTTATCTCCTGTTTTCAGCGATAAGGTTATCTATGAATGGTACGTTTGCGGATTGGACGAGGAATTTAAAAATCTTTTCCCAAGTGTACTGGCGACCTGGGCGCCAATTGATTATGCTTTAAAAAATAATTTGCAGACATTTGATTTTATGGGGGTAGGAATTCCTGACAGGGATTATGGTGTCAGAGAGTTTAAAGCGAAATTTGGCGGTGACCTTGTGAATTATGGCAGGTTCGGAAGGATCAATAATAAATTCCTCTATGTCGTTACCGAGATTGGATTCAACATTCTTGCAATACTCCGGAAAATTTAATCTCAGTATTGATAGCTGTATTCCGGTTGAAATTTAAAATCAACTATTTTTAGACACTTATTTTCAGTAAGAAAATGGCGAATAACAATACCAAAGGGGGTAAAATGTTGAGAAGGAAAATTATTCTGGCAATGATTGATTTTCTGATCATTTTCTTTTCCTTTCTGATTTTTGCCTGGATTAAACCTGCAACCGTGAGGGTTTATCTTCCAAACTATGCGATGCCGTTTCTTTTTTTCAGCGGTGTATGGTTATTGGTTTCGCTCATCATCAGTAAATATAATTTGCACAAAGCCAGGAAACCAAAAGATGTGATCGTTCCAGTTTTGATTGCCAATCTTACTATTCTTGCAGTTGTTACCACATTGATTTATTCGTTTGGCGCTTTTTTTTATTCACGGCTTATTGTATTCGGCACCATCTTATTATCCACCCTCCTTGAGATTGTTTTTGCTTACCTTTATTTTTCGTATAAACGTCCTGTTATCGTTCCTGAATTTGACGAAGAGCTTGCCAAAAAACCTCATTTTTATCCTGCTGATAAATCTTTTATAATTGAAGAAAAAGAAAAAGCGAAATATGTTGAATCGAGGGAGCAGATCAGGAAAATTATCGTTGAAGAGAGCAGTTTAAATGTTTATGATTTTATCTCAAAATACCTTGATGTTGGCAATCCGGGGAATATGCTGGTGTCAACTACCACCCAGTTCAATATTGACAAGTTACCGGATAATACCTACCAAAGTGTGGTGAACCTGAGAATGATCAACGGGATACCACGCATCAATAAATTTTTCGAATCGGTCAACACAAAACTCCCTTTTGGAGGAGTTTATATCAACAGCGCCGAAACCTATCCCCTTCGTAAAGAAAGAATCCTGAAGAAGTATCCTCCGGTAATCAATCACATTTATTATTTTTTCGATTATATTTTTACCACGTGTTTTCCCCAAACTACCTTTAACTAAAAAATTCTATTTTTATATTACCCTGGGACGCAACCGGGTGATCTCCCGTGCCGAAACACTGGGACGCCTTTATTCGTGCGGATTTGAGTGCGTTGAAGAGAAGTTCATTGATGGCTATTTGTACTTTGTCGTACGCAAAGTGAAAGAGCCGACATTCGATGAAAACCCAACCTATGGACCTTTTGTAAAATTGCAGCGGTATGGCAAAAACGGAAAACTGATCGGTGTTTATAAAATGCGAACCATGCACGCTTATTCGGAATATTTGCAGGAATACATCTACCAAAAAAACAGTTTACAGGAGGGTGGTAAATTTAAAGATGACTTCAGGGTTACGGCTGCAGGAAAATTTATGCGTAAATTTTGGCTGGATGAACTTCCTATGATCTTTAACCTGTTGAGGGGCGACATGAAATTGGTCGGGGTTCGTCCGCTAAGCAAACAGTATTTCAATCTTTATACAAATGAGCTGAAGGAGAAAAGATTAAAATTCAAACCCGGACTGGTTCCTCCCTTTTATGTGGATATGCCAAAAACGATTGATGAAATTATGGCTTCCGAAAACAAGTACCTGGATGCCTATGCCAAAAAACCGTTTTGGACCGACATTAAATATTTTTTCCATGCCTCTTATAATATAATATTAAAAAGAGCGAGAAGCAAATAACCCCTGTTTAATCCAAAAAAGATGAAAAACAAGTTCCTGATCATCGTTATAATCGGAATATTTCAAACCCTGGCGACATACTCACAGGAGGTTTACCAGCACGTTACCACCGAAAATATTTATGAATATCTGGATGAGATGGCTAACATAAAAATTATCGAGATCAATTCGGTAATTAAGCCTTTCAGCAGGAATTATATTGCCGGAAAACTGACCGAAGTGACAAAGGCTTCGGATCAACTCAATCCCAGACAGCAAAAGGAATTGAATTTTTATTTGGAGGAATACAAGCTTGAAATAGATTCTCTGCCCGATTACAAAAAGCTCAACTTCTTCAAAAAGAAGAAAAACCTTGCAACTTCCATTAATCCGCTTGGATTTTTTTATAAGGACAAATTATTTACTCTTGCAGTAAAACCCATTTGGGGAATCAATTATTTCTTTAACGAAAACGGTTCCATTTACCATCGCTGGGGCGGAGCGGAAACATACGCTTACATTGGTGAACACTGGGGTTTATATGCAAGTTTGAGGGACAACACGGAATCGAAGATCATATCCGATACATCCTTCTTTACTTTGAGAGAGGGTGGGGCTTATAAATATACCGGAAACGGAGGAGGAGACTTACAGCGAAATGCGCGGAGGAGTTACCTATTCATGGAAATGGGGATCATTCGGACTGGTGAAAGACCATCTGACCTGGGGAAACAATTACCACGGAGCTACTATCCTGACCGACCGCGCCCCTTCTTTTGCACAGATCAAATTCAGGGTCAAACCTGCAAAATGGTTCGAGTTAAATTATTTTCACGGATGGCTTGTTTCGATGGTGGTTGACAGCACAAGATCGGATTACAGCACCGATCCTGCCCGTGAAGTTTTTCGTCCCAAATACATCGCTGCTAACATGTTTACCTTCACACCCTGGAAGGGACTGAATATTTCGATCGGAAACTCCATTATTTATTCGGATATGGGAGTTCAGCCGGCATACCTCATTCCGGTATTGTTTTATAAATCGGTTGACCATACCCTCAATCAGGGAATTGATAATCAAAACTCACAAATGTTTCTGGATGTCAGTTCAAGGCAGATAAAGCATTTGCATCTGTATGGCACAGTATATATTGATGAATTGAAGGTGGAACGAATTACCAACGACACACTTCACAATTTCTGGAGTTTAAAGCTGGGAACCAAAGTGAGCGATTGGGTCGTCAAAAATCTGTCACTGAACTTCGAATATACAATGTCAACACCCATTACTTACCAGCACAGGGTTTCGACCCTAACTTTCGAATCCAATAAATACAATATGGGATATTACCTGAGAGATAATTCACAGGAATTTTATCTTGCAGCCGAATATAAATTAATCAGAGGATTGCATTTGAGAGCTTATTATTTGCTTGCCCAGCATGGACCTGATTATGATTATACTCTTGATCAAACAGTTGATACTCATCCTTTCCTTGAAAGGGTTGTTTGGCAGAATCAAACATTTTCTTTTAAAGCTAACTACGAATTCATCAATAATTCCTTTCTGTTTTTCGAATTTTTAATGAGCGATATTTCCGGTGATCAGGATAAGGTAGAATTATATACTCCTGAGTTTTTCAGAGGCAAAACCAATACCCTTTCAGCCGGGTTTAATTTTGGTTTCTGATGAAGGAAATTCACTGTACTGCCTAAAAGGCAATTGTTTTACTTCCAACTTTTCTAATTTTACTTTTGTCTTTTAACCTAAATTTGCAAACATTTATTAAAACAAATATATTTCTATGAAAAGAATCTTTTTTATTAGTTTACTAATGGCATTAACAGGTTTGACTCATCAGTCTTTCGCCTGTACAAATTTTCTGGTTACAAAAACCGCGTCATCCGATGGCTCAACATTTATCAGCTATGCAGCCGATTCACATGTTCTTTATGGTGAGTTGTATTATTGGTCTGCCGCAACTTATCCTGATGGAACCATGCTTGATGTTTATGAATGGGATACCGGTAAATTTCTTGGTCAGATAAAACAGGCAAAACAGACATATAATGTAGTAGGGAACATGAATGAGTTTCAGGTTGCAATCGGTGAAACCACTTATGGTGGTCGTGAGGAGTTAGGGACACAGGCCGGAGCAATTGTGGATTACGGCAGTCTGATGTATATAGCTTTGCAACGTTCCAAAACTGCCCGTGAAGCCATCAAAGTCATGGCTGAATTGGTGGCTGATTATGGTTATGCAAGTTCGGGTGAATCATTTTCGGTTTCGGATGCCAACGAAGTATGGATATTTGAAATGATTGGAAAAGGGGAGGGAAAAAAAGGCGCTGTTTGGGTAGCACTGAAAGTTCCCGAAGGTTACGTTTGCGGACACGCCAATCAGGCTCGAATTATGACTTTCCCTCTGGCTGATGGCAAGAAATCACTCACGTTTTCGCAAAGGGATAAGATTTCAAATGCAGAGGTTGAATGTTTTTACGCCGATGATGTGATCAGTTTTGCACGCGAAAAAAACTATTTCAGCGGCAAAGATTCTGAGTTCAGCTTTTCCGATACGTATGCACCTGTTACTTTTGGCGGGGCAAGGTTTTGCGAAGTCAGGGTATGGTCATTTTTCAGAAGCGTTAACTCCGGAATGGACAAATACCTGGACTATGCTTCAGGTCATAACCTGAAAAACAGGATGCCGCTTTGGATTAAGCCGGACCGGAAAGTAGCAGTGGAGGATGTGATTGATTATATGCGCGATCATCTGGAAGGCACTCCGTTGGATATGACCAAAGACATCGGCGCCGGACCTTTCGGCAATCCTTACCGCTGGAGACCGCTTACATGGCAGGTTGACGGTGTGAATTACTGCAACGAAAGAGCTACTGCTACGCAACAGACCGGTTTTATTTTTGTCGCTCAGTCACGTTCTTGGTTACCCAATGAAATTGGCGGGATATTATGGTTTGGAGTGGATGATGCAGCAAGCAATGTTTTTGTACCTATGTATTCCTCTATTACAAAGGTTCCTGAAGCATTCGCCGCTGGAAATGGAAGCATGATGGAATTTTCGTTTGATGCTGCATTTTGGGTGTTTAATATGGTTTCGAATTTTGCTTATACCCAATACAATGTTATCCATCCCGAAATCAGGGCTGAACAAGCCAGAATGGAGGATGGTTTTCTGACAGAAATCAAAGAAATTGACAAAAATGCCTTGGCGCTTTATGAAACCGACAAAAAGGGAGCCGTAGCAGTCCTCACGGATTATTCGGTTAAAACCGGTAATGAAACGGTTAAACATTGGCTGAATTTCTATACCTATCTTTTTACAAAGTTTATGGACGGAAATATCAAAACAAAAACAAATGTTCCGGAAGGATATAAATACCATTCACCTACATTGAGCCAACCGGGTTATGGAGATGACTGGTACAAAAGAATAGCGGAGGAAACCGGCGATCATTTTAAGATGCCCGATGGTCCTGCGCACTAATAAATCAACAATTTTTTTATTGTCAGAAAGGGAGTTTTATGCTCCCTTTTCTTTTTTGGAATAGTAATTTAGAATATTTTCATATATTTATAGCCGTGAATTTTTGAAATCTTTATTCATTGATTTATTGAAAAAACTACATTTGCAAATATTTTTTACAACCAACTAACTTGAAAAAGAAATGACACAGTCATCAGCCAACCCAAATGGTGGAATGAGTTCTGACAAGAATTCAGGTTCAAAAAAATGGATCATCATCGCAGTTCTACTGGTAATTGCTATTGTTGCAATACTTATCTGGTTCCTTCCAATGAAGAATAAGTATCTCTCCATCATCAATGAAAAAGAAACGCAACGGGTGGAGTTGCAAAAAGAACTTAATGATTTAATGATAAAGCACGACAGTATCAAGGCTGAATACGGAGCCTTGAGCGATTCTCTTTCATTTAAGGACAGCATCATCCTTGCCAATGCAAAAGAAATACAATCGCTGCTGAATTATAAATGGGAGTATGGAAAAGTGAACAAAAAGCTCGAATTGCTCAGAAAAATTTCACAGGGTTATGTGCACCAATTGGATTCACTTTTTACGGTTAACCGTGATCTAAAAGAAGAAAATGAAAAAATACGGCAGCAATATAACAAAGAACAGGACAGAACCCGCGAGTTGAGCAAGGACAAAGAAAAACTTATTGAAAAAGTTACACAGGCCACTGTTTTAAAAGCTTACAGTATATCGGCAATGGGTGTAAGGTTTTCAGGTAGCGGAAAAGAAAAGGAAACAGATAAAGCCGGTAAAATTGAGCGCGTAAAAGTATGCTTTACCCTTGGGGAAAATAAGCTGGTTGAACCCGGAAAGAAAACGGTTTACATACGGATTTTAAGACCTGACAATGTGGTCGTCACTCAAAAAGTAGATGGTGATTACACCTTCCAGTACCAGGGTCAGACAATGGAATATACCACAAAACAGGAAGTGGATTATCAGAACAAGGATACTTCAACCTGTATGTTTTGGACGAAAAAAACAAAAGAAGACCCCGCTATGGTGGGCGTATATAATGTATTTATTTATGCTGACGGATTTGAAATAGGAAACGCCAGCTTTGAATTGAAATAGCAAAGAATTTATACAATGCAGCCCCCGCTTTTGTTTAAAGGCGGGGGTTTGTTTTTATAAAGGATTTATTCTAAGAAATCAGCTTCCTGAGCTTTTCGGTTTCTTTCTCAAATCCTGCTTTACCAAGCAATGCGAACATGTTCTTTTTATAGGCCTCCACGCCAGGCTGATCAAATGGATTAACATTGAGTATGTAACCGCTGAGTGCGCAAGCCATCTCGAAAAAGTATATCAACTGACCAATGTAATACGCATTTACTTGCGGGATTTGAATCTGAATGTTCGGAACGCCGCCCTCCACATGTGCCAGTGAAGTTCCGAGTTCAGCCATATTGTTTACTTCATGAAGTTTTTTACCGGCTATGTAATTCAAGCCATCCAGATCGTTTTTGTCGGTAGGAACAGCAAGGTTTTTCTCCGGTTTTTCAACTGATAATACCGTTTCAAACAATATCCTTTGTCCTTCCTGTATGTATTGCCCCATCGAATGAAGATCGGATGTGAAGTTTACGCCTGCAGGAAAAATCCCTTTGCCTTCTTTTCCTTCACTTTCGCCATAAAGTTGTTTCCACCATTCGGTCAGGTAAAACAGATTGGGTTGGTAATTGACAAGAATTTCAATGAGTTTGCCTTTTTTATACAAGGCATTTCGCGTAGCAGCGTAAAGTGTCATGGGATTTTTATCAATGGAAGACGTCTGAAGGTTCAATTCCTGCATATCCCTTGCACCTTTGATGAGTTTCCTGATATCGAATCCGGCTATGGCAATCGGTAATAAACCCACCGGCGTCAACACTGAATATCTTCCGCCCACATCATCCGGAACAATAAAAGTAGGATACCCTTCATCAGTGGCAAGTTTTTTTAATGCGCCCTTAGCTTTATCAGTGATGGCGATGATCCTTTCGCAAGCTTCTTTTTTTCCGTATTTCTTTTCGAGATGGTTTTTCAGTATCCTGAATGCAATGGCGGGTTCGGTAGTCGTCCCTGATTTCGAAATGACTGCTAAGGCATAATCCTTATGGTCGAGGATTTCGAGAAGGTCGGCTAAATAATCTTCACTGATATTCTGACCTGCATAAACGATCAAAGGATTTTTACTCTCTTTTTTCAGGTATTGAAAATTGTGACTTAACGCTTCAATCACTGCTCGTGCTCCAAGGTAAGAGCCTCCAATACCGATTACCACAAAAATTTCAGCTTTCTTTCTGATCTTTTCAGCGAGTTGTTCGATAGAGCGGATAAGCGTTTCCTCAATTTCGTTAGGCAGATCAACCCAACCTAAAAAATCGTTGCCTTTCCCTGTTTTTTTCAGGATAGAATAGTAATGACGGTCAATTTCGTGCTGATACGATTGGATTTCCTGCGATGTAACAAAGCCGAGCGTGCGCTGAATATTTACTTTGATGTCCATGTATTTTCTAATTTATTTGGTCTGCAAAATTGCACAATTTTATTCAATCAACCAATCGGATTAAATTGGGAAGGAATTAGTTTACAGAACAATAAAAAATCAAAAATGTTAATTCGGGTGGGTTTGAAGATAAAATTTAATTTTCAGCAACTATCAAACTTTCTTTAAATTTGCAATCCTTTTACGACAGACAAAGAAATGCAAGCATGCAAAAAATAGAAGCTTATCATCCGAAAAACCATATACGAATTGTAACTGCAGCATCATTATTCGATGGGCATGACGCAGCCATCAATATCATGCGCCGGATCATCCAGTCAACAGGTGTGGAAGTGATTCATTTAGGACATAACCGTTCGGTTCAGGAAATTGTAGATTGCGCTCAACAGGAAGATGCACAGGCTGTAGCTATTACCTCCTATCAGGGAGGGCATATTGAATTTTTTAAATACATGCTTGACCTTCTAAGGGAAAAAGGGTGCGGGCACATAAAAATTTTCGGTGGTGGGGGTGGAGTCATTCTTCCGGAAGAGGTGAAGGAACTTCACGAATACGGCATCGAACGCATCTATTCGCCTGATGACGGTCGAGAAATGGGCTTGCAGGGAATGATCAACGATCTGGTAAAAAAATCAGATTATCCTACAGGTAAAAAACTAAAAATTACAACCAAAGACATTGAAAAACGAGATATCAATGCTATTGCCCGACTGATTTCTGCATGTGAAAATTATCCCGAAGGAGCGAAGGGATTGATGGTTGATTTAAAGAAAAAATCACGTAAAGCGCCCGTTCTGGGTATTACAGGGACCGGAGGATCAGGTAAGTCATCCATTGTTGATGAAATTGTAAGGCGGTATTTGAGTGAATTCCCGGATAAAACCATTGCGATTTTATCGGTTGATCCATCCAAGCGCAAAACCGGCGGAGCCCTTTTGGGTGACAGGATCAGAATGAACTCAATCAACAATCCCCGTGTTTTTATGCGGTCGCTGGCTACACGGCAGTCCAATCTCGCCATGTCGAAATACGTGAAGGATGCGGAATCCATTGTACAGGCTGCAGGCTTCGACCTGATCATACTCGAAACTTCAGGCATCGGTCAGTCCGACACAGAGATCATTGACCACAGCGATGTATCATTGTATGTAATGACTCCTGAATACGGTGCTGCTACGCAGCTTGAAAAAATTGACATGCTCGATTTTGCCGACCTGATTGCCCTTAACAAGTTCGATAAACGCGGAGCTTTGGATGCCCTTCGGGATGTAAAAAAGCAGTACCAGCGCAACCATCAGTTGTGGGATAAGAAACCTGACGAAATGCCTGTATTCGGTACAACAGCGTCGCAGTTCAACGATCCGGGCATGAACCAGCTTTTTAAAGTGTTGATCGAAAAAATTTCCGAAAAGACAGGAGTTAAGTTTAAATCAGCAATAAAGAAAAAGGGAGAGATTCCCGAGAAAATCTATATCATTCCTACCCACCGGACAAGATACCTCTCCGAGATTTCGGAAACAGTTAGAAATTACAACAAATGGAGCGAGGATCAGGCAAAAATTGCACAACGGCTTTATGCGCTGAATGAAGCAACAGCCTCTATTAAGGAATCGGGTGATGCTTCTGCACCGGTACTGAAAAGTCTTGAGAATCAATACAAAAAGGTTGAAATTGGACTTGATGGTCGCAATAAGGAAGTACTTGAGAGTTGGGAAGAGAAAGTGAAATCATATAAATCAAAGTTTTTCATTTTTAAAGTACGTGACAAAGAACTAAAATTAACCACCCATACCGAATCGCTTTCGCACCTCAGCATTCCAAAAATTTCACTGCCAAAATACAAAGGTTGGGGCGATATTTTAAAATGGAACCTGCGCGAAAATGTTCCGGGTGAGTTTCCTTATGCTGCCGGAGTATTTCCGTTTAAACGCGAAGAGGAAGACCCAACCCGAATGTTCGCCGGTGAAGGCGGTCCTGAGCGCACCAACAAGCGTTTTCATTATGTTTCTCTTGGCATGCCGGCGCGGAGACTATCCACAGCTTTCGATTCGGTGACCCTATATGGTGAAGATCCAGACAGAAGACCTGACATTTACGGGAAAATTGGAAATTCAGGAGTATCGGTTTCATGCCTTGATGATGCCAAAAAACTTTATTCCGGCTTTAACCTTATTGATCCCAAAACTTCTGTTTCGATGACCATCAACGGCCCTGCTCCAATGATGGTGGGCTATTTTATGAATGCAGCCATTGACCAGCAATGCGAATTATATATCCGAAAAAATGGTCTTGAAAAAGAAGTCGAAAAGAAAATTTCAAAACTATATAAAGAAAGAGGTACAAAACGGCCGCATTATCAGGGCGAATTGCCCAAAGGAAACGATGGTTTGGGATTGATGCTGCTTGGGATTACCGGCGATAAGGTTTTACCAAAAGATGTCTATGAAAAAATAAAAGCCGACACCTTGTGTAATGTTCGGGGTACAATACAGGCAGATATTTTAAAAGAGGATCAGGCGCAAAATACATGCATCTTTTCGACCGACTTTTCGCTCAAACTGATGGGCGATATCCAGCAATATTTTACTGATAACATGGTTAGGAATTTTTATTCCGTTTCCATTTCGGGTTATCATATTGCTGAAGCCGGTGCCAACCCGATTTCACAATTGACTTTTACACTTGCCAATGGGTTTACCTATGTGGAGTATTATCTGTCGAGGGGAATGCATATTGATTCCTTCGCCCCCAACCTTTCTTATTTCTTTTCCAATGGACTGGATCCTGAATACTCAGTGATGGGAAGGGTTGCACGACTGATCTGGGCGAAAGCCATGAAACTTAAATATGGCGGAAACGACAGGTCACAGAAACTGAAATACCATATACAGACGTCAGGTAGGTCGCTCCATGCTCAGGAGATTGACTTCAATGATATCCGAACAACCCTTCAGGCGCTGTATGCTATTTACGACAATTGCAATTCGCTTCATACCAATGCTTATGACGAAGCCATTACAACTCCTACCGAAGAATCGGTGCGACGGGCAATGGCGATACAACTGATCATTAATCATGAATCTGGATTAGCTAAAAATCAAAATCCTCTGCAGGGTTCATTTATTATCGAAGAGCTTACTGACCTGGTGGAAGAAGCCGTATTGGCTGAGTTTGACAGGCTGACCGAAAGGGGAGGTGTACTTGGAGCCATGGAAACCATGTACCAGAGAAGCAAAATCCAGGAAGAATCGTTGTACTACGAAGAATTGAAACATTCCGGTCAGTTGCCCATTATGGGAGTGAATACATTTCTTTCCTCCAAAGGATCGCCAACAACAATTCCCGGTGAAGTAATCCGTGCTACCAAAAAAGAAAAGGAATATCAAATCTCCATGCTGAAAGAACTGCATAAAACTTACCATCCCGAAACAGAGGATTGGCTCGAAAAATTGAAACATGCCGCGGTTCAGAATAAAAATGTTTTTGAATCTCTGATGGAGGTTGCTAAATATGCATCCATCGGACAAATTACCAACACCTTGTTTGAAGTGGGCGGACAATACAGGAGAAACATGTAACAGTATGGTTATAAAGATTGCTTGTAAAAATTATAAGTTTATAAAATCAAGGGTATTAAAATTTCAAAATCCAACAATATGATCGAAAAAGATATTTTAGTCATTTTCCCCGAAATTATTTCAACTCAAATTGCTCTTTATAAAGGAACAAATTTGCTTTTTCTTAAAAATATTAAACATAAAGCCGAAGATCTGGCAAAATTCCCGAATATAATTGCACAGTTAAAATACAGAACAGACGTAATCATGAACGAGCTTAGGGACAACGATGCCGAGCTTAACCAGATTGAATTTGTTGTAGGACGTGGCGGATTGATCAAACCTATCAACACAGGGGTTTATGAAGTAAACAAAAAAATGCTGCACGACTTGAAACATGGGGTTGAAGGGATGCACCATACCAATCTTGGTGGATTGCTCGCTTTTGATATAGCCCAAAAGATCAAAGCCAAACCCATTTTGGCTGATCCGATGACGGTGGATGAAATGGATGACATTGCCAGGGTTAGCGGACATCCGCTCATCGAACGTAAATCCATCTTTCACGCCCTTAACCAGAAATTCTTTGCCAGGAAATATGCCAAGGCTCAAAACCGCAAATATGAAGATCTGAACCTGATTATGGTCACCGTTGGAATGGGTGGTATTTCAGTTGCGGCTCATCGCAAAGGAAAAGTAGTGGATGTGAACAATGCCTATGATGGCGATGGACCACTGTCGGTTAAACGATCAGGTTCATTGCCTGTTGGAGGGCTGCTTGACCTGGCTTTCAGTGGAAAATATTCACAACAGGAATTGACAAAAATGCTTATCAGTGAAGGGGGTTATGCCGCCTACCTTGGAACCGGAGAACTGAATGAAATAAATGCTTTGATGGCAAAAGGCGAAGAAAAGGCTTTGTTTATTTCCGATGCCTGCGCCTACCAGGTTTCAAAAGAAATTGGCGCCATGTACGCAGTACTTGAAGGATCGCTGGATGGAATTATCCTTACAGGAAACATTTTTCACAGCGAACGGTTTTTGAGCAATGTGAAAAAAAGAGTCGGTAAATTAGCTGATTTTGCACTTTATCCCAGTATCAACGACATCGAAGCGCTTGCTGAAAATGCGTTTCTGGTGATGCAGGGCGAGTTGCAGGTGCAGGAATACAAATAACCTGTTTAACGAAAAAGAATTTTTAATCGTTGTCAATTTTTACTTAGAAAGTGGATAATATCCAGTTATAATCAGCTTTTTAACAATCAAATGTTAATTTAATAATAGCAACTAAACTTTCGTTAAAAAAAAGCGTACTATTTTTGGCAATTATCTGGTAAATATTAGATGTCAGTTACTGCAGTATAAATTTGTGAAAATCGGGAAAAACATAATTATTGTCGGATTTGTGGTTTTATCATTCGTCTTTTTTATTTCAGGAAAAGATAAAGCCATCAATATTCTTACAAAGACTCAGTTTATCGCCGGAGAGGATATTTTTTATGATGTCCATCAGATCTATGCGGAAAGGAAGTCAAAGGAACTGGACAGCATTTTTACCAAATACAACAAAATGGGTGTCTTCAATGGCACTATCATCTACGGTGAACACGGCAGGGAAATATTTAAAAAGGTTTATGGTTATGCTGATTTCAAAGCAAAAGACTCT
Organism: uncultured Bacteroidales bacterium; assembly: GCA_963840975.1. GTDB lineage: Bacteria > Bacteroidota > Bacteroidia > Bacteroidales > JAADJA01 > JAADJA01. The sequence continues at coordinate 458,415 of CAWJBC010000017.1, read as the reverse complement.
CTTACCCCATCTTCGGCTTTTCAGTTGGCTTCTGTATCGAAAATGTTCACTGCCACTGCGGTAATGATTTTGAAAGAAGAGGGTAAGTTGAAATACGATGATTTTATTTCCACCTATATTCCCGAATTTCCTTTTCCAAAAGTAACCATTCGTCAATTACTTACTCACCGGTCCGGATTATCTAATTACATGTATTTGGCTGACAGTAAGTGGAATGTTGCAAAAGTCCTTGACAATGAAGACATGATTGACCTTTTTGTGCAAAATAAGCCGGAAAGCTATTTTCAACCTAATAAAGGTTTTCAATATAATAATACCAATTACGCATTGCTTGCATCAATTGTCGAACGAATTTCGGGCGAGCCATTCGAGCAATTTGTAAAGGACAATATCTTTATTCCGGCAGGTATGGATCATTCATTTATTTACAGTCTTGAAGTGGATTCTCTGATTGGTGGAGATGTGCCGGTTGGCGTTCCGGGTTATCAAACAAGGAATGGCAGGTATGTAAAAATGGGAAATGATTATTTGAATGGCGTGGTTGGCGACAAAGGTGTTTATTCAACAGTCGAGGATCTCTTTTCTTTTAGTCTCGCATTGGATAACGGTACTTTGGTGGAATCTGCAACACTTGAAGAGGCATTTACCGGCGGAAGCCCGAATTCACAACGAAGAAATGACAATTATGGTTTTGGTTGGCGCATCAGGGGTGATATGGACAGCACGGTTTATCATTTCGGTTGGTGGAAAGGCTTTCGCACTTACTTTATCCGTGATTTGAAAAATGAAAAGGTGCTTATCGTACTTACCAATACTACCAAAGGATTTCCATCAGAAATATTGTGGAATTTTATTCAGCAGGAGCAAACTTCTGAAGAATTATTGGAAACCTATAACCGGCTGAACTAATTCATTATCAATTTTTCAGCGAATAATCATTTCTGTTATCAATAAGTTGACTTTCTGGCACGAATGCTGTGTTCATTCCGTTATTCCGGATTTTGCAGAATTGCCGGGAAATGCTAACTTTGTAATTGTAAACAACACGAAATAAATAAAATGGTTAAGTTCTTCTTTTGGGTTTTGAGTTTTTATTCGCTTTCGTTATTCGCCCAGGATATTCATATCAATGAAATTTGCACAAAAAATAATAATATCATAACTGATGGCGATTTTAACCAATTTGTTGACTGGATCGAACTCTACAATAATACTTCAGCAAGCATAAATATTTCAGGATATTTTATTTCGGACGATCAGAATGAAAAATCAAAATGGAAATTTCCAAACGGCTCTAATTTGGGTGCCCACCAATATCTTGTTGTTTGGGCTGATGATAAAAATGAAACGAAACAATATCACCATACAAACTTCAAGCTTAGCGCTGGTAGCGGAAGTGTTTGCCTTTCTGATAATGATACCAATTTGATCGCTTTACTGGAATATGAAAACCAGTTTGAAGATATTTCTTATGGGCGAACGGATAATGGATGGGCTTATTTTTCGGTCCCCACGCCGGGTAATTATAATTCTGGGTTAAAATACTATTCATCCGAAAGAGAAAATGCACCAGCTTTCTCGTTGTCTTCAGGATTTTACCTTTTAAATACACAAATCATTATCCATCCTTTTTTGCCGGGGGATGAAGTGCATTATACAACGGATGGAAGCCTTCCTACCGCTACCTCTCCGGTTTATTCCCTTCCGATAACCATTGCTGATAATATGGTGATAAGGGCTAAAACTTTTGGGAATAAGCTTCCGAGTGAGGAAATTACTGGCAGCTACCTTGTAGGGTGGGACAAAGATTTACCGGTGGTATCGCTAATCATTGATCCTGCATTTTTATGGAGTGACAGTATCGGCATTTACAACGAAAACGATATTGAACTGAGAAAGGATTGGGAACGACACTCAACCATTCAATACTTCAGGGATCATGAAATGAAATTTGAAACTTCAAATAATATCAGGCTTTTTGGCAATACCGCTTATTTACTGCCCCAAAAATCAATTGCTGTTTTTCCCGATGATCCGTTTAACTATAGAATATTCGATAATAAAACACTTTCAACTTTTGATTCGTTTGTGATGCGCAGTTCGAGTGACGATTGGAGTCAGACTATGTTTCGCGACGGACTCACACACACCATTATCAGCAACAAACTTGAGATTGATTATCTTTCATTCCAGCCATCAATTCTTTATATAAACGGTGAGTATTTTGGAATTCATAATATTCGTGAAAAATACAACGAAAATTATTTGCAGGACAATCATGGGGTTGACAAGGATAAAATTGATTTTTTGAACATTTTCTATTCCGGTTTCTGGTACGAGGTAATGGCTGGTTCAGGCGCAAAATTTAATCAGCTTTTAAGTTTTTTATATAATAATGATATAACCGACGATAATGTTTTTGACGGTGTAAAGGATTACCTGGATATTGATAATTATACTAACTACATCATTACACAAATTTTCGTTGGAAATGGAAGTTATAATCACAATATCAAAACCTGGCGAAGAAACGATACGATTGACGGGTTTAAATGGCAAATATTTGATACTGATCGGGGATTCACAGTACCCGGAAGAAATGATTTTGATTTGATTTATACTGCTGATACAATTTTTAAACGTTTGCTTGAGAACATTACATACAGAAACCATTATCTTCAACAGACGTGCTCCCACATAAATGCCTCTTTTCGTCAAAGTTATATTGATAATGTGATTGACAGCCTGCAAAGTAATGTTGAAACCGAAATGCCATTCCACATAAACAAATGGGGTCCTGCAGGTGGTATTCCGTCAATGGATACCTGGTATCAAAATGTTCAGATTATGCATGATTTTGCAAACCAAAGGAAGGATACCCTTCTGCTTCAGCTAAATAATTTTTATAATCTTAACGGCACTGTAGAGCTTCACCTTAAGAAAACGAGTTCTCTGTGCGGCAATATCTATATTGAAAATGTTCTGATTCCTTATAACGATTCGACGCACACATATTTTAAAAATATTCCAATAACCCTGGTTGCTAAGCCACGCCTGGGTTATAGTTTTATAGATTGGGAGGGAATATCAAATGAGGATACCATTACGCTTGCATTAAGTTCCGATACTTACATTCATGCCCGTTTTGAAGCCGATTGCAGTATTCCGGATATAATAACGGAAGATGCAGCTTTGTTAAAAGATTGCTCGCCATATTTTTTTGAAAATGATTTGTTCGTAGAACCAGGAGCAACACTTTATTGCGAACCGGGCGTTGAGATAATTTTTGGAGAAAATGTACATCTTTATGTAAAAGGCAATCTTAGTTTTGAAGGAACAATGCAGGATCCTATAGTAATTAAAGGTACAAACAATCAAATTTGGAAATTCATCGAAATGGACGGTGGGAATATCCTGCTTAACCGCGTTACAATACATTCAGGTGAAAAAGCAATACACTTCCTGAACGGAGGAAAATTGTCGGTTAAAAACTCCATTTTCTACGAATCGAATGTAAATGTTGATGACCTTATTTCTGGCACATCATCTGACGTTGAATTCCTGAACAATGTTTTCTATGGAAATGCTTCGAATACCAAAACAGATTGCATTGATTGTGATTACATAGTATCAGGTGTATTTTCGGGAAACAAATTTTACGATGTTAGCGATGATTGTATTGATATCGGCAATTCTGTAAACGTCATCATTGATCACAATGAAGCCTATAATTCACAAAGCATGGGCTTCTCCATCGGTGAAAATTCAGTTGCCACAATTTTCAGAAATATAGTGGGTCATTGTAATGGCGGAGTTCAGGTTCACACCGGTTCAACGGCTACAATTTTCAATAATACTTTATACGACAATCAGGTTGGCGTGCTTTGTTATCATTACGACAACACAATAAATTCAGGAGGAACAGCTTATGTTTCAAATACGATTTTCTCCCAGAATAATGCTGATTATGCTCTGCAATCCAACTCCCTGATTGAAATTGATTACTCCCTTACCGATAACACATTATTTACCGGAACAGGTAATCTTTCGGGCGACCCACTTTTTGTCAATCCTTCGGAAGATAATTTCCATTTGCTTAGTAATTCTCCATGTATTGATGCTGGGGACATTTTGTCTGAACCGGATCCGGATAATACCAGGGCTGATATTGGCGCCTTATTTTACGACCATTTCAATGGGATTGAAGAGTCTCAGCCGGTGATTTTAATTTATCCAAATCCATTTAATAATAAATTTAATGTAAGACTATTAAATGATCAACTCATCAATGAGGTGAAATTGTATAATTCTATGGGTGAAATGGTATATGCAAAACAAACAATCAACAGCAGTGAGATTACAATCGAGATTGGTCATAAGGGTTTTGTATTGTTGAAACTTACTGATAACAATGGTCATACTGTTATCAAAAAATTAATTTCAAAATAATCAATGTATAAACTTGTTAGTATAATAGGTCTTCTGTTTATATTTAACCTTAGTTTTTCGCAAACCGTTGTTATTAATGAAATAGTATCATTGAACAACAATATTATTCTTGATGATTTTGGCGAAGAATCGGACTGGATTGAACTCTACAACAATTTGGAAATAAGCGTTGATATTGGATCATGGTCGTTGTCCGATGAGGAAAGTAATTTATTAAAATGGATATTTCCTGATACCATAATTGGTCCCAACGGATTTGTCTTAATTTTTTGCAGCGGAAGAGATACCCTTTCGGGCTTTTTTCATTCAAACTTTAAATTAAAGTCATCGGGAGAATCAATCTTTCTAACGGACGCATCAGGAACTTTAGCTGATTTCATCATTCCTACTGCCCTTGAAAATGATGTTTCCTTTGGTCGTAAAACTGACGGAGGACCTGATTTTGGATATTTTTACAAAACAAGCCCAGGGTTCACAAATAGCAGTAATTTATTATTAAACAAGGTTTCATTTTCTTCGCCCGAAGGTTTTTATTCAACCAATATTGAACTTTCCATTTATTCTGATGATACCGTAGGACAAATATTTTACACCACCAATGGAAATGAACCAACACCCGGAACATCTTATACCTTTGTTTACAACGGACCCTTGACCTTATCGGAATTACAAGCCTTGCCGGCTGTTTATTCCTATATTTCAACAACACCCGATACCAACATTGGGTATTTCAATTGGCAGGAACCTGAAGGTGAAATTGAAAAATGCGCAGTACTCAAAGCCCGTGTATTTGAAAATGAACAGCCTTTGTGCAATACTGTTTCAGGTACATTCTTTTTGGCAAATAAAATTCATCAAAGGTTTTCATTTCCTGTCCTTTCTCTGATAATGGATAGCATAGACCTTTTTTCTGAAGATACAGGTATTTACGTTCCGGGAAAACGATATATTCCGGGTATTCTGAAGTCCGGCAATTATTTCGAAACAGGTGATGCCTGGGAAAGAAAGGGATCGTTTGCTTACTTTTCCCCGAATGGTGAATTGCTATACAAACAAAACCTGGGAATCGAGATTCAGGGTAATATAACGCGGGCGGCGCCAAATAAATCATTGGAGTTTACTGTAAAAGAGTGTTATGATGGAAATGATCATTTTGATTTTCCTTTTTTTGAGGCTTATCCTTTAACTGATTACAAAAAAGTAATTACCCGTTCGCTTTATGCAGCCCATAACCGAAGTATTGTCAGAGATGAGATCATGCAGGAAATTGCTAAGAATCTGAACGTATTTTATCAGGAGTGGCAGCCACTGATTGCATTTTTAAATGGTGAGTACTGGGGATTTCAGGTAATGAGGGAAAAACCGGACGAGCACTATCTTCATCAGCATTTTGGTATTGATACCGATAGTGTTGATATTATTAGTGTCTGGGGCGTTACTGAGGCGGGGGATGAAGAAGAACACCTCAATCTTATTTCTTTTGTCGAAAATCATGACCTGTCCCTTCCGGAGAATTATGAAATTATCAAGGAAATGATTGATATCCAGGCTTATATTGATTATTACGTTACGGAAATTTTTATTGCCAACCGCGATTGGCCTGGCAATAATTATACAAAGTGGAGACAAAAGGGAATTAATAATCAATGGCGCTGGTTTTTATTCGATCTTGATAATGGCGGAATGATCCTTGATTTAAATAATATTAAAAGGGCAACCGGCGACACCATTGATGAAATAATGCCTGAATGGTCCACTTGCATGTTTAAATCCATACTGTCTAATGAGGAGTTCAAAGCCGACTTCATCGCCCGATTTGTTGAAGTATTAAATAATGATTTCCATGCTGATAATACCATCCCAGTTGTTGACAAATGGGAAGCAATTGTAGGGGGTGAAGCTGAAAATCTGAAACGCAGATGGCATGTTATTAACTCAGTTGAAAGTTGGCATGAAGAAATGGAGCAATTGCGGCAGTTCTTCATTCAGCGCCCTTGTATTGTTAAAGGACAATTGGAAGAATATTTTGAAATAGATTCGCTAAATATTAATTGTGGACCTTCCTTTGTCCCTATTATTCCCGATGAAAGAATAAAGGTTTTTCCGGTCCCTTCGAATCATACAATTTATATTAAATCCGTTGAATCAATAACCTCATGGGAATTATTCACCCTTTCAGGAATATTGGTTGAGAAAAAAATAAAATGTGATTCATTAAACGAAGAAATTGACATTTCAAATTTAGGAGCAGCAATTTACTTTTTAAGACTGACCATTAAAAATTCACTCTACCAGTATAAAGTTATTAAAACCAATTGAAACCAACAACGCTATTGAACAAAGGTTTAAGTTTGTGCAGGGACGGGCTTGGTTCTCAATTTACCACCAACTTAAACCCCACTCCGTGAACATTGATCAACTCCAGGTTTGGATCGGATTTAAGGTATTTCCGTAATTTGGTAACATAAACATCCATACTGCGGGCATTGAAATAACTGTCGTCCTGCCAGATCTTTTTAAGAGCGACACTCCTGTCGAGCACTTCGTTGATATTATCGCACAACATTTTTAGCAATTCGGTTTCCTTGGAGGTCAGTTTGAATTCTTCTTCCGGGGTCTTTAAAATTTGCCGGTTATAATCAAAGCTTAGTTTACCCACTTCATAAAAGTTCTTATGTGGATCGGGCGTTTTGCTTTCGGTGCTTCGCCTGATGATTGCCCTCATGCGCAATAGTAATTCCTCCATGCTGAAAGGTTTGGTAATATAATCATCCGCTCCCAGTTCAAATCCTTTGATTTTATCCTCCTGCATAGCTTTGGCTGTGAGAAACAAAATAGGTATCTTTTTATCAATCATTCTGATTTCGCGAGCCAGCGTGAAACCATCTTTTACCGGCATCATCACATCAATTATACAGAAATCAAACCTGTCTTTTTTATAATTATCAAAAGCTTCCTGTCCATTAACGCTAAGAATGGTTTGAAATCCTTTGGCATTAAGGTACGAAGCCAGGATCGTTCCCAGATTTTTGTCATCTTCAGCTAACAGTACTTTGAATTGATCACTTTCCATGATGTTTTTGTATTTAATTATTGATGTTTTGAGGCAGGTAAATTATGAAATTTGTTCCTTTGTTCAGCTCACTTTCCAAAGTAATTTTACCGCCATGCTGCTCCACAATGGCTTTAACATAACTCAATCCCAGTCCGAATCCTTTCACGTTATGGATGTTGCCAGATGGAACTCTGTACAATTTCTCGAAAATCTTTTTCTGGTTGGCTTTGCTGATTCCGGGTCCATTGTCTTTAACCGAAATCAGGATGCCGCTGTAAGAATTCTCGGTTGAGATTGCGATTTCAGGAATACCGGAAGTGTATTTATTTGCGTTGTCGAGAAGATTGAAGATCACGTTGGTGAAATGGATTTTGTCGGCATAAAGCTGATGCGATAGGGCATTGAAGTTGGTATTTATCTTCCCTCCTTTTTTCTCCACCTGAAGCAAAATGTTGTTAATGGCATCAGCAATGATTTCGTGCACATCGAATTCTTCCATTTTAAGGATAATTTGTCCCTTTTCCAGCAATGACGATTGAAGAATGCGTTCCGCCATGTTTCCCAGCCGCCGGTTTTCTTCGTTGATTACATTGATGTAATTTTCGTATAAACTTTCGGATTTGATAATATCCTTGTCGCCAAGCGCTTCACATGCAAGTGAAATGGTTGAAATAGGCGTCTTGAATTCGTGGGTCATGTTATTGATGAAATCATTTTTCATGTCCGATACCTTTTTCTGCTTTAAGATTGTAATTACGGTATAAGCAAATGAAAGAATTATAATTATCAGCAGCACTATTGAAATGGAAAGTGTTCCCCAAAGCTGGGTTATGATAAACCGTTTTTCGTTGGGGAAAAAAACCATGAGGTAGTCGGGATTGTTAAACAGATCGCTCGGAAACAGAACGAAATGAAATCCCATGTTTAATAGCTCTTTGGGATATTTTCCCGTTTTTTGAACGGGCATAAGATTTCGTCCGGGACTAAAAATACCAAATTCATACACAGTATTTATTCCTTTTGATTTAAGTTCAGCAGTAATGAGTGAATCAAGTACAGGAATCTTAATCCGGTTTTCAACCTGAACATTTCTCTTGTCATAGAACATATTCTCAAGCACATCGTGCATGATCATTGACTTGTTTAGGAAGCGGTTGACATCGTTGGGATTGGAAAAACCATCATTTCCTTTAATATAAGTCCTGTTTAAGGAATCGAGTGCCTGAAACCATTTTTGGCGTTGCTGCATCAGGCTCATCTGGTTTTTGAACTCATTGGCTGCCTCGATGCGCTCCAGCTTATTCACTACCTTCGAAATGGCTTCGTTAACATCCCTGACAAAATTTGCTTCTTTCACCGTAATAGCGCTCCTGATCCAGTATGATTGGATAATCATCAACCCGATCAACGCAAGGGTGATGACAACAATAATTGTTATAAAGCCTTTACGGTTCATGCCTGCAAAAGTACGTTTTGACTTTGAGGATTATTTTGTTTTTAACGAATATTAACGTTTTAAAAATGAGTTACATCTGTAAAATTAAAAATGTTTCATCTTAAAAGTGAATTTGTTGTCATTACAATTGTAATTTATTTCAATTCTTAATTTTAATTTGCTTAAAATTGTAAGGTTTTTAAATCATAAAGTATGACCAGGCAAATTATTTTTATCATCGCTTTATTCCTCACAATGGGCATCTTTAGCTGGACAGCCCTTCGGTATTATTCTTGGTTTAAACTCACAAAACCCTTCCCCATTAAACAATATGGAAAGCGGTTTAAAATGATGATGGAAGTTGCATTCGGACAAACCAAAATTCTCCGGTTTCCTTTTGTCGGCTTATTGCATGCTTTGGTTTTCTGGGGTTTTTGTGTCATCCTGATCGGTAGCATCGAGATGGTGATTGATGGAATATTCGGAACCGAAAGATCATTGGGTGTTCTTGGTATTTTTTACGACATCATTACTGCATCGGGCGATGTTTTTGCAGCCATCATTGCTATCGCCATCCTGATTTTTTTAGGACGCCGTTTGTTTATGAACCTGAAGCGGTTCAGCGGGATAGAGATGAAACATGTTTCACATCTTGATGCTAACATTGCATTGACCCTGATTTTGCTACTGATGGTTTCTTTAATCGGGATGAATGTTCAGTATTATATTTTGCATTCGCAGAAATTGGATTTTGTTGGAACATACCCGGTTAGTAAATTCCTGGTCAGGACATTGGTTGATTTCCACAGCCTCAACTTTCAATCGGTTCATACCCTGCACGAAATTTACTGGTGGTCGCACATCCTGCTGATCTTTTTGTTTGTCAATATTTTGCCCTATTCCAAACATTTTCATGTGTTTATGTCGGTACCGAATGTATTTCTCTCCCGGCTTGAACCACTTGGCTATTTGTATAATATGCCGGAAATTACAAAGGAAGTTAAGCTGATGATGAATCCCGAAATGGCATTTGCTGCACCGGCCGAAGGAACCGAAGCGACGGTGAGCCGGTTTGGAGTAAAAGATGTGGAGGACATTACCTGGAAAAATTATCTGGATTCGCTTACCTGTACCGAGTGCGGCAGATGTACCTCAGTTTGCCCTGCCAATATAACGGGTAAAAAGCTTTCGCCCCGGAAAATAATCATGGATGTTCGTGCGAGGATGAAAGAAAAGGGTCCGGGCATGGTACAGACAGGTAAAAATTTTGATGATCAAAAAGCGCTGATCCGTGATTATATTTCACCGGAGGAATTATGGGCATGTACAACCTGCAATGCTTGTGCACAGGAGTGTCCTGTAAATATCAACCACCCGTCAATCATTGTTGATATGCGACGCTACCTTGTGATGGAAGAATCGGCCGCACCCGGTGAATTGAACGCAACGTTTACAAATATCGAAAACAATGGCGCCCCCTGGCAATTTTCGATGCAGGACAGAATGCTATGGGCGGAGGGATTAAGTGTGCCGGTTTTAGCTGAAAAGTTTGCTCAGGGGAAAAAGCCTGAATACTTGTTTTGGATAGGTTCGGCCGGGGCTTTCGATGATCGCTATAAAAAAGTTACACGCGAGTTTGTTAAAATTCTGGATAACCTAAAAATAGATTATGCCGTTCTGGGAACAGAAGAATCCGACAGTGGAGATGTAGCCCGCCGGGCGGGCAACGAAATGTTGTTCCAGATGCAGGCAATGATGAATATTGAGGTAATGAATAGTTATGAGGTCAAAAAGATCATTACATGTTGTCCGCACGATTACAACACATTGCTGAACGAATACCCTGAATTCGGTGGTCAATATGAAGTGATACACCATTCTCAGTTTTTGCAAACTATGCTTGCTGAGAAGAAAATCAGTATTACTGATGGTATTTTCAAGGATAAAAAGATAACTTTCCACGACCCTTGTTACCTTGGACGCGGAAATGGCGAATACCAAGCTCCGCGGGATGTGCTGAATGCCATTCCGTCAGAGAAGGTTGAGATGAAACGCAACAAAAGTTTTACTTTATGTTGTGGCGCCGGAGGCGGTCAAATGTTTAAGGAAGCCGAAAAAGGGAACAAGGAGGTGTTTATTGAGCGTACTGAAGAAGCTATCGAAACCGGCGCTGATATTATTTGTACGGCTTGTCCGTTTTGTATGGTCATGATGACCGATGGGATCAAATACAAAAATAAGGAAGAAGAAATGAAAAACTATGATCTTGCCGAGTTGGTTTCTAAATCATTGGGGTTATGAAAAAGGCGGTGATCAACCTCCTCCTGAAATACTTGTGACTATTAATTTTCCGCCTTGAATTCTTTTACCGCTTTCACAAGGTCGGGGAGCACTTTCTGAACATCTCCGATAACGCCATAATCAGCAGCTTCAAAAATCGGAGCTTCATTGTCCTTGTTGATCGCTACTATGCACTTTGAAGAGCTAACTCCTGCGAGATGCTGGATGGCTCCTGAAATTCCGGCAGCAATGTAAAGGTTCGGGGCGATGATCTTTCCCGTTTGTCCGGTATGTTCCTCATGCGGTCTCCAGCCTTCGTCAGAAACAGGACGTGAACAGGCAGTTGCAGCGCCCAATAATCCGGCAAGTTCTTCAATTGGCACCCAATTTTCAGGACCCTTCATTCCACGACCTCCAGATACAACAATGTCAGCGTCAGTGAGCAGGACTTTTCCTGTGATCTTTGATGTATCTTTGATTGTCATTGCAAAATGATTGTCTGTGAAGATTGGAGCAAATGCTTCAATCGTAATATCCACCGGTGACTCTGTGATCCCGTATGCGTTTTGTGATAAGGAGAGGATTTTCTTTTCGGTATTGATTTTTACGTTAACAAAAGCTTTTCCATTAAATGTTTTTTTACGGATCACAAAAGGATCAAGATTTGAAGGCAGGGCTGTAACACCTGCTACCAAACCCGCCTTGAGCTTCACTGCGACTCTTGGTGCAAGGGCCTTGCCGGTAAAATTATTGCTCAATATGATCACTCCTGCATTTTCTTTCTCCGCTGCCTGCGTGATGGCTGCGGTATAAGCTGAATTCACCAACTGGTTCAGGCGATCGTCTTCTACTTTAAGCACTTTGGAAGCGCCATAAATGCCAAGCTTATTCAACTCGTCGTCCGATACTTTTCCAATGGAAATCGCTGTTACAGTTGTTCCTAACAATTTTGCCAATCCTGCACTATATGCAATCAACTCAAAACTTAATTTTTTGAATTTACCATCCCAATTTTCTGTAAAAACCAATACTGACATATTTCTTATATTTTTAGTTACCAAAGATTTACATAATCTGTGGCGATTATTCTTAAATTACTTTTGCTTCTGTGTGTAAAAGGTGAACCAATTCCTTCATATTTTCAGCGTCAATCATTTTACAAACTGATTTGGCTGCAGGTAACTCATAATTTACAAACTCCGTTAACGCTTCCCCGCCGGCAGGTTCTGCAACTTTAAGAGGTTTGCTGCGCGCCATCATGATCCCTCTCATCGAAGGAATTCGGGGTTCTTTGGCGATCCCTTTCTGGATAATCGCCACAAAAGGCAGTTGCACTCCTATGATTTCCGAACCTCCATCAATATCTCTTTTTAAAACCACGTTTCCTCCCTCAATATCAATTTTTGAAACGGACGAAACCGATTCAATCCCGAGCATTTCTGCAACCATTCCTCCTACTGTTGAACCATTGTAATCGCTTGACTCAATTCCGGCAATAATTATATCATAACCTTCGTTTTTTACGGCTTCGGCAATCTGATAGGCAACGAAGTATGCATCCTTTGGTTCAGCATTAACCCGTATGGCATCGTCTGCTCCGATGGCAAGCGCTTTCCTGATAGTGGATTCGCCAGTAGGCGGTCCGACATTGATGACGGTAATTTTTTCAATTGCGTCAGCAATTGTTTCTTTCAGTTCCAATGCCCGTGTAAGCGCCAACTCGTCCCAGGGATTGATGATCCATTGTACGCCATTGGTATCAAAGGTTGTATTGTTGTTTACAAACCTTATTTTGGTAGTAGTATCGGGAACATTGCTAATACAAATCAGAATCTTCATATTAATTCAAATTTAATTGATCAAAAATAAAAAGCAAAGATAAAAAACTCTTTATCAATTTATCATCCTGTTAAAAAAAGGAAATTAATCAGCCTTTGGAAATGGCTCTCGAAATCACAATCTTCTGTATTTCGGAAGTACCTTCATAAATCTGTGTAAGTTTGGCTTCACGCATAAGTCTTTCGACATGATATTCTTTAACGTAACCATAGCCTCCATGAATCTGGACAGCTTCGGTAGTTACCTCCATTGCAATGTCGGCAGCGTAAAGTTTTGCCATAGAACCGGCTAACAAATAAGATTTTCCCTGATCCTTGAGCCAGGCAGCTTTCAGGACAAGGTTGCGTGCATTTTCAATTTTTACAGCCATGTCGGCAAGTTTAAATGCGATAGCCTGATGATTGATGATTTCGATTCCGAATGCTTTACGTTCGTGGGCATACTGTACCGAACGTTCGTAAGCACCGCCTGCAATTCCGGTAGCCTGCGCAGCAATACCAATCCTTCCACCTTCAAGTAACGACATGGCTAATTTAAACCCAAATCCATCTTCACCTATCCTGTTTTCTTTCGGAACTTTTACATCTGTAAACATCACCGAATGTGTATCGGAGCTTCTCAATCCCATTTTATCTTCGTGTGGTCCTAAGGTAATACCCGGGGTGTCTTTATCAACTATCAGGGCATTGATTCCTCTGTGCCGCTTTTCAGGATGCGTTTGGGCGATCAGGAGATAAACCGAACCGCTGCTTGCGTTTGAAATCCAGTTTTTTGTACCATTCACCAGGTAGTAATCTCCTTTATCTTCAGCTAATGTTTGCTGCCTTGTAGCGTCAGAACCGGCTTCAGGCTCCGAAAGTAAAAAGGCTCCTATTTTTTTGCCGGTAGTAAAATCGGGTAAATATTTTTCCTTTTGTTGTTTGGTTCCGTACTTTTCAATTCCCGGGCAAACAAGTGAATTGTGAACCGACATAACTACTGCAAGTGAAGAGTCAATTTTTGATATTTCTTCAATCGCTAAAACATAAGAAACCATATCCATTCCACCACCACCATATTCAGGACTGACCATCATTCCGAAAAACCCCAGTTGTTTCATGGTTTCGACATGTTGGGTTGGAAAAATTCCTTTGTGATCGCGCTCAATCACATCCTGTATCAGATCGCGCTCTGCGAAGTCCTTTGCAGCCTGCCTGATCATCAACTGTTCTTCAGTAAAATCAAAATTCATGATATAAAATTTTTGTAAAAATAATTGACGGAGGATAGAAAACCAAATAATAATCCAAACTATCCTAATTATGTTATGATCAATTCAAAATGCCAATTGTGATAGTTCTCCTTTTGCCTGATAAAATTCCGCCATAATTTCACTTACAATTATTCCGGCAGGTTTTATTTCATTGATATATGCGGATACCTGTCCTATCTCAAGTTCCCCTTCATCTACATTTCCTTCAAACATACCGAGTTTTGCCCTTGCATGTCCGAGTATTTCTTTCAACTCTTCTGTTGAAGCGCCCATATCTTCTGCTTCCCTGATTTTTTGAAAAAATTTATTCTTTATCAATCTTACCGGAACTACTTTTTTTAATACAAGCTGTGTGCTTCCGTCATTTGCATTTAATATGGCATGTTTAAAGTTCTCATGTGCTGAAGATTCAACAGAAGTTACAAACCTGCTTCCAATCTGTACTCCCTCGGCGCCAAGCGCAAAAGCAGCCAGCATTGACCTTCCTGAAGCAATCCCTCCGGCAGCAATAACCGGAACAGAAACCGTATTTATTATTTGCGGAATAAGACATAAGGTGGTGGTTTCTTCAATCCCGTTGTGACCGCCGGCTTCAAATCCTTCTGCCACGATAGCGTTGACGCCTGCTTCTTCACATTTTTTAGCAAACTTTGTATTCGCAACTACATGAACAACAGTAATTCCATTTTCTTTGAGCAGGGAAGTATATTTTTTAGGGTTTCCGGCAGAAGTAAAAACAATTTTTACCTCTTCCTCCAGTATGATCTGAATGTGTTCGTCTGTTTGCGGGTAAAGCAACGGAAGGTTTACGCCAAACGGAAGATCGGTGGCATTTCTGCACTTGATGATGTGTTCGCGCAGGATATCAGGATACATTGACCCTGAGCCGATCAACCCAAGTCCTCCGGCATTGCTAACGGCTGAAGCGAGTTCCCAGCCGCTGCACCATATCATTCCCGCCTGAATGATGGGGTATTGAATATTGAACAATTGTGTGATGCGATTCATTAAACCTGTGTTTTTTGATTTGTCAAAGGTATTGATTTTAACTGTCAAACTTTCTTCATTGTAAGTCTAATTTCACTACGAATATTATTTTGCCGTAGGTTTTCCTGTTTTCTTTAATCATTCTATCCTGAGAAATTCTCAAATAGATAAAGTAAGGACTGAAGAAATCCCCGGTAACTATGCGCTTTATCCCTGTTTTGTGAATTATTCAGGCTAAACTTTAGTCACTTTATTTTAATTTTGGCGGCTAAAAATATATCTGATGCTGACCCGATTGGATAAACCGGATGCTTATGCAGTTTTGAAAATAAAAGACTTTCGCCTTTTTATTTCAGCCCGCTTCGTTTTGACTTTTGCCATCCAGATGCAATCGGTGGTGGTAGGCTGGCAGGTTTATGATATAACGCACGATGTCCTATCTTTGGGTCTTATCGGTCTTGCTGAAGCCATACCCTTTATCGTTTCAGCTCTTTTCGCTGGTTATGTTGCGGACCGCTACAACAGGAAAAAAGTGATGTCCATTGCCGTACTGGTATATCTGCTGGGAGCTTTATTGTTGTTGGCTTTCAGCCTGGGCTATTATTCGTTTCTCGAAATTTTTGGAATACTACCGCTATACATAGTGGTTTTTTTAACAGGGATTGCCAGAGCATTTTTTTATCCGGCTCAATTGGCGCTTATGTCTCAATTGGTGCCCAGGAGTTTGTATGCCAACTCTTCAACCTGGAACAGCACTGTATGGCACATTGCTGCCGTGGGAGGACCTGCTGCCGGGGGATTGATTTACGGCTTTGCAGGAAAAGAATTTGCCTATGGAGCAGTGGTTGTATTTGTTATTGCCAGTCTTTTTCTTTTCATGCGAATCGGGAAATACCCTCTTTTGCACACATTGAAGGGTGAACCTTTTATGCGGAGCCTTTCAACCGGGGTAAAATTTGTATTTGGTAACCAGGTCATTCTGGGTGCACTGTCACTCGATATGTTTGCCGTTCTATTTGGAGGTGCTGTAGCAATGCTTCCTGTTTTTGCCACCGAAATTCTTTTTGTCGGTCCTCAGGGTTTAGGGATTTTAAGGGCTGCTCCTGCATTTGGCGCCATCATCATGGCTATGTTTTTAGCTTACCGCCCGCCGTTAAAGAATGCCGGTGTTTTTCTTTTAATCATGGTTGGCGCTTTTGGCTTGACAATAATCGCATTTGCTCTGTCAAAAATTTTTTATTTGTCAATCTTGTTGCTTGCTTTGGGTGGTATGGCTGACAATGTTAGCGTGATTATACGATCTACAATTATCCAAATACTTACCCCGGATGCTATGCGTGGCAGGGTAGCTGCTGTGAACAGTATTTTCATCGGATCGTCCAACGAGATAGGCTCATTTGAATCGGGTTTGGCGGCAAAGATCATGGGATTGATCCCTTCTGTAATTTTTGGCGGGAGCATGACAATATTAATTACCGCAATTACGGCAAAATTTGCACCTGAACTCCGTCGTCTTGATCTGGAAGAGAAACCAGAATAAAGAGGCAGGTTTTATAACAAATAGAGCCATTTGCAAACCATTTGGTGATTTATTTGTTCTTAGTCTGAAACAAGAAATTATTGTATGCAACTTCATGTTATTGAAACAGGAAATTTAAAATTAGATGGTGGCGCCATGTTCGGTGTTGTGCCAAAAAGCATCTGGAGCCAGGTTTACCCTTCTGACGAAAATAATCTTTGTAATTGGGCTATGCGCTGTTTGCTGGTTATAAACGGTGATAAAAAAATCCTGATTGATAATGGCATTGGTGATAAACAGGATGAAAAATTTTTGAAACACTATTACCTCAACGGAGACGCCTCGCTCGATAAATCACTTGAATCTCTTGGCTTAACTTCGGACGACATTACGGATATGGTACTTACCCACCTTCATTTCGATCATTGCGGCGGAAGTATTAAAAAGATTGCGGAAGGTCATTATATACCTGCATTCAAAAATGCTACTTATTGGATCAGCCGACCACAATGGGATTGGGCAACTCAACCCAACCGCCGGGAAAAAGCATCCTTTCTGAAAGAGAATATATTCCCAATCCATGAATCGGGTCAGTTAAAACTGGTTGAGCAGGAAGGTGAAATTCTGCCCGGCATCAGTGTCAAGTTCTACAATGGTCATACTGACGGGCAAATGATACCCTTTATCAAAAAGGAGGATAAAACCATTGTATTTATGGCTGACCTTTTGCCTTCGGCTGCACATGTGCCTTTGCCTTATATCATGGCGTATGATACCCGCCCGCTGGTAACCTTAAATGATAAAGAAGTCTTTTTTAAGGAAGCCGTTGCAGGAAATTATATTCTTTTTCTGGAACACGACCTTTACAATGAATGCTGCACGCTTATTGAGACGGAGAAAGGAACAAGGGTAAGGGAAACATTCCGCTTAACTGATATTTCTTAGGGTTAAAATTCCAATTGTTCAAAATTATTGCTTTTGATTTTGACCTGCTGCATATTTCCCTACCAGCATGGCAATAACCACTGCGATATAGATCTGACCGGTTGTACTAATCAGTATAGCCATTGATTTTGCTGTGGGAACCAGGGGTATTACGTCACCATACCCCAATGTTGTCATGGTGACAAATGTGAAATAGATAAAATCCTGAATAGTTAGCAATTCAGTCTTAAAGTTGAGGGCTTCCGGATCATATTGCATCAATACAGCCACCCATGTCGAAAACATCAATCCCAATAATAAATAGCCGTTAATTGATTCAAAGATAATAGAAGCATCTGCTCTTTTACTTTTGGCTACCTGAATGATCAACTTGATGACGACTACCTGGAAAAACAGGATATTGATCACCAGAGATAAATAATTTAAAACAGGCATTTTAAACAAAGCTGAAACCCATTCGGTAATAAAAGCAATAATGGCTATGATAAAGAGATTTTTCCGACCTGTGCGCAATGCAAAAGTGGAGGCAAAGAAGATAAGAGAGAATAAAATATTGCTTATTGTTTTGTGAAAGGTTGCAGGAAAAAAGGAAATGAGAAAAACGAAAAAGAAAACCAGTACCAGCAAAACCAGATTACTGTGGGGAGAAATACGATCTTCGAGTTTGCTATAAATATTCATATTAATCAATCTTATAAGTTTCAAAAATAGACAGAAAATTGGAACCAAAATAAGCAAAGACCGGAAATAAAATAATGCAATTTTTTTTTCATGTTGGAGATTATAAAATTTGCATAAATTTACTTGCTCGTTAAAATTGCGGGAAATTAGTAGGTTCTCACTCATAATCCACACATTTTGTACAGAATAGAATCAAAAATAGATGTTAATTCTTCCGGCTTTAAAAAGAACAGGGAAGAGTTTTTGAAGATATTGGAGGAATATCGTTCCAATTTAGAAAAAGTAAAATATGGTGCACCACAAAAAGCAGTGGAGCGCCACAAAGAAAGAGGCAAACTACTTGCTCGCGAACGGATTGATCTGTTGATTGATCCGAATACTCCTTTCCTGGAGCTTTCACCTATGGCAGCTTTTGGCGAGTACGATAACCAGTTTCCTTCGGCAGGTATCATTACCGGGGTTGGCACTATCCACGGAAAGGAGGCGCTTATCATTGCTAACGATGCCACTGTCAAAGGGGGAACGTATGTTAAGGAGACGATCAAGAAACATGTCAGAGCGCAACAGATTGCTATCGAAAATCAATTGCCTTGTGTTTACATGGTTGATTCGGGTGGAATCTTTTTGCATGAGCAATCCAAAGTTTTTGCTGATCGCTTCAATTTCGGAAGATTCTTTTATAATCAGGCAAGACTGTCTGCAATGGGAGTGCCGCAAATCGCCATCGTTATGGGTTCGTGTACGGCTGGAGGCGCTTATGTTCCGGCTATGAGTGACGAAACCATTATCGTGAAAAAACAAGGAACTATTTTTATAGGTGGTCCTCCGTTGGTCAAAGCTGCCACGGGCGAGGTTGTCACCCCTGAAGATTTGGGAGGTGCTGATGTTCACACCTCTATTTCAGGTGTTGCCGACCACATGGCTGAAAACGATCAGCATGCTATTCAGATTTGCCGGAATATATTTCAAACTCTTGAATCCAAAGAAAAGCAACGGCTTGAAATCAGCCAGGTGGAGGAACCTTATTACGATCCGGAAGAAATTTATGGACTGGCTCCTGTTGATTTGAGGAAACCCGTGGATTCCAAAGAAATTATTGCCCGCATGGTTGATGGTAGCCGCTTTCATGAATTCAAATCAAGGTATGCACCTACCCTTATTACAGGATTTGCAAATATCATGGGATATCCCGTTGGAATTTTAGCAAACAACGGAGTTTTATTTTCTGAATCATCGTTGAAAGGAGCCCATTTTGTAGAACTCTGCCAGTCCAGGAAAGTTCCTATTCTTTTCATGCAGAATATAACCGGATTTATTGTCGGTAAACAATACGAACATGGCGGCATTGCCAAAGACGGGGCAAAGTTTGTTCATGCTGTAGCCAATTCGGATGTACCAAAATTCACAGTCGTTTTTGGCGGTTCATTCGGTGCCGGTAATTATGCTATGGCAGGAAGAGCCTACGACCCGCGTCTGTTGTTCATGTGGCCCAATTCCCGTATTTCAGTTATGGGTGGCGAGCAGGCTGCGGGTGTATTGATACAGGTGAAGGAAGAACAATTGGCTGCAAGGGGAAAAGAAATGGACCCAAAGGAAGGGGAACAATTGCGGGCGGAAATTTTGAAGAAATACGAAGAAGAAGGATCGCCTTATTTCAGCACTTCCCGTCTGTGGGACGACGGAATCATTGATCCTCTGGATACAAGAAAAATCATCGCTATGGGAATCGCTATGTCACTCAATCAGAAATTTCCGGATATGAAAAATGGAATATTCAGGATGTAGAAATTTAGTTCATCCCGTCTCTGAAAAGACACTTTTATGGTTGATTTTCGGGATTTTGCTGATAATAAATGATTTGATATAACAATGCAATTATCGTTTTTAAATCTCCTTATTAAATTCCTACTTTACAAATTTGATATTATTTTGTGAAGTAGCAGTTCACATATTTTGTATAATTTTGTGAAATACAAATTCATAAAATGTTATGCTTTTCGTTCGGAAAATACTTAAAGCGCTGGAAGAACAGCTTGATCAAAAGGAAATTGTTGTATTGACAGGAATGAGGCGTGTTGGAAAAACAACTTTATTGAGGATGGTTTATGATAGTATTCCTGATGAAAATAAGGTCTTCCTTGATCTGGAAAATATTATTAATCAAAAAATATTCGATGAAGTTGATTTTAATAATATTTGGAATAATTTGTCAGTTTTTGGAATAACCAACAATAAAAAGGCCTATCTTTTCATTGATGAAATTCAATCATTCCCTTCAATTGTCAAAGTGATTAAGTATTTGTACGATCATTTTGATGTGAAATTTTTCTTAACAGGTTCAAGTAGTTTTTATCTTAAGAACTTGTTTCCGGAAAGTTTGTCGGGACGGAAAATCGTTTTTGAACTGTTTCCTCTTGACTTTGAAGAATTTTTGATTTTTAAAAATGTCAAGCGGCAATTTCCTAAGACTTTTGAAGAGAAACATACTGCCAGAAATTATATAGCCTTTGAAACCACAAAAAAGCTTTACGATGAGTTTTTATATTTCGGCGGGTTTCCGCAGGTTGTTCTGGCTAAAACACCTGAACGTAAAAAAGAATTTCTAAATGATATTTTCACATCATATTTCGAAAAAGATGTCAAAACTCTTGCAGATTTCAAGCAGATAAATGCCTTCCGTGATATGATATTGTTATTGTTGCAACGTACAGGTTCCAAAATTGATATTTCAAAACTTGCTTCCGCTCTTAATATTTCGAGGCATACGGTATATTCTTACCTCGCATTCCTGGAGCAAACGTATTTCATTTCATTAATTTCTCCCTATTCAAAAAGCATTGACCGGGAAATAAGCGGAACAAAAAAAATATATGCGTGTGATACTGGTTTTGTAAATTTGTTTGCAAGGGTGGATGAAGGTAATTTACTCGAAAACGCGGTTCATAATTGCATACAGCACTTTGGAACACTTAATTATTATCAAAAACGTTCAGGTGCAGAAATAGATTTTCTTATTCCTGAATTAGAAACAGCACTTGAAGTGAAAACAAAAGCTGATCAGAGAGATGTTATTCGTCTCGAAAATGTCGGCAAGAGTCTCGGATTTAGACATAATTTCGTAATTTCAAGAGACTTTGTTGATCTGGATAAAATAATTTCAGTTATTGATATATAAACTTTTTAACATGAAGAATTTTCAAACCATTGAATTTGAACAAAAGGAGGACCTCGGTATTGTGTGGCTCAACCGACCTGAAATTCACAATGCCTTTAATGAGACAATGATATCAGAATTGATTTCCTGTTTTGAAGAGATTAACGGAAGAAATGACATCAGGATAGTCCTGCTGCGGGGTCGTGGAAAATCGTTCTGTGCCGGCGCTGACCTTAATTGGATGCGGGGTGTGGCAAAGTATTCTTATGAACAGAATTATAAGGAAAGCCTTAATCTTTCAAAATGCTTTTTTACCATTTATACCTGTAAAAAGCCTACCATTGCTGTAGTTCATGGCGCTGCCATCGGCGGGGCGAATGGGTTGTTGGCATCCTGCGATTTTGCTTATGCAGAAGAAAATACGACTTTTTCGCTAAGTGAAGTAAAAATCGGCATTGTACCTGCCTGTATCTCACCTTATGTAACTAAGAGGGTTGGAGAATACGGGTCAAAAGAGCTGATGATTACAGGCAAAAGATTCAAAGGCAGAGAAGCTGAACATCATCGTCTGGTAAACAAATCACTCCCGGCTGAAGAATTGGAAGCATATATCAATTCAGTCATTGATTTGTTAAGAACCAGCGGCCCGGTAGCCATGTCACAATGCAAAAACCTTATTTTTAACATTTCGAACAAAGAAACAATTGAAGAGGCATTAATCTCAACAGCCAGAATGATAGCTGAAATCCGTGCAAGTGAAGAAGGGCAGGAGGGTATGGCAGCGTTTTTGGAAAAGAGGAAGCCGAATTGGGTAAAATAAATTGTTAAAATGACAGATTGTTAAATTGTTAAAGAGCTGAATGTGACATGGACAAATATTTGACATTAAATGATATTTCAGCTTATAGAATCGCTTTTGAGTTGAGCAATTATGTGTGGGACATTGTAATTAAATGGGATAATTTTGCTAAATATACTGTCGGAAAACAATTTACAGAAGCAATTGACTCTGTGTCAGCAAACATCTCAGAGGGGTTTGGCAGGTATTTCAAAAAAGATAAAATCAATTTCTATCGGTATAGTAAAGGCTCTGTATCTGAAGGCACGGATTGGAACAACAAGTCCAGTGTGAGAGAGCTTTTAACGCAAATTCAATATGACCACATTAAACAAGAATTGGATATTTTACCAAGGGAGATTAATAATCTCATAAGGTTTACAGATCAAAAATTGAAAATATAACCTAACAATTTAAAGCCTATAGCCATTTAACAATTAGCACAGTCTATCTTAAACAAATAATTTAAAATCTGGAATGAAAATATTTAACAAAATACTAATAGCCAACCGCGGCGAAATCGCTGTCAGGGTAATTCGTTCAGCCCGGAAATTAGGAATTCAAACAGTGGCAATTTTTTCGGTAGCCGATGAAGATGCGCTTCATGCTGAAATGGCTGATGAAGCTTATAGCCTTGGCGAAAGTATCGAATTGAGTGAGACTTACCTTAACATCGAAAAAATCATTCAGATCGCCCTGAAGTCAGGAAGTGAAGCCATCCATCCGGGATACGGATTCCTGTCGGAAAATGCTAAGTTTGTTGCAGCCTGTGAAAAAGCGGGTATCGTTTTCATTGGACCTAATTCAAAGGCCATGAAACTGATGGGCAATAAAATTGAATCACGGGATTTTGTAAAAAAGCTTGGAATACCCATGACGGCGGGGATAACCGGCGATCATAAAACCCTGATTAAAAAGGCAAATGAAATTCCTTTGCCCATACTTGTGAAAGCAGCAGCAGGCGGAGGTGGAAAAGGGATGAGGATTGTTCGCGACCTGAAAGAATTGCCCGAAATTATCGAAAGCACAAGCCGGGAAGCAAAATCCTATTTCGGTGATGGAACCATTTTTATCGAAAAATATGTGGAAGAACCCCGACATATTGAAATTCAGGTTATCGGAGATAATCACGGGAATGTTGTCCATCTTTTTGAAAGAGAATGCTCCATCCAGCGCAGGTATCAAAAGGTCATAGAGGAGTCGCCTTCTCCAACGCTTACACAGGATGTCAGGACAAAAATGGGTGAAGCGGCAGTAAGAATCGCAAAAGAAATCGCTTATAACAATGCCGGAACCGTAGAATTCCTTGTTGACAAAAACCTGGATTTTTATTTCCTCGAAATGAATACGAGGGTTCAGGTGGAGCACCCTGTAACGGAGATGGTCACAGGTATTGACATTGTGAAAGAACAAATCAGAATCGCTGCCAACTATCCGTTAAGTTTTGAACAAGCTTCTGTTAAGCAAACAGGTCATGCCATCGAATGCAGGATTTATGCCGAGGACCCATCCAATAATTTTCTTCCTTCGCCCGGCGAAATGTCGCTTTACTTTGAACCGGAGGCCAATGGCGTCAGAATAGATGCGGGCATTCAGGAAGCGGCTGTGATTCACAGCTTTTATGATCCGATGATCAGCAAAATCATTACCTGGGGCGATGACCGCGAAATTGCAAGGGAGAAAATGATACAGGCTTTAAAAAATTACTCCATTCATGGGATTAAAACAAATATCGCCTACCTGCTTCAATTATTAAAACACCCGGCTTACATCGGGAATAAAATTTCGACCAAATATTGCGATGAGCATACCGGTGATATTATCAATCTGATTGAAAAAGAAAAAAAAGATATTCCCGTTCACTTACCCGTAATGGGTTTTCTCATGCATGATTTCTATAAGGATTTACTTGAACCGGAAAGCACCGATTACAATGTTTGGAAAGAAATTGGGTTTTGGCGCGATCTGATGGAAATTAACGTCAAATGTGAGGATGGAGAGGTTAAAGTCAGGATCAATGAAAATCAGAGAGGAAAGTATTCTTTTAAAATCAATGATCTGATACATGAAGCGTATGTTAAAAGCCTTGAGTCGGGTAGGCTGGAACTTTTAGTTAACGATGCTTCACACCGGTTTGTAATTTCAAACGATTCAAAAGGAAATGGATTTGTAGGTTACGAGGGGCATATTTTTAGTCTTACAAGAGATGATATTCTTCCGGAAGAAGATGTGTTCGGAACCCATGATCATGGAGGAAAAGCGCATGGTGAGATCGTTTCGCCCATGCCCGGCAAAGTGGTTAAAATAAATGTGAAAGAAGGTCAGGAAGTGAAAAAAGGTGATCTTTTGTTAGTGGTAGAAGCAATGAAAATGGAAAACAATATCATTTCTCCAAAAGAAGGTAAGGTTGAAAAAATCAACGTGAAAACCGGGGAGATGGTAAATGGAAGCATGGAATTGCTGGTTCTTCAGGATTAAAACTAAACGTAAACTTTGAGGCTAATCATCATTGTCTAAAGGGTCATTTGAGATAATCACATCATCCAAAAAGTGCTGGAGCATCATCATTTGTTCTCTGCCCTTATGCTGACCATAAAAGGCTGCTCCGTAAACCAGAGCTAAGGCGAAAATACCAACGGGTATGCTCCATAAAAAATCAGCCTTGATTCCCAGTATCAACTGTATGACACCATAAGAGCCACCAAAAAAAGTAGACGTCAGAATAACTGTATAAAAGAAAATAAACATTGTCCAGATTTTTGGTTTGGGACCGATTACTCCATAAACAATGGTTTTATCATTTTCTTCCCTCACCCAAACGTGCATTTCGGGCGACCAATAGTGTTGATTCTGTTCTGGTATTTTGATGAATGCGTGTTCCTGAACCACGAATCCTTCAAGCAGGAACTGTCCTGACTTTATCCATGAATCCATCCGGCTCAATATTTTCTTCCCGGATAATCCAGTTTCATATCTGAGTCTCGGTCTGAGTCGGGTTGATGCCATAATGACTAAATATCTTCAGTAAATAATCTTTTAATAATGAATAAAGAGTCTTCTCAGAAAAGTATTTATTATGATTTTACCACATAGGATCATAGGGCACAAAGATTTTCACATAGTTGATAATGAGGCAAAAACCTATGTGAATTCCTATGATTCTATGTGACTTTGTGGTTCAAAATTACTATTCGGAGTGGACTCAATAAAGGAATTTTACCAGTCATGATTTTTGAATAATTAAATGATACACCTATTCCAAAACCCAAAGTTTAAAATACTGTTGATATAACATGGGATTAAATGTAAAGTTCATCAATGATTTTTATTATCCTGAATTTCGAAGTTTAGCAATTTCAATCGGTAATCAGAAAAAAGATTAAGATTTTGGACAATTGTATGTTGTTTTTTATAATTTAGACAAGTTTTTTGAATGAAAGATATTAATAATTTAACCTGAATTTTAACATGAATTTTGATTTATCAGAAGAACAAGGACTTATACGGGATACCGTTCGCGATTTCGCTGAACGTGAAATAAAACCGCTTGCCAAAGAATTGGACGAAAAGGCAGAGTTTTCTTACGATTTAACGAAGAAAATGGGAGAACTTGGCTTGTTTGGAATGTATCTGCCGCAAAAGTATGGCGGACAAGGGCTTGATACTTTGTCTTATATTATTGCTGTTGAAGAAATAGCACGGGTTGACGGATCACAGGCTGCTACGCTTGCCGCTCATAATTCATTGGGGATTGGTCCGATATATTACTTCGGAAATGAGGATCAGAAAATGAAGTACCTTCCACAGCTTTGCACGGGTGAAGCTTTGTGGGGTTTCGGTCTGACGGAGCCGGATGCAGGTTCCGATTCAAGGGGTTCAAAAACCAGGACCTTCCTTGATGAAAAAACAAATGAGTGGGTGATCAATGGTTCTAAGATTTTCATTACAAACGGAGCCTCACAAATTTCAATAGGATCAACCGTTCAGGCTGTCAGCAGTGGCTCAGATGATGGAAGAAAGGAATTTACCACGATAATCGTTGACCGTGGAACTCCAGGATTCCGCCAGGTAGTAATGCATGGAAAAATGATGTGGCGGGCTTCGGATACCGCTGAACTTTATTTTGACGAATGTCGTGTTCCCGGCGAAAACCTGTTGGGAAATGTTGGTCAGGGTTCCAAAATTATGTTAAGTACCCTCGATGCCGGAAGGTTGTCCATCGGAGCGATGGGTCTTGGCGCCGCACAGGGTGCCTTTGAGATGGCTTTACAATATTCGCAGGAAAGGAAACAATTCGGTAAGCCCATCAGCAAATTTCAGGTGAACGCCTTTAAGTTAGCCGATATGGCTATGAAAATAGAATTGGCGAGAAATCTGCTCTACAAAGCCTGCTGGCTGAAAGATAGCGGAAAACCATTTACCAAAGAAGCAGCTATGGCTAAACTTTATTGCTCCGAAATCGCCAAAGAGGTTGTGGATGAAGCTGTTCAGCTTTTTGGAGGTTATGGCCTTATGAAGGATTATGACATTGAACGCTTTTACCGCGATCAGCGTTTATTGCAGATAGGTGAAGGCACTTCTGAAATCCAAAGGCTGGTTATTTCAAAACAATTGGGTCTTTAAAAATGAAAGAAATCAAAATCATTGAATCACCGAGAGATGCAATGCAGGGACTTGCAATATTTATACCCACCGATGACAAGGTTCGGTATATTAATGCATTGCTTAAGGTCGGATTCGATACCATTGATTTTGGTAGTTTTGTTTCACCCAAAGCCATTCCTCAGCTCCGTGATACAGCCGACGTACTCCGCCGATTGGATTTATCCAACACAAAATCCAAACTTTTGGCAATCGTAGCCAATACAAGGGGAGGAGAAGCCGCTGCACAATTTCAGGAAATTAAGTACATAGGATATCCTTTCTCTATCTCTCCAACATTTCTGACCAGGAACATAAATTCAACTATCGAAAGCGCAATTAAAACCGTGAATGATCTTTTGGAAATTTGTGATAAGAACAACAAGGAGTTGGTGGTTTATATTTCAATGGCTTTTGGTAATCCATACGGAGATGAGTGGAGCACGGATTTGGTAGCAGATTGGGTGCAACGGCTTCACAAAGCAGGTGTCAGGATTATTCCCTTGTCTGATACGGTTGGAATTTCTACAAAGAAAAATATCGCCCAGCTTTTTGCCACTTTGGTGCCGGAATTTCCGGAGATTGAATTCGGCTTGCATCTTCATACTTCTATCACACATTGGTACAAAAGAATAAATGCTGCTTTTATCAATGGTTGTCGGCGATTTGATACAGTTATCAATGGTTTGGGCGGTTGCCCGATGGCTGAAAACCGCCTGGTTGGAAATTTGAGAACCAGCAACCTGCTTGAATATTTTGAGATAAACTATGTTCCTGTTGAGGTTAATGAAAAGGCTTTCGAAAACGCCTATGAACTTGCTTTAGAAATTTTTCCTTGATGTGAAGTCAATATTATGAATCAAAAAATACTTTGGGAACCTACTGATAGCTCTAAGATAAGTTCAAAGATGTATGAGTTTTTAACCCGTATATCTGAAAAATACCTTTTGCCTAACAATGAATATTATACCATTCATAAATGGAGCGTCGAACAACCTGCACTATTTTGGGCTGAAGTCTGGGATTATTGTAGCATCAGGTATTCTGAAAAATACAAACAGGTATTAACCGACCCCCATAAAATGCCGGGTGCAAAATGGTTTGAAGGCGCCAGATTGAATTTTGCAGAAAACTTATTGCGGAGGAAGGATAATCATAAAGCTCTTATTTTTTGGGGAGAAGATGCTGTTAAACGCGAATTCACCTATGCCGAACTTTTTGATCAGGTGGAAAGGTCCGCTGCCGGATTCAGGCGGCTTGGTTTGAAAAAGGGCGACCGGGTTGCTGCTTTTATGCCCAACATCCCCGAAACCATTATCGCCATGTTAGCCGTCAGCTCCATTGGAGCGATCTGGTCATCTACCTCACCCGATTTTGGAATCCGCGGTGTACTCGACCGATTTTCGCAGATTGAACCGAAAATCATTGTCGCTGCCGACGGGTATTTTTACAAAGGCGAAGTTTTTGATTCACAGCAGAAGTTGAAAAGTATCATGCATGATCTGCCGACAGTGGAACATGTTGTAATGGTAAGTTACACCGGATTTACTAATTTCGGTTTGATACCCAAAACCGTAAGTTGGGAACACCTTATACAACCCACAGATCAGCAATTGACCTTTGAACAGCTCCCATTCGATCATCCATTGTATATCATGTTTTCATCAGGCACCACCGGACTTCCGAAAAGTATTGTTCATTCGGCAGGAGGTACGCTTATTCAACATTTAAAAGAACTTGTACTCCACACGAATTTGCAGGAAGATCAAATAATTTTCTATTACACAACCTGTGGCTGGATGATGTGGAACTGGTTTGTGAGCAGCCTCGCTGTTGGAGCGACTTTGGTTTTGTACGACGGCAATCCTTTTTACCCCGGACCGGATGCCCTTGCTCAAAATGGCAGATGACGATGAAAATAAATACTTTCGGAACCAGTGCCAAATATATTGCAGCACTGGAAGAGGCGGGAGTAAGACCAAAAGATATTTCTGACTTTCCTCACCTTAAAATAATCGCATCCACAGGCTCTCCTTTATCTGAAGATAGTTATAAATATGTTTACCGTGATTGGAAAGAGGATGTACAACTGTCCTCTATTGCAGGAGGAACAGATATCATTTCCTGTTTTATGCTTGGAAATCCGACCCTTCCGGTTTACCTGGGCGAAATTCAATGCAAAGGTCTTGGAATGGATGTGGATAGTTTTGATGAAGAAGGCAAATCTGTCAATGGTAAACAAGGGGAATTGGTTTGTAAAACTGTTTTCCCGTCTATGCCCGTTTATTTTTGGAATGACAGTAATAATGAAAAATATCAAAACACATATTTTAATGTTTATCCCGGTATCTGGCGCCACGGAGATTTCATCGTGATCAGCGAACACGGAGGGATTACAATGGTTGGGAGATCGGATGCAACGCTGAATCCGCAGGGCGTGAGGATAGGTACAGCAGAAATATACAGGGTGGTCGAAAATCTTGATGAGGTGGCTGATTCTGTCGTTGTCGGAAAAAAGACCAATGGCGACGAAATTGTAGTCCTTTTTGTAAAACTCAGGAGCGGATTTCATTTGGATGATATTTTGATAAAGAAGATTAAATCGGCGATCCGTTCGGGATGCAGCCCGCGGCATGTTCCGGCTGTGGTGAAAGCTGTTCCTGACATTCCTTATACCATCAACGGGAAAAAGGTTGAAGTTGCAGTGAAAAATATCATTAATGGATTAGAGGTTAAAAATAAGGATGCTTTGGCTAATCCGGAAAGTCTGAATATTTTTGCAGGAATTTTGGACTAGGTAGCTTCTTTGCATAAATTTACCACATAGGCACAATAGAAACATAGGCTACCACATAGTTTTATAAGCAAATAACAAAGTAATATTTTTAAAGAAGGTCAAAAAACTTTAATAAACGAACTTTATGCTACATTACCAAAAAGGCAATCTTTGTGAAAAACTATGTTCCTATGATTCTATCCCGCCGGGACGGGACAAGTTGTGGTAAGAAAATCATTACATACAATTCAAAAGAAATAAACAATAATTATAGAAGTATGAATTATCCAAAAAAAGTAACAATTGGTGACATTACCGTCAGGGACGGTTTTCAGCACGAAGAGAAATTCATCCCAACAGAAGCAAAACTGTGGGTGACAGAACAATTAATACTGGCTGGCTTTAAGCATATTGAGCTGACCAACTTTGGGAACCCCAAAGGTATGCCCCAGTTTAAAGATTCCGACACTTTGTTTAAGCTGGTCAGGAAAAGTAAAAAGGTGAGCCACCTTATGGAAGATGTCAGGCTGACTGCCGTAACCATCCGCGAAAAAGCCATCGAACGCGCTATACAGGCCAAACAGGAAGGCTGGGGACCAGACAGGATTTTACTGATGGTTTCAACGAGTGAAACGCATCACCGCACCAACTCAGGTCTTTCACTTGCCGAATACTGGAAAATGAGCGAAGAATGGGTAAAGAAAGCCCGTGATGCTGGTTTAAACGTGAACGGAACGGTAAGTACCATCTGGGGTTGCCCGATTGAAGGACCTACCGAAATGAAAAAAGCCATCGAATTTACCAAGCGCTGGTTCGACATTGGTGCTACCGATGTGGAACATGCTGACCACGATGGCTCGGCTTCTCCCGACCGCGTTTACAAATATTTTTCAATGATGCTTGAAAGCGTTGATAATCCCCATAAACAAATAGCACATTTCCATACAACGCGCGGCTGGGGAATAGCCAATGTGCTTGCAGCCTTGCAGGCAGGCGTGACCAACTACGAATCCACCATGGGCGGGATTGGCGGACAACCTGCTAATTTTGTTGACGGTGTTCCTGTTTCCGGGACAGGTGAGTATTACTATAAAGATCCGCTGGAAGTCGGACTTGTCTCAACCGAAGATATGCTGGTGATGATGGACGAAATGGGAATCGAAACAGGTATTGATATTGAAAAGGTACTGGAAATTGGAAATATGGTGGAGCGCATTGTCGGTCGCCGGCTCAGATCCGAATCCATTAAAAATGGCAGGATACCCAAGCACATGAAAGGGTGAGAAAGATTAAAATTTGGACTGACTGGGTATTTATTAATGAGGTCTGTCATATTCAATAACCTCATGAAAACAAGAGTATGAAAAGAGAATTGGATTTTTTATTATTGTTTATTATTTCATTGCCTTATGCACAGACAACATATTGTCAGAGCACTGAAATTATTCCTCAAGACAATCATTTTAAAATCCGATACGAGTTTTTAGATAGTGCTAGGAGGAAAGGGGAAAAGTTGATTTTTACAAATGATGAATTAATATTACGCGATGAGTCATTTAGAATTTCTGAAAATGGACAGTTTGCAGCAACAAAAACAAATGGATGCCGAGATACTTCAGTTATTTTAACCATTTATAATACTAATAGTATTTCTGTAAAGTGCCACACTTTACCAAGCGACCCTTTTGTTTTTGATGTTTCAAACAATGGAGCCTTTGCACTTTTCGGGTCTAGATTAAATAACTGTAGTGGGGAAGATTTTGGCGACACAACTAATTTATTACTTTTCAATCCTGAGGGAAATTTGATTTATAAAAATTCTGAAACTTTTAGTATCTGGTGGTATGAGGCCTTTTCCCAATCAGGTGAAATATTCGTTTATTTAACGGGTATCTATCCTAAAGGTCCAAGCAAACTTTTTATTTTTAAAGATATTACCACTACCCCACTTTATATTTCCGTGGAAATTAATAATTGGCCGTCAGGATCACAAATGTCTGATATACCAATTATAATTGATGACATATTTACTAATGAAATTATTCTTACAACCATATCCTATGGACCTCGTGCAAGGCAATATAAATTAGATTATCTTCACTATGATTTGAATGGAAACTATCTTAAAGTTGTTGAGGGTCGTAAATCGCGTTTTCCAAAACATTACAAAGAAAAGTGAAGTTTTCCCATACTCCTATGGTCTTCCATCAGGACATTTATGATTGTGTAACTTGTAGGGTTAACGTTTTTAGCCTTTATAATAATTGTAAAATTCCTTATTCCTTTTCTGGCAGTTTATACCCTATTCTTTTCCGTTTCGCTTGTTCCTGTTGCTGTTGATTCACCTCTTCCAATTGTTTTCCCCCACCCTGCGAATCTTCGTGCAAAGTCCTTTGCGTTAGGATGACTTGTGGGATTCATTTTCAATCTTGAGTCTGCGCCGAAAGAAATTCTGAACCACATAGTCACATAGAATCATAGGCTTTCACATAGGTTTTAGACTCTTAATCAAATATGTGAATATCTTTGTGCCCTATGATCCTATGTGGTAAAATCATCATTATTAATTTTCAGTGTGGACTCTTTCTTTAATAAGAATTTGGGTGTCACTATTTGTGATTTCCAATTCTTCCGCCCTGGCCATCAGAAACCCGGAACCACAACTTTGAACTTTGAACCTGAAACCTTGAACCAACTTTTACCTGTACAATTCATCCGGGTCTACATGTTCTCTCAAAATTCTGAGTTCTTCATCTGTCGGAGGTGCGTTCTGGGTAATATTATCAGCAAAGAGCAATTCAAACCCTGTATTTTCAACAACCATTTCCTTTGTTACACCGGGATTCACACTCAGCAGTTTCATCCGCTTGCTTTCATCGTCATAACCCATTACACAAAGGTTGGTCACCACCCTGTACGGACCTGTATTTCTTGGTAATCCGGCTTCTTCACGTGCTCCGGGTCCTGACAGAAATCCGGGTGTGGTGATGAAATCTATCTTTTCCATGAACCTTCTTTTGTCGTGGATCATGATGGCGATGGTGCGCCAACAGGCTGAACCCACATCGTTGGCACCGCCGCTGCCGGGCAGTCGTACTTTTGGATGCTTATGGTCGCCAATCACCGTCGAATTGAGGTTTCCGTATTTGTCAATCTGCGCTCCGCCAAGGAAACCAAATTCCACAAATCCGCGCTGTGCTGTTTCCATCACATCGCAAATTCCGGAGGCAGCAAGCGCTTTGTTGTAAGTACGCATATCGCCAACAGCAAGCGGAAGTTTTTCGAGTATGGCGCCTGTTCCGCCAAATTCAAAAATGGGTACAAGGTTAGGCGCATGCATAGCTTGTGCAAGGCTGGCTGCCAGCATAGGTATGCCGGTTCCGATAAAAGCTGTTGTGCCGTCTTCCATCACGCGGGAAGCAAGGCAAATCAATAATTCTGATGGTGAATATTGTTGTGTCATAGTGTCTCCTCCTAAAGTGTTAATTCCTGTAAACGTTTTTTTCCGACCTTTTCAACCAAAGCCTGATGATCCGGCAGACCGTAAACCCATTCTTTCATGTATTCATCCATGGTTTCTTGTTTTTTCTGCTTTTCGATGAACATTTTGTAATGGGAGTCGTCCCTTTCGTACATGCCGCTCATTTCACCGGGCCATGAGCCGAAAGGAGCATGAACCACAGCATCTACAAGGTAATAGGGGATGATCGTCCGGTCGGGATGTTCCCTGATCTCTTCAGTCGGTACAATCTTTTCGGTGCTGATGATGAGTGTTTTGCAAGCTCTCGACATTTCAAAAGCAAAGCCGCTGATACCGTCAATCTGGCAATTGCCGTGAATGTCTGCACGATTTACATGGATAAATCCAACATCAACAAATAATGCCGGCAACAAGGCAACCTTTTCATGGGTAAACGGGCATTCAATGACTTTGGCGGAAGACTTCTTCATGGTATCGGTACCCAACATGCTTCGGGCAGGAATAAACGGAATGCCCATACTGGCAGCTTTGAACCGCCATGTGATGGCTGCATTCGACCATTCCACAATTTTTGTAACTGCTCCCGATTCAACCCTTCGTCGCATGTTGTCCGAAATTCCATAAACTTCGAGGCTGATATAGGTAAAATCAATTTCCCTTACCATGTCAGCCGCAAACATGAGGTCAAGTTCATGTACGCCCTGACCGACTATGCGGAAGTCCTTTTTGCCCGACCGAACCAACTCGCGGGTGAGGCTCATGGGGCAGCGAACCGTACCGTAGAGTTCAAAGCCCACATAGTCGCCATTTTTAACATATTTGTCAATGGCTTCTTTTTCGGTCATTCGTTTGTCAATAAGCGCTTTTGTCTTTTTCCTGTTGTGTTCGCGAAAACCATCCAGGTCAATCGGTTGGATAAGGGAGGCTTCGCCTTCTTCAAAAATCGGGATGCTCTTGTTTTGACTCATAAATATTAAGATTTAAAGTAATGCAGTTATAGGATATGTCCGTTCACTGCTCAAATTTATTGTTACTAATTATTTAAAATACCTTTTATTTCTACGATTTTTTGAATGTCTATATTTTTTCTTTTCTTCAACTTATTCATACCAAATCACATAATACAACCAATTGCTCTAAACTTGCAAAATCTCTTATATTTCCTGTTTTTTCGGGATTTTCTTCCCTCCATTCCTTTGCGGTCATTCCAAACAGGGCGACATTGAGTAAATCGGCTTCGCTGGCATAAACCCAATTGGCTTGTTTTGGGGTAATCTTTTTGGGAATCAGCTTTTCCTTAATAGCATCGGTATAAATGCGGTAATTGATTTTTGAAATAGTTCGTTGAAGATTCCAATCTAATTGTAAGCGGTTATTTTCATCTTCTTTAAGCCGTTGAAATTCTTTAATCAAATAAAATTTAAACTCTGAACTAAGCCATGATGCAAACTCGAAGGCAATGTCTTTATGAGCAAATGTTCCTCCATACCGCCCGGTTTTCGAAACTATTCCAATGGCATTCGTTGCGTCAATCCACCGTTTTGGAGTAAGCGAAAAACTATTTGACCCGGACATATTTTTAATTCCATCGAATTCGATGGAATTAAAACCCAGGTTATGGAATTTCTCCCAAAGTCCAATGAATTCAATAGTGTTTCTGTTACGCATCCAGTTTTGCAGAATGTAATCACTTCTTTCTCTGTCGCGATACCTTGCTAAGTCAGTAAGAGATATAAAGTCTTCTTTATTATCTTCATACAACACAACGTCTATTCCCCTGACATTTATTTTTTTGTTTTTCGCCATGGTATTGATACTAATCTACTACTAAAACATCTTTTTCACCAGCAAACATTGGCTTTTCAATACCCGGTAATACTGTAAATAATGTCTTGCAGCCAATATTCATCTTTACCTGTATTTCGGATGAAAATCTTTTTTCCAAGTTTAATTTCTTGTTCCATAGTCTGTGTCTTTTTAAGCATAAGTTATAACTTGTTTACCAAAATAAGTATGACGAAGAAATTGAAACATAAAGAGTAAGTCAAGTTCTATTAACGAGATTATTAATTTGCTCAAAACTAAAAAAATATAGGAAACCTTTTATATAAATAGCAAAGAAATTTGCTAATTTATATTGAATTTAAGGAAGTAGCTGCTAACTGAAATTTATTCTTTGATTGCAGGTCATCTGCCAATAGAATTGCATCCGCAATCACCTCCGCAATATCCCTGACCGGAACCGGGGCCTTTTTGTTGAAAGTCTTTTTGCACAAGGGACAAGCAGTTACAAGAACGTCAGGTTCGTTCACCATCATTTCTTCCCAAACGGCTGTATTGATTTTATTTTTCTGTTCATAACCCAGCATAATGTTTCCAAGGCTGCCGCCACAACAGAGCGCATTTTCCTTATCATACCCGGTAGTGACCAAATCAACTGTATGACGAAGCAATTCCCTCGGTGCATCATAGATTCCACTTCCCCTGCCTAATTCGCATGGGTCATGATAAACTGCACGAGTGATTGATTTATTCAACGATATTTGACCTCTGTTCAACAGGTCCAGAATAAACTCGGAGTGGTGCATCACTTTTACCGGAAGGTGATAATCATCCTTAAATACCCGATAACATATAGCACATGAAGTTACCAGGATCTCAGCTTCCGATTTCAGGATCATTTTTTTATTTTGATCCGCCAGTTTATCAGCAGCTTCAAAATTGCCCAAGGTCTTCATGGGTCTTCCGCAGCAGGCGCCTCCATCTTCATCAATGAACACATAATCGGTTTTGGAAACCTCTAAAATTTTAACCATCGCCTTTTTGATAGCAGGGGTAAGGTGAGTCATGCAGCCTGCATAATATGCAACTTTACCTTTACCCGGACTTCCATTTGTCAGAAAATGAAAATTAAAATCATTGCTGATTAATTTATTTCTCTGAACCAATCGCTGATCCATCAGGTTGATCTGAACCGGGCAAAATTGCTGGCAGCGACCGCAAATCAGGCAATCAAACGAAAGATTTTCCCTGACTTTGTGCGCTCTTATGGAATTGAGAAAATAAACCGGGATTGATTTTTCAATATTCAGTGTAGTTGACAACTGGCATTTGTCAATGCAGATACCACACCTCGAACACGAATAAACCTCTATTTGCGAGAAGTTGGTGAAACTCGTTTCTGTTTTTATCCCGAATTTTCTTAATGAGATGAGGAGGATTTCGGTTGGGATGTGCATATACCTTGAATAAGGCAGCGCGACAAAAAATGCACCCAGGGAAATTGAATAAAGCCACCATGCTGTATATTCCAAATGGGTGATAGGTAAAAATCCAGCCAAAAAATTCCCGAACCCTCCGGTCAGAAACCCTCCGTTGTGGTGGATACCGGAGGTGAGGCTTTCGGCTAACAGCCTGAGCGGAAATATCAGCCAGAGAGTAATAATTGCCAGTTTATCAAAGAAAATTTGTTTTGTCGTTTTCTTCATTCCAAATAGTCTGGAATAGATTCTTTTGCTATAAGCCAAAACTACCCCTGAAAGAATGAAGAGCAGCAGAAAATCCATAGTGAAATTGAAAAATGCCGAATGGAATTCAGTGGTATCGTGTTTGAAATATTTGAAAAATATTGGGTCCCAGGGAGCATTGAGTAAATCCTTACCGTAAATTTTTGATTCGATAGTACCGAAAACGATGAGTAAAAACCAACCAAAGGCAAGGCTCATGTGCATATAACCCAGGAGTGGATTTACCCTGAAGATTCGGCGGTGAAGAAGGCTTTCAAGGAAAATTTCTTTTATGGCTCCAAACACTTTCCTGCTTCTGATCCCTTTGGTGAGTTTTTTTTTGTCTTCAGGAGGCAAATGCTTGATCCAGTCGAATGCCTTGGCAATAAAGATTATGAGCAAGGTGTATAGTCCTATTGCAAACGGAAGTACAAATATGTCAAAGCTGTTCATTTTGTTTGATTTTTTTGATTCCTTCCTTCATGATGAGGATCACTTTTCGGGTATTCACACCTCTCGGACAAACCAGTTCGCATTTACCGCAGAACATACATTTATCAATGTGTTTGGCTATTTCATCAATTTCGCCCCTGAGCAAAAAAACACTCAACCTTCGGATGTTGTAAAAATCGGTGAGATTTGCTGTGCTGCATGTAGCAGTGCAGGCGCCACACGAGATACATAGTTTATACGAAGGCTCGTATTTTCTGATATATTCAGCCAGCCGCCGGCCGTTGCGATCGAAATCTATTTGCCTGTCCTTATTTATTTCAAATCCCCAATCCGGCATAGTTATCCTTTACTTTTTTCGAGGTATTGTTTAATTTTTAATGCCGCGGCTTTTGCATCTGCAAGGGTATTGGCGATTGTTTTCGGGGATTTACAGGTGCCGGCGACAAAGACACCCGCAACGTTAGTTGAATGCGTGTCAAGGTGTTCATCAGCAGGTTTTAAAAACTTTTCGGGCGTGAAATCAAGATTAAGCATTTTGCCTAAATTTTTTGTGCCGGATGAAGGTACAAAACCAACCATCAGCACCAGCAAATCCGTTTTCATTTTCAAAGGTCTGCCTGCAAGCGTATCTTCCACTTTGATCAATATGGTACCATCAAGATTTTCTGCCGCTTCGGAAACACGACCACGAATAAAATTTACCCCCCATTTTTCCTGCGACTCCCTGTATAAATCCTCAAATTGCAATCCAAACATTCTAAGGTCCATGTAAAAGCAAAATACTTCAGTCCGGGGCAAAACCTCCTTTACTTCCATTGCCTGCTTTACAGCAGTTACGCAGCATACCTGTGAACAATATTGATTACCGACTTTTTCATCTCTCGAACCTACGCAATGAACAAATCCGATCCGCCTTGGCTCATTTCCGCTGGATGTCAAAATCTTATTTTCGTTTTTAAACATCTGCTCAAGCTCAACGGAAGTGATCACATTGTCATAAATTCCATATCCATATTCTTCTTTGATGCTGGCATTAAAAACTTCATATCCTGTGGCGAGAAGAATGGCATCAGCATGAATTTCTTCATTGTTTGCTTTGACTTTGTATCCGCCATTTTCCTTATATATTTTTGTGATTTCGGTGTTCAAAAGAAGTCTTGCCTTTGAGTGTGCAAGGTTTTTATCAATGAAATCAATCACCTCTGTAGCTTTTCGTTTTGAAGGGAACAATCTGTCCCACTGATTCAGTTTCCCTCCTGTTTGCGCCTCTTTCTCTGCAAGGGTTACTTCGAATCCCATGTATGCAAGTTGTGAAGCTGCTTCTGCTCCGGCTACGCCGCCTCCGATTATTAAAACATGCTTCTTCATCGTTCTATCAACTGAAGTTTAAAACATTTGGCATTTCAGGTATCCCCAGCGAATTACCTTGTTTATCAAGATATTTCCTTTCGGGATGATAATCAATTCCCAATTTTTGTAGCAACGGTTCAACCCCAACCTGGTGCATTTGCATTCCCAAATCCCAGGGATCATAACCCAGCACCAAACCGGCAACCTCTTCATAAGTCAAAACCGGAATGCCATTGCCATTTTCAGCAAAAGTTTTACCCTCCATCTCGCTGATTACATATTGCCAGCGGTCGAGAAAGTAATTGCATCCGGGGCAATTGGTAATGATAAAATCGGGTTTGAAAGGTTCCATTGATTCAAATTTCTTTTTTGAACATGCTATAGAAA
This sequence comes from uncultured Bacteroidales bacterium, assembly GCA_963840975.1. Classification (GTDB taxonomy): domain Bacteria; phylum Bacteroidota; class Bacteroidia; order Bacteroidales; family JAADJA01; genus JAADJA01. The sequence continues at coordinate 419,387 of CAWJBC010000017.1, read as the reverse complement.
ATCCTCTGTTCGCTTTCACAAAATATTGCCTGAATCCAAATCCGCAGCAGTGGCGGCGCTCAGGATAATCCACCACTTCTCCGCCCCAGTCTTCGATCATGCCGATCAGTACATAAGGAAATTCGGCGCCGCCCACTCCTTTGTGCGGGAACATTTTGGAATAATGGCAACCTATATGCTCTACCACCCTGAGCTTTTCTCCTGTACTGGCATTCACCAGCCTCCTGACACCTTTTTCAGCTATTTCTTTACGGAATTTATAAATAATATCGCTGGCATGAGCCATATCCTTTGGTTTGTTGAATTCCCTGCCGGTCGCCTGCCAAAGATATTCACGTGTTTTCGCCTCGGTTTCAGGGAACTCTTTCCATGTTTCCAGAATTTCAGACAAAACGCCAAACGAAGTGATACATGAGGTGATCATATTTTCGTAACCCCTTTCGGTCATCAGGGCGAAAAGCCGGGCAACAACCGTCATGGTGGTTTCGATGGGGACAACATCGGTATGGTACCCGATCCCGGTGCAGGTAGTGTGATTGGCATCCTCAAAAATATCTTTTCCAAGTTCCTCCTGCATAATCTTCATAAAAGCGGTTTCCGATCCCGGAAAAAGATTTTGCCGGATGCAGCTTCGGATGTAAAAATAATGGTCGTCGGCTATGTTTTTCTGGTATTGCGACCAGACTGTCTTTCGTCCCTGGTTAATCATTCCCTGGTATGTTTTTGATTGTTTTCGGTATAAACTTTTCTATAGTATCCCTCATCAGTGCCTTTTCCCTTAAATTCTATGCCTTCTTCCTTTGCTATTTTTTCAGATGCACGCTCTATCTTTTCAAATCGTGCAGTACCACCGGTTACTTCGAAAATCCTTTTCAATTCCCTCATGGCTTGCGAACTCATTTTCCGGAGGATACCGGGACCGGCACCTTCGAAATTTGCACCTACCCTGTCCATCACTTCGGGCAGATGATCGTGAACCCATCCCCAGACAGGACCTTGTTCAGGAAAACGTTCGAGGTCAATATGCGGAGCATAAACACAATATCCGTGTTCGAGGATCGTATCTCCTATCATTCGTTTGAGGGCGAGTTGCTGCCTGCCTTTTTCAGATTCGGTAAAGTTGCCTGACTCCTGCGAAAGCGACCGCAGGGCTATGATCACCAGTCCTGGTGCGTTGCCTCTCGGGCAGCGTGTTTTACACGACATGCACTCACCGCAGTACCATATTTCATCACCGGTGAGTAGATCTTTTATTCGTTCCTCATCTTTTTTCTGAACAATGTCAAGGATCGTCCGTGGTTCATAGTTATAAAACTCAGCAGCGGGACAAATGGCAGTGCAGGTACCGCAGTTGATACAAGCTTTAAGCCCTTCCTGAAATCTGACGTCTTTCAACAATTGATCATAAAGCGCTCCCATACCTGAGTTGTTTTTCCCCTGATCTCTTAGTGTATAGAAATCAGGAATTCTTTACATTTGCGAAATTATATTCATTTTCATCAACTTATGTCGTCAACAGGCTGGAACTATTTACTTAAAAAAGTGAAATATTTCACTTTTGATCAAATTCGGGAATGTTAATTTTATATTGGTGAAACGATGGTAAAGGAAATGGAGTCATTCTACCAGTGTCAGTTCTACAAAGAATCCAGATTATTCTTAAGTGAAAAAAATTTGCTATTGCTGGAAAAGAATACCCATCCTTTGAATTTTAAACATGGCGAAACCATTTTTAAACAAGGAGATACTTCAAGTCATATCGCTCTGTTGAACAAAGGGATTGTTAAATTTAATTTTGAAGACCATCCCAACCGCAACCTGATCCTAAGCATTGTATCGGCTCCTAAAATTTTAGGAGGGGCGAATATGTTCTATCGAAAAATCAATTTGTTTTCCATAACCGCCATAGGAGAGTGTCAGGTATTTATGGTAGACATGAAGTTCCTGCCGGATTTACTGATGCAAAACGGAAAATATGCCCTGATGCTTTTCCAGAAAGCCATGGAAATGTTTGAAACTTCTATACTGAATTATATAAGCCTTGCCAATAAAAACGTCAATGGCCGGCTGGCTGACATTCTGCTTTATTTAGCAGAACATGTTTACAAAAGTGAACAATTTCACCTCCAGCTTACACGCAAGGAAATTGCTGAATTTGCCGGTTGTTCCAAAGAAAATGTAATCCACACCCTTACCCGCTGGAATGAAGAAAAGATCATCCTGTCTGATGTGAAAACCATTACCATACTTGATAAACAAAAATTAATGGTGATCAGTCGTCTGGGTTAAAAATGTTTTCCCGAAATATCTTGAGTTTACCGCTAACTTTTTAACTTCTTTTTGGTTATATATTTAAAGCGATTATTGCGTTGTAATTATAACCTTATTGATAGTTGAAAATTTGTTTAATTAAAAAGCGGAACCATGAAAACAACTGATTTTACACAACAGGCAGATGTCGTTAAACTGATAAATGAACTCAAAAAAGAGGGCATTGACAAAAAAGATTTTTCGGATGTGATTGACGAAAACCAAAGCCAGTACGTTGAATTTGTGCAGGAAGGAGGTGGTGTGCTGGGGGTTGCCCTGGTTGGCTATACTTACATCCTGGAGCAAATGGGATTAAGGTTTTTTAGCCTTGCCGGAACTTCTGCCGGATCCATCAATGCTTTGCTGCTGGCTTCTTTTGGCGATATTTCCCAGCCCAAATCAGAAAAGATCATCCAGATTTTAGCCAATAAAAACCTGTACGATTTTGTTGATGGCGACAAGGATGCCAAAGACTTTGTTGAAGCGCTTGTAGAGAAAGCCAAAATTCTCAAGATGGCCTGGAAAGGGATGCAGGTGATTGACAACCTTACGCAAGACTTAGGGCTGAATCCGGGTGATGATTTTACCAACTGGTTAGCCGGTATTTTAAAGCAGAATGGTATTTCCACTACCCGCGACCTGTATGATAAATTTGGGAAAGTACCGGCAGGCTTGAAGATAAAACCGGGCATCAACCGGGACATCGCCGGACTGAATCCGCGTTTTGCAGTCATATCAGCCGACCTTACTACCGAAACCAAAGTGGAATTTCCAAAAATGCGTTCGCTGTACTGGAAATTTCCTGATGAAATAAACCCGGCGCTTTTTGTGAGGGCCTCCATGTCGGTCCCTTATTTTTTTACGCCACTTCAAATTCAGAATATTCCTCAGGGAGAAGAAGCGACAAAGAACTGGGAGGAGCAGGTAAAATTCAGGGGCAAAGTACCAAATGAGGTTTATCTTGTTGATGGAGGGATCATGTCAAATTTCCCGATTGATATTTTCCATAAAGTCAATTCTATCCCGCGCCTTCCTACTTTCGGTGTAAGGCTTGGCGTTGACCGTAATGAAGCCAACAAAATCAGCAGCCCGTTGAATTTGTTTGGAGCGATGTTTAATTCATTGCGTCACTTGCATGATTATGATTTCATTTTGAAAAACCCTGACTATGAAATGCTGGTGCAGCATATCCTCATCGGCGACCACAACTGGCTGAACTTCGGGCTTTCCGATCAGGCAAAAATTGATTTGTTCAATCGTGGAGCTGTTGCTGCCGCCGACTTTCTCAGGAAATTTGACTGGATAGAATATAAAAGAAGAAGAGGATTGATAAAGACCCTCGAAACTTAAGCCTTAATGCAAGGTAAAATAATAAAATTCCCCAAAGTGGTTGTTAAAAAATGAGTTAACCAGCAGTATTTCCATAAATACTCTTGGTTTTTTCAATAATTTTGCCCAATTCAACTGGAATCTCAAAAAATAAGATTTCGGTTGTTTTTTATTTTGCAAAAATCCGGGTTATTCGCAAGGAAAAAATGCAGACATTTACTTGCGAATAACTGGATAATTATAAATACTGAAAAGCAGTTGGGATAATATTGAAAAACGCGGATTCCATCATATTCAACAACAAAAAGGTTTGTATCATCATCCCTACCTACAACAATGCCGGTACACTGGCAAAGGCGATAGGGGATGTTATGAAATATGGTTCGGATATCATTGTTGTGAATGATGGTTCTACGGATGGCACTGCTGACTTGCTGTTGAGTTATCCTCATGTTGAAATTATTTCGTACAAAAAGAACAAAGGAAAGGGATATGCACTTAAAAAGGGATTTTCCCTTGCAAAGAAAAAAGGATATGAATATGCCATCACCATTGATTCGGATAGTCAGCATTCGGCGGATGATCTGCCCGCTTTTGCAAAAAAACTTGAGGAAGAACCCGAAGCTGTCATCATCGGTAGCCGGAACATGGAAAAAGAAGATGTCCCCGGCAAAAGCAGTTTCGGGATGAAGTTTTCAAATTTCTGGTTTTGGGTTGAAACGGGCATAAGACATCCCGACACACAATCAGGATTCAGGCTGTACCCGCTAAAGTTCATCCATCCTGAGAAATTCATTACAAGAAAATTCGAGTTTGAGATTGAAATCATCGTGAGGCTGGCATGGAAAGGAGTGAAAGTAACTTCGGTTCCGGTAGAAGTTCAATATTTCAGGAAAGAAGACCGGGTTTCGCATTTCCGCCCTTTCATTGATTTTACAAGGATCAGCATTTTAAATACTTTCCTGGTTATTTGGACTTTTCTTTGGATCAAGCCCCGCGATATCACCCGGAAGATTCTGAGAAAACCATTGAAACAGCATTTCCGGGAGCAGATATCCGACCCGAAATTCTCAAACATGAATCTTGCCCTGTCTGTCGCTTTCGGGGTTTTTATGGGAATTGTTCCGATTTGGGGTTACCAAATGTTGACTGCTGTTTTTTTAGCGCATTTGCTTAAGCTTAACAAAGTGCTTGTCGTTATCAGCGCCAATATCAGCCTTCCTCCTTTGATACCATTGATCCTCTATTTCTCTCTCAGGATGGGCGAATTTGTACTTGGCAACGATCTGAACCTTTCTTTTCATTCTGACATTTCTTTTGAGATGATCAAATCGGCTTTGTGGAGTTATATCGTTGGAAGCATCGTTCTGGCTTTATTTGCAGGGGTGTTTTCAGGATTATTATCCTTTTCGCTGCTTGCGATAACCCGGAAAACCGGGGAAATAAATGACATTAACACCAAATAGAAAATAATGGGACGGTTATTTTACGGAATTTACACCCTGCTGACCCGAAAGAAACTTTTTTTGATTCTCTTCATCTTATTTTTTATTGGATTCGTTGTACTTTCCATAATTCACTTGAAAATCAATGAAGATTATACCTCCATTTTCCCCAGGGAGAAGGATTCGGAAAAATTCAATTTCATATTAAAAAACTCCTCTGCGTCCAATAAGATTATTGTCTATTTTTCGACCTCCGACACTTCCAGCCCTTCAAAAACTGATAGTTTGATAAAATATGCCGATGCTTTTATTGATACCATTCAGTCCGGTTTTGCAGGATACATCAGGAATGTGAAGTATGTTGTTGAGGATGAGGAGATGAAGGCGGTTTATAATTTTCTGTATGAGAACCTCCCAATTTTTTTGAATGAGACGGATTATGAAATAATAGAAGAAAGGTTGGCGGATTCGGCTGTCAGAGCAACATTGCGCAATAATTACCGCACCCTGGTTTCACCGGTTGGAATCGTCCTTAAACAATTTTTGGTGAATGATCCGCTGCACCTGACATCCTTAGCTTATGGTAAACTCAACCAGATTCAGACCGGCGAACAATTTACATTTGAAAAGAACCGGATATTCTCTAAAGACAAAAACGACCTTTTCCTTTTTATCACAGTAAAAAATCCGGGAGATACAAAAGCGATGAAGCAGATGGTGACAGGATTTGAAAAGGAAATTCAATCCATCGGAAATTCTGAAATTGAAGTAAACTATTTTGGTACTCCGGTTATTTCGGAGGCGAATGCTGACAGGATCAAAAAGGACCTTATGATTACCCTTAGCCTGAGCATCATTTTTCTGCTGTTATTGCTTGGAATATATTTCAGGAATTTTTTAGCTCCGGTGATATTATTGGTACCTGTTGTTGCAGGCGGTGCGCTGGCGCTTGCTTTGCTTTATTTGCTGAAAGGAGAAATTTCGGCGATATCGCTGGGCATGGGGTCTGTATTGCTTGGAATCGGCATTGACTTTTCACTGCATTTGTTTACCCATTTCAAACACACGGGTTCGGTGCGGGAGTTGTTCGGCGATTTGGCCAAACCCATTGTCATCGGTGCCATTACCACCGCTTCTGCTTTTATGTGCCTGTTTCTGATCCGATCGCCGGGATTACAGGACTTCGGATTATTTGCAGCATTAAGCGTTTTGTCAACAGCTTTTGCCACCCTTGTTTTTTTACCCCTGATATTAATTCCCGTATTTAAAAAGATTAGGGCAAAGAAACCCGCTTCATTCGTTTCATCGCTTGCTTCTTATGATTTCCATAAAAATTCCTATCTCGTTTTGATTATTCTTGTTCTAACGGTCGTGTTTTTTTATACCGGCCGAAGGGTCACTTTCAACGAAAACCTGATGGACATGAATTACATGACAGAGAAACTGAAAAAAGCAGAAACCCGTATCAGCGAAAAGACGACCATCACTTCTTCATCTGTATTTATGATCACTACCGGAAAGGACCTGGATGAGGCGTTGCAGAACAATGATGGAATGGTTGATTCTCTCGAAAGCCTTAAAGAAAGGGGCATCATTAAAGAATATTTTAATGTGGCTGATTTAATGCCGTCCATAGCACAGCAACAGCAAAAAATCAGGAGGTGGAATCAGTTTTGGGAATCCCGAAAAGAAGCTTTGTTTGCAACAATGGTGAATGAAGGCGAAGTTTTGGGTTTTAAAACCGGATCATTCAGCCGGTTTTTTGAAATGGTGGAAAATGAATATTCTCCTTTGCCGGCTAAAAAGTTTGGTGAAATCAGTCACCTTTTTCTCCAGGATTATTTGATTGAAAATGAAGAACAGTCGGCGGTGATAACCCTTATTAAAACAGAAAAAGAGAATAAAAATCTGATTCGCCGGAGTATTTCAGGATTTGATCAAACTTATTATTTCGACCGGCAGGAATTTTCTGAACGGATGTTCGGGTTAATAAAATCGCAATTCAACCAGTTGCTTTGGTATTCGTCCATCCTTGTTTTTTTATTGTTGCTGATCTCTTTCGGACGGATCGAACTGGCAATTGTTACCTTTGTACCCCTTCTCATTAGCTGGGTTTGGACCATCGGCATCATGGGCATCCTGAATATCCAGTTCAACTTTTTCAACCTCATGATCTCCACTTTCATCTTTGGACTGGGTGATGATTACAGCATTTTTATGACGGAAGGACATCTGCGCAAACTACAATACAAAAGAGACAATATTCCCACTTTCAAAAGATCGGTCATCCTTTCTGCATTAACTACGGTTGTTGGCATAGGAGTATTGGTTTTTGCAGGTCATCCGGCGCTGAAATCCATCGCTCTGGTTGCGATGATCGGAATAACATCGGCAGTTGTCGTTACTTTTACCCTGCAACCGGTTCTGATCAATTTCCTGACCCATTATCAAAAGCGAAAAAGATCACAGCCGGTAACGCTTTACAACTATTTTTTTTCAATTACTTCCCTTATCTATTTTTTATTTGCTGTATTATTTGGAGCCGTTTTAATTCCGGTTCTAAAAATTCTTCCCATCCCGTCAAAAACAAAAAAATATATGATTCATTGTGTGATCTGGTTTTTTTCACTTACTGTCAGTTACCAAAATATACATGTTAAAAAGACTTTGATTAACAGACCAAAGGGAATGTTTAAAAAGCCCGTTGTTGTCATTTCGAATCACCAGTCATCGCTTGATCTGGTTTTGCTTCTAATGTTGCACCCAAAGCTGGTAATACTTGCCAATACCAAATCATGGAACAATCCTTTTTATGGCAGAATCATACGTTATGCCGATTTCATCAGAAGCGATACAGGTTTAGACGTTGCGATAGAAACGATTAAAAAAAGGGTTGAGGATGGTTATTCCATAATTGTTTTCCCGGAAGGAACCCGTGCGGCTGATTGTAAAATCAAACGATTTCATAAAGGAGCTTTTTACCTTGCTGATCAGCTTAACCTTGAGATTCAGCCTATTCTCATACATGGTGCCTGTCAGCGGTTGAATAAAAAAGAATTTTTCCTCAGGCGGGGAAGGATAACATTGAAATTTTTCGATCGGATAAATCTGAAAGAAGGCAGGTTTGGCAATGATTATTCGGATCAGGCAAAAGGTGTCCTGAAATTTATGCGCGATGAGTTTGAGATAATGAAGCGTCCCCTTGAAGCGCCCGACAGGATGAAATATAACCTCATCAATCGTTATATATTCAAAGGACCTGTTTTGGAGTGGTACCTCCGGACAAAATTGACACTCGAAAAAAATTATAACCCTATCAATGATCTTATCCCCCGACAGGGAGCCATAACGGACATCGGATGCGGATATGGGTTTATGTCGGTAATGCTTGCACTTGTTTCCGACAAAAGAATGATAACAGGATTCGATTATGATGAAGATAAAATCATTACCGCTCAAAACTGTACCGAAGATTTGGCAAATCTGAGATTTATTCATCACGATATTTCCAACCTGCAATTACCAGCCAGCGATGTTTTTCTGATTATGGATATGTTACATTATATGGCAGAGGAAAAGCAAATCGAACTGCTTAGGAATTGCTTTGCTTCTCTGAATGAAAGAGGGATGATCGTTGTTAGAGATGCGGATGCCGATCTTAAGAAACGTACGGCAGTTACAAAAATTACTGAGCTAATCTCCACACGTATCGGATTCAATAAAACCAAAGAAAAACTTAGTTTTGTTTCAGGTGATATGATCAAACGGCTTTCTAACGAAAATGGATTTAATGTGAAGGTGATTGACAACACAAAATTGACTTCCAATTTGATTTATGTAATCAGAAAATGATGAAATACGATACAGTTGTCATCGGCAGTGGATTAGGTGGATTGTTATGTGGAGCCATCCTGAGCAAGGAGGGATACAATGTATGCATAGTTGAAAAAAACAAAGTCATCGGAGGAAACCTTCAATCGTTCGAAAGGGACGGGGTGGTTTTCAATACAGGTTTGCATTATTTCGGGAGCGGTGATAAAGATCAGTTTATTTATAAGCTCTTCCACTATCTTGGGATTTATGACAAACTCAAATTAAAGCGGCTTGATGTTGACAGGTTTGATGTCATCAATTTCAGGGGTCATGAGTATCCGCTTGCACAGGGATTTGAAAACTTTTCCCAAAAGCTGATTGACAAATTTCCAAATGAAAGCAAGGCAATAGAAAGTTTTGTTTCGAAGATCAGGCAGGTTGGGCAATCGGGTCACTATTTCAACCTCCAGACATTCGATCCTACTGTAAATCCGACAATTTTTAATCCGCTTCGTTCCGTCAATGCCTTTCGATTCATTAATTCCTTAACCCAAAACAACGATCTCCGGAATGTGATGGCAGGGTTAAATGATTTGCTAGGTGGTCCAAAGGAAAAGATCAATATGTATATTTTCGGAATGATCTACTATACCTTCATTCAAAGCGCCTGGAGATTTGTTGACGGTTCATCTCAGCTTGCAGAAAGCCTTGCAGCAATTATTACTTCAAATGGAGGTACTGTCCTGACCGAAAATAAAGCTGTGACATTTAATTTGGATGGTGATAAAAAAATTGTATCGCTCACTACAAATCAAGGCTTGGAAATTTTTGGGAAGCAATTTATCTCTGCGATTCACCCGTTTCCAACCATTGAATTGTTGCCGCCCGATTCGTTGCGCAAGGTTTATGTGAACAGGATTAAAAGTATGGGAAACAGCACGGGTATGTTTCTGCTGCACATCATTTTAAAACCTGATACTTTTCCATACCTGAACTATAATTATACCTGCAGTCTTACCGGGGATATTTGGATAAACCGCGACAGAAGCGATACCTGGCCTTACAGTTATTGGTTCGAAACACCTGCTTCGAGTCAGTCTGCTGATTTTGCCAGGACTATTACCATTTTGTCACCCATTGCTTACGAAGTTTTCAGGAAGTGGGTTAATGCCGATCCAGATATGCGGGGCAGGGAATATGCTGACCTTAAAAAAGTCCTTGCTGAAAAATTATTATTAAGGGTGTATGAGCGGTTTCCTGAACTAAAATCTTCAATAATATCCTATTATTCATCTACTCCCCTCACCCAGGTTAAATATACCGGTTCGCCCGAAGGATCAGCTTATGGATTGATCAAGGACAGTGAAAACGCGATACAATCACATGTTTTACCAAAAACCAATATCGCCAATTTATTCCTGACAGGGCAAAATACCAACGCCCACGGCATGTTGGGCGTTTCAACAGGTGCATTGGTAACCCTGGCTTACATCATTGACATCAATAAAATCATTCAAAAAATCAGAGATGTGGGCTAAACCTAAAAGAAAACTGATAAGGAGGGCATTAATTACGTCTGCCGCGACCCTGATCGTCATGATCATTCTGATATTTGCTTTTAAAGCAATGGTGAAAATCCATCCTCCGCCGGTCCCTGCAATCAATTCCGAAAATTTCAAAAGGGTTCAGGTTGATTCCGTTACTTTTAAAATTGGAGATAACTGGGTAAAAAAGAGCAGGACCGGATTGTGGGAAATGTACCTTACGGGTAATCCTTATGAACTCGGTATCAAAAACGGTATTTTGAATAAAGAGCTGATTTCATACCAGGAAAAGGCATTCATTGACAGGATAAAAGAGATCATACCTTCTGAACGTTACCTCAGGTTCCTGAAATATGCCATTGCCTGGTTCAACAAGGACCTCGATAAATATATACCCCTCGAAAACCAGCAGGAGATTTACGGGATTTCGCAAAGCGCCGATCCCCGATTTGGTTTCATCGGAGATAATTATGATAGGATCTTGAATTACCATGCGGCGCACGATATCGGTCATGCGATGCAAAACCTGAACCTGGTTGCCTGTACCTCTTTTGGTGTATGGGACGAATATTCATCCGACAGTGCTTTACTGATCGGCAGGAACTTTGATTTTTATGTGGGCGATGAATTTGCAGAAAATAAGATAGTGGCTTTTTATCACCCCCAAACAGGATTTGATTTTGCCATGATTACCTGGGGTGGAATGACTGGTGTGGTCTCCGGTATGAATATGGAAGGATTGACCGTGACCCTGAATGCAGCCAAGTCGGAGATTCCTTACGGGGCAAGGACTCCAGTTTCAATTGTGGCAAGAAAAATTTTGCAATATGCCTCAAGCATTGAAGAGGCTTATAGAATTGCGATTGGTATGGAAACTTTTGTTTGTGAAACGTTCCTGATCGGCTCTGCTCATGACGGATATGCCGCTATCGTTGAAAAAACGCCTGATACCACGGTTCTTTATAAAAGTAACAAGCATTATATCATCGCCACAAACCATCTCCAGCATCCGATCTTTGCTGATCATAAACTGAATATCGAAAACATGGAAAATGAAACCTCCGTTTACAGGTTTCGCAGGGTAGATGAACTGATCAAAGAGAAGCAAAAATTAAATTACAGGCAGGTCGCTTTTCTTTTGCGCGACCAGAACGGGTTATCAGACAAAGACATCGGCATGGGAAATGAGAAAGCCATCAATCAGTTGATCGCACATCATTCAGTAATTTTTAAACCGGACGAAGGGCTGATGTGGGTTTCGACTTCTCCTTATCAATTGGGAAGCTATGTTTGCTATGATTTGAATAAAATATTCAGTGAAGCAGCAAGTTTTGAATTCAATCAGGAGATCGTGACGGACTCCCTGACCATCACCGCAGATTCGTTCTTATATTCTAACCAATACGCCAATTTTATTGAGTTCAGGAAGATCATTCTAAAGTTGAAAAAAAATCCTGATCAATTTAAATCATCTGAAATAGAAAGATTCATTTCGTTAAATCCGGAATATTATCAAACTTATGAATCAGCGGGCGATTATTTTGCCGGTGCCGGTGATAAGGTTAAATCGGCAGATTTTTATAATTTTGCGCTTTCAAAAGAGGTTTCATCGGCTACGGAGCGTTTGAAAATTATAAATAAATTAAGCAAGCTGAATGTTGATACCGGATATCGAACGAAGAAGTAAGGCAGAAATTAAAGCATACCAGGAAACCAGGCTTCCCGAACTCCTAACCTACCTTGCCGAAAATTCAAAGTTTTACGCTGAGAAATTCAGTGATAATAAAATTGATATTCATCAAATTAAAACGCTTGAAGACCTGTCGAAAATTCCTGTCACCACAAAAGAAGACCTGCAAAGGCGAACCAGGGATTTTATTTGTGTTGAACCTCATAAGATCATTGATTACAACACTACTTCAGGAACACTGGGCGAACCCGTTACTTTTGTCCTGACCGAAAAAGACCTCGAAAGGCTTGCTTATAATGAGTATCTTTCGCTTGGTTGCAGCGATGGAAATCCTGACGATATTTACCAGATGATGGTAACCATTGACAGACGATTCATGGCGGGGATCGCATATTTTTTAGGGCTTCGTAAAATGGGAGCAGGCGTTGTAAGGGTTGGACCGGGCAATACCGCCCTTCAGTTCGATACGTTTAGCAGAATACATCCTACGGCTTTGATTACCGTTCCTTCTTATCTGGTAAAAATGATTGACTTTGCTGAACAAAATGGTATTGACATCAATAAAACTTCGGTTAAAAAAGCCGTTTGCATTGGCGAGCCGATCAGGAACAATGATTTTACATTGAATACTTTGGGTAAACGAATTACCGACAAATGGGATATAAAACTTTACTCCACTTATGCCTCTACCGAAATGGGAGCGGCTTTCAACGACTGCATTCATGAGCAGGGCGGTCATCATCACCCCGAACTGATCATCATCGAATTTCTTGATGAAAACGACCTGCCGGTTAAAGAGAACGAGCCGGGTGAAGCAGTTATCACCACGCTTGGGGTTGAAGCCATGCCCTTGTTGAGGTTCAAAACAGGTGATATTTGTTATCATCATAGCGATCCATGCGCGTGTGGCAGGAATACCTTACGTATCGGTCCTGTTATCGGTCGTAAAAAACAAATGTTGAAATACAAAGGCACTACCTTGTTTCCGCCGGCGATTTATGATATACTCCATGAAATAGATTTCGTGGAAAATTACCTGATCGAGGTTTCAACCGGTGAACTTGGAACGGACGAAATTGTGATCAAGGTTGGGTGCCGGAACCAAAACGAACAATATGAAAAGATTATCAAAGATCATTTCAGGGCTAAATTGAGAGTAGCTCCGGATGTCCAGGTTGTTACGCCTGAACAAATTATAGCACTCAGTTCCCCTGATCTGAACCGGAAACCGATCACTTTTATTGATGGAAGGAAGTAATTAATTCCTGACAGTAAGGTTTGGCAATTTAGAATTTAAGAAATCTACAGGTTAAATCAATTAATGATTAATTTTATGGCGGTCTGATTTTCAGATTCGCAAAAATCTTTGATTTTATTTTTCGTAAACTTAATATTGTCAATTAAGTATAAATATAACCTTGAAAATCCCCTGAAGGGAGTGGGAAGGCAATTTTATGATTGAAATAGGTAAACAAAACATTACACTCGACGACTTTAAAAAAATTCTCAGGATTGGGGAAAAAGTCAAAATATCAACTGAGGCTAACGGAAGGATCAATAAAAGTTTTGACTTTCTGAAAGAGTTTTCGCAGGATAAAGTGATTTATGGCATCAATACGGGTTTTGGTCCGATGGCTCAGTACCGCATTGACAATGGAAACCAGAAACAATTACAATATAACCTGATCCGGAGTCATGCTGCAGGTGTGGGCGAAAATATTTCTGTCACAGATATCAAGAGCGCCCTGGTGGTGCTGACCAATAATCTTTCGCAAGGGTATTCGGGCATCCACATCAATGTTGTCAAATTGCTGGTGGAATTCATCAACAGGAATATCATCCCTGCCGTTCCGGAACATGGAGGCGTTGGAGCAAGCGGCGATTTAGTGCAACTGGCTCACATCGCATTAAGCCTGATCGGCGAAGGAGATGTCTATTATGAAAATGAGAAAATAATTGCTTCCCTTGCGCTGAAGAAAAATAAGCTAAAACCGATTGAGATTCACGTGCGGGAAGGTCTTTCTCTGATGAACGGAACATCTGTAATGACCGGGATCAGCATTGTGAATGTATTAAGTGCCAAACGTTTGATCAACTGGGCGCTGGTTAGTTCAGCCATGATCAACGAAATCGTTCAGTCGTTTGATGATCATTTCTCTTTTGAATTGAACAAAGTGAAGCATCATGAAGGTCAGCACGTTGTTGCTGAACGCCTGCGTTACCTTACCGAAGGAAGCAAACTGATCAAAAAACGGGAAAATGGTTTTTATTCAAAAATAACAGATCAAAGCAAAATCCGGAAAAGGGTGCAGGAGTATTATTCGCTTCGTTGCGTGCCGCAGATTATGGGACCGATTTATGAAGTGATCGAAAATGCCGGTAAACTTTTCATTGATGAAGCCAACTCTGTGCAGGATAACCCCGTCATTGATTTTGAAACAAGAAATGTATATCACGGTGGTAATTTTCATGGTGACTATGTATCCTTTGAATCTGATAAACTGAAAATCGGGATCAGCAAGTTGAGCATGGTTGCCGAGCGTCAGCTCAATTTCCTTATGAACAATAAACTCAACAAAATCCTACCTCCATTTGTCAACCTCGGTACACTCGGATTTAACCTTGGGATGCAGGGTGTTCAGTTTACTGCCACTTCAACTACGGCTGAAAATCAAACCCTTTCATTCCCGATGTATGTGCATAGCATTCCAAATAACAATGATAACCAGGATATTGTCAGTATGGGAACCAATTCTGCCCTGCTCACCAAAAGGGTTATCAATAATGCGTTCCAGGTATTGGCAATCGAATTGATCGCTATCATTCAGGCGGTTGATTATCTGAAAGCGGAGAAAAAATTATCAAAAAATAATCAGAAACTTTATCAGTCATTAAGAGAAATCGTTCCTGTTTTTGTTGATGATAGTCCAAAGCATAAAGAGATTCAGAAAATGATTGATTTTATTCAGCAGAACTGTTATAAAAATATTTTGTAAGAAGTAGTTATGAAGATTGCATTGGTAACAGGTGGTTCAGGTGATATTGGAAAAGCGATTTGCCGCAAACTTGCAGCTTCAGGCCACCACGTCATGATTCATTACCGATCGAATGCTGCGAGCGCTGAAGCAACACTTAAGTCCATAAAATCTTCGGGTGGTTCAGCTGAAATTTGTGCTTTTGATGTTTCGGATAAAGAGCAAATCAGAAGTTTTTATCAATCGTGGAAAGAAAAAAATCCTGAGAAGTATATCAGTGTGCTCGTTAACAATGCCGGAACCAATGCCGACAACCTGATGATCTTTATGGAAGATAAGCATTGGGAAAATGTGATTGATACAAATCTGAACAGCTTTTTCTATCTGACGAAAGCTATTCTGACCGACATGATCATGAATAAAAGTGGCAGGATCATCAATATCGTTTCACTTTCAGGGCAAAAGGGTTTACCCGGACAAACCAATTATTCGGCGGCAAAAGCAGGTGTTATTGGTGCTACCAAATCCCTTGCTCAGGAGGTTGGGAAAAAAAACATTACAGTCAATGCCGTTTCGCCGGGTTACATCCTGACAGAAATGACCAAAGACCTGGATGAAGGGCAGTTGAAAAAATTAGTTCCATTAAACCGGTTTGGAACGCCTGAGGAAGTGGCAGAGGTCGTGGATTTTCTTGCATCTGAAAAAGCTTCCTATATCACAGGGGCGGTGATTCCGGTTAACGGAGGTTTATATACTTAACGGACATTATAAAATAAAATAACAAAATGAACAGGGTTGTCATCACAGGAATGGGTATTTATTCGACCATTGGTCTTACACTTGATGAGGTAAGGGATTCGCTGTATCATGGCAAATCGGGGATCGGGATAGATGAGGAAAGGATTCAATATGGATTTTTATCTCCTCTGACCGGCATTCTGAAAAAGCCGGATTTAAAAGGTTCGTTGCCCCGCAGAATGCGCGTGGGAATGGCAGAGCCGGCTGAATACGCTTACATGGCTACGATGGATGCTTTAAAGCAGGCGCGCATTGACGAGGATTTTATGGACAAAAACATCATCGGGATTTTGTATGGCAATGATAGTTCTGCACTTCCTGTTATTGAAGCCGCCGATATTATCAGAGAAAAAAAAGATACCACCCTCATCGGTTCAGGAAATATTTTCCGGGCGATGAATTCTACTGTGACAATGAACCTCGCCGTGATCTTTAAGCTGAGAGGAATAAATTTTACAGTAAGCAGCGCCTGTGCCAGCGGCTCTCATGCCATCGGATTGGGCTATCATTTGATAAAAACAGGCTTGCAGGATACCATCATATGCGGAGGGGCGCAGGAGCTCAATGCTTTGGCTGTAGGATCCTTTGATGGGTTGATGGCTTTTTCAAAGAATTTTCAACATCCCAAAAAGGCATCCAGGCCTTTCGACGCCAACCGCGATGGATTGGTGCCAAGTGGAGGCGCTGCAACCGTCATCCTCGAAAACTATGAAACCGCCAAAAAAAGAGGAGCGCCTATTTTTGCTGAGGTCATTGGCTATGGATTTTCTTCCAATGGCGACCACATCTCTGTACCAAATGTGGAAGGTCCTTATCAATCCATAAAGACCTGTATTGAGAAGGCGCATTTAAAACCAGCAGATATTGATTATATCAATGCCCATGCAACTTCGACCCCGGTTGGCGATGGAATGGAAGCACAGGCTATTTACAAGGCATTTGGCGATTCCAAAGTCCCTGTGAGTTCTACCAAATCAATGACCGGACACGAAATGTGGATGGGTGGCGCCAGCGAAATAATTTATTCCGTAATAATGATGCAGGGATTCATTCATTGCACCCAACATCAATTTTGAAACGCCTGATGAATTTTCTGCCAAATTGAATATCGCCGATAAAACAATCAACAAAAAAATTAATGTAATTTTGTCAAATTCTTTTGGGTTTGGTGGAACAAATTCAACATTAATCGTAAAGAAGATTTAAAATTGGGCATGGAAAGACGCGAAATAATAGAGATTGTCAATCATTTTTTAGTTGATGAGTTTGAAATAGAACCCCGACTGATCAGTGATAATACACTTTTGAAAGGACGAACTGGAGATCGAGAGCCTCGATTTGGTTGACATCATCGTGATGATCGAAAAAGAGTTTAAAGTCAAAATCAAACCCGAAGAAATAGTGTCAGTAAAGACCATGAATGAACTGTATGATTTCATCGAAGCCAAAGTAAAAAACTGATCCCATGCCTGAATGGTCAGGAAAAACCCGCGGGGGCATCGCCGGATATAAAATTTTCGTTTTTTTTATTAAGTATTTGGGAATTGGTTTTGCTTACTCTTTCCTTCACTTTGTCGTTTTCTATTTCCTTTTTTTTGCTCGCAAAGCTGTTAAAACCTCTTTTTATTTCTTTAACAAACGGATTGGTTATCCCCGCTTCAAAGCATACCTGCATGTTTACCGGAACTTTTACAAGCTTGGTCAGAGTCTGATTGATAAAGTGGCATTCCTTTCAGGATTTGACTCAAAGTTTACATTTGATTTTGATGGTGAACATCATCTGATGAAAATGGCGGAAGAGACTGGCGGCATACTGGTTGGCGCACATGCCGGCAACTGGGAAATTGCAGGGCAACTGCTAAAAAGGATCAAAACCCGGATCAATATCGTGATGTACCAGGATGAGCATGCTAAAATCCAGAACTTTCTTTCGGATATTTACACTGAGAAAAATGTAAATTTCATCGTCATCAATGTTGATTATTCTCATTTATTTGAAATAGAAAGGGCCTTAAAAAACAAAGAACTGGTTGCCATGCACGGCGACCGCTACCTTGAGGGAACCAATACCCTCGAAAAGATTTTTCTTGGTAAGGCAGCCAAATTCCCGACAGGACCTTTTTCGCTGGCTTATAAGTACAAAGTTCCGGTTACGTTTGTTTCTGCGATGAAAGAGACTGCGAGGCATTATTACTTTTTCGCCTCCGAGCCGGTTATTAGCAATTACCCTGCAAATCTTACAGCCCGGAAAAAAATCATTTCCAGCCTTGTGGAAGACTATGTAAGGCATTTGGAAAAGATGATCCTGAAATATCCTGATCAGTGGTTTAATTTCTTTGATTTCTGGGAGGATATTTGATATAAGGGATTCCAACCTTTCAAAGGTTGGAAACCCTTATCAAATTTCTTTACATTTGCGCACTGTAATCGTTTCAAATGGTAATAAAAAAGAAAGAAAAAGCCCATCTCATTCATAGGAGCGAAACCATTATTCGTTTCAGCGAGGTGGATTCGATGCGGATAGTGTGGCACGGCAATTACATCAAGTTTTTTGAAGACGGGAGGGAAGCCTTCGGAAAAAAATATGGAATCGGCTACCTCGATATGTACGCCAAAGGCTTGATGACACCTGTGGTGGAGGTGAGTTGTAAATATAAAAAGCAACTGAGTTATGGAGATAGGGTAGTGGTCGAAACAAAATACATTGACACGGATGCCGCCAAGATCATTTTTCATTATGACCTGTATCGCGAAAGCGATCACGAACTGGTTGCCACGGGTAGCAGCGTTCAGGTTTTTTTGGATACAAAGGGCGATCTTTTATTAACGCTACCGGAATACATTTTGGAATGGAAGCGTAAAAACGGGTTGTTGAAAGATTAAAATAGCAATGGGGACTTACATAGCCGGCGACAATATCATCACTTCTCTTGGATTTACCACCGCTGCTAATTTTGAAAAGATCAGCTCGGGTATCACGGGTGTGCAGATTGTGCATGAAAACGATCTCTACCCGGAAGAATTTCCGGCATCTTTGGTGGACAACAGCCTGCTGAATTTTGCGGCAAACCAAAAAGGAATTGACAAGGCATATACCCGCTTTGAACAACTCATCATACTTTCGGTATCCAGCGCCCTCACCGGACTTGAAATAGATTTAACTTCTCCCCGAACGTTATTGATTTTGTCATCTACCAAAGGAAATATTGATTTATTGAAGGACAATAAAGGTTTCCCTGACGACCGTGTACACCTATGGAAATCAGCACAAGAAGTAGGTCATTATTTTAACGCATTTCATACTCCCCTTGTGGTTTCCAATGCTTGTGTTTCAGGTGTTCTTGCCATTATTGCCGCTCACCGGTTGATTGGGCAGGAAAAGTATGAAAACGTAATTGTCTGCGGATGTGATGTATTGTCTGAGTTCATCGTTTCGGGATTTCAATCCTTCTTTTCACTGAGTAAGGGCGTTTGCAAACCATTTGATAAAGAAAGAAGTGGCTTAACCCTTGGTGAAGGCGCCGGTACCGTAGTTCTGACTTCAAATAAAAATATTTGTCCCCATCCTTTGATTGAAGTTATTAACGGATCGGGCAGCAACGATGCCAACCATATTTCAGGTCCGTCCAGAACCGGCGAAGGTCTCTATATTGCCATTAAGGAGGTTCTGAACGGCAATACAGATATTGATTTTATTTCGGCGCACGGAACTGCAACTGCTTATAATGACGACATGGAATCCATTGCTTTTTCGCGCTGCAACCTGAATCCTGTTCCTGTCAACAGTTATAAAGGATATATCGGACACACACTTGGCGCAGCCGGAGTAATTGAATCCATTTTCTGCTTTGAAACTATGCGAAAGAATTTATTGGTTAAGACACATGGATTCCAAAATCCGGGAACTTCTGAAACCTTGAATGTGATTGGACAAAATATAACAGGAGCCATTCACAGGGTGTTGAAAACAGCTTCAGGTTTTGGGGGAAGCAATGCCGTTGTTTTACTTAAAAAATGTGATGAATAGCCTGAAAATATCATCTTATTGCATCATCCGCAAGGGAGTGGTCGTCACTCATGATAACCGTTTTGAATTTCCCGGTTTTACCAATGACGGGAAGTTTCTGAAAGAGATTTTCAAGCATCTCGAAACCGGTTATGCCAAGTTTTATAAGATGGACAAATTAAGTAAACTGGCTTTTCTTGCCTCGGAATTTCTCCTTGTTTCCGGTGATCATAAAAAATACCAACCGGAGGAGATCGCTTTGATATTCTCAAACTCCTTTTCCTCAATTGATTCCGATATTAAACACCAATCAACCATCGCCGACAGGAATAAGTATTTCCCTGAACCGGCGACTTTCGTTTATACATTGCCCAACATCATGCTTGGCGAAATCAGTATCAGGCATAACCTGAAGGGAGAAAATATGTTTTTTGTTGCTGAGAAATTTGATGCTTTGCTCATTGCCGACTATATTTCCATATTGCTGAGTAATAGTCGCCACAAAGCTTGCATTACCGGGTGGGTTGATTATACTTCTAAGAAGTTATTTACAGTTTTGTTTTTTGTTGAACCTGCTGGTGATGATCCCGGTTCAGTAAGATTTGATCGAGAAAACCTGAAAAAGATCATGGAATTATAATTGTTAAATTTGCTGGCAAATCCCACGGCAGATTATTAAAAACGGCTTCATGTTCAACTCGCGAAATACTACAATTTCTTGTTTCATTATAGTTTTGGTATTTGCCATTTTTGGCTTGTTCCTGGATAACAGTTGGTTGCTGGTTGCTGGTATCCTGTTACTGATTGTTTGTGTTGCCCTTTTCGTTCTTGGAGCGATTTATATCCAATGGAATTTTTATTTTTTCTCACATAGCCATGGAGGAAGGGACGTGCCTACTGTCGCCATAACATTTGATGATGGTACTGATGGGAAAACTACTCCGGAAATTCTTGCGGTTCTTGAAAAGTACAACATCAAAGCGACTTTCTTTTGCATCGGGGAAAGGATAGTGAAGAATCCGGAAGTTTTTAAAAGCATAGCTGCGAAAGGGCATATTGTTGGAAACCATTCTTACAACCATTCTTTCTGGTTCGATTTATATTCCTACAACAGGATGGCTGATGAAATTTTGAAAACTGACGAAATCATTTTTGAATTTACCGGAAAAAAGCCAAAACTCTTCCGGCCGCCTTATGGGGTGACTAACCCAATGCTGAAAAAAGCCTTGAAAATAACGGGACATCATTCAATAGCCTGGAGCCTGCGATCGTTTGATACAGTGAAAAACCCGGAAAATGTTTTAAGGAAGGTTAACAGTAAACTAAGAAATGGCGACATCATATTGTTTCACGATACGGTTCCTCAAACCTCTGGCATTGTTGAGAAATTTATTCTTGAAACCCATAAATCCGGCAAAAAATTTGTTTCTCTTGATGAACTGATAAATATTCAACCCTATGATTTTGAAAAGTAATAATCTAAAGTATTTAAAATTACTTTTTCTTCTTATCTCTCTACTCCTGTCAAACCTGATTCATAGTCAGCCGGAGGGATATACGCCGGTTTCTGATCCTGGTTTTGTAACCCGTAAGATTAATGAAGTTTCTGCGTCCACAAACTCAATCAATTCCACATTCGTTCAGGAAAAGAATATTTCATTTATTGAGGAGAAGATTATCTCCCGCGGTATTCTGATTTATGAAAAACCCGATAAATTGCGGCTTGAATACACTGATCCTTTCTCCTATATCCTGATCATGAACGGGGGAAGAATGATAACCGATAACGGAAACAAAAAATCGGAATACGACCTTAAATCAAATAAAATGTTCAGCGAGATCAATGATCTGATCATCAGTTCGGTGCAGGGAAACATTTTGAACAACCCTGATTTCGGTTCAGCCATTTTTGAAAATTCTGAAAAGGTTTTTATCCGGTTAACGCCCCTCAATAAGGAATTAGGTAAATACATCAAAACCATTGATTTGTACATGGATAAAAAAGATTACAATGTTGCGGAATTACAGATTACCGAACAAACGGATGATTACACCCTCATCAGGTTTACCAAAAAAGTGATCAATGAAAACATCCCTCCCGCTTCTTTTAATTTACGTTAGCCTCATACTGCTGCTTGCCGCTTGCAATCGGGCAATATATAAGGGTTTTAACAGGCATCCCAATCCCGGATTTATGTTTATACCCGTATTTCCGGCAGATTTTGAAAAATCATTGTATCAGGTTGATATTTCCTATAACAAAAAAAATCTGTCAGGATTGGCAATGATCAAGAAAATAGAGGAATACAATTCAATCAGAACAGTTTTTATGTCGGAAACAGGATTAAAATATTTCGATCTTGAATTCTTTAAAAACGACAGTGCTGTTGTGCATTATGTTATGGATGCCATGAACAGGAAAGGACTGGTCCGAACCCTGACAACCGATCTTGGGCTTTTATTTGAATCAGAGGTTGGCGGGAAAGATTTGCACTATTACCATTCTGAAAAACCGGAAGAAGGGTTTATGGTAAAAGAAAAGCAAAATGGACACAAACATTACTATTATAGCAGTAGCGATGATGGTCCGTATAGAATTTACAGAAGGGCATGTTTTTCACCACCTTCGGATATTAAAATCAATCAGGAAACAGAGAAAATCCCTACAAGTATCATCTTTACACATGGGATCATCAAATTTAATATTGAGTTAAATTTAATAACAAAATAAAAATGCCGTCACCAGGAATTTACACCGTTGGATCGTTTAATTCAGAAAACGAAAGCATAGAAGCGACTGTGACTTTCAATGAAAAACATCCGGTATTCGAGGGTCATTTCCCCGGAAATCCAATTGTGCCTGGGGTTATTCAGGTTCAAATCATAAAAGAACTGTTGGAAGAAAAAATGGGTAAAAGCCTGGTTTTAATTCAAGCCAAAAACATCAAATTTCTTTCCATCATTTCTCCGGTAAAATATCCTAAGGTTAAGGTCACAATCCGGGTTCAGGATTGTGAAAACGATTTAATAAAAGTCCATGCCACATTCCAATCAGGTGAAATTACTTTTATGAAATTCGACGGAACATTTGAACAAACATCTTAACCATTTTTATCCATGAATTCGCGGCTTTCTTTTAGAGACTGTTTAAAATTCAATAAAATAATTAATAGCGATGCTTTTGCCACTAAGTCTCCAAGTCACCAAGAAAACACAAAGAGCAGAAAATGAATAACTTTACTTAGCGAAACTTTCAAAATAACTTCCCCGAAACTCTATCTGATATTTTGCATTTCAAATTAAAATCATTAGAAAAAAATTTAGAGCAATAAATGAATCTGTGTTAATAATGTCGTCCCTACAGGACTTGATTACCTGTCGCTAACTTTTCTACCACAATTCCGTCCCTATGGGACTATCCCGTCAGGGATAACATATTGGTAGAAAGAAATATAATAATTTGAATAAGTCCCGTCAGGGACGCAATAGTAATTATCTTGATGGCAGGAAGATTCGCTATATTCAACTTTTGAATTAGGGAAGTTATTTTGGAATCTTTACTTAGTGAAACTTAGTGCTTTTGTGTCTTTGTGGCAAAGAAAATCTTTAGTTTTATCATTTTTAAACAGACTCCTAATCCAGAATAACTTTTTAATAGACCCTTACCTTGTCACCTCCAGCATATACATCGCTGTTTCGATATCAATTGCCGAAAACATATCCTCAACAGCATCGGTATAGGATTCTTTAGGTCCGATCATGGCATCTTTCAGCATAAACGCTTTATAATCATGCGAACCGGCGTCAAAATATGTGGCAAGCACACAACCCGTCGAGCTTAACCCGCAAAGGAACAATGTATTGATCCCTTTTTCCTTCAGCAGGTTATCAAGGTCTGTTTTTGTGAAAGCACTTGGGTAGGTTTTAATAATTTTCGGATCCGTTTCAGTTATCTGAACCGATGGAGCAAATTCAAACTCCGGAA
Source organism: uncultured Bacteroidales bacterium (assembly GCA_963840975.1). Taxonomy (GTDB): domain Bacteria; phylum Bacteroidota; class Bacteroidia; order Bacteroidales; family JAADJA01; genus JAADJA01. Next base: position 395,492 of record CAWJBC010000017.1, on the reverse strand, counting down.
CACCCGGCTTCACGCCCCATTCATCGCTTTGATGATAAACCCTTATAACAGGCAAATTGAATTTCCTGAACATGCCGATTGACCAATTCATCATCTCAATAGCCATGTCCTGGTCAGATTTCGACATGTAGGGAAGGAATGCATTTTGAACGTCAATTACGACCAAAGCCGGTTTCAATACTTTTTTCTCCGACTGAGCAGCGACCGTTAGGCTTGTAATTGCAAGGATCACGGTCAGGTAAACTAATTTTTTCATGGTATTTTTTTTTAAGATTAAACGGTTATCAATTTACTATTTCAATGGTTTGGTAGGAAGCTCTGTTTTTTCCAATAATTTATAAACCGGGTAAGGAAAATATCCTTCACCCCATTGCGGCACTAAATATTTATCGAAATAATTCCAAAGCAACAAACCATCATCCGATTGAGGCTCTAATAGATAAGCTGCAAGATTCCCCAGTTTTTGATCCGTTTTCACAACATAAGTTCCCTCCGGAAAATCTTTCGCCTCCCTGATGAATTGACCTTTTACAGTGTTGTTATAGTGACCCTGATTGAGTCTTCCATTAGTTTTCAGTTCATCAATTTTAAATTCTTCAACTTCCAGAGATCGGTTTTCCTTTAATTTTTCTACTAAAAGGCCATGTTTCATCAGATTCTCAAGAACACCCTGATCAGGAACAGGAATTAAATAAGCATAAGGAATTGCTACACTTTTCAGCGGATAATAATCTGCAATAAAGGGTATCGTAACGGTTCGCTTCCGGTCGCTTTGTTTGTAGCGCCAGTATCCTTTCATTCCGGGAATGGTATCCGCTTCAATGGCTTTAATAGTAATCATTTCGGGAGTCGGTCTGCCCTCATATTTTATTGCAAACGAATCAACAGTGGATGAATCATTGAATCTCCGGACCATTCGGTTATCTGCTTCATCAAGCAATTGTTGGATTTTGGTTTTATTTAACGCTGCATAATCAAGGATTGACCACAGTAAATGGTAAGATCCCCACACACGGGTTTTAAAATCAGCATACACGTAATTTTCGTTCAGAATAGCCAGCCTGTTCCTGACCCCGACATAATTCACCAGGTATCGTGGTTCAGAAGCCTCTGATGTCCAACCGCTCTCAGGATTAAGTCGTTCAACAAATTCCCCATAGAATACATTCTCTGTATTGTATTTTTCCTTTAACTGATTATGTACAGATGGCATCATATCGTCCCTCATAAAATTGATCAGATTTCGGTCGCCATTGGGATTCATCATCCAGGTAAAAGTCACCGGTTCTTCATGGTAGGAACCGTTAGTTGTATGGCAATCAACTGTTATAGCAGGATCCCATCGGTTAAATATCTGTGTCACTGCCCCTGTGATCTCAGGCGTTTCGAGTTTCATGGCATCACGGTTCAGATCGAGGTACTGACCATTGTATCTTACGCCTACTCCGTTCACAGGTCCCACTTGGTTGGTTCGGTTTTGCTTGCTGAATTTTTCATTCCCATCGGCATTCAGGATGGGACAAATTAAAAGGATTACTTTTTTCAAAATCTTCTGATCAGGGTTTTTGAGAAGGTCTCTTGCAAGCATCTGAACCGCCTCTTTCCCTTCCACCTCGCCGGCATGAATATTTGCCTGTATATAGACTACTACCCTACCATCATTTTTCAGGCTGGCCGGGCCATCGGGCAGCGGATTCGCAAGGATAAACAGTAGGATATCCCTGCCTTCGGCTGAAGTTGCGATTGATTCGCGACGGATAAAGGGAGAGGTCTTCTGCAATTCATCAAAAAAAACCATCACCTCGTTATAGGTTGATGTGGATTCAAAATTTGATTTTTCTGCGGTGGTCAGTATTTCTAACTGTCCTTTTCCGATAGTATTTATGAATATGATAAATACCAGGCCAATATAAAATTTTTTCATACCTGCAAAGGTAAAACCATTTTGTTTTTTAAATTGAAAAATAAACCCCTATTTTGCTAGTCTGGAGTGTAAATTAGCTCTAAGGGGAAATAAAAAAAACCCGGTACAGCATTGACCGGGTTTTTCAATAAAAATCATTAAAATATTATTTCATAAATTTTGTAGCCTGAATTACACCTTTGTTGTAAACAGTAATCAGGTACATTCCTTTGCTCAGATCAGATGTATTAATAATGACAGAATTGGTTGAAATGTTTTCAATGGTTCTGACTCTCTCACCTACCAGGTTAAAAATTTCAATTTTGTCAGCACCGCCCAGATTGTCAACAGTTAAATATTCATTAACCGGATTTGGATAGATATTGAAAGTGATAGCATCATGATTGTAAATACCTGCTGGTGAACCCCAGATATCATCCACAGTTTTAGTGGTATCAGCAGTTATTGCGCGGTTAGGATCACCCGTCCATTCGCCATTGTCCCAACTTGCCATACCATCAATAATACGGAAATATTTATATGAATAATCTTTTTTATACAACAATAAACTTATGGTATAAATCATATCATTTTCAACAGTTGGCACCAACATATAATCAGCTATGGTTCCGGGTTGTGCCCATCCGTTTGCCAGATCACCGGCAATATAAACGTCGTCCATCGTTGGATCGAAGGGGTCGGCATCGGTCATATCAACATTAAACGTTACAGTCACAGGTTTATCAGCCCAAATATCGTTAAGGGTTGTTTCACCAGTAATGATAACCTTCCGATTTGGATCACCTGTCCATTCACCGTTATCCCAGCTGGCTGCTCCGCTGATTACCCTGAAGTATTTGTAATAAATTGCACCCGGATCTGTGAATTCATGAGTCAGGGTATAAATCATAGGATTTTCAGTGGTTGGAGTAAATTTTAAATCCGGATTTGTTCCGGGCTGTGGCCAGTTTACAAAGGAACCTGATAAATAAATATCATCGGTGGCGGGATCAAAAGGATCAGCATCTGTCATATCTACTGAAAAAGTAACATTAGTCAAACTCATTGGGTTAGGATCGTTTGTTAACCTGACATCATCGAAATATATTGTGATATCTTCAGTTAATGTTAAAGGATCTTCAAAATCTGGCAAAAAAGCAATGATTGACCATTCACCAGTATATTCAGAAAAATCAAAAACCATATCCTGCCATTGGTCAGTAAGTGTTTGATCATTCATACTGAAAACTTCATGATTCTCACCCGTTTTTTCAACTTTAAATTTGATTGGGCTGATTCTGGGTTTCCACACTTTTACGTGAAAATACTTATTAGTTGTTATGTCTATGGGAACTGGTAAAGCTGACCAGAAACCGCCCCATGGCACACCGTCTTTGTCGCGGAAAAATTCCATTACTGTAGCACTGGGGTTAATTCCTGCAGGATCCGGATTAGCTACAACTGTCATTGTGCTTAAATCATCGGCACCACCAAGCATCAAATTTATTGGTATGTGTTCGCAGTTTTCAATGATATAGTCAGCCGCAGAACCAGGTGTAGGATCATTATTTACAATAATATCATCGAAGTAAATAACTATATCCTCAGTTAGTGTAACCGGATCCTCAAAATCTGGCATAAATACAACACCATTCCAGTTTCCTGTTTTTTCAGAAAAATCAAAAACCATGTCTTCCCACTGTCCTGTAAGGGCTTGTGGAGTCATACTTAAGATCTCCAGGTTTGCTGAAGGACCATTTTCTACTTTAAATTTTATAGGACTGATGCGGGGTTTCCAAATTTTCACATGGACATACTTATTGGTAGTTAAATCAACAGGAGTGGGCAATGCTGACCAAAAACCACCCCATGGTACGCCATTCATGTCGCGTAAAAACTTTACAACCGTTGCGCTGGTATTGATACCGCTTTGATCGGGATTAGCAACTACTTCCATAGTGCTTAAATCATCATCTCCTCCTAACATCATGTTTAAGGGGATCGTTTCGAAATCTTCAATCACCTGAGCATTCAGGTAACCAATCGCGCTCATTAATATAAGCGAGAAAATAAGTACTAGTTTTTTCATAATAAATTTGTTTTAAATTGTAAGTTTATCTTTTAATGTGAAATAATACAAAAATGTTTTTAGCAAATTTATAAAAATTTTTCACTTCAAAGTTTATTTTATGATTTTTTAACCAATTAAAATTAATTGTAACTAATCTGTATATTTTTAACAATGAAATTTTCTATACTTAGCGTAGTAATGAGAGAAGGTATAAAGGGTAAAGTAGAATTGCGGAAATACAGGGTTTTGGTTATACTTTAAAAATAATTATTGTCCGATGAAAATGAAATAATAGGCTTAAGATTCTTCACTTCACTTCGTTCCGTTCAGAATGACAAAGTGTTGAATTTAAGGAAGGGGCTTGCAGGCAGCTCAGCCGCTTGCAAGCCCCTTCCCCCAAAACATTTTCAACGTCATTGTCATTCTGAGCGTTAGCGAAGAATCTCTAAATTTAATTTGGACAACAATGATTTAAAATTTATACTTCCCCACCAGATTGATTTAACCGTAACGCTTATTCTCCTTATACCTTTACTTCCCCTTTACCACTTAAAAGATTCTTAATCCGGCAAATATCAAGGTTGTTAGTAGATTGATTGCTCACAATTAATTTACTTTGACTATTTTTGTATAGTTCATAATTTAAAAATTTAATACCATGAAAAATTTATTTGTCATTACAGTTATTTTGCTTCTTTCCTTTACCGGATATTCTCAACAGAGGGCTTTATTGCCCGGTTATTTAAAAAACTTAGCTGTGAAACAATCTTTGCCTTCACAGGGATCCGAAGAGTTTATTAAAGAAACCAATCCTTTTGTAAAAAACGCTTCAATGCTTTATGATGAGATAACAGTTGGAAATTCGCGTTACGATAACCAATCGAATGCAAGCATACAGAACAGAATGTATTTGTATCCCGACGGCACGATTGGCGCCACCTGGATTTTTGGCACGGGTGAACCTAATTATGACAACCGTGGTTCCGGATACAATTATTTTGATGGATCAAGCTGGGGCGAAATCCCTACAGCAAGAATAGAAGATGTCAGAACCGGCTGGCCTTCTTACGCTCCTTTAGGCGAAAATGGTGAAATCATTATCGCCCACACGGGTGCAAGCGGATTATACATTTCAAAAAGGGAACAAAAAGGAACGGGTAGTTGGAATTATTCCACATTAGCCGGTCCTGATGGTCATCATATACTTTGGAACCGCTCCATTACCAGCGGTGTTAATCGCGACCGTGTCCATGTTCTGGGATTAACACTCCCGCTTTCGCATCAGGGTACGCCATATTCCGGACTTGACGGCGCTTTGGCCTATTCATTATCAAACGATCAAGGTGCAACATGGGAAATAGAAAATCAGATACTCGATGGAATGACATCGGATGATTATTATGGTTTTGGCTCCGATAACTATACCTGGGCCGAACCTAAGGGAGATGTTCTTGCATTTGTCGTTGGCGAGAGCTGGACAGATCTTTTCCTTATGAAATCAACTGACGGAGGGCAAACCTTCACAAAAACTGTGATTTGGGAAAACCCCTATCCATTCTTCAGTACACAGTCGCCCATAGTAACAGACACATTTTACTGTGCGGATGGAGCCCACAGCCTGGTGATTGACGACAATAACCTGGTTCATGTTGTATTTGGTATTAACAGGGCACAATCTAACGGAACAGACATGTATTGGTTCCCATTTGTAGATGGTATAGGTTACTGGAATGAAAACATGGCTTCGTTCTCAAATCATAAAAATGCCCTTAGCCCTTATGGTGATCCTGGTAGCGAATTGATTGAAGATGTCAATCTGATCGGTTGGTCACAGGATGTTGACAATGATGGTCAAATTACATTTGTTGGTACAGCAACCGAAAATATCGGTACTTATTACCTGGGACTCTCAAGTATGCCTCAACTTGTAATTCATAACGATGATCTGTACCTTATTTACTCTTCAACTACAGAGACTTACTTTACCGGCACAATTAATTACAGGCACCTTTGGGAAAGATATTCAACCGATGGTGGTGCCACCTGGGGGGATTTCACTGATCTTACGTTGGACCTTATCCATACCTATGATGAATGTGTTTATCCCAGTTGTGCAGCCAACACCGATGGTTCGCTTTACCTGATTTTCCAGCAGGACAATAGCCCTGGAAATGCAGTTTGGGCTCAACAACACCCTGTTGGAGACAACAATATGATCAGAATGAAAGTACCTATAATTGGAACAGGTTTACAAAATTCAAACGATTTGAAAAATCAAGTATCGCAGAATTTTCCAAACCCCTTTACTTCATCATCCGAGGTTAATGTAATCCTTGATAAACCGACTGATTTGACCCTTGAGGTCATTGATTTAGCTGGGCATAAGGTTTCCGAATACAACAAACCCAATGCAAAAAAGGGTAGCAATACTTTTACAATTGACGCTTCAAACATGAAACCCGGAATTTATTTCTATACTGTAAAGAGCGAAGGGTATTCAGTTACGAAAAAGATGATTGTGGAATAATAGTGAATTTAATCACACACAGCCTCAACGACTTAAGTTGTTGGGGCTTTTTTATTTAATAATTGTTAACTTTGCAATCACTAAATAAATACACCATGAAAAACACTTTATTGATAAACTTGATTTTGATCTTCACCTTTGCAGGTTATTCGCAAAGTAGGGTTGCAACGCCTTTACAGCTAAGGAATTCAAAAGTCATCAAACCGATTGTTTACGCCTCATCTGTTAATTTTGAAAAAATTTCGGATCCTTATGTTAAATCAGCCGGAACTTCTTTTGAAGAAGCACAAATTGGCGATACACGATATGATAATCAATCCAACGCCAGTATGCCGAACAGGATTTACCTTTATAATGATGGAACCATCGGCGCTACCTGGACCAGAAGTATGCAGGAACCCATGTTTTCTGACAGGGGAACAGGTTATAACTATTTCAATGGTTCTGATTGGGATGAATGGCCGATGAGCAGAGTGGAGATCGTTCAAACCAACCGTCCTACTTACACCCGCTGGGGCGAGAATGGCGAAATGATCGTTGCCCATGCCTCGGGTAGCGGACTATTTATCTCAACCCGAGATAACAAAGGAAATGGAGCCTGGGATTATAATTCTTTTGCCGGTCCTGAAGGGCAGGAATACATTCTTTGGAACAGAGCGATCACCTCAGGAACTGATCATAACAGAATTCATTTGCTTGCACTTACGCTACCAACAACCCATGGAGGAACCCCCTACCAGGGACTTGATGGAGCCTTGCTTTATTCTTATTCAAACAATGGTGGAAATACCTGGTACTGGCAAAATGGAATTCTTGATGGAATGACCTCAGATTCGTATACAGGGTTTTCAGCTGACATCTATTCTTTTGCCGAACCAAAAGGCGATGTAATAGCTTTTGTGGTTGGCGATAGTTGGTGTGACCTGTTTTTAATGAAATCAATTGACGGAGGGGAGTCATTTGAAAAGACGATTATTTGGGAGCATCCCTATCCACTCTGGCAATTTGGAACCCCAACCGAATTGTTTTATTGTGCTGATGGATCCCAAAGTGTGGCAATTGATAATTCGGGTTTGGTGCATGTTGCTTTTGGCATAACACAAACTGAAGCGGATGATGAAAATACATATTGGTATCCCTTTATTGATGGCATCGCTTATTGGAATGAGAATATGCCTGTTTTTTCAAACAATTTAAATGCTTTGAGTCCTTACGGCGACCCTGGTTCGGAATTGACAGAAGATGTTAACCTCATTGCCTGGTCGCAGGATATCAATCAAAACGGCCAACTTGATTTTACTGAAGAAATCGGCTCTTATTTTATTGGTTTATCCAGCATGCCTCAATTGATTATTGATGAGTCAGGTTGCATGTATCTCGTTTATTCCTCGGTCACCGAAACTTATTCGATTGGCACCAAAACCTACAGGCATATTTGGGCCAGGGGTACCTGTGATGGTGGCTCCACATGGTCAGGGTTCTTTGATCTAAGCACAGATCCCGTCCATCTTTTTGATGAGTGTGTATTTCCTTCCGCCGCTGCAAATTCAGATGATTTCATTCATATAATTTATCAACATGATAATTCACCCGGGACAGCAGTCTGGGGAAGCCAGCATCCTTATGAAGACAATGGAATTGGCTACCTGAAAGTCGAAAAGTCAATGTTTTCAAGCACCGGCTTTGAGGATCAACGTTTTATTACAGATAATGATGTAAGCCAGAATTACCCAAATCCATTCAAACAATCAACGGAAGTTAGTGTTCATCTGGAAAACAATGCTGACATTATCCTAGAAGTAACCAACCTAAAGGGTCAAAAAGTTTATGAAACTTCAATAAATAAAGCAAAACCCGGAATTAATAAATTGAAGATCCAAAGAGGAAATCTTCTGCCGGGGATTTATTTTTATACAGTGAAAGCCGGCGATTCTAATATCACAAAGAAAATGATTGTAGAATAGATTTTTCCTTTTTTATCGAAAATGATCCAGACCTGTTAGGTTGACAAAAACCTAACAGGTCTTAATTTTTAGTAATTTCGCCCAAAGAAAAACAGGCTGTGATCTCCAGAGATACTATACAAACCATCATCGAAACTGCACGCGTGGAAGAAGTGGTTGGCGATTTTGTAACGCTTCGCAAAAGAGGGGTCAACATGATCGGTTTATGTCCTTTTCATAATGAAAAAACACCCTCCTTCACGGTTTCGCCGGTTAAGGGGATTTATAAATGTTTTGGCTGCGGCAAAGCCGGAAACTCCGTGAATTTTGTTATGGAGCATGAACATTATACTTACCCTGAATCGCTGCGCTATCTTGCAAAAAAGTACAACGTTGACATTGAGGAAGAGGAGCAAACCCCTGAGCAAATACAGGAAGTAAATGAAAAGGAAAGCCTTTATGCTGTTACCGCTTTTGCACAAAAATTTTTTACCGAACAACTTTTTCATTCCGAAGAGGGCAAAGCCATCGGGTTAAGCTATTTCAAAAACCGTGATTTCAGGGAACATATCATGGAATTATTCCAGTTAGGCTTTAGTCCTGATTCATGGGAAGCCTTCACGAAAAATGCCATCGAAAACGGTTACAATCCTCAATTTTTGGTGAAATCTGGATTAACAATTGAAAAAGATGGAAAGCGATTCGACCGGTTCAGTGCAAGGGTCATTTTCCCCATCCACAACCTTTCGGGAAGGGTTGTAGGATTCGGTGGCAGGATCCTAAAATCGGAAGAAAAAAAAGCGAAATACATCAATTCTCCGGAATCCGACATCTACAATAAAAGCCAGGTTCTTTACGGCATTTATTTTGCCAAAAACGCCATCATCAAAAAAGACAACTGCTATCTTGTTGAGGGCTATACTGATGTCATTTCACTTTTTCAGGCGGGATTTGAAAATGTAGTGGCTTCCTCCGGAACATCCCTTACCACCGACCAGGTCAGGCTGATCAAAAGATACACCCCCAACATCACGATCCTGTATGACGGTGACCAGGCGGGCTTGAAAGCGTCCTTCCGTGGCATTGATATGATACTTGAACAGGGAATGAATGTTAAGATAGTGATTTTCCCCGATGGCGAAGATCCGGATTCATTTGTCAGAAAGCACCGATCCATCGAAGTGGAGGAGTTCCTGAACAAAGAATCCTACGATTTTATCCGGTTCAAGACAAACATTCTGCTGAAAGAAGCCCAGGACGATCCAATTAAGAAAGCAGGATTGATCAGGGAAATTGTTCAATCCATTGCATTGATTCCTGATGCCATTATCCGCTCGGTTTATGTTAAGGAGTGTTCCAGTACTATGGATATGGCTGAACAAACCTTAATGAATGAGTTGAACAAGCTTCTCCGAAAAAAATTCAGACAACCCGCCGATCAAAGTATTCCTGACGAAACGATTCAGCCAACCGCCTACCCCTCAGAAAAACAAATTGAAGTAGATTACCACGATACTGAATTCCAGGAAAAAGATATCATTCGTCTTCTGTTGACTTACTATAAAGAATTTATTGAATTCGACACAGTGGACGAACACAATCATCCCACAACTCTGAAGTTAAATGTAGCTAATTATATTGTTGATGATCTGAAACATGATGAAATCAAATTCTCAAACCAGGTTTACCAGAGGATATTTGATGAGTATGACGATTTATTATCGAAAGAAGAGTCACCGGATGAAAAATATTTTATCAACCATACCAGTAAGAAGCTGTCAGCTGCAGTAATTGATCTTTTAACCTCACCTTACGAATTAAGCGATAACTGGGAATTGGTAGCAAGAATAGAAGTGATCAAAGAAACAGAAAGACTAAAGGATGCTGTTGTCAATTCACTTTTATCATTCAAAGCAAAAAAAATCGAACAACTGATCACTGCAAATCAGCTTGAAATCAAGAAAGCAGAAGAGGAGGAGAGATACGAGGAAATACCCGAATTGTTGAAAAAGCAAATGGATATGAAAGCCATCAACAAAGAAATCAACCGGCAATTGGGCAGGATTGTGACACGATAAATTGATTCACCCCTAGTTTTGTGCGCGACGTGAACGCTTTAAAAAAATCCTATTGAAAATCAGCTATTTACGAGTTTAGGTATAGGAATTTGGGTGACCCACCTTATTTTTGGGGTATGTTTATACGCAAAAAGAAAAACAATAGTGGGAGCATAAGCATCCAAATTCTCACCAAAACCGGCAGAAAAGAAGAACAAACTGTTGCTTAAAACGGTTGGTTAAACGTGCAAAGACAACAAGGGAAGAAGAACTGCTAATATTACTTGCCAGGACTGAAATGGAGCGGCTTGAGGGCATGCAGACATTATTTGTTGAGCACGACGATTTAGTGGTTGAAAATTTCGTAAAAGACATTGCAAATGAACATTTGCAAATTATCGGCACGGAATTGATTTTAGGGAAAATTTATAAAGAAATCGGTTTCCCAGACAATGGGTGCCCCAATTATTTCAAGAACCTGGTTTTATGCCGGCTGGTGATATCCTGGCAGTATAATTGAAGACGGTAGAATAATTTTAAACAGCACCTGAACGTGGATATCAGTGTTTATTCCGTTTATCGTTTTCTGGATGAGCTAAGTTCCGGATTAAAGCCGGCCATAGAACAAATATCGTTCGAGCATACGAGAAAGATATTGGGAGGAAGGATTGGTGTTGTGTTTTATGATATGACCACTTTGTATTTTGAAGCTTCTGAAGAAGACGATTATAGAATACCGGGTTTTAATAAAGATGGTAAACATGAGCAACCGCAAATAATGATTGGTTTGTTGGTCAGTGGTCATGGTTATCCGATCGGCTATCAAATATTTGAGGGGAATACTTCTGAAACAAAAATCATTGATACCTGTACTTGAAGTTTTCCAAAAGAAATTTGATATAGACAGACCAATAATAGTGGCCGATGCAGCATTGCTTTCTCAAAAGAACATAGATGCTTTGCGGGAGAACGGATATGAATTATATACTTGGCGGAAGGCTCAAAAATGAAACAGAGCAAGTAAAAACAAGAGTTCTTGCACTTGGGGTTGATGAGGGGAAGCCTAAGGAAGTAAAAAGCAAGAATGGCAGGCTGATAGTCAGCTTTTCTCCCAAAAGGGCATATAATGATAAAAAGAACCGGGAAAAAGGTTTAAAACGATTGGAAAAAAAATTAAGGAGCGGTAAACTGACCAAAGAGCACATAAATAACCGGGGGTACAATAAATACCTGAAACTATCTGGAGAGATGAATATTTCCATTGATTATGGGAAATACCAAACCGATGGCATCTGGGACGGACTAAAAGGTTATGTTACCAATACAAGCTTACTGAGAAACGAGGTGATGGAAAATTACGGGCAGCTATGGCAAGTCGAAAAAGCTTTTCGTATATCAAAAACAGATTTAAGAATACGCCCTATTTATCACCGGTTAAGAAATAGGATAGAAGCCCATATTTGCATCTGTTTATCCGCATATGCTGTATATAAAGAACTCGAACGGTTGTTGAAATTAAACAAGATTGACCTATCGCCCGAGAAAGCCTTAAACGAAATCAAAGAAATAAGGCAACTCCAGTATATTTTGCCCAAATCTCGGCAAATAAAAACCAAAATCCTACAGCCTAATGAAAAGCAGTCGCAGCTTCTTGCTTTGAAAATATCATAGTGGGTGACCCAATGCACAAAACAGGAAGAAATCAACCGGCAATTGGGCAGGATTGTGACACGATAAATTGATTCACCCTTGTGACTTTCTGTCACCGGGATGAATCATAGCATCTTAAATCTCTCCCCTTTTATAAACAATCGCAACCACTGTTACATCGTCGCCACCCATATTAATGGTCATCCCGTAAGGACGGTCGGCAGGTATTTTAACCTGTGCTGCTCCGGCTTTGCCTGTTAATTGCTCCCAAATTGTAACCGCCTGATGAACGCCGGTGCCGCCGGTTGGATGTCCCCAGCCGATAAGTCCGCCTGTCGTGTTGATGGGAATTTTGCCATCACGGGCAGTATTCCGGTCGGCAACGAATTGCGCTCCTTTTCCTGGTTCTGCAAATCCCAGGGCTTCTGTCGAAAGTACTCCGGCAATGGAAAAACAATCGTGAACTTCAATGGTTGCCAGGTCATTGATGGTAATGCCTGCCATTGCCAGGGCTTTGTGTGCAGCCTTTTTTATGGTGGTCAATTCCGTTTTGTCCGGCGGATCATTGGTAATATTTCTTTCAACCTGTGCATATCCGACTATTTCCACAGCCTGATTTTTGGGAATCCCACACCTTTTCAATCCTTCCTCCGACATTATGGCTATGGCAGAAGCGCCATCCGAAACTTTTGAGCAATCAAGCACATTCAGGCTGTCAACAAAAGCTTTCCCGTTAGGAGCCATTCCGTCGTACAATGCGCCCAGATCACCCACTGTATTTTCATATTCCTGGGCTGTAGGACAAAGCCTTGCATTTTCCATAGCATTGATGAACCATTGCTTCATTCCTTTCCGGGCGTATTCCATTCCGTATTTTTCGTAATATGCTTTTGCTCTTTCGCTGAACTGTCCGGGGAAGAAATAGGCGTGTCCGTTTTTCCGGTTCTGGAACCAACCTGCTCCGGCCAGAACATCAGCGCCATAAATGGCTTTCATGGTATTCTGAACTTCCACACCCACAGTAAGAACGACTTCGGCGGTTTCGGCCAGAACTGATTTCATTCCGCTCATTAGTGCCAGGGCGCCGGAGGCACAGGCGCCTTCAGTCCGTGTGCATGGTTTCCATTGCAACTCCTCATCAATGTATGGAATAAATCCTGCGAGGTGACCCTGTTTGTTAAACCGGGCAGCCATGAAATTTCCGATAGCGCCTTCATCAACATTTTTGGCGCCTCCGATTTGCTTTAAGGTTGCCTGTCCGGCTTCTTTAATGTAATGCTCTAATCCCGGACGGGTTTTTTTGGGATTAAATTCCTTACGCCCGGTTCCCATCGAAATGGTATTGTATCCGGCTGCCATATATACTTTTCTACGTAGTTTGCTCATATCAATTTCTTTTAATAGAATTTTTAATTCAAATAATCATTCACCGGTCCATAAGCGTGGAAGAAACCAGTAAGCATCACTGTGTTCACATCCTCCTTGCTATTGGCAACCTTATCTTTTACCAGTTTATTGCCTATTTCATTTGAACGGGCATGGTATTTTTTTGCAAGTTCAGCGCCCGGTGTTTTCGTTTTTGCAAGTTCATCAAAATATGTCTTTAGCATGGCATCCTTTTTATCCCGGCTAAAGTTGATGACTTTCCAAGGTCTCCATGCCACAGGTAAGCCGCCGAGTTTTTCATCGCATTTTGCCTGGAAGCCTGAAATCTCAGCATATTCTTTTGTTTCAGGATTATAAACAGCCACCGGTTTATTTTTCTCATACTTCAGGAAACCATCTTTCTGCGAACCATCGGAACGTTGACCGCCTTTTACACCCAATGTCATCATCTTATCGAGCAAATCGCTGTGCAGGTCTTCATCCGGCAAATATGGATTCATTACTTTCATAATAAATTGCACCACATCCACGCCTACATAATCAATCAACTGGAATATTCCCATCGGACGAATAAGAAAATCCTGCGAAATTTTATTCATTGTATAAAGTGCTTCGGCAAACGACATCTCTTTTGAAAGTCTTTCAACTTCATGTATTCCATGAAGCGCATCCCTCATGAAATGTCCGTTACCGATAAATCCGGCAAAGTCGTTGGAAGGAACCAGCACTTTTTTAAGATTTTTGGCATAAGTCTTTGCAAACTCAACCATTTCCGGCGGGTTCTTGTGGATGGTGATCAACTCAACCAGCCTCTGAACAGCAGGCGGATTGTAGAAATGGAAGCCGAGTATCCGGCCATCCAATTTGGCGGCTTCATCCAGTACATGGATAGGAATAGAAGATGTATTCGAAAAAAACCATGGTAGGTTGGGATTGTTTTCATTGATTTGTGAAAGTAACTTTTTCTTAAGGTCAAGGTTTTCGATGATCGCTTCAAAAATGATGTGTGAAAGATAAGCCGATTCAATGGTTGTAACGGGTCGTACAATATTCATCACATCAAAAACATACTCCCTGATGATTTCTTCGTTCTCAATCAGGTCAGCCCTTTCCTGGTAAAGCTTGCGCAGGGCGACTGTCTTTTTCTCAGCTATTTTCATCACCTGGTCTTTCAGGTACTTCATCAAGCCGGCAAGTCCTTCAGGCGCAACATCAATTGCATTCAGGCAATATGTTTTCCCTTTGTTTTCAGGTTTCAGGCTCAGGTCTGCCATTTCAACAGCCGTAAGTAAAAGGATTCCACTCCCCATTTTACCCGCTGCGCCCAACACCGATACATTCTGTAATTTTTCGTCGTACTTCATTTCTGTAATTTTATTAAAACTATTAACAAATTATTTTTCCATTCTCGTTTGCTACCAATTTGGTTTTCTTTTTTCAAGGAAAGCTTTCATCCCTTCTTCTCCCTCACTTCCATTGCCAAACAGGCTCCCAAACTCTTCAGACTCAAGTTCACATCCCTTTTTGAAATCTTTAAGCAATCCTTTTCTGGTTACTTTTTTCACCTTTCTGATGGCATTCGGACCTTTGGATAAGATGTTTTTAGCGATTTTCATCACTTCGTCCATCAATTGCTCAGGCTCAACGATTTTCTGGATCAAACCCATTCGAAGCGCTTCATCTGCGCCGATCATATCGGCAGTCATCAGCAGATAAAGGGCATTGCCCAATCCGGTAAGTCTCGACAGACGTTGAGTTGCAGCATAACCCGGAATTAACCCAAGATTAACCTCAGGTTGTCCGAATTTGGCTTTTGAACTTGCTATCCTGAAATCGCAAGCCATCGCCAATTCAAGCCCGCCGCCGAGAGCAAAGCCATTGATGGCGGCAATCACCGGAATTTCCATTTTCTCAAGACTTCTGAAAGTATTTTGTCCTACACTTGAAAAAGCGGTTCCTTCTTTTGCAGATTTATTTACCATTTCGGCAATATCGGCACCAGCTACAAATGCTTTTCCACTTCCGGTAATGACCATGATTTTAACTTCATTGTTTTTGGAGTTCGCTGCAATTACTGAATCCAATTCTTCAAAAAATTTTGTATTCAAAGCATTCAGCGCTTCGGGTCTGCTGATGGTGACAAGGGCGATTCCTTCATTAATACTGACATCAAGGATTGAATATTTCATCTGTATATTTTCTAAATTAACGTTGAACATATTGCTTTCAAATTTAGATATTTTTGTTAAAAAGCAAGAAATAATAAAAAAATTAGTTGATGAAAACACAAAACGCCTTGACATCAAGGCGCTTTGCAAAAGAAGACTTTATTCGGATTAACTAAATCTATTGCGGAATCAAGGTATATTTAATTACATTTTCGGCTGCAAAAAGTAAAAAGAAGAATACAATAACAACTAACAACAACAGGAAATGGGGGTCAACTTTTACCAGCAGCTTTTTCATAACATTCATTTTTAACTTTTTCATACTTTTTTATCACCAGAATATTTTCGAATGACTTTTAAACATGATGTTGATTTAAGTAATGGGGTTGCGTCTGTATAAAAATTTTTTTTTCAAAAACAAAAATTGAGTTGAACGCAACCTGCTTTCCCATTTTTCCATCTATAAATTAATCTTGCGGTTTGCATGAACAATTTTTATGTAACTTAGTGGTTTTACTTTAACAAATTTTTTGCAGTAAAACCAGTGGATACAAGTGAACTTGAAAAGCTAATAAAAGGTTGTGTTTCGGGCAACAGGAATGCCCAGGGCAAATTATTTAACCTTTTTTCGAACGAGATGTTCGGAGTATGCTTGTATTACTCGAAAGACTATACCGAGGCAGAAGATACCCTGCACGATGGGTTTATGAAAGTCTTTCAAAAAATAGATCAGTTTGAATTTAAAGGTTCTTTGGCAGGTTGGATTAGAAGGGTAATGGTGAACACGGCATTGGAGAAGTTCAGAAAACAGCACCGGCTTTATGCACTGGGTGACGAATATGAAAATAATGAAGACATAAGCCGTGAAAATGTGATCAGCGACCTTTCGGCAAAAGATCTGATAAATTTGATCAGAGAATTGACACCTCAATACAGGATAGTGTTTAACCTCTATGCCATTGAGGGTTATTCGCATAAAGAAATCAGTGAAATGTTGGGGATTTCGGAAGGAACCTCTAAATCGAACCTTGCAAGAGCGCGTAGTGTTTTGCAAAATAAAGTGAAAAAATATTTTTATACATCCGGTTCCGTAAAGGACGCAAAATGAAAAATGATAAAAGAAATATAGATCTTCTTTTTCAAGAAAAACTTAAGGCTTTCGCAGAATCCCCGCCTGTTTATGCGTGGGACAGATTGGAGAAAGATCTGGGACGCGCTGAATCAGCAAGGCGAATGTTCTATTTCCGGCTTGCTGCAGCTTCATTATTGATTTTTATCGCTTTTGGTGCCGGTTATTTTTATGCAACCTATCAATCTGTGCCATTGGAAAAGTTGTCACAGGAAATCATAATACCGGAAAGCAATTCAGATATAGTTCCTTTGTCAGAAGAACCTGAAGCTACTCAGATAATAAATGGGTTAAGTGAAAACGATTTAGATTTGACCTTACAAAATTCTGAACCTGTGCCCGTTATTTCTGATGATTCACAAATACTGATCGACAAAGACCCAACGGATGTTTTCGCTGATGCGGAAAATATTTCAGATCTAATAATTGCTGATAATGATATTGAGGAAAATAATTCGCTTGATGCCGGACAGGATATCCCGGAAGTTAATCCAACAGAATCATCTGAGATCAAAAATGATCAAATCGAAAAGACCATAGCGCTAAAAACGGATGAGACGGACAAAAAAGAACTGCCATCCGGCTATCAGCCACTGGCTCTTGACCCCAAAGCAACTATTTATGGATTGGAATCTTCAAATGACAAAAAGTTGAAATGGTCGGTCGGAGCGCAATTTGCTCCGGTATTATCTTACAGGGATATCAGCATTAATTACGCGAATCAGGTTGGAAATAATTTTAACGAAGTTGAATCGCAACTCAATGAGTCCGAAGAGGCATTGTTAACTTATGCCGGTGGAATTGATGTCAATTATTTTTTGAATGAACGATGGAGCATCCAATCGGGTATGTATTATTCCACAATAGGACAGGTCAACAATAATGCATTGAATTTCCAGCAGCAGGATGACCAGTACCTTCTGTTCGCCATTAAAACCTCAACCGGAGGTATTGAATTAATTATGGAAAAGGTTCCTGATGAAATCCGGAAAATAGATTCCCCAAAGGATACACTTACGGTTATTGACCCAAATAATGTTAAGGTCATTCAGAACTTCAATTTGTTTGAGGTTCCCTTTATGTTAAGGTACAAAATTTTGGACAAAAAACTGGGAATTAATGTTTCAGGTGGATTGAGTCCAGCTTATTTGTTAAACAACAATACAGTATTACAGGTTGACGGGAACAAATATGACGTTGGAAGTTCTGCAAATCTGAACAATATGATTTTTAATACCTCTGTTTCACTAGGAATCAACTATGCTATTTCAAAAAAACTTTCCCTGAATCTTGAGCCTAATTTCAAATATTCATTAAGCCCAATCAATAAAGACAGTCAGTTTGATTACCATCCTTACTACTTCTCCATGTTTACGGGAATAAACTTCAAGTTTTAGATATTGCAGCTTAATAAAGGTAATACCTGGAAATTGGTAAATTTAGGATATAATTGATCGGTAATTATCTGCGTCTGCGCATAGGTAATATCCCTGGCATTCTCCCTTTGGAATAGGTTGGTTTATAGCCCTTTGATTTTTTGAAACTTTCAATATAATAGGTAACACCAACACTCAGGTAGGAATAATAATCGAAGTTATCATTTTTAACGAAATCATCAATATAATCATTTTGAGCCTGGCGCATTGATACATCCAGTGTAGCGCCAATTTTATCTGTTATTTTGTAGGACAATCCTGTGCCAAAAAAGTACATGAATTCTGGCGTTCCGGTATTTTTAACCTTCACATTAGTTTCATTGTTTCGTAAATCCCATTGTGTGGTTTTAAAAATGAACTGACCTATCCCTCCATACATTTCTATCCCTAATTTTGATCTGTTGTTGGGCGAAAGCAGGTTTATTAAATATATCCGTACATGCGCATTATATTCAATGACTGTGGATTCGAATGAAACCTGGCTGTTGTTTTCACCTTTTAAACTACCGTAAAACAATTGACCCGAGGCTCCAAATTTAGGACTGATATGCTTGGTCAGGATTCCGCTAAAGGCTAACCCACTTTCCTGGGTTAGCTTCTCTACAATCTCACTGTCAAACTTACTTAAATCTCCGAAAAAGGATGAAAGTCCTGCATTCAGGTTCAACGACCAGTTATCCCAGAGTCCGGGTTTCCGTCTTCCATTCCAGCCCTGTGCCTCCGAAGCTTGAGGGATCATCATTCCCGCAACCATCACCAAAACAATCCCCAATTTAAAATTCGTTTTCATATCCTTATAATTAGAAAATTATTATCATTTTTATTCTTTATTTCTATTTCAAAACATTGTTTATTTGTCCTATTTTCTCCTGATTAGCGGAGATTTCATTCCCAGTTTTTTAAAATATCGTGTATCTTTTGGCTTGTTATTTATATTATATGTAACCCCAAGACATACATAGGAATAATAATCATTGTCATTTTTTTTGTTACGTGTACCATCAATTTGATCATTATTTACAAGTCTTGCAGTTGCTTCAAGGTTGACTTCAAATGAATGGCTTATTTTATAAAAAGCTCCTCCGCCTAAAAGATAAAGAAACTCAGGCTTTTCTGATTCCACGTATTTATCCGGAACTTCAGGATCATCAGCAACCAACCGTGATTTAAACTGAAACTGTCCGGCACCTAATTTGGCATAAAGAAAAAACCGGGCATCATTGTCAGGCATCAGAAGATTCACAAAATTGATTGTAGTGTTTAAGGTATATTCCATAATATCGGATTCAAAATGAGCCCTTGTATTTGCTCCTTTCAGTGTTCCGAAAATTATTTGTCCGCTCAACCCGAAAACAGGAGACATTTGCCTTGATAAAATAAACCCATAAGTCCACGACCCTTCTTTAGATAATTTCTCACTCAGTTCATCGTCATATAAACTAACCTCTCCGAAAAAGGATGTTTGTCCCCCATTGACGTTAACTGACCAATTCTTTAACAGAACTGTAATTTTTGGGGGAGGCTTTTGATATTGACCGAATGCATTCGCCTGAATCAGCAGAATCAGCATCAATAACAATGCATTCCACACTATCAACAGGTAAATGTTTTGCCGTCTATCCCGATTTTCTATATTAAATTCAATCATAATTTTTGTATAGGGAGATGACCAAATTCAATGTTTATACCAAAAAATACAATTGATTGATTTATAGTTTTATACGGAGTTGTTTTTTGAGCCGGAATAAGATGCTTAAATGATTGGATTATTCATCGCTAAGGGATAACGATCAGAAATACAAGACTATATGGATTATTTGACAATCAATCGGTGTTTTTCTTTCTCCGATTTCGTAATAATAGATGCAGCTATTGTTTAGGAATAATATCTAAATATGATGAAGGTTCGAGTATGGGGAGCTAAATTGAAAGATGTTAAGATTTTAAAATATGTTGAAAGGGTTAACAACCTCCACCGGCAGCCTTTTTTTTCACTTTCTTAACAGGAATATTTTTTTGGGGAGCAAAGTCAGTTGCAACATCTTCTTGGCTCTGGGGGTTTGAGAGTTGTTTGATGGCTGAATCGCTCAAAATCATTTTTTCCATCGGAAAGTACCGTTGTGATTGACTACTGTCAACTGCTAAAAACATTTTGAATTCACCCACAAAAGCTTTTCCATTTTTGATCCCAAGCTGCTTTGTTAGCAACCACACTCCATTTGCCTGAAGGGGATCGTTGCCATAAAAAATAATATTGTTGTTTTCCAAATCCAATTTTCTGAGCATAGAAAAATTTTCTTCGTTCAATATCTCCCATGCAAACATATTTATCGAATTTTCAATATGATATGCTGAATATTCCTGAGGACTTCTTAAATCAATAAATATATGATCATTAGGTTTTGAGTTCAAAATTTCCTTTGCCTGCGAAAGACTGATTAAATCTTCAGGCAAAGATAATCCAGCAGCGGTTTGTTCAACGGATAACGCATACTCATAAGCCGGTTTCCGGAAAGTTAAAAAGCCTATGATGATAATCGCAATAAAAATAACTGATGCAATTTTTAATCTGCGGGTTTTAACAACTTCTTCCATCGTTATAATTGTAAAATTAATTAGCAACCGCCTGCTGCTGCTGCTTTCTTTTCTCTTTTAATGATCGTAATTTGTTTGGTGCCTTCAGTCTTAATAATTTTGGTGCCTCCGCTGAAATAGAGACCTGCCGCTTTTCTGAAAGCATACTGGTCGAACGCTTCCTGAGGGGCTGTTTCAGGAGGTTCTTTTACAAAAATTATATCTGTGAACCATTGATTCAACCCTCCTTTCATCACATTAATATTTTTGTATCCCAAACGGGCACACAATATCCAGGCCTGGTCAGCATAAAGATCATCATTTGAAAAGAGAACAACATCTTTTTCCCCCTGATTTAAATCTCCCTCCCAATTCTCTGTTCCAATTTCGACGAGGGGTATGTTTATGGCTCCGGGTAAGGAGAATTTTGAAAACTCATCCGGAGTACGGACGTCAACCAAAAGAAGAGAAGGGTCTTCATTAATCAATTTTCCTGCAATCAAATCAGTACTGAGAAACCTTGCCGGATCATTAATTTCCTTTAGAAGCTGTTCGGGCTCAATTTCATAATTGCGGGTTGATGTTGGCAACAATACCAAAATAAATGCAAGGACTGCCAGTGCGATTGATAATATTAGGTATGTTCGTGATATTTTCATGCTTTTAATAATTAACCTCTTTTACTCTTTTAACAATAAATGATGTAACAAAGAAGATGGCAATAGCAGCAAGTGTAAACAGAAAAACAAATAATGTGGGTGATAAGCCAAAAAATTCAGTAATGGTGATGTTTCCCAAATAGTTTCCATCATAAATTCCCTGAAAAACTGAAAAGGTTTCACTGAAAATAAATATTCCAACCAAAAGTCCTAAAGTATAAACAATGGCATCAATTTTCCCGATCGCTACACCGCAAAAACTTGTTCCTGGGCAATAACCTCCGGTAACGAAACCTATACCCATGATTAATCCGCCTATAATAGCGCCACTTATATAGGTGGGATGAATGTGCACCAATGTCATATCAATCCATCCCAGGTAATTAAAATAGAGTATGCCGATGGCTGCGGTTACCGTTGCCGTAAAAAAGACTTTCAAAACGGTAAAATCATAACCATAAAACAGACCAACAATTTTGCGTGAAGAAGAAAATCCTGAACCTTCCATGATAAAACCGAATGCCATCCCAATTGCTACTGCAACAACATTGTTCCATTGTTCGGGGATTATTCCAAGTGGTATTAATGGTCCCATAATCATTTTGTTAAATAGTTTTTAAATCCAAAGTTTTCTAAAAAAATAAGCAAAACCATAAGCAGATCCAAAGATAGCCATCATCGTTATAAACCCTCCCAAAGACAGTACGGCAGCTCCGCTCAAAGCAGCGCCGCTGGTGCATCCGCGTGCAATTTGAGATCCAAAACCAAAGAAAAACCCACCTATTCCAGCAAAAATTAACCTGCGTTTTACATTAATTTTAGGGCTATGCTCCGTTCTTAATTTCAATCTTCCAGAGAGTGCACCCGAAAGAAAAGCGCCAGCAAGCATTCCAATCACCTCGAAGACCAGCCAGTTATTCAGTGGATGATTATCATCGCTTAAAAACTTGCTCAGATAGGCCGAATTCTGTGCATGTTGGGGCGCAAGTTTATCAACTGTAGCAACAACGGTGCTTTTGGCTGCTCCGCTTGCACCTAAACCCCTCCCGGTAAAATAAAAAGTAGCCAGAAGGATCAATCCCAAAACAACTCCTCCAAAATAGGGATTGTAATAAATTTTGCTTTTGTCAGAAACTGTTGTATTCATAATTTCAATCTAATATAGATACCTTGTGATTTGCCCGGCCTCAACCATGATAAACCGAAATACCAATCCACCAATTAAAATAAGCAAAGCCGGAATCGCTATTGGAATTTTAATCCCGGTCAATTCCAAAACTTCAAGAATAGCTGGGAAAATTAAACCCAGAATAATGACGAAAACCCAGAATGATACAGTAAATTGTCCGCCGAGAAATAAACCAGCAGCTTCGATCTGCACGCTGGGTCCAGCCATAAATCCCATGATCATGTGCGTAATAAGAAACAACTCTATTCCAATCAGTGCGAGGTCAATTTTGCCTAACGTTTTCCTCTCTTCATGGTTTTTCGACATCCACATAATAGTCGCTATACCTGTTGACATCCCTGATACCAGGAACAAAGGACCTAAAATAGAGTTGTTCCAGAGGGGTCTGGCATTGAATGCCGACAACAGGATGCCGGTATAAATACCAAGGATCAGGGCAAAAATCATCATTAACCAGGCGAGGGGTTTACGATTTTGATTGACCCATTTATCTGAATTTTCGAGCACCTTAAATTTCCATTTCCATCCGGGGATCACCTCTTTAAGGTATGCAGCAACCCAAATCATGGAGAGCGGAGTAATGAACATCAGTGTCCATGCGCCCCACGACATTGGCGATTCCATACGAATGGTGGTGTATAGCTGCCAGAAGTACAATTTATGTTTCAGATCAAGAAATAATGCAATCAAGCCCAGTATCAATGCTACCGGAACCAGGAATGTTGCCCATTTCACTGTGGTTTCCATTTCTTTTTCTTTACCTGTAACGGTAAAAAGCCCCGCAAAAAAAAGTATTCCGGCTGCCAATCCACCCAAAAATAGATATAAAGGTATTTGCCAGTGCCAGATGTTAAGGAATGGATCAATGTTCGGAATATCCCTGCCGCTTACAAAAAGTTCTTCTCTCATTTGTGCAGTTTATTTGAATTAAGTAAGGAAATAAAGCTGAGGTTTTGTCCCGGCTTCGGGCGCCAGAACTTTAAATTTGCGATTTCTCAAAGCATTTGAAACATCACTATTGGGATCATCAAGATCGCCGAAGTACAGGCATTTAGTTGGGCAAACAGACACACACGCAGGTTTTTCTCCTTTTTCAATCCTGTGAACACAAAATGTACATTTATCAACATATCCTTCAGGATGAGAATATCTCGCATCATAAGGACAGGACTGAATGCATGCACCACAGCCAATACATTTGTGATGTGTAACCAAAACGATTCCACCCTCTGCAATATGACTTGCACCGGTCGGACAACATCTTACGCATGGGCTGTTGTCGCAATGATTGCATCTTTCCGAACGCAGCTCAATTTCAATATTGGGATAGGTTCCATCCACCGTTTCGGTAATCCAGTCGCGGCAAAAACCAATAGGAACATTGTTTTCTGTCTGACAAGCTACAACACAATCGCTGCATCCTACACACTTTTTCGTATCAACTGCCATTGCATACCTCATGATACTTCCTCCTTTGCAATATTTTCGGTGAGAAAGGTAACGAAGTTTCCTCTCATACCTGTTCCACCCATTATTGGGTCAACCATCACTTTTGTTATTAATTCCGTATCGTTGGCACCTCTTCCATAAGCTCTGGTCAGAGATTTATCAGAATGCCCAAATCCATGCACCATATATACAGAGTCCCATCGAATTCGCTCAGTAATTCTGACTTTAATCGGAAAAGAGGATACCACGTTATCCTGATTTTTTAACCAGACCTTTTGACCCGTCTTTAATCCCCATAATTTCGCAACTTTTGGATTTACCCAAACGAAGTTTTCGTCCATTAAATCCGTGAGATTCGGATTGTTGGCTGTTCGGCTGAATGTGTGCATGGGAGCTCTGCCATAAATTAACCTATAATACCCTTCTGAAGGTTCGGGATGCTCAGTATATACAGGGATGGGATCAAAATTTTCTGAAGCCATTTCATTGGAGTACAATTCGATTTTACCGGAAGGAGTATTGAATTCTATTTTTTCTCCTTTGGTAAAGTAAAGGTTTCCGGTTTGTCTTTCCAGTTTTTTTACTCCAATCTTTTGCATTTCTTCCAGTGAGGAGCCTACATGTTGCAACTGCCAGTCCAATAACTCCGTGATATCATTGTATGGGAAGTAGGCGCCCAACCCCATTTTTTCAGCCAATTGTTTTGCAATCCACCATCCGGGTTTTGAATCATATTTTGGTTCAACGGCGGGCATTCGAAGTGCAATGTGAGGTTCTCTGTGGGGTGAAGTTCTGATCATGTCGTACCTCTCAAGGTAAGTACATTCGGGTAAAACAACATCGGCATAACCTGTAATTTCCATTGGCATGGTATCCACTACTACCAAAAATTCGAGGTGAGAAATTGCATTTAATGTGTTTTTTATATTAGGTAAGGTCAGCGGAAGGTTTGTTCCGTAAACGATCCAGGCTTTAAAGGAACAATCACGATTGGAACTGGGGATGGTTGCATCACAAATTCCTGACGACAACGCAAGGCTCGCCAGGGGAAATTTTCCCGGATAGGCATCGCGCCAATTGCGCTTAGGTTCCGGAAAGGGTGGCATCTCTTTCTTGGGAAGATGAACACTTTCCTTCATATAAAAACCGCCTCTGCTGCCCCATGAGCCTAAAAGCGCATTTAATATTGCAACCGCCCTGATCCTTTGGGTATCATCACCATACCATGTTACATGTCTGCCGGGATGAACAATCACAGAGGGCGCTGCCTGAGCCATTTCCCTCGCAGTTTTTCTGATTACATCAGGTTTAATGGTTGTATTGCCATAAGCCCACTCGGGAGTCATTTCTTTAACATGCTCCTTTAATAAATCAAATCCAAAAGTATATTGCTCAACGAAGTCTTTATTATAAATCTCTTCATAAATTAAAACATGAATCCACGAAAGTAGTAATGCCAAATCCGTTGCAGGTTTTATGGGAAGCCAATATTTCGATTTACTGGCGGCTGTTGAAAATCTTGGGTCAACTGTAATGATTGTGGCTCCTTTATCAATGGCATCCGACATCTCTTGCACCTGACCATTGTGCATGTTTTCGCCAATATGAGAGCCTATTAAAACCAAACATTGAGTATCGCGTATGTCAGTTGGTTCCGGTGAACCAACTTCTTCTCCATAGGTTGCAAACCAGGCTGTTTCACGCGGACCCCGGCATTGTGCAAATGAAGGAGCAGCAATATTATTTGAGCCAAAACCTCTTAATAAGTCACCAAAATATTTTCCACCTGATCCATGATTAAACAGAGCAACACATTCCGGCCCATGCTTAGCCGCCATTTCTTTAAGTTTTTGAGCAGTATATTCGAGGGCTTCATCCCAACTGGCTTCCCGATACGTTTGTTTTCCATCTTTTTCAACTCTTATCAATGGGGTTTTGAGTCTGTCTTCATCGTTGTACATTCCGATGCCTCCTGTTCCGCGCGGACATAACCTCCCATTGCAATGCGGATCATCATCATTACCTATTATTTTTACGATCTCGTTTTTCTCATTTACATAAGTCCAGCCAGCACAATTCCAAAAACAGATTTCGCAATAAGTAGGAATTTTTTTAAATTTTTGATCACCTGAGGTTACAGGAATATCTGAGGCAGAAAACAAAGAATTCCCTTTGATCATGCTTATTGAAGAAGCAGCCAATGCAGCACCACCAAGCCCCAAAGCGGAAATCTTAATAAAATCCCGTCGGTTATTCATATATACATTTCTTTATATATAAAAGTGGCAAAGTTAGCTTTCAATTAACTTTAGAAAAACTAAAACTATTCCGATTGCTCAAGTTATCTTATGTTTTAAATCAAGTTTTAATTGATTTATAACGTACTTGTTATTTGACTATTTTTACATTTTTATTTTAAAATTCTGTGGCGTTTCCACTTAAAGAAGATAAATGCCTGATTTGTAAAAACAAATCTGCCTGTTTCACCCACCTCAACATGGATGAGCTTGGCTTGGTTGATAATAACCGTTTGGAAGTTAAATACAGAAAAGGAGAATTAATAAGCAAGCAAGGTTCAT
This sequence comes from uncultured Bacteroidales bacterium, assembly GCA_963840975.1. Taxonomy (GTDB): domain Bacteria; phylum Bacteroidota; class Bacteroidia; order Bacteroidales; family JAADJA01; genus JAADJA01. Next base: position 368,772 of record CAWJBC010000017.1, on the reverse strand, counting down.
TTGCTACCCACATATTATTTTTAAAAAAGGGATTAGTCAAAGTTTATCTTGAAGGCAAAAGCAGGAATCATATCCTTTCTATCACACCAAGGGGCAACCTGATTGGCTTGCCTTCATTATTTGGTGAGCCGGTCACTCATTATTCTGTGGAAGCCTATGAGGATTCCCAGGTATGTCATATAGATATCAATGTTTTCAGGAAATTCATCCATGAAAATGCCATGTTTTCGGCTGAACTTATCAAACTGATAAACGAAACGACAATCAACAACTATGATCGCTTTTTATCCGTTACCCAGAAAAATATGCCGGGTCGTTTCGCGGATGTATTGTTGTATTTCAGCGATCAGATTTATAAAAATAAAAGCTTCTCATTATCATTGTCCCGAAAAGACTTAGCCGAATTCAGTTCAATGTCTGTTGAAAGTCTTTCAAGGACAATAAAGGACTTCAACGATAACAAACTGATCTCAATTAAAGGGAAAAGCATTGAAATCCTTGATAAGTCAAGGTTGATTGAAATTAGTCATCACGGGTAAAAAAAATAATTTGCTAAATGACTGCTGATCGCTACCTTTCCGGGTGATAATTCCGACTTATGTTTTTTGATGAATCTTTGAATTTGTACTTTTGAAAGCGATAATAAAAATTTTCAGAGGTGAATAGTAACATATCACGCAAAGATTTCCTGCGAATTTTGGCATGGTTAATAACCCTTCCTTTTGCAATACTTGCCGGACAATCCTTTAACCGGCATTTCAATTTGGCAGAAAACCGAAGCCTTAGGATTTCAACGGAATTGAACCCTGGTGTTACAATTTTTGAGGAAGTGATCATTGTAAAAAATAATGATAAATTTTCGGCTTTCTCTTCCCGATGCCCTCACCTGGGTTGTCGGATTGGTTCGATAGAAAATGACGAACTAGTCTGTCCGTGTCATGGCTCGAAGTTCGATCTTGAAGGGATATGTACAAAAGGCCCTGCTATTAAATCGCTAAGAAAATTGGAATATACCCTTGATGAATCTACCGGTGAAATCATTATAAATATTTGAAAAGTTGAATTGGTACGAAAAATTCAAAAAACTGATTTTCTTTGGCACTTATGGAGCCATTGCCACTGCATCCTTTCTGATTTGTGCTGTTTCCGGAATCATTCTGGCTGTTCCTTATGATGTAAACAATCCCTACGAGTCAATTACTTTCCTCCTAATTACGAATCCATCAGCTTCATTTTTCAGAAATATTCATTACTGGAGCGCTCAATTTTTTCTTGTTTTCACTATCCTTCATCTTTGGGACCACCTGAAAGCAGGAACTGAAAAAAACCAAAGTCAGGCTGTCTGGTTTAGGTTAAGCATCTCAATACCTGTAGTGTTTTTTGTAATGATCACCGGGTTTATTCTCAAAGCAGATGCTGACAGTCTTCAGGCAGTGAAGATTATTTCTGCCCTCATCCAAACTATGCCGTTGATTGGGAAAATATTGTCAGGTGGACTATTTGGACAGGAAGGTGATTTTCAGATCATTTATGTTCATCATATCGCGACAGCCACACTTTTCCTGACGATTATTATTTGGGAACATGCCCGCACACTCTGGACGCAATTATCTACATTTTTGATTTCCCTAACTCTACTGACTTTGGTTAGCATCTTTTTGAATGCACCTTTAAATGAACTAACTTACCGCGAAATGAAAGGCCCCTGGTATTTTGTCGGTTTACAGGAAATCCTTCATTGGGTCAGCCATCCGGGATGGGTAATGTTCTTTATCTTTTTGGTCATTTTATCGGTTTATCTTTTTTTTCATATTCCTGAAATTCCTAATAAAATCATTAAAAAAGCTCTTTTTTATCTCTTTTTCATTTACATGATTTTGACAGTAATCGGCTTTTTATTCAGAGGTGAAAACTGGACATGGCAAAGTCCCGTGAAGAATCAATTATTTTCTGGTGATCCGTTCAGGCTGGGATGCGATCTTTCGTCTTGCGATTTTTCAGAATATTCCGACCGGAAAATTCCTACCATAAATGGGCGCAGGGAAGCCTGCATGATCTGTCACAATGATGTTTCGGGTTTCTCTCCATCGCATGACCCGCAAGCAATAGGATGCGCTTGTTGTCATCTTGGCGATCCGTTTACCCTTAATAAAGCCAGAGCACACAGGAACATGGCTTTGATTCCCGGAAACCTTTCTAATGCAAAACAAACTTGCGGTACAAGAAATTGCCATCCGGATATTTTTCCCAGGGTAAATCAGTCATTAATGACCAACAACAGTGGAATTGTCAGTGTTGACCGGTTTGTTTTCGGAGAAACAGATTCGCCTGATATTTCATCCCATATTAAAAAAATTGGATTTACACCTGCCGATCAGCATCTAAGAAACCTTTGTTCGAATTGTCACCTTGGCAATGAAAAAACAATAACCGGACCGATTGATGAACTTTCGCGCGGAGGCGGATGCAATGCATGTCATCTGAATTATTCAAAACAAGCAAGGGAACAACATTTTGCTTATCATGACGCAAAGAAGGATGAATTATTCCTTCCGAAAGTCCATCCTTCTCTTGATCTCAACATTGGCAATATTCATTGTTTTGGGTGTCACAGCCGGTCAGGAAGAATTTCAACCAGCTATGAAGGGTGGAACGAAACATTACTGGATGAAAAAGACATTACAGATTCTGTTGGATACAGGCTTCTGCAGGATAAACGGGTATTTAAATTTATAGCTGCAGACATCCACCACGAAAAAGGTTTGGAATGCATTGATTGCCACGGTTCTTATGAAGTGATGGGAGACGGGAAATTATATTTACACGAAGAAGATGCCGTTAAGATTACCTGTGAAGACTGCCACTTTTCTAACTCCCCTGCAACAGTAAGCTACGATGAACTTGATTTGGAAACCCAAAAGATATTTGATATACGAAAGTTTGAACATAAAAACTTAAAGATGATTACTGGTTCGGAGGACAAAGTATTGGTGAATGTTTTTATTGAAAATGGTCAGGGTAAAATGACAGGTAAAAATTCCAGGAAAATTCATCCTCTAAAACCACCTGCTAAGATTTGCAATAAGGACATGGTTCATAAAAGTCTTAATTGCAGCTCCTGCCACTCAGCCTGGGTGCCGCATTGTATCGGTTGCCATAATGAATACGATGGGCAGGAATCCGGTTTTGATCTGTTGCAAAATTTGCAGGTAAAGGGAACATGGGTGGAATACTCCGGTGAATTTATGGCAGCCTTACCGACACTTGGTGTGAGTGCAGGAAAGGAGCGCATTATACAACCATGTATACCAGGGATGATCCTCTCCATTGACAAATCTGGATTAACATCTTCTTTAAAAAGCCCACCACAAGAATTTCACAGGCTTTATTCACCCGTTGCTTCCCATACCACAAGCGCCAAAGGAAGAGGTTGTAAAACCTGTCATAACGATCCTCTGGCAATCGGATATGGGAGAGGAGATTTGATATTTGAAATTCAAAATAAAATTGGAAAATGGACCTTCCGACCAGCATTTGTTGCCAATAAATTTGATAATCTTCCCGAAGATGCATGGATAGGTTTTTTATCGGAATCCTCGGGGTTGGTTTCAACCAGAAATAATTTCAAACCTTTTTCTCTGGAGGAGCAGAAACGGATACTCACTGTTGGAGCCTGTCTGACGTGCCATAATGAAAAATCTGAGATCATGATGAATAGCCTTGAAATTAATTTTTCCGAGTACCTGACCAAATTAAATCCACGGTGCATTCTCCCCGTTTGGAAATAATTGTGAATCATACATGTAGAAATTTGCATATTAAACATTTTAGAGATAATTTTGACCGCTCTGGTTTATTATATATCGCTTTATTTGATTAATTTTACGAACCCTAATATTTAAGATACAATCTATGAAAAAACTGTTGATACTTGGGGCCGGAACTGGCGGAACCATCATGGCCAACAAAATGAGGAAGGATTTACCAAGAGATGAATGGAATATCACAATAGTTGATCAATCAAAAATTCATTACTACCAACCTGGATTTTTGTTTATACCTTTCGGATATTATAAAGAAGCTGATGTCGTTAAGCCTAAAAATAACTTCATACCTTCAGGTGTTAACCTCATTTTCAGCGAGGTGGATAAAGTGGATGGTCAGAATAGAAATGTAAAACTTAAAGACGGAGAGGTTTTAAAGTACGATATTTTAATTATTGCCACAGGAACCCGTATATCACCCGAAGAAACACCAGGTTTGAAAGGTGAATTGTGGCACAGGAAAGTTTTTGATTTTTATACGATTGAAGGAGCCAAAGCTCTCGCTAATTTCTTTAAGACCTGGGAAGGCGGGGAATTGGTTGTTAATATTGCTGATATGCCGATAAAATGTCCGGTAGCTCCACTGGAATTTTCCTTTTTTGCCGATGCATTTTTTATTGAAAGGAGCATGAGGGATAAAGTCAATATCACTTATGTAACGCCCCTTGGTGGAGCCTTCACCAAACCCCGTGCCTCAAAGATGCTGGGCGGGCTGCTTGCAGAAAAGAATATAAAACTTGTTACTGATTTTTTCCTATCAGAAGTTGATAATGAAAACCAAAAAATCATGGATTATGGCGGGCAGGAAGTACATTTCGACTGCCTTATCACTATTCCAATACACAAGGGCGATGCTATGTTAGAGCGCAGCGAAATGGCTGACGATCTGGGTTTTGCGCCCGCAGATAAGAACACGCTACAATCCACGCAGTTTGAAAATATTTTTGTAATTGGTGATACGGGTAACTTCCCTACTTCCAAAGCGGGTTCTGTTGTGCATTTCCAGGCTGACATTCTGCATGAGAATTTGATGTGCTATATCGAAAACCGTCCTTTCACCGGTAGTTTCGACGGGCATTCAAACTGCTATATCGAAACGGGTCATGGAAAAGGTGCATTGATTGATTTTAACTACGATACAGAACCTTTGCCAGGTTCATTTCCCTTTCCGGGAATTGGACCTTTCGGACTGCTCAAAGAGAGTCGCATGAACCATTATGGCAAGCTGATGTTCCGCTGGATTTACTGGCATATTTTATTAAAAGGTAAAGAAATGCCGATTGATACCCAGATGACTATGGCTGGGAAAAAAATGGAATAATTTGGTTATTTTTTTTCCTTCTTTTTGAACAGGGATTTAACAACTGAAAGAACGGAAAACCTTGAATATTTAACAACAGAAAGAAAATGACTGAACAAAAAATTCAGCTTCAGATTGATGAGATCAATAAAAAACTTGATCTTATTTTAGAGGAGATCTTTATCCAGAAACAAAGTCGCGAAGCCACCAAAGATCTGGTTGATGACCTTTCAATTATAGGAAAAGATGTTTTTAAAAATTCTGTAATTGAACTGGATAAAGCCGGTGTGGAACTCAATGGTGAAGCATTAGCCGGAATGGGGATACGTTTAATCCGAAACATTGACAACATCAATGAATTCCTCGACACCCTTGAAAGTATCAATGATTTCCTTAAAGATGCCTCACCCATTGCCCGGCAGGTCGGTTTGGATGCCATCCAGAAATTGCATGAACTGGAGCAAAAAGGTTATATTGATTTCTTCAGGGAACTTTCCAGGACGCTGGACAATATTGTTACCCATTTTTCGGTGCAGGATGTTAAAGATTTCGCTGATAATATTGTAATAATCCTTGAAACGGTTAAGGGAATGACTCAACCGGATGTACTTTCTGCTATGAACAATGCCGTAAAAGTCTTTAAAAATCTTGACACCAAAGACATTCCGGAATATTCACTATGGAAGGCTATGAAAGAAATGAGATCACCCGAAATGAAAAAAGGCATTGGTTTTATGATCACATTTCTAAAAAAATTATCCCAGGAAGAAAAATAATTCAAATAAATAACAAACAATTAAAATTGATAATTATGGCACAAAAAACTTATGCAGGCGTGACTATTGACGTCAACGATGAAGGTTACTTTAATGATCCCACTCAGTGGACAAAAGAAATTGCTGTGGCAATTGCAAAAGAGGAAGGCGTTGAACTAACAGATAAACATTTTGATATGCTTGAATATCTGCGGAACCGCTTTAACTCCGGAGAGCAGCTTTCCATCCGTGGGATCAACAAATCAGGGATAGTGGATGTAAAGACATTTTATCAGATGTTTCCTGGAGCGCCCTTAAAGAAGTCAACCAAGATTGCCGGAATTCCTAAACCAACAAGTTGCGTATAGTCTAAATTCCATCAATCGTATGGCGAGATTAAAATCCAATTTGTTTGATTTTATGTCTGGGATTTTCATGTTACTAAAACGATTTTACAATCATTAAATTAAATAATCATGTCAGAAAACAAGCATCCTGTAAAAAAAGTCAGTATCATTTGTGCAAAAGGCACTATTGAAGATGTATATGCTTCACTGGTAATGGGTAATGGAGCGGTAATGGAAGGTATCGAATGCAATCTCTTTTTTACCTTTTTTGGTCTTGAAGCCATAATAAAAAACCGGATGGATAAACTTCATACCGGGGTTGTAGGCAATCCTGCAATGCGTTTACCCGGAGGCGCCCGAATGCCAACCTGGCTGGGGATAATTCCAGGCATGGAAGCCATGGTGTCATCCATGATGAAAAAAGAAATGGATAAACTGGATGTTCCGCCGGTAAGTGAATTCCTCGAACTGTTTGTTGCAGGTGGAGGAAACCTTTATGCCTGTAAATTAGCGGCTGATATGTTCAAGGTAAAAAAAGAAGATTTAAGCGAACATGTGAAAGGAATTATTACCGTAGGAGAGTTTTATGAAAGGGCAGGTGGCGAAGGCAGCCAAATCATTTTTACCTGATTCGGTTTACCCTTGATTTAAATTTAGGGATTGTGAGTGTTTAATTTTGTTTCAAACACCATCAGCCATTCTTTTGCCTGGATCATCATAATTGAAAAACTTTTGCCAGGATTCCACAAAAAGTACCGTGGTTTGGGCATGGCAGAAATCATTACAGGCAGTGCCGAAAAAGACAAACCCAGTGTCATGTATATTTTATCGAATCCCTTTTTAAACAGGACATCCCGTATTACCGGATTGCGCATTTCTACACTCAGCGATGAAAAGGCGACCACTACAAAAACAGCTCTCAGGATCATTTCAAGCCCGATTCCCAATCCCCGCAACCCAAACACGGCGCCTCCATTCGAAATTTCTTTCCAGTTGATAGATGCCAACAACAGAATAAACAGCAACTGCATCCAAAACACCGGCTTTAACAGCCGCCGTAATGACCGTTTATATTTGTAAACACAAAAAAAGGAATAAGCAAGTATGACTGGAACCGTAAATATTGGCTGAAGAAAGTTCATTGCCATCAAACCGGCTGGTATGAAGACCAGATGAACAAAAAATAAAACTACTGAAAATTTTTGATGAGGATCAATGGATAAAATGTTTTGTTTATCAATTTTTTCCGGAAGGTAACCTTTGTTTTCGAAATCCATCGTTAAAGATCTTCGTCCAATAATATAGCCCGAAATGGCTGATGTAACTCCAAGAATTGTATAGGTAGCAGAAACGGTTAGGATCAAAATCCAGGGATCAGCATCATGAATTCCAAGTTGTTTGGTAAAATAATGAAACATGTCAACATAAATGTTTACAATATTAAACCCGTAAAGGATGAGCAAGCTTGCAACTTTGTGGAAAAGCGCACTCGAAACGCTCAAAGCTCCCGCAATAGCTAAGGAAATAATGTTGTTCCCCAAAAAGCGGATAAAAATTTCAATTATCAAAGCTTCCATCATTATTCCAATCATAGGACCGAGTATGACTGCGCTGGGTGAGATGGATTTCATAAGGGCGCAAATCAACCCAGCTCGCCAGATTAGTCCTTTTTCCGGCCACAACTGGTAAAAGGCAACCATAAGAAGCGTTCCGTTCATGGCTAAAATTGAACCGGCAAAAGGTATTCGAAGATTGTGAAAAAAACTTCCGATTATGATCTCAACGGATGCCCATAACCCACCTACAACAGCCGCTTTCAGCCACACAGAGTCAAGCGGGGGTTTATTGTTATCACGATTTTGCATCACCGAAAGTGTTGTTTGTTAATTGTAATTCTAGTTTCATAAGATCTTCCGGAGTGTTAACATTTGTAAACAGGGTCTCCGTGTAGAAGTTCAGAGACGGCTCTATTTCAATGAATAAGCAATTTAATTCCCTGATGATGTTTTGAAGTTTAAAATTACTTGTCTTTAATGAGTTGCCAAAAACAGGGAGGCAGCTTTTACTGTAGAATGCGCACAAAGGCTCAGGAAAGCCATTGAAGACCGGAACAACGGCATCCACATTTTTATCAAAAGTTAAAATATACCTTATAAGTTCTGATGTTATCATAGGCATATCGCATGAAAGGATTAGATTGCCGTTTGTTTCAGAAGCTTTCAATCCGGAATAAATCCCGCTAGCAGGTCCTTTACTCTCCATTTCATCGTACACAACCCGGCAGCCTAAATAGTTATAGTCGTTGCTATTGGCACTAATAATAACAGAATCACAAATATCTCTTAAAAGTTCGACCGAATATTCAATCAGAGGTTTCCCTTTCAACAGACATTTTCCTTTTTCCTTTTTCATTCTGCTGCTTTTTCCACCTGATAAAAGGATTCCGGTCACACCCATAAATTCCAAATTTTGGCAAAATTAGGAATTGTAATTATTCTTCATGAATAATTTTTATATCAATAAATTTTAATATAATTGTATCGGAATTTCCGGAACGCATTAACACACATATAACATGCACAACAAAGGGCTGACATTATTTGAATGGCTCATGAAAACCCTGATAAGGAATCCGGAAAACTATACCATTGAACACCGCGTTTTTATTGCAGCAAGTTTTGTCGGAGCGATGGCAGGCTTACTTGCAACTGCCATCAACATTTCGCTTTCCCTTCATCCGGTTCTCATTTTAACTACTTCTGTTACCACAGTTGTTTATTTTATTTTCTACTATCTTTCGGTCAGAAAGGGGGTATACAAAATACTCATACTCCCTTATATTTTTATTTCCTTATTGACTTTGACTTTCCTCTGGTTTATTAATGGTGGAAGCAGCGGCCCGGTTTCGTATGTAATCGCTACCGCCTTGCTGGTTTACATTTTATTAACCCGCGGACCGAGCCGGATAACGGCGCTCGTTGTGGTTGTAATTACCGTAACGGCATTATATTTATGGGAATACCTTCACCCGGAATTAGTAATCTACTATGCGGATGCAGAGTCAAAGTATCTGGATCTTTATTTTACTGCATTGTTCAGCATAGGATTGATAGCTTTCATCGGTTCCTTTATTGTCAGGAGTTATGACCAGGAAAGGCAAATGGTGATATTGCAACGGGATAAGATTCTTGAACAAAACAAAGAGATCAACGAAGCCCAAAAAGAGCTGCTGGTTTATCAGGAAAATCTGGAAGAATTGGTACAACACCGCACTCAGGAATTGGAGGAAGCAAATACCCGGTTGTATGAAGCCAAAGAAAAAGCCGAAGAATCGGACAGACTGAAATCCGCTTTTTTATCCAATATGTCGCACGAGATTAGAACTCCAATGAATGCGATCATAGGATTTTCATATTTAATGAAAGATCCGAATATTAATGCTCAAACCCTGAATGAATACATTGATATAATTCAAAATAAGGGCAATCTGTTATTGAACCTAATCAACGACATCCTTGATATTTCAAAAGTGGAAGCCGGCGAAATAAAAATTAGTAAAGGGACATGCAGCCTGAACAATGTGATGAATGAACTTTATTCCACGTTTTCGGTGATACTCGAAACATCGAAAAAGACCCACCTGGATTTTAGAGTAGAAAAACCTGATACTAATGAAGATATTCTAATATTAACGGATACTTTCAGATTGAAACAAATTTTATCGAATCTGATTGATAATGCCATTAAGTTTACCCAGGAGGGATTTGTTGAATTCGGTTATAAAATCATCCGGGAGCATAACGAACAAAGGATTCAGTTCTATGTAAAAGATAGCGGAATTGGAATTTCCCCTGAATTCACAGGGATGATATTTACCCGCTTTCGGCAAATCCAGGAATCGCATACACGCGACTTTGGAGGTACGGGATTAGGGTTATCTATTTCAAAAAAACTTGTTGAACTTTTGGGTGGTAAGCTTGAAGTCAATTCCACCCCACACCAGGGAAGTAATTTCTATTTTTCAATTCCCTATAACACCTGAGTTTAAAACGATATTGTAATACCATTTTAGTTATTAATAAGCTAACTTCACTCGCGCTTGAAATTAAAAGTAATTGATTGTGGAGGACCATTACTCAGCGTTTGCAAAGTTGCTAGCGAAAATTTTCTGTGTTCATAAAAGAGATTTTGATTCCTGGTTCTGAGACTACATAGCATTGATGCTGTTAACTTTGAATTCGCAATTTAAGCATTAATCTTTTTAATGGATATACAGTTGCCCGAAATGAATAGCTATGGGAAGAAATTGCTCCTATAAAAATTACCGCCGGGATATGCCTGTAATTGCCGAGAAGACCTTTGCCAAGCCCGGGATAATGAATAAGATTTAAACGCCGGTTGTAATGATTATTTAGCCAAATCCATTGAAAAAGAAGGGCTGTTATCGGTTCAGAGAAATTATCTGAACGCTTTAGTCATCACCCTTCTCTTTTCCGGATATGTGTAACGATTTTATCAACCGACTCTTTTAAATAGGTATCATTAGCGGGAATAATTTCAACCGACTCCATACTGTAATGTTCTATCACCGATTGTAACAAACTTATACGTACGATCAGAATCAATGGGATTTGCGGCAATTCTTCCGCAATATTTTCGATTGCATCCGACCAGCCGCCACCCTGCAATTCAAAAGGACCGACTTCATCAATTACGATAACCTGAGTATTCTGCAGACCCGATGGCAGGAGCGCTCTATTGCCAAAAGTTAACGCCTCAGGATTAAAATAAAAGTGGCCAACGCTTTCCCAGCCCAACTGTTTTTCTCTTGTGCAAAATAATTTTCTGCTACCGGTTGTTAAATCAACCAATTCAAATCGTGATCTAATATTTTGCTCCCAATATCCTTCAGATAAAATTCCGGAAACCGCAATTCCAGCCCTTTTAGTTCCCGGATAAGATGACTCAGAAATGTTGTTTTCCCGCTGCCCTGATGACCGGTTATGATGAAGATATTATTTTTCATTTTTGCTTAAAAAATAAACAGGCATCACCATAACTAAGGAACCTGAAATTGTGGCATAACGCAAATCCGTATGCATCTTTCCATTTCTCTCCAATAAAGGCAGAAACAAGCAAAAGCAGTGTGCTTTTTGGCATGTGAAAATTGGTAATCAGGATATCGGGAATCCGGAACTTATATCCCGGAACGATCATTAATTGTGTTTGACCACTTATCATCTCAAGAGAATTATTGCTCATGAAATTGAGTACAGCCATTAGGGATTCTTTTGGCTGAATTTCACAATTGTAAACCGGATTGTAAGGATCCCATTGCTTTATGTCAATTATTTCATTCGGCTCTTTGTCAACAAGGAGTTTCACACCATACCAGTAAAGACTCTCGATGGTTCTCATAGTGGTGGTTCCGGTAATGATAATCGGATTATTAATTTTTTCCACTATTTTTTGAATGGTTTTTTTACTGATCGTGATCCTTTCGGTGTGCATCTGGTGGTCCCGGATATTTTCTGTACCAACAGGTTTAAAGGTTCCGGCTCCAACATGTAAGGTTACTTCTTCAATTGAAATCGCTTTATTTTCGAGTGCCTGGATGACTCCATCCGTGAAGTGCAGGCCAGCCGTAGGAGCGGCAACAGAACCCTCAGTCCGGGCGTAGATGGTTTGATAGTGTTCAGAATCCGAATCAATCGGATGTCTTTTCACGTATGGCGGTAAGGGTGTGATTCCTGCCAGCATGAAAATTTCTGAAAGGCTAAAGCCTGGAGCATTCCACTCAAATCGGATCAATGAATAATCCGGGAATTGCTCAATTCGCTCGGACGAAAGTCGAAAGACCTCACCCTCAAAATCAATATCTATATTCAGTTTGCCCGATTTCCACCTGCGTGAATTTCCAACCATGCATTTCCATACTACGCCAGATTTCTGTTCAAAAGCCTGATGTAATTCGCGGGTTGGCAAAACCGGTTCGAGGCAGAATAACTCTACTTCGGCTCCGCTTTCCTTTTTAAATAATAGCCTTGCCCTGATTACTTTTGTTTCATTCCTGATCAGCAAACCATTTTCTGGCAGATAACTATGTATATTCTTAAAGAGATCTTCGGAAATATTGCCGTTCTTATAAATAAGCAGCTTGGATTCATCTCTTGCTGAAAGTGGAAATTGAGCAATTCTTTCCTCCGGAAGATGATAATCGAATTCGTTGATATTAATATCAGGGATAAAATTCATATCCAAAGGAAATAAAAAAATAGTTACGGATCAGTATTGAATTAATAATGAAAATTTTTTCTCAACTTAGCATTAATGAAAGGAGGTATAAGGGGAATACAGGAAATACAGGGTATTGGTTTTAAATTTAAAAAATTAAATTCGTGCATTAGTGGCAAATATATTAAAGGCTTTTTTCATCGCTAAATCAAAGTGAAGGTTGCCGAAACTTATTATTGCTACTTTTGAAATGTTAAACATTTGAAAAGTAAATGTAATGGCGATCAAAAAACACATTCCCAATTTCATCACGCTACTGAACCTTTTAAGCGGCTGCATTGCCATCATCTTCATCTTTGAAGGCAGACTGCCTGTAGCTTCCTACCTGGTTTTTTTAGCTGCAATATTCGATTTTCTTGATGGAATGGCTGCACGGATTTTAAAAGTGAAAAGTGATATTGGAAAAGAGCTGGACTCCCTTGCTGATATTGTATCTTTCGGGCTTGTACCGGGGTTTATTATGATGAAATTATTGCTTTATTCATCGGGAGTTGCAAACGCACATAATGGAATTGCTTTTCTAATTCCCTATCTTGCATTGTTGATCCCTGTTTTCAGCGCACTCCGTCTGGCAAAATTCAATACCGACAGCCGTCAGACCCAAAATTTCATTGGCTTGCCTACCCCTGCCAACGCCATCCTCATTGTTTCCCTTCCACTGATCATGCAACAGCAAACCACCCTTATTGGCATCAATCCTGGTGGATTTGCCCAACTTATTGGCAATCTCTATTTTCTTGCCGGATTAACAATAATTCTTTCCTATCTGCTGATTGCTGAACTTCCGCTTTTCTCCCTGAAGATCAGCAAAAACAATTCTTCGCAAAATAGCATGAAATATTTTTTTGCTGGCATTTCATTCATATTGATAGCATTATTTTATTTTGCCGCAATTCCTTTTGTCATGCTGTTTTATATATCGTTATCTCTCTTTTATAAAACGAATATCTAAAATCTCTTGTTTCCTTTATCTTTGCACCGATGCATGAAGAGATTTCAAATAAAAAGAAACAACAGCAACCGGTTACCAAAGAGATGTCGTTTTGGGAACATCTGGAGGAATTACGAGGGCATCTTATCCGCTCGGTGGCTGCCATATTAATTTTATCAATAGTCGCCTTCATCAATAAAAAGATCATTTTTGATTATGTGATTCTTGCACCGAAAGATCCCCAGTTTATAACCAATCGCTTTTTTTGCTGGGTAGGTAAAATGCTTTCCCTGGATGGATTGTGTGTTGGAAATTTTGAACTTTTATTGCAAAATATCAACATGTCGGGCCAGTTTATGATGCACATGTATATCTCTATTATCGTTGGATTGGTAGCTGCTGCGCCTTATATAATATGGGAGTTTTGGAGGTTTGTAAAACCTGCATTGCATTCAGGAGAGAAAAAACATTCACGGGGTGCCGTTCTGGCAAGCTCTGGTCTTTTTATCGCTGGAGTTTCGTTTTCATATTTTGTTATTGTACCCTTAACGATCAATTTCTTCGGTACTTATCAAATAAGCGAAAGCGTGGTCAATCAAATAAATCTGGATTCGTACGTAAGTACGATTGTTTCAGTCACTCTCGCCACGGGTCTTGTGTTTGAACTCCCCATCCTGGTTTATTTTCTGACCAAAATTGGCATTCTCACGCCGGCATTTATGAAGAAGACCCGGAAATATATGCTGATTATTGTATTGACCATTTCTGCAATCATTACTCCTCCTGATGTTTTCAGTCAGATATTGGTCTCCTTCCCGCTTTTTGGACTTTATGAAGCGAGTATCTGGATTTCAAAGAGAGTTTACAATAAAAAGCAGGCTGAATTGGCAGGTTGAAAACATTTGATGTTATCAGGATGAAAACTTACATTCTTTATTCAAAAATTCACTAAGCGTTTTACAAAGTTCATTAGGTTCATCGGCATGAACCCAGTGGGTTGCATTTTCAATTGTTCTAAATTCAGCCTTGGGAAATTTATTCAGGATCAGCGGAATATCTTCCTCCAGAATATAATCCGAAGCTCCTCCCTTGACAAATAATGCAGGAACATCAGAGGTATAAGGCAAATCTACACCTTCAAAAACATTTTCAACATTTTGATAAATAGAATTTACATTTAATCTCCATTCAAAACGGTTCCTCCCGATCCTGTAAAGATTCTTCATTATAAAACCTGCGATGGCAGGTGATTTAATTCGTAATCCAATCTTTTTTTCTATTTCTCTTCTTGTTAAATGCTGATCAAAATCAACTGAAAGCATTGCATCCATGATATCGAGATGCTGACGGCGGGCAGGATAATTACGCACACTTATGTCAACCACAATAAGCTTATCAATCCGGTGCGGATGCTCGAGTGTATAGTTCATCGCCACTTTACCACCCATACTGTGACCGATTAATATCGGCTTTGCCAACTTATGATCTTCAATAAATTCGTAAAGGTCGTCGGTGAGGGCAAAATAGTTAAATGTATCGCTGTGTGGCGATTGTCCGTGATTTCGCTGATCGGGAATAAAAACCTCAAATTTTTCGGCAATCCGCCTGCCGATGGTTACCCAGTTATCCGAAACACCGAGGATACCGTGAAGTATAATGACCGGAGGACCTTCTCCATAATGGCGGTAAAAGAGTTTCATGTCCCAAGTCGTTTCTTTTTTTTAATACCGAAAACAACTGCAATCAATATAAACAGTACGCTTACAAAAGAAAAAATCCGTCCGATATAGTCGCCATACCTGGCATAAAAAGTTATTTTTGAATTCAGGTTAATATCCTGGCTTATCACATCCCTTTCCCAATATTTGGTTGCTTGTTGAATGTCGCCCCGTTGATTAACAAAACAGGTAATTCCCGTATTTGCCGATCTTGCGATGCTTCTTCGGGTTTCAATTGCACGAAGTGAGGCAAATGATAAATGCTGTTTATGACCGGGTGTGTTTCCCCACCAGCCATCGTTAGTAATGATGAACAACGCATCTGCGCCTTTCCTGACATAATCTGCACAAAATCCACCGAAAACCGATTCGTAGCATATCACCGGAGCGATCCTTTGGATTTTATTAATCACAAAAGGATGCGGATCATCGTCGGTACCTAATGTGCCGATAGTGCCTCCCAAATCTATTGCATATTTTTCCAGAAATTTAAAAATTCCACCCGACGGCATGTACTCCACACCTGGCGTAAGTTTTGATTTATGATGCATTTGAAAAACGCCTGAAGAGTCAATATAAAAAGCGGTATTGTAACTATCATAATAAAACTTTCCGTACTTGTGAAATCTTGCTGTGTTAGGAATCTTTTCACTTTCGTCATATCGTCGGTAGGTGGAGGCACCGATAACGATTTTAATTTTCGGAAATTCCTTGGTAAAATCCTTCAGTTTATTCAAAGCCGGGGATTCATCAATTTTATCTTCCCAGATATCTTCCTGAATGGCTGACTCAGGCGATACAATAAAAGCCAGCTCATTGTTCCAGACTGATTTTGCCAGCTCAAGATTGATGTCAATCACTTCCAGCGTTGGGGTTGTATATTGAGTGGAATAGGGATCAAGATTGGGCTGGCAAACAATGACCCGGATGGGATCTTTCTTTTCAGTATAAGTTTGGTACATGAAAATAGAAATCAGAATTGGAAAAATTAAAACCGCGAGGGCAAAAAATCCGTTTTGAATTATTATTTTCTTTTCAGGTTGTTTGATCAGCAATGGTTTAAGTGTTTTAAAGATCAGGATATTGATGAGAATGATCCAAACTGTTCCTCCCAATGTTCCGGTAAATTCATACCATTGAATCCATTTGTAATGCATCGCAAATCCATTGCCCAGATTAAGCCATGTCCACGTCAGCTTCCAGTTCAGGTGAATGTATTCAAAAGTGATCCACAAAAAAATCAGGATAAAATATCCCTGGCTTTGCTTGTAAAGGTTTTTGCGAATTCCATGATACACATTCATCACAATGCTCATAAACATTGAATTGAATGCCCATGCAAGTGTCGCCACGGGAGTTGAATTCCATATCCACCATGTTGTGGCTACATTCCAGATAAAGAATGCCGGATAAGTGTAAAAGAAAACACTGAAGCGGTTGAAGTTCTGCCTGTTTTTCAGGATGTGTTCCTCAATAATCAAAAGCGGGATGAATGCTGTAAAGAGAAAAGCCGGGAAACCATTCACGGGCCAGCCAATGGTGAAAAGGATTCCGGATAAACAGGACAATATAACCAGATGGAATTTTTTCATAAGTGAATTAACGAAGGCAGGGCAAAGATATTGAAAAGTGGATTCTTTTGATAAATTGATAAAGGGCTAAGTTGTTTTTATGCTACCGCTAAATTAAAGCCACAGATTCACAGATTGATAATTGAGTCCCTTCCAAAAGTAATTTTATCGCCACCAAATCACAAATACACAAAATCACACCAATGTTATGGTGCTGATTACTAAAATTCTGTGTGATTTAGAGTCTGCGTGTGTTAGTGGCATTTTCCATTTTTTGACTTATTGGAGTAGGCTCAAAATTTGACTTAAATTCTAATTATGTTAATATTCAGAACTGGTAAGCAAGACAAAAAAGTTTTCATAGGGTAATTGCCTAATGGTAAATGAATTTAAGCAACTACATTTCAAACAAAAAATCATTGTACGGATAGCGCACCATGTGTATCCTTTTAACCTCTTCGTAAAGGATATTTTTTAACTCTTCAACATTTTGTTTCTCCAACGCTGAAATGAAAAGAGCCGGAGTTTCTGACCGTGCCATCCAGGTTTTTTTGAGATCTTCGAGACTTTGGTTTTCTTTGGACGATGGAGTCAGGTCATCTTCATCCTTTTTGATATAGGTATAAGCGTCAATTTTATTAAATAATACAATTGTCGCTTTTCCGTTGGCTTTGATATCGGAAAGGGTCTGCTGCACAATTCCAATCTGTTCCTCAAAATCGGGATGGGAAATATCCACCACGTGGACAAGCAAATCAGATTCCCGCACTTCATCAAGGGTTGATTTAAAGGATTCGACAAGGTCGTGAGGAAGCTTCCGGATGAACCCGACTGTATCGGTAATAAGGAATGGCAGGTTTTTGATCACCATTTTCCTGACGGTTGTATCAAGAGTTGCGAATAATTTATTTTCGGCAAAAACTTCCGACTTGCTAAGCATATTCATAATGGTGGATTTGCCTACATTGGTATATCCAACCAATGCAACCTGAACCATTTTCCCCCTGTTTTGCCTTTGGGTTGATTTCTGTTTATCTATTTTGATCAGTTTCTTTTTGAGCAATGAAATTCTGTCGCGGATGATACGCCGGTCAGTTTCGATTTCCGTTTCTCCCGGACCCCGAAGCCCGATACCACCGCGCTGCCTTTCAAGGTGGGTCCACATTCCTGTAAGTCGCGGGAGTAAATATTGATACTGTGCAAGCTCTACCTGCGTCTTGGCGTGTGACGTCCTTGCCCTGATAGCAAATATATCAAGGATGAGATTATTTCTGTCGAGAATTCTGCATCTTAGATTCTGGTCGAGATTTCTCATTTGCGAAGGGCTAAGTTCATCATCAAAAATGGCGATATCAATTTTATTGTCCTCAATGAAGTCGCTTATTTCAGCTAATTTACCTGTGCCGACAAAAGTTCGCGGATCGGGCATATCGAGTTTCTGCGTGAACCGCTTTACCGTTATTGCTCCGGCTGTATCTAACAGAAAAGCGAGTTCATCAAGGTACTCTTTTAATCTTTCTTCGTTTTGCGTTCGCGTGACGAGACCGATAAGAACAGCCCTCTCCTTTTTTATTGCAGTATCAATCATCCGTATTTTTCAAAATTTTTAAGGCTGCGAAGTTAATATTTTCCAATGTCAGGATTTATGGTCATAAGGCAGGTGAGATATAAAATAAAATGACTGAAAATTCAAGATAAGTTGTCGCTACTGCACGATTTTTTTATGATGGTAAAAGGATAAATTAAAACTCTATGCCCCTGGTTTGCGAAGATTAATCATGAAAAAACCACTCGGATCATTAATAAGGCCTGAATCCGATTAACTCTCTGACCAGCCTTACGGTTGCCGCTCCACTGATATGGGCTTTTTCTTTTCCCATATCCATCACCTTCCTGATATAATCATCGTCAGCCTTTAACTCTTTGATCTTTTCCCTGATAGGCTCAGTGAAGCGGATCATATCTTCAGCCAATTGCTTTTTCAGATCACCATAACGAATTTCGCACGAATTGTATTTTTCATCAAAATATTGAATTGTCTGTGGCTCTGAAACCACTTTCATAAGTGAGAATAGATTTTCAATGGGTTCAGGCTTTGTCGAATTTTTTTCAGTTGGCCCGGCATCTGTTACCGCCCTCATCACTTTTTTACGGATGACCTCAGGCTCATCTGCAAGAAAAACGGCGCTGTTTTCATCGTCCGATTTGCTCATCTTCCCCGAACCATCAAGACCGGGTATTTTTACAAGTTCTTCGCCAAAATTATAAGCCACAGGTTCCGGGAAAACCTCAGCATTGTACATCCGGTTGAAACGGCGTGCGAACGTCCGTGTCATTTCAAGGTGCTGCTCCTGATCTTTTCCAACAGGTACTTTATGTGCGCGGTGAATGAGAATATCAGCCGCCATCAGGGTGGGATAAGTTAACAATCCGGCATTTATATTTTGTGGTTGTTTCCTTGCTTTGTCCTTAAAAGTAGTTACCCTTTCGAGTTCGCCCATATAAGCATTCATATTCAACAGAAGGTATAATTCTGCTGTTTCGGGCAAATCGCTCTGAACATAAATGGTGGCAATTTCGGGATCCAATCCGGCGGCAAGATATTCAACCAATGCCTGCTTTACATTGCCCTGAAGGTTTTGCGGAGTTGGGTGGGTTGTTAACGAATGGTAATCAGCAATGAAAAAATAACAGGTGTTTTCATACTGCATTTTAGTAAAGTTTTGGAGCGCTCCAAAATAATTACCCAGATGAAGGTTGCCGGTTGGTCGAATGCCGCTTAGTACAATATCCATTAAATTTCTTACTTATTTAATTAAGTGATTATCGCTTGCAAATATCCAAAATTAATTTCATGATAGGTGATCATGAACTACATTTTGATCTCATCATTATTTTTGTTGAAGAAGTGATACTCCAAAAAATGATAAGCAGGATTGGCTTTAATTCTGATCCAGGTTTTAAATTTAAAATACCATTTCACCTGCCTCGAATACAAGCCTTTGGATAAATAGGCAAATAAAAACGGATGGAGGGCGAGGGTGGGATTTTTCTCGTTCTGATCATGTATCAGGTATCGCAAATTATTTTCAAGTTCATCAATGAAAAGAACGCTGGGTTTTATTTCGCCCGAACCACTGCATGTGGGGCATTTTTCAACTATCTCCACACTCATTTCAGGACGAACCCTTTGACGTGTGATCTGAACCAGTCCGAATTTGCTGGGTGGCAGAATGGTATGCTTTGCCCTGTCCTTCGCCATTTCTTCTTTTAGCTTGGCGTAAAGTTTACGGCGGTTGGCTGAAGATTTCATGTCAATAAAATCAATGACAATGATGCCCCCCATATCTCTGAGCCTTAGCTGACGCGCCAGTTCGGTAGCTGCTTCCAGGTTTACCGCCAGAGCATTTTCTTCCTGGCTGTTTTCCTTGTTCACCCTATGACCGCTGTTAATGTCAATGACATGAAGGGCTTCGGTATGTTCAATAATGAGATAAATCCCGCTACGGATGGTTACTATTTTGCCAAACGAATTTTTAATCTGCTTATCAATGCCGAAATTTTCAAAAATCGGAAGCCTGCCTTTATAAAACTTTACAATATTGACTTTTTCAGGAGCAATTGATCGGATATAATTCCTGGTATCTTCATACAAGGTTTGGTCATTGACAACAATACTATGAAACGATTCGTTCAGAATATCTCTGAGGATGGCAGATGTTCTGTCAATTTCGCTGACAATCTTTTGTGGGGGTTTTGCTTTGATTAATCGCTGAACCATGTTGTCCCACTTTTCGACAAGGCTTTTGAGATCGTTGTCGAGGTCGGCTACCTTTTTATGTTCGGCAATGGTTCGGATAATCACCCCAAAGTTAGCCGGCTTGATGCTTTGAATTAACCTTTTTAAACGGTTCCTTTCTTCGGCGCTTTTAATCCTTTGCGAAACAGAGATACGGTTCGAAAAAGGAACCAAAACTAAAAACCTCCCTGCAAACGACAGTTCCGAAGATACCCTGGGCCCTTTGGTTGATATGGGTTCTTTGGCTACCTGAACCAGAACTTGTTGTCCCGATGTTAAAACCCCGGTTATTTTTCCTGTTTTTTCTATTTCCTTCTCGATGGTGAAATTGGTCAGGGTTGGCGATTTTACTTGTCCCGTCAGCACCTGCCTGGTAAGTTTGTTCAACGAAAGAACTTGAGGTCCCAGGTCTAGGTAATGAAGAAAGGCGTCTTTCTCATATCCCACATCCACAAATGCAGCGTTCAATCCAGGCATGATCTTTCGGACCTTGCCAAGATAAATATCACCAACCGCAAATCCTGAATTGCTTTTCTCCTTGTTTAACTCAACAAGAGTCTTGTCTTCAAGCAAAGCAATGTCAACTTCCGACGGACTCGAGTTAATGATTAATTCCTTATTCACAATAAAACTTCTTTAAATAAATCAACATCATTGCACCAGACTAATGACGTTTACCGGAGGAGAGCTATAGTAAAATCTGGAGGTGGATAAAATTTTAGAACATAATGCATCAATGGCATTATGTTCTAAAACCTAAATACTTAAATAAAATTACTTCTTCTTATGACGATTCTTGCGCAGGCGCTTTTTGCGCTTATGCGTAGACATCTTGTGTCTTTTTCTTTTTTTCCCGCTTGGCATAATCCTTCTAAAATTTAATAATTACTTCTTCCTGTTTTTCACCTCATTAACAAAAGTCTTTGCTGGTTTAAATGATGGAATGTTGTGTGCAGGAATAATGATGGTGGTGTTTTTCGAAATATTTCTGCCGGTTTTTTCGGCTCTCCTCTTAATTACGAAACTACCAAATCCTCTAAGGTAAACATTGTCACCATTAATCATTGAATGCTTAACGGCATCCATAAATGCTTCAACAGTATGTTGCACAGTTACTTTTTCTATTCCTGTTTTGGTAGCGATGTTCGCTACAATTTCTGCTTTTGTCATGATTTATTTTTTTTAACAATTTGATAATTAATTTCCTAAATCAGGGGTGCAAATATATAAATTTTTTGTAATGCAATAAATTTTACAATAATTTTCAATTCCCATTTAAATTTGCACCCGATGAATTTTGCAAAAATACTGATTGCCTGGTATAAAAAAAATAAACGTGACTTACCCTGGCGAAAAACTCAGGACCCATATAAAATCTGGCTCTCTGAAATTATATTACAGCAAACCCGGATTGAACAGGGAAGGGCATATTATTTAAAATTTGTAAGCCATTTTACTGATGTGCACAAGCTTGCCCATGCTTCTGAACACGATATTTTAAAACTATGGCAGGGACTGGGATATTATTCCCGCGCAAGAAATCTTCATAAAACTGCCATTATCGTTGCCAATGATCATAAAGGATTGTTTCCGGGTAAACATGATGAACTACTGAAATTGCCGGGCATTGGCGAATACACGGCGGCGGCTATTTCCTCTATTGCCTTCAATGAACCCCGTCCGGTAGTGGATGGTAATGTGTTGAGGTTCTTATCCCGGTTCAAAGGCATTGAAACGCGGGTTGATACCAATTCTGGTAAAAGAATGATAACAAATCTTGCAACCCTCCTCATTGACCGGCAACAGCCGGGTGAATTCAATCAGGCAATAATGGAATTCGGTGCATTGTATTGTAAACCGCAAAATCCTGATTGCGGGGCTTGTATTTTCAGAAATGAATGTAAAGCCAATATGGAAAGTAAAATTGGGATTATACCTGTAAAGTCCAAACAGGTGGTGCAGCGAAAGCGTTATTTTCATTACCTTTTTATTGTAAAGGCAAATGAAATGGTTCTCCTTCGGAAAAGGTCAGAGCAGGATATCTGGAGAAATCTTTATGATTTTCCGGTGATTGAAAAACCCAAGGCAGTTTCTCAGAAAAAGATAGTTGAAGAAATTTCAAATTATCTTGGAAGTGATTTAATGGACAATCCACAAATCACAATTTCAAAAGAGTACAGGCATATTTTGACGCATCAGGTTATATTGGCACGATTTTACACAATATTGTTAAAAGATTCAGAGCCGTTCAATAGGATCAATTCATTATATGGCAATAATTGGGATGCTGTTGAATTAAAAAATGTCCATCAATATCCTGTTCCCCGGTTGATCGAAAAATTTTTGAAGAATAATTCATTTTTTTGATCCTTGTAAAAAGAAAAATGTTACATTTGTTACACTAAAATCTAAATATTATGGCTGGAATAAATCGTGTAATTTTAATTGGAAATCTGGGCAAAGACCCGGAAGTGATGACGTTTGACAACGGAGTAAAAAAGGCCTCTTTTTCTTTGGCGACAACGGAAAGTTACAAAAACAAGGAAGGCGCAAAAGTTGATCAGACCGAATGGCATAACATTGTGCTATGGAGAGGGCTTGCAGAAATTGCAGAGAAATATCTGCGCAAAGGAAACCAGATATATCTTGAAGGGAAAATCCGTACCCGTTCATACGAACAGGATGGGATAAAAAAGTACATCACCGAAATTTTTGGTGATAACATGACTATGCTTGGAAGCAAGCGTGATGGTGGAGACGGACAAAACGATCAGCATCAGCAGAGTGCTCCGACCGCCCAACCGGATAGCCCGGAAGTGGAAGCACCACAAGATGATCTTCCATTCTGATCCTCCGTATTTTTTTTATCTTTTTCAGGGTAATTGAGGGCAACAACTGTCTGTCAATTTTTGTTATTTTTGCACCAATTTAATAGTGCTTGTTATTATAATTAATCGCATTAGCTTTGGAATTGCCCGACAGTGACCCTCATATACAATTGGTGAGTATTTTGTTAAGCGCTTTCACCGGCGAATTTTCTTCCGGAATGATTTTCAGCTTAATCACCATAATATTTTTATTGATTTGTTCAGCCATGATTTCGGGAGCCGAGGTCGCCTATTTTTCGCTCACACCCGCACATTTGAAGGAAATCAAATCCAAAGAAATCCCGGTCAATAAAGTTATTCTTGCCCACCTTAAAGCCCCTAAACGTTTACTGGCAACTATACTTATTTCCAACAACTTCGTTAATGTTGCGGTAGTCATTTTAAGTACTTTTTTTTCAGGACATTTATTTGATTTTTCTTCATTTCCTGTATTGGGCTTTGTGATAGAGGTGGTGGTGATCACCTTACTGTTGCTGCTGTTTGGGGAGATCATGCCAAAGATTTATGCAAACCAGAAACAAATTGTGTTTGCAAGGTTGATGGCGCGACCGCTCAAAATTTTATCCAGTATTTTTTATCCGGTCAGTTCTTTGCTGATGGCAAGTACCAAAGTGATTGATAAAAGATTGGTGACCAAGGGACAAAGCATTTCTATGACTGAACTTACAGATGCCATTGACCTCACAGTCGAGAAAGGAAAACCTACAGAAGAAACCAAGATATTGAAAGGGATTGTCAGGTTCTCCGATATTGCTGTCAGCGAAATCATGAGATCGAGAATGGATGTGGTTTCGGTTGACATTGATATGCCATTCAACAGGGTGATACAGGTGGTAGTTGAGTCGGGCTATTCAAGGATTCCCGCTTTTGAAGAATCGTTCGATAACGTGAGAGGGGTGCTTTATGTAAAGGATTTGTTACCCTATCTTAACAGTGGTGAACATTTCAACTGGACCACCCTGCTCAGACCCTCGTTTTTTGTTCCAGAAAATAAAAAGATCAACGATCTTCTTCAGGAGTTTCAGGAAAAGAAAATACATCTTGCCATTGTGGTGGATGAATACGGCGGAACTTCCGGCATCGTGACAATGGAGGACATCATCGAAGAGATCATCGGAGAAATTACGGATGAATTTGACACGCCTGAAGACGGTATTGGATATAAGAAATTGGATGACCACAACTATATTTTTGAAGGAAAAACAAGCATCAACGATTTCTGCAAGGTAACCGGCTTCGATGATGATGTTTTTGATGAAATTAAAGGAGATGCGGATTCGCTGGCTGGTGTTATTCTTGAATTATTGGGCGAAATCCCAGAGAAAGGAAAAGATATTTCGTACCGGAATTTCAGTTTTAAAATCATTTCGGTTGACAAAAGGAGGATCAAACAAATAAAAGTTACATTAGAACCTGTCGCCGAAAATGCAGAAGAAGAATAGATCGCTTATCGCCCTGGCGGGTTTGCTCATCGTTCTGGTCACCGCCTGCAATAATGATTATTATCCAAAACCCCGTGGATATCTCCGCATTGACCTCCCGGAGAAAAATTATATTGTTTTCGATAGAGTATTTCCCTATTCTTTTGAGTTTCCGGTTTATGCCAGCGTTCTTCCCGATCTTGACCCAAATGCTGAGGTTTATTGGATTAACATTTCGTTTCCTCAGTTTAAAGGAACCTTACACCTCAGCTACAAGAAAATCAATGGCAATCTTACCCAATACCTTGAGGATACGCGAACCATGGTAATGAAGCATATTCCAAAAGCAAGCAGCATCGAAAACAAAGCTTATGTGAATCCTGACAAAAAGGTTTATGGTCTTACTTATACTATTTCCGGAGTTGCCGCCGCATCCCCTTACCAGTTTTACCTTACGGATAGTACGACAAATTTTGTGCGCGGGGCGCTTTACTTCAACACCGTTCCCAACAACGATTCACTGGCACCGGTCATTGAATTCCTGAAAGAAGACATCAATCATTTGATTGAGACGTTTGAGTGGAAAGAGAAATAGATGGTAAACTGTTTTCCAATGACTCCTTTGGGAAATTGTTAATTTTTTCAAATCTCACAGAACGGAGCAAAAATCCGCATCAGCAGATAATTGATGAATATGCTTCAATATCAAATTTTTATCAGTTTGCGTACTATTACTCCATGGGAGGTTTGAATTCTTATAAAATACAACCCTGGTAATTGTTCATTCAAACTGAACTCATATCCATTATTTTGAGGACTGAACTCTTTTTGTTTTATCAGATTGCCTGAAACGGAATAGATATTTACTGATTTAACTGAAATATTCTCAGGAGAGTCAATAATAATATTTTGGTCTGTGCCCACCGGATTGGGAGAAATGCTCAATTGAAATGTTTTATTTTCATCAATCTTGCCTATTACCACATTATACATTGCAAAAGACGAAAAAAGCACGTCAAATCCGTTAACTTCAGTTTGCCAGATATTGATTATTTCATGGTAGCTATAATCACCTCTACCATTAAAAAGTCTTGGGTTTTTATTAATATTTGAATCGTCAGTTATGTTCAGAACATACCCTGACACATATTCATCTGCAATGTAAATATCTCTGACAGACTCAGTTTCTCCTGCAAATGAATAAATGTTTGAAAAAAAATCTACAAGCCAGACCATGTTATATGCAGTGGGTTCGTAATAATTTTCAACACCAGGAATTTCGGGTGTTGAAATATATGACCCATATAATTCCGAAAAATAAATCTTATTTTCTGCCTGCCAGCATAAATTATATCCCCCGCCAAACTCCTGAATGGTAATAGAACGTGAAAGATTAATATTGTTACCAGTATCTATTATAGGGGCAGGTTCAGTCCATTGGTTTGTTTGCCAACTTTTCTCAGAATAATAAATATGCGATTCGTTATTTTCAATTTTTCGCCAGGCAATGTAATTTTCCTGACAAACCGGATCATAACAATCTCCGGAATCAATTATTTCTAAATCTGTAAATTCGATAGTATCCTGGCTTATTTGCGATTCCGCTGCATAAATATTCCCTCCGCTTTCCCAGCAACATAAGTTTGAATAATCCGTGTTCCCAAAGAAAGCGTTTTCATTAAATTCAGTATTTGTTAATCTAAAAATATCACCTGCCAGACCATTTTCATCGAACTTTACACCGAAGAGATCATAATTTCCAAAAACATTGCATTCAATAATGAGGAAATTATACAGGATAATCTGTGGATTCCGGTAATCAACTTCAGGCCAGCCGCCAATAAGCATTTGCTCATCCGACATGGGTTCGGAAATTTTCTTCCACCATATCTGCCGGTTTATCAATCCTTTTTCATAAAACATGTATAGTTCAGGATTATCATAGGGAAAAACAGCGACCACAGGATTGGAATTGAAGCTCGATGAATCTGTTAGTGCCACCGGTGTAGTCCAATCCTCAATTATTTGGGATTTGAGTGAAAAAACCGTTACCAGAATCAAAAGAAAAATGATTAGCTTTTTCATAATTCAAGGTTTTAAAGGATTATAAATTTTTCGGTTATCGTTTCATTTTTAGTTTTTACCACAAGATAATAAATTCCTGGGGGCAAGTTGCCTTTGTTCCAGTTAATTTCCAGGTTTTGTGGTGAAGTGTTTTCAACTTTAATTTCATCTATTTTTTGGCAATGGTTGTTTAAAATGGAGATGGATAAATTGGAATCAAAAGGTTCTTTCAAATTAATTTTGAAATGCGTTTGGTTATAAACGGGATTTGGATACATCTCTATTTCATCGTATTCAGCATTTAAGGTTTCAATCCCAGTATAATTCATACAATAAAAAACACCTTCGTCAGTACAACAAAAAACAACAGACCCACCCACAATATTATCGGATGATGTGATGTCATTTATATTCAGATTTGGTAATCCCTGATTAAAAAATGTCAGTGAGTATCCCCAATATCTTGCAATCCCTTTCTGTATTCCATTTGCAGCATACCATCCTAAGAAAGGTTTGCTAGTATTATCACATCCGAGTGTTTTTAGGTTTTCCGTCAAAAACTCTTCTTCCCATTGCATTGAATAATCATTAAATTCATAATATCCACAGCTCATTGAATTGTCAGAACATATCCCTTTTAAACCAAAATAGTACATCAGAAATAAATCTGAAATTTTATAATCACCATCTATTACCTCCCAATCTCCTCCACTATTTTCTGACCAGAAAACATTATCAATCGGTTCATCAATAGCCACAGCAATTTTTTCATTAATCATTTGTATGTCAATACAATTTTTTCCACTAAAAATCAAATCTTCAGTCCAGGAATATCCATTATCCGAAATCAACATGCCATTTTCAAAACCTACGTAATAATTTCCGTAATTTTTGTGAATTACATTTGGATTCAGGCAATAGTGCAGGTTCTTAAATTGTCCAGAAATTAAATTAAAAGAATAAATACCATCAGAATAGCTTCCATTGCTTAGCAAAACCAAAATCGAATCAGCACTAAATTCACATGCACTAACATCAATCACAGGCATATTAAAATAAGAATGAAATTCCCAATCAGTTCCAAATAAAGTTGTAATGATATACATACCGGTATCAACACAAATTACACCGCCAAAGTATTCTGAAGGGTACAAATATAATTTATTGGCTTTGATACCTTCAGGCCCATAAGGTTCCCAGGTATAGGCATAAGTAAGTTGAATAGTAATTGTTAAAGTGAGTAACAGAATCAGTTTTTTCATAATTCAAGGTTTTAAAGGATTATAAATTTTTCAGTTAATGTTTTATTTTTAGTTCTCACCACAAGATAATAAACACCCGCCGGAAGATTGCCCGCTTTCCATTTGATTTCTAAGTTTTGGGATATATTGTTTTCAAACCTGATTTCGTCCACTTTCACTCCTTGATTATCATAAACCTCCATTTTGAAAGTGGTATTTATTGGCTCATTCAGGGATAGGCGTATTCGCATTTCGTTTGATACCGGATTTGGGAAAATGGTAATCTTTTCAGTTTCTACATAGTTTTCACTTTCTCCCACCATATAATCATAACTCACATACACCCCTGCATCAGTGCAGCAAAAGATAGCAATGGCGCTCATGTCAGGATTAATAGTTATTTCATTGATATTCAAATTGGGTAATCCTTCATTTAAGAAAATTAATTCAGGGTAAGGATAGGGATATGGATTATTGAGAATTGCAATACCCATCCCATTAACCCATCCAAGGAAAATATTTCCCAATGCATCAATACCAAGAGCATTAACATAAAATGCCCAATAAACAACAGACCAAAAATATCCGTAATCGTTGCTGTAATATATGCCTGCACTGTTTGACATACCCGGAAGTATCGAATAAGCTATCCCCGAATTATTGAATTTGACATTTCTCTTAAAATGACCATTATTAGAAATATTCCATGAATAACCAGCATCGTCTGAAAAATAAATACAAGGAAAGCTATATGCTCCTGAAGAGACAATAATATGCTCTCCATAGAAATCAATAGATTGGCAATTAATCGTATCAAAATAACTGACACTACTCCAATCCATTCCGTTGGATGAAACATACAAACCGTTTTCTTCCTGCCCCACATAATAGCTTTGGTTATAATCATAATATTTCAGGAAAACAGGTTTATAAAGCCACTCCACCACCTCGAATTGATGGGTTTCGAGGTGAAAAGTGTAAATCCCGTCGGAATAAGTACCATCGCCCATGGTCACCAGTATCCTGGATTCATCTAAATTGGCAGCACCGGTAACAGGTAAACCATAAGAATAAAAACTCCACTCTTCGATGTCTGGTTCCCAAAGGTACATTCCATTGGGGGAGCAAATCACCCCTTTCCATGAGCCGACGCCAAAACAAATGTTATTCGCATGAATGGTATCAGGGCAGAAGCTCTGCCAGGTGTAAGAACTGCTTAGAAGTGGAATGAATAACAGAAGAAAGATTTTCACAATGTTTTTCATAATAACGGGTTTTTAAATTGACCCCTAAAATTATAAAAAAAATTGACAGATTGTGCAAAAAATTATTGGTTTCTCAAAATCTTTGCAGATCAGGAATTGTACTTTAAATTATAAGCAAGAAAGGGTGGAAAGGTTAAAGCCGGTCAACTTTTTTCTGGATTGTTTTTCGCAATTTTTCCATCGAAGGCGGAGGTCCCGTCCGTACTTTTTTACCATCAATATATACGGCATCAGCAATTCCCCACTCCTGAAAAATTTCCTGATCATAAGTATCCACAACTTCCACTTCAACTTTATCGCCGAATTCAGCAGCAGCTTCTTGGGTACGCTTACACGAAAGATTTTGAGCCGGACACCAGCCATTATTCAGGCAGGTCACCTTAACTTTACCGTTCTTTGATTTTTCGGGTTTTTTCTTTTGCCGGATCCATTTGGGTGGTTCGGCATCATCAGCAAATGGTTTCCACATCAGCACTTCTCCCAAAAAACCCTTTTGATCCACCGGTTTGTAACCCTGCTTTTTGTACCATGAAGCCTTCATCCAAACCGGAAGCGGAATTCCCCATGCCACAAGACCCTTTGCACCAAGCGCCTGAACATCTTCTTCAGCTGCTTTGATCATGGCTTTTCCCATCCCTTGCCCTCTGAAATCGCCCCTACCCTGTTTGTATCCATGAACCCAGATACATCCTATGAAATAGAGGTCTTTCCCCAGCACCCATGAATGCTCGATTGGGAAATACTGAATCATTCCGCCAACTACGCCATTGTCGTCGAGCGCAAGTTTTACCCTCAAGCCTTTTTCCTTCATTTTATCATACCATTTCTCCTTGATGCTTCCGGCTTCTTTTATCTCCTCAGACCAATCCTCAAGGCACACAAGGTAGGATGATTTGAATTCCTCTTTAAGATCAATTACTTTCATATTCAATAACAATAAGTAGCGACCACTATAACAATAAAATTCTATTGTTGTTCGCCTAACCCTTCATTTCCTGTATCCAGCACAAATTTCCAGTCACCATTCAGATCCTTTTTCCAGACTGTAGCATAGGTTCCTTTTTCAACAACGGGCGCACCGTTAGCATTCATAGAGGTTGATGTATATATACCATAGGAATATCCCAACTCCCCTGAAGTTGCAACCTCGGCAAACTGAGGTTCCCATGTGAGAACAAAACCTGTGTCGGAAAATGTACTGAACCTGACTTCCATCGCTGCTTTACCAGGTTGAGGATAGCTGTTTTCGCTGAGAATCACTGCATCGTCGGCTGCATATTGCAGAAAAGCGAATTTCATCCCTTTATTTTTTGATAGGGCAGAAAATGCTTTGTCAGCATTCAAAATTTCCTGTTTTCCGTCACCGGAAATTGGTTTTGAACACTGCATAAAAATCCCTGTGAGGCTTATAAATATTACGCCTTTTAACAAATATTTATTCATAATTTTTGATTTAGTGTATTTAATACAAACCCTTTAATTCAAATTTCGTAAGCATTGAACAAATTTAATACTGAAAGGACTGTTGTCGTTTATTATTTTGAATATTTTTAAATAGAATAGACTGGGCAACTATTATTGAATGGAGTGTGTCTGTTTGTTAAATTTTTGCTAATTTTTAATATCAATTATATGTTTATGAAGAGGTTTACTATTTTCCTTTCCGTTGTTTTGTTTTCGGCTTCACTTTTTGCGCAACAACCGCAATATTCCAAAGTAAAAATTTCGGCGAATGAAGCTCAGTTAAATCTTTTGGCTCAGGCTGGGATTGACGTAACCGAAGGATTTATTAAGAAGGGTGAATTCCTGGTTTGCGATTATTCGGAGCAGGAAATCGAAACAATCAATAATTTAGGATTGAACTATGAAATCCTGATTGAAGATGTTGCAAAGTATTACCAGGACAGGAACTTTGGGTTATCAGCCAATGCTGATGATTACAAAGGCGCCGGCGATTATGAAGTGCCTGAAAATTTTGAGCTTGGCTCGATGAGCGGACATGCAACTTACGTAGAAATTGTTGCACATCTTGATAACATGGCTAACCTTTTCCCGGACCTGATTACCGTAAAGGAATCCATCGGTCAATCCATCGAAGGCAGAGAGCAGTGGATGGTGAAGATTTCGGATAACCCGAATGTGAATGAAACCGAACCTGAAGTGCTTTATACCGCTCTTCACCATGCACGCGAGCCAGCGGGGGTGATGCAAATGTTGTTTTACATGTATTACCTTCTCGAAAACTATGATACCGATCCTTTCATTCAGTCACTTGTGGATAATACAGAAATGTATTTTGTTCCGGTCGTAAATCCCGACGGTTATGTGTATAACCAGACAACCAATCCAAATGGAGGCGGAATGTGGCGAAAAAACAGAAGAAATAACGATGTACCAGGCTGCATGGGTGTTGACCTGAACAGGAATTATGGCTACATGTGGGGAAATGATAACAGCGGTTCATCGCCTGATCCATGCCAGGAAACGTATCGGGGCGCAACTGCTTTCTCAGAACCGGAAATAGAGCATATAAAGGATTTTTGTGAAAATCATGAGTTTAAAATTGCCCTGAATTATCATACCTATGGTCAATGGCTATTATATCCCTGGGGCTTTACGCCTGATCCATGTCCTGATGATGTCCTTTTTAATGCCTATTCCGTATTAATGTCAGCAGATCATAATTACACTTACGGACCGGGGAATACAACTATTTATAATACAAACGGTGGCTCAGACGACTGGATGTATGGCGAACAAACAACCAAAGGAAAGATTTTGGCTTATACGCCTGAATTGGGTGGTGACAATGATGGTTTTTGGTGCGCAATTGACAGGGTCATCCCGATAGCCCAGGAAAACATGCTTCAGAATTTATTAGCCGCTGCTTTTGCCGGAAGTTATGCTGATGTTGTTGATCTCAGCCCATTGCTTACAAACCTAACCAATGGGCTTATTGATTTTGAAATAACCCGTTATGGGTTGGTTGATGGTAGTTTTACTGTAAGTCTGACTCCCCTTAGCAACAATATAGTTACAACCGGCGAACCGATAAGTTTTACAGATTTGGAACTTCTCGAATCACAAATGGCTTCCATACCCTATTCCCTTTATCCGATGATTACTGGTGGCGAACAATTCAAATTTCTGCTTTCAATTGATAACGGCAACTACATCATCTCCGATACTCTGACTAAAGTATTCGGAACAGCAGTTGCGATTTTTGAGGATGATTGCAATACTTTCGACAACTGGACTTCAACAAGTTGGGGACTAACAACCGAAAGTTATCATACTGCTCCAAGGTCAATTACTGATTCGCCTAACGGTAACTATCAGAATAATGTAACCAGAACAATTACTATGAGCAACACGATTGATCTGTCAAATGTTGCTTATGCTCTATTGAATTTTTGGGCAAAATGGGAACTTGAAACAGGTTACGATTATGTTCAGGTTCTGATTTCTACGAATAATGGCGGTTCATGGTTGCCTCTTGAAGGACAATATACCGTTATGGGTAATGGAAATCAGTCGCCGGGAGAACCCGTATATGATGGCTTCCAAACAACGTGGGTAAAAGAGGAAATTGTCCTTTTTGATTATATCGGAAGCGCTGTTAAATTCAGGTTTAAACTTACGAGTGATTTTGGAGTTGTAGAAGATGGATTTTATTTTGACGACTTTAGCGTAATGGTGATTAATGAGGCTTCAACAGGATTTGAAAATCAACCCACACTTGATCAACCATTATTTATCTCTAATCCTGTTCCAAATCCCGCCACACATTCGGTTCATTTTAATTTTAATTTGCCCGAAACGAGCCGGAATTTTGATTTGCGGATATTTAATACTGCCGGACAGCAGGTATTCTTCAAAAACCTTGAGCTTGATCAATCTGATTTGATTGTTCCTGTTGAGGGCTGGACACCCGGTATATACTACTACAGATTAGAAGGGGAAAACCTTCAATCTGTTGCCAGAAAACTGATAATTTTGTAAACATTTTATAGGTTTTTTTTATAACCCCGTTGGAATACTAACGGGGTTTTTTATTAGTGAGAAATACTATTTTTGCGTTCTTGTTAGTTTTAGAAGTTTTATTAAACACTGCGGATGAAATTTAAAAGAATTTCAGGGATATTGTTGATGGTTGCAGCAGGAGTAGCCATCATTTATTTGTCAAACCTTTTTATTGAAAACCGCGAACCGAAACCTAAAATACCGATTACTTACGATACCATACCTAACATGGAATACGGCATTGTGATTGATTCCCTTTTGGTGGTAAGGGATAAAGTAAAGAAAAACCAGTTTCTATCGGATATATTAATGGATTTTCATGTTGATTACCAGAAAATTGATCTGTTGGTAAAACGATCGTTACTGGTATTTGATGTAAGGAAAATACGTGCGGGAAATGACTACACGGTTCTTTGCACAAATGATTCGCTGAAGCAACTTCAATATTTGATTTACGAGGATTCCCATTCATCTTACGTGGTTTTTGATCTGCACGATTCGATACATGTTCATACAGGTGAAAAGGAAATAAAGGTTACTTTGAAAACGGCCTCCGGAGTGATCAGCAGCTCTTTATGGGATGCTATGGTTGAAAACCATACCGATCCTGGACTTGCCCTTGAACTATCGGATGTTTATGCCTGGACGATTGATTTTTTCGGCATTCAGAAAGGCGACCATTATAAACTAATTTACGAAGAGTTGTCTGTGGAAGATAAATTTATCGGATTCGGTAGAATCCATTCTGCGGTTTTTAATAATGAAGGTCATGATTTTTTTGCGTTCTATTTTGTTCAGGACAACCAGGGCGATTATTTCGACGACAAGGGACAGAGCCTGAGGAGAACCTTTTTGAAGGCTCCTTTGCATTTCAAGCGGATCAGTTCTCATTATTCTCATAGCCGTATGCATCCAATCCTTAAAGTAAGGCGCCCTCATCTGGGGGTTGATTATGCTGCCGATTACGGTACGCCGGTTCAGACTGTCGGCGATGGAACCGTAGTTTCGGCTGGAAGGGATGGCGCCGCTGGAAATATGGTAAAAATCAGGCACAATGGAACCTACACTACCGCCTACCTTCACCTTTCCAAATTCGGTCCGGGTATCCGGAAGGGCGCTCATGTAAAACAAGGCGATGTGATCGGTTATGTAGGCAGTACCGGCAGATCAACCGGACCTCACCTCGATTTTCGCTTTTATCAAAACGGTAATCCTGTTGATCCGCTTAAAGTCCAGTCACCACCGGCAGAACCTGTAAAAGCAGCCTATTTGAGCGAGTACTGGAAAACAGTTAACGAATCTAAAATGAAAATTGATAGTATCCCTTCGCCTTCAAAATTAAGCGGGATTACCAGCCGTTCAAAGTAAAAATACTTCCAAAAAAGTCCTTCGGACATACGACAAATAGAAATATGAAAAGTGTTTGATTTGGGCGCTTACCTTGTCCTTTTTTTATTCGTTATTCAGCATTTTGAGAAATCAGGTTTAAGTGAACTTTTTAAAACATACTGGGTAAAATAATTTTCCTATTGCAGATATTTGACAAAAAAATTTGATTTTAAGAGACTGTTTAAAATTCAATAAAATAATTAATAGCGATGCTTTTGCCACTAAGCCTCCAAGTCACTAAGAAAACACAAAGAGCAGAAAATAAATAACTTTACTTAGTGAAACTTAGTGCTTTTGTGTCTTTGTGGCAAAAAAAATCTTTAGCTTTATCATTTTTAAACAGACTCTGATTTTATTGTGACAATAAATAATACTAACTTTGCGTTACAAAGTACTTTCTAATTAAATTAAAATGGAAGCAACTAAAGAATTCAAAAATCTGCAAGAGATCAAGAACCTTATGGAACGTTCGTCCCGTTTTCTTTCTCTTAGCGGTTTATCGGGGGTTTCAGCCGGAATTATTGCTTTAATCGGCGCAGCAATTGCCTATTATATCCTTGATTTTGGAAACGTAAAATATGATGAAAATTTCTATCTTCTCAGGCCTATGGCAGAATTGGGAGATAAACTGGATTTAATTCCTAAGATTCTAGTTTTAGCGATCGCTACATTTTGTTGTGCGTTCTTGTCAGCATTCTATTTTTCGTGGCGAAAAGCAAGAAAGAACAAGCTATCGTTATGGGACAGTACCTCGAAACGGTTATTGGTGCACTTGTTTATTCCCCTGATATCCGGTGGTTTTTTAGCATTGATATTGATTGACAGGAATGATACCGCACTTCTGGCTTCAGTTACACTTATTTTTTATGGATTGGCACTCGTAAGTGCGGGTAAGTATACGTTTGGTGAAGTACACTATTTAGGCATTTCAGAAATTGTAATAGGTTTGCTGGCAGGCTTATTCACAAACTATGGATTGCTATTCTGGGCGCTTGGATTTGGAATTTTACATATTGTTTATGGATTGGTGATGTACTACAGGTACGAACGATGAAAGGTATTCTAATAAACTTAAATAAGGCATTTGAAAGCAGAATCCGATTGGGGATTATGTCCGTTCTGATGGTGAATGACTGGGTGGATTTCAATACGCTGAAGGAGTTGCTGGAAACTACTGACGGAAACCTTGCCAGTCACTTAAAAGCATTGGAGGAAAAAGAACTGATTAAAATGAAAAAGCAATTTGTGGGTCGTAAACCAAAAACCAGCTACAAGGTCACTGATCAGGGAAAGGAATTGTTTAAGCAGCATTTGGACGCGCTGGAAGACTTAATTAAAAATCAATAATTTTTTTATTAATTCACTTTGTAAACACAAAAAACGAAAAGATGCAAACATTATATGAATTCTCTGAAAAACTATCACGGTCAATTTCATTGAAGATTGCAATCATTGGATTTTTAATCCTGATCCTGCTGATTCCAGCTTTTATGATTCAGGAGTTGATCCGCGAACGTCAAACTACCCGTGACACCGTCGTGCAGGAGATAGGTGATAAGTGGGGCAGATCTCAAACTGTTTCCGGACCCATTTTGGCTATTCCATATTTTGACCATGTTGCCCAAAATGATGAATTGGTAAAAGTTTCACGAATCTTATATGTTTTACCTGAGAAGCTGGAGATTGACGGGCGGATGAACCCTGAGATTCGTTACAGGGGAATTTACAAGGTGATCGTTTACCAATCGGATATCAACTTTAAGGGAGTTTTTCAAATGCCCGTCCTGAATGCAATTGGTGTTTCTCCGGAGCAGGTTAGCTGGGAAAAAGCCTGCATTTTATTCGGTATTTCTGACTTGCGGGGAATTCAGAATGAGATCGTAGTCAAAATGAACGATAAAATATTTGAGGTTGATCCTGGATTAAAGTATCAGGGGTTGGCTGGTTCCGGTTTTACATCCAACGTAAAATTAAATCCTGAAGAACAAACCTATAACGTTTATCTTAACCTCAACCTGAGTGGAAGCGAAAACCTTTACTTTTCGCCGGTTGGCAAAACAACCACTGTGAATATCAATTCGCCATGGTCAACTCCCTCATTTGCCGGAAGCTTTTTGCCCGATGAACATACTATTAACGACTCAGGATTCAAGGCCAAATGGACCATACTCGATCTGAACCGAAATTTTCCGCAATTCTGGGATAATCAAATTTATCGTGTGGATGAAGCATCATTTGGTGTTAACCTTCTTTTCCCGGTGGATGAATACCAGAAATCAATGCGGTCAGCTAAATATGCCATTATGTTCATCGCCCTGACTTTCCTGATCTATCTGTTTGTTGAAATTATTAATAAAAAACGGATCCACCCGATACAGTACCTCCTGGTGAGCCTGGCACTACTTCTTTTTTTCACCTTGCTATTATCCCTATCCGAGCAGGTCGGATTTAATCTTGCTTACCTGATTTCCACCGTATCAGTTGTTGGATTGATAACACTTTATTCGCAAAGCATCTTCAAATCTGGAAAAATTACCCTGATTACATCAGTTTCGCTGATAACTCTTTATACTTTTTTATTCATTATCCTTCAACTGGAGGATTATGGTCTTCTGGTTGGTAGTATTGGATTATTCTTCATTCTTGGGTTAGTGATGTATCTGTCGAAACGGATCAACTGGTACAGTCAATCTAATAATGAAGTAAAATAAAAGGAATTTAAAATTTGCAGGCCTGGTTTACCTTACTTTTGGGTGGGTAACCAACTACCCATTTCAGGAATCCAAAACCCAAATTGGCTTCACTTCATTTTATATTTGTTTATCTCAATAAATATTGCAATATTTTATTATACACCGATTAAATGATAAGGCTTCATCTTAAAACAAGTTTTTCTTTTTAAAGACTTATTCCACCATTATTCTCACTCCTTCAGAATGACTTGTAAACTCCGGTGCGTACATGCATTGTATAGTAGTGATTCCATTGGAGAAATCCCCTTTCTGTGCTACTTTTAAAGCATATTCGAAAACATAAGTTCCTTTGCGGAGATGTTCGAAGAAGAAGTTGGTTGAAGCGTCAAGGGTACTTTCATAATAACCCAAACCATCCTGGTAGCGATAACCTGAAATGACATTAACAGGCTCGAAGGAAGAAGCGCGCATATCTTTCATGTGGAGGTATTCCATATCGCGGTCGGAGCGAAGCTCGATACGGACTTTTATCTTATCGCCGACTTTCAGTTTCATTCCATCAGAAAGGGGTTCAATCACAGGTCCAGAATCTGTATTGCGTTCTATAAAAAGTTTTTTATCCAATTTCAATGGTGTTTCCTGAACAGTGATTTTGTCAAGATCTTCAAAATATTGCCAATAGACAGCACCCCAGGCAATGCTTTCGTTTTTGTTGGTTACAGTAATGTTGCCCATTTCCGGTTTTACGTCACCACCTGACCATGAAGTTTTGAAGTAACCCGTTCCGGCTTCCACTTTTGAATCATCTCTGCCAAAAGGATCTATCACTTCTTGTCCGACTTTTATCCCGGCAAGTTCATCATAAACCAGCCAGTCGGAGCCTTTCAAAAGCAAAGCATATACCGCTTCGGCAGTGGCTTTTGGCGTTTTCCAATTCTGCGTTTGCTTTTGTTTAAGCAACCATATTTTCATCTTTTCAACCGACTCTGAATCCTTTGCAACTTCATCAAACGCTTCGATAAGCAGCGCCTGTGTTTCAATCGGCGCTTCGTACCAATAATACCCGCCAGCGTTATCACGCCAGTACATACCCATTTCATCCGAATAAAGCGCATGTTCCTTGATAGATGCCATGATCTTTGGCGGAGTAGTACTGTCAGCCAAACGGCTCAACGCAAGTGCAATCATCGCCTGGGAGTATTTATTGTTTTCAAGCCAATACTTCTTTGCCTGATCCCGGTAGTAGTTAAAAGCAGTCTGAATGTTTTCATTAACAGGAAGCATATCCAGAAAATAGCTTCTGGCATATAAATACTGGATTTGGGTATAACTCAAATTATTTAGTTTTAAATCCGCATCCCTTTTTACCAACCAGTCATAATCCTCTTTAATTCTTTCATCGAGGTAAAAGATTGCGCTGCGCAACATGTTCCAGGTGTCAGGGTTCTTTTTCAGATCAGCAATACCAAGATGCTGCAAATGACCGAAACCGGTAACAATTTCCTGGGTGATATACCTGCTCTCAGGCATTCCTTTGAACCAGGGCCAGCCGCCATTCGGCGATTGCTTTTGCCGTAGCTTACGCAGAGAGGAAGCAAGTTCGTCAGCCATCCTGTTAAGATCAAACAAAAGAGCTACCCTTTTTTTGCGCTCGGTTTCATTTTTTGCATCCATCACCCAGGGTGTTTCCTGTAAAATGGCTGATTTGAGTTCTTCATTCTTTTCAAGATTCGACAATAAAGCATCAGGAGAATAATTTTTCCAGACATCAAATACAGATTTTATATTTCGATTTGAATTTACCAGAAAAGAAGCAATACTATTGGCATAATAGCTGTCAAAAATGTTATCTGCCGATTCCACTTCACTTTCCATGATATATGGCAAAGCCTGCACTGCATACCAGGCAGGATTGGAAGAAAATTCCAAGCGTAAACTTATAATTTTTAAGGGTTTTCGATCCTTTTTCTGAATTCATCAGTTTTTCAAATTTAAACGTCCGTGTTTGGTTTCCTTTTAAAGGCATCGGTAACGACTCAGTAACCAGCATCCTGTTTTTCAAAACCGGAATGGCTTTTTCTTCCCCATCAGTAAAATCCCCTGATTTCGCCTTGACCCTGTATATAATAACATCAAAATCTTCGGGAATTGAAATATTCCAATAAAGGACCTGAGATTTTCCTTTTGAAACAGAAAAGCTCAAAGTTTCTGTCACCGGCACCAAAAATTTTGTAATTTCCTTCATCGTCCGTGCATCGAAAAAATGTAACTCTGCTTCACCATTTAAAGCATTTTCCGAAAGATTTACAACTTTGACAGGAAAGGACATTTTATCTCCCTCCCTGAAGAATCGGGGAGCATTCGGCATCACCATCAACTCCTTTTGGGTGATGATCTCTTTTTCAAATTGTCCGTACGAAAGATCCTTCGAATGGCTTAATCCCATCAGCTTCCATTTGGTAAGCGATTCCGGAACCGAAAAACTGATTTCGATCTCACCGGATTCGTTTGTTTTAAGGGATGGATAGAAAAATGCTGTCTCCCGGAAATCGCGTCGTACCTGCATACCAGAAGATTTTTCAGTTTCTTTTTCTGGCGGGTCTTGGGCAACTTGATCTCCCTCAATACCACCGGTGATAATATCTTCCTGGTTAGCCTCAGCATTATCCATTACCATTGCCTGCCCGGGAAGCGCCTGTATGCCATCCATTGCCATGCCTTTTTCCATTAAACCCTTTCTGAAATAATTGCCGCCAAAGTAATCAAATCCGAACCAATTTAACCGGTCATAACTCTCTGAAAATAGGATTTTCGTTAGGGAGAAGGAGGCGAATATAAATTACTTCTGCTTACTGCAAACGCCTGATTGGATTCCCAGAATAGATTCCCAAAAATTTGAGAATAGAGGCTGAATTGCCACGAATGGTCAAGAAGGGCATCCAATGATGCGTCATACATGGAAGCCAATAATTCGGCAGCAATTTTTTCACCATTATGACCTTTTAATTTTATTTTCCAGAGTTCCTTTTGTCCGGGTGTAAGTTTATCGCGAAAGGTTTCAAATTCAAAATCAATCTGCTTGTTTGTAAAAGGGACTTCCACATTAAATCGGTTTTCAAAACTCCTGTTATGCTTAACAAACAAAATGTTCACCGAAAATCCGCCACGCAGCTCTTCCGTAATTGGGATTTCGATTGACTTTTGTTCATTGCTCAGCAAGAGCCACTGGCTCAAAATAACTTTTTCCTGCTGAATGACTTCATACAATGCACGGACATTTTTATCTTTTGTACCGAAAAGGAAAGAGGCTTTTTCGCCAGGCTCTCCCTTTCCCTTCACAACATGGAACCAGTTGATCTCATTCACAGGAGGTTTGGTTTCTTCCTTTGCGTAAAGGGTAAAATAAGTTTTTGTTTTTACCTCCTGACCAAAACTGTCTTTGGTTTCAACTTCAACCACATATTTTCCGGGTTTCCAGCTTTGGACATTTTCCGGTTTAATAAGCGAATCAATTTTAGTATCGAAATTAAAAGTTGAAACAACAGTTTCGGTTTTAAATTTTTCGGGATCAGCTTCGTCCATATAACTGTCGTACGGGAAATCTTTAATGAATTCTTCTTTCGGAATGGTAGCCAGGTCAGGCATTTCCCATTTCCTGTCTCTTAACAGGCGATCCGTTTCCTTAAGTTTTAAAATAACGATTTTCCCCGAAGCCGGTTCTGGTTGTCCGTTTAAATTCGTAGTTTTTATCTTGATTTCTTTGAGATCATTCCGGTCAATGGTTGCAGCCAATCCCAGATCAACTTTTAAAGCAATATCACTCACCTCAACCGAAGTTGATTCCGATTGGGTTTCTCCGCTTATATCGGTTACATCTGCGTAAATCATATACCTGAAAGAAGGTTTCTGCTTCTGATTTACAGAATGGTCAGGGATTGCGATAAACTGAATCGTAAAATTTCCCTCCTGATCAGTAACAGCAGTTCCCTGTGCAATTTCCATCTGGGGTTGTGTAGGGTGATAATCGAACCAGAAATACCTCCAGGGGAAATAAGTATTTCGGACGACCCGGTATTTAACGGCAGCCTGGTCAATGCTATTCCCGGCATAAGCTTTGGCAGAGCCAGTCACAGTGACTGCTTCGTTCAGTTTATAACTTCCTTTTAAAGGATTGAACGTAACTTCAAAAGTCGGGCGTTTGTATTCTTCGACCTGAATAGAAACAGATCCGCTCTCATTTTTAATGGTCATCGAACCGTTCAATACACCGGTTGGAGCAGTAAAAGTTCCGTTGATGGATCCGTATTCATTGGTTGTAAGTGCAATTTCAGATATTTTCTGGTAATTCACGTCAAAAAATTCAACTGTCGTATTCAGTCCCGCTTTTACAGCGTAATCATCTTTAAATTTGTCTATCACAATTCCCTTGAAATATACAGTTTGTCCGGGGCGGTAAATAGAGCGGTCAGTGAAAAACCATGTCCGGGTTTCTTTTCTTTCTTCCGTGGGATGATAGCCGGAATGATAGTATTGATCACCCGTGATGAGCTTATCGCCTTTTAAAGTAAATTCGAGTGAAAAAGAATTCGCACGGGAGTTGTCCTCCAATGGTGGAATTAGGATAGAACCATTTGAATCGGTAGTAAAATTGCCTCCATCCTTATATTCGTATCTCCTTGAACCGTAATCATATTGCCGGTAGAACATTTTTACATTTACATTCGGAAGAGCCGCACCTGATTCTCTGCCAAGAACATAAATTTTGTAACCTGCTTTATTCGTATTCTGGCTGATATAACTGATGTCTGAAATCCAGAAATTGCCATAAGCGGTCATACTGCTGTCGGGGAGGAATTTTTCGCTGGTACTTGCAAGTACGACATAATATCCCAATGGCAAATCAGGCATTTTAATTTCAGAACGATGAGCTTGCAAATCGCCGTCATCAGGAATCGCAAGTGTCCATGACCGGCTGACAGGATAAGAATTATATTTAACCAATAAATCACGGTTGTTCTGGTAATTGTTTCTAAAGTTTCTCTGCTTCATCATAATCCATCCGGATAATCCTGAACCAGAGTTTTGGTGTGTTGGTGAAATTCAGAAGCGCCAGGAAAGGTTTTTCCGGTACATTTACATTTTCAATCGTTAACTGAATGTTTTGTTGTTCGAGTTGTTGCTGAAGCACTTCACAATTCTGAGCGCCATCACTTCCCTGATATTTTTCAATCACTTCTTTGCACTTATCGAATGCCTTTTTTTTGTCCCATTTGTGTTGATCCGAAATATTTGGGTTGTAAAGCCCGCCAAGCCTTGCATATTCCTCTGCTATTTTATAGCCTGCATCGGAAACTGTGGGATGGGAAGCATACTCCTTTTCCAGCGATAATAAGGCACTCAGGAACAAACTATCCTTTATTTCGAGGGTGGAATTATCCCTGACAAAATCGAATCTGATGAGGTCGGCATCTATCAGGGCAGCAGGATCGCTGTCATTTAAATGAAAGGAAAGTAAATCCTGAAGTATGGTCAAAGCAAAATATTTGAGTGACAAGCTATCCTTTGTATCTATCTTTACTTTTTGAAAATCGGAAGCTTTTGAAAAATAGTTTTCCTTGTCAAGTTCAAATTTAAAGGCGGGCTGGATGATGGACGATTCATCATTCCTGAAAAATTCAATAGCTCTGTGAGCCAGAAAATCATAGAGGGTAGGGCGGTATTTTTTTGAATCCTTTTGCGATACCACGATGGCATCAAAATCTTTCAGGTTTGTCTTTTTTAGAATTTCACTATTGCCGAGCGAAGCGATATAATTATCAATTACCGAATCCAACAAGGTTTTCAGGTCCCAGGTGCGAATGTCTTTTTTATCAACATTCATGGCTGTTGTTCTGTCCATGAATTTATACCTGTTCGACTGGTAATAACGCCAGTAAAGATCAGCTTCAATTGAATATAGTATCTGTTTTACAGGAGTTTCCGATTTCTGAATCACCGCTTCAATATCTTTAATGGTTGTTTCGAGAAACTCTTCCTGGAAATCGGCTTTTAGCTTGATTTTATACATCGTGGATTTTACGAACTGAGGATGATTGGCTTCCTTTTGTGCTTTCTGATAAATAATCTCTACAAGTTCGAGCGCTGACTTTGGCAAGCCTGCATTTACCAAAGAATCTACTTTTTTCCAATCTTTACTGTAGTCATTATATTCAGGTGAAGACATCATGGTATTGGGTTTGCTTTGTGGAAAAAGAAATAATGAGAGACTGCTTGCAGCTATTGCCAGTGCAAGTAAACCAAAAAGAAGAATAAGTTTTGTTTTCATTATGAGGTTATTTTAATTGTGTTTAAGGAGCAATGAATTATCTCCCGGTAAAAATTCGTTTTTTGAATATAGATGATAGTTTTCCGAAAATTCCATAATCAAATGTCAAAAAGTTTAGAAACATAAGAACCTGTAATATCATTATAAGGATTTGCAGTAAAGATTACTGTGTGTTTGCCGTATTTTCTCGCATAAACATCTTTAAGAAAAGGACTAACGCAAAAATTAAGGCCCATGGGGTAATGAACTCTAAATTGAGCAATGGTGTCAATTGAAAACTTATCCGGATTTATTTTGCACTCAATAGCATCAGCAGTATTATTTCCTCTTTTGACAATGAAGTCTATTTCTCTTCCT
The DNA here is from genome assembly GCA_963840975.1 of uncultured Bacteroidales bacterium. Taxonomy (GTDB): domain Bacteria; phylum Bacteroidota; class Bacteroidia; order Bacteroidales; family JAADJA01; genus JAADJA01. The sequence goes on along the minus strand of CAWJBC010000017.1, from coordinate 324,567 downwards.
GACTTATCTTTCCAATAATAGATATTTGTTTCTGATGTTGTTGACCTTAGCGTATCCAATGCAAGATGCTCCCAAAGAATTCCCCTGTCCTCATCCCGAATTGAATCCCAACCTTGATAAAATGTTATAAAACCTGTATCAAAAGCATAGCACTTTGGTCTTTTAATTATTTCGCGTTTACCACCTCCAAAAAAGGGTTGTAGCAAAAATACAGCGTGCGCTACCTGTAATGCCTCCAAATGAGACATAACCGTCGGTCTGCTTAAACCACTTGACTTTGACAACTGAGAATAGTCAATCATCCCACCGCTTTGTTTTAATAACAGTTTTAGCAAATTAAGAAATCCTGTTCTATTCCGAATATTAAAAAGTTCCTGTATGTCACGGGCATAAAAACTGTTAATCCATTCGGAATAAAATTCCGGGTCCTTGCTTAACGAAAGTAATTGCTCCGGAAGTCCTCCATTCAATAACCGCCTGTCAAAATCATTAATTCCAAAGCTTTTCTGGCACTCTTCCCACAACACCGGCGAAAGATATACATTTGATTTTCTTCCGGTTAAGCTATCCCTGAATTTTTGAGTTGCACCAAGTGTAGATGAACCTGTGGCAATTATCTTAATTGTTGGAAACTCATCCGCGCCAATTTTCAATAAATTGCTGGGATCTTTTAACTGGTGAACCTCATCGAAAATAACAATTTTCCCTGGAGTAATAGTTTGCAAAAAATATTCCGGATCTTCCAGTTTTCTTTTGATGGATGGGAGGTCACAATTAAAATAATCGGCATCTTCAAACATTTTACATAGAGTTGTCTTCCCAACCCTTCTTACCCCGGAAAGCCAAACTATTGGTCTGTTTTCCCAGGCATCGTTTATTTTTTTAATCCAATGAGTCCGTTCTATCACTGCAATTGTATTTTACATTTAGCCGTCCAAATGTAATATAAATTTTCAGATAATTTGGTGTTTTCGATGAATTTTAGTTGAAAACTCACTCAAACTTTTCGAGCAGGGAAGTCAGTGGATTTGCCAATCCTTCATATTCCATGAGTTCAGCTTTAACATTGCCAATAATAACCGCTGAAACAGCCAAAACAGGAATATGGTTTTTATCATCGGTTACCCAAAGGGTCATAGGATATTTGTTTGAAAACACTTCGCCTGTTGCCATTCCGGGTTTAAACCTCAGACACCTGAACTTTCCGAGCTCAATGTTGATGATCTCCCTGCCTTCATAAATAATTGCCGAAGTATAAACCGAATCATCAATAAAAAAATTAACGGGCAGCATATCGCCAACCTTCAAAGTATCGGTATTGAACGACCTGGCAAAATACACTGCTGAAATAAAATCCTGGGTGTATTTCGGGATGGGTTTGGTCTGTTTCCGGGTGGTTACCGTGTTATTGACATGATCGAACCGGTATTCATCATCTTTTTTATAACCACCTTCACGGGTTCTGCGTTCAAAATAATGAGGTGCAAGGAAATCCTTATCAATGTACGAATCGAATTGATCATACACTTTATAAAACCAGTTGAACATCCCCTTCGACCGACCTTCGGTATCAATGTGAAGGACCTCTCTGCCATTGTATTTCTGATCGGAATTCTTCACCTCCATGATTCCTGTTCCCGCTGTGACTTTACCGGTGAGCCAGGCATCATAATAAAACCGGTATTGGAGCTTTTCACCGATTTTGAATGCTTCATTTTTTATTTTCCGCCATTCTTTCTGAGCAATTAATTGATGAGGTAAGATTCCAATTAATGCCAGGAAGAAAACAAAACAAAACAACCTGAAAAATTTATATTTTGAGTATTCGTCCATTCGCGGCTAATAAGAAATATAAGCTATAAACTAAGAATGTACGATGTTTATTATTTTATTGGGAACAATGATGACCTTACGGATTTGTTTCCCTTCTGTCCATTTCAGCGACCTTTCATCAGCAAGAACTGTTTGCTCAACCTGTTGAACCGTCATATCTTTTGGAAGCTCCAGTTTGAACCGCATTTTCCCGTTAAACGAAACGGGATATTCAAATGAGTTTTCCTGAATAAATTCCTGCCGGAAAACCGGAAACTTAGCATACGAAACACTTGGGCCATTTCCTGATACTTCCCATAATTCTTCGGCTATGTGTGGTGCATAAGGGCTAAGAAGTACAACCAGATCCCTGAGAATTTCCTTTTTATGACATTTGAGTTCGGTTAGTTCATTCACACAGATCATAAACTGGCTGACAGCCGTATTAAACGAAAAACGCTCAATATCATCCTGCACTTTCCTTATGGTTTGATGGAGAATTTTTAATTCCCTGCTGTCGGGTATTTCATCTGTGAGGACTAACCTGGCGTTTTCATCATAAAACAATCGCCAGAGTTTTTTCATGAACCGGTAAACACCTTCAATTCCTTTGGTATCCCAGGGTTTATGGCTTTCAAGCGGACCAAGGAACATTTCATAAAGTCTGAAAGTGTCGGCACCATAATGATTGATCAGGTCATCAGGATTAACGACATTATGCTTCGACTTTGACATTTTTTCAACTTCCCAACCGCAGATATATTTCCCGTCTTCAAGAATAAATTTTGCATCCTTCAAATGAGGCTGCCATTGCCTGAACGCTTCAATATCGAGAACATCGTTTTGAACTATATTTACATCAACATGAATCGAATCGGTATAAGATTCGCGACCGGGATAATTTTTAGAAACAAAAACCGGAAACAGATCAAGACTTTCTTTTTCAATAAAGTAAGGGACGTCTTCTCCTTTCAACGTTCGATGAATTCGGTCCATGACATTTTCCATTTCCAGAAAATCACGGATCGGGATCAATAAAAGCCTGAGCCCTTTTTCCACAGCATATTCCTCATAAGGATGTGCAACTTTTTTCAAAGACTGTTGCTTTTTAACTTCAATAATTAGCCTGGCTTCTTCGCTATAAAAGTCAAATTTCCTGTTTCCATCACGAAAATCGCGGATAAAGGTGACACCTGATTTTCGATCTTTCAGGTTTTCCCAAAGAAGGTATTCAGCCATTTTTTCGAGATTCGCCCTATAAACAAAATTCGATCTGCCTTGTATTTTCCCTTGATTGATAAGCTTTTTAAAAGGTTCTTCTTCACAAACCAATCCAAGATCATAAAGGAACATGTTCCAGAATCGGCTGTAGATTAGGTGACCGGTAGCATGTTCGTCACCTCCCAGGTATAAATCTACATCGCGCCAGTATTCGTTGGTGTCCTTAGAAAAATATTCCAATTTATTTTGTGGATCCATATACCTCAGATAGTAACCGCTCGATCCGGCAAAACCCGGCATTGTATTGGTTTCAAGAGGATAACCTTCCTTTGTATTCCAATCTTTTGCACGAGCCAACGGTGGTTCACCCGATTCTGTTGGCAGGTATTTGTCAACCGGCGGTAGCTCCAAAGGAAGTTCTGATTCATCCAGAGAATAAGGCATTCCGTCTTTATAATAAATCGGAAAAGGTTCGCCCCAGTATCGCTGACGGCTAAAAATAGCATCGCGGAGCTTAAAGTTTACCTTTCCATAACCCAAATCCTTCTCTTCAAGGTAGTCAATGGTTTTGCGAATGGCTTCCTTCACTTCCATCCCTGTAATGAAACCGGAATTGATCATTGTTCCCTCTTTTGCATCATACGATTCTTCCCATGTTTTTGGGTCGGATGGTTCTGCTCCTTCTTTCGTTACTACTTGCAGGATGGTCAGTCCAAAATGTTTGGCAAAAGCAAAGTCACGGCTGTCGTGCGCCGGAACAGCCATTATAGCGCCGGTTCCGTAACCTGAGAGCACATAGTCGGCAATCCAGATAGGTATCTCTTTTCCGTTCACCGGATTGATTCCATAAGCTCCGGTAAACTTTCCGGTGATTTGCTTAACCTCTGCCATTCGTTCAACCTCTGAACGGTTTTTTGCCCATTTAATATACTTTTCCACTTCCTCCCGATGCTCGGGTGTTGTAATTTGTGAAATCAATTCATGCTCAGGCGCAAGAACCATAAAGGTTGCACCCCAGAGGGTGTCGGGTCGGGTGGTAAAAACCTCAATGACCCCGGCATGTCTTTTAATTCTGAAATTTACGGAAGCGCCTTCACTTCGGCCAATCCAATATCGTTGCATTTCTTTCAACGAATCAAACCAGTCAATTTTATCTAATCCATCAAGCAGCCGCTGTGCATAGGCAGTAATCCGAAGCGACCATTGCTTCATCAGTTTGCGTTCCACCGGATGTCCGCCCCTTTCGGAAACTCCATTAACTACCTCATCATTGGCAAGAACGGTTCCCAGTGCCGGGCACCAGTTAACCCAGGTGTTGGCGAGATAAGCCAGACGGTAATTCATCAGAATTTGCTGTTGCTCCTTTTCTGTTTTACTATTCCATTCCAAAGCAGTAAAAAAGTCAGTTTGATCACTGGCTGCATGGATGTTCAGGTTGCCGTTTTTCTCAAATTCTTTCACAAGTTCATCAATGGATTCAGCCTTGTTGGATGCCTTATTATACCAGTGTTTAAAAATCTGGATAAATGTCCATTGTGTCCATTTGTAATAGTTGGGATCAGAAGTTCTGACTTCCCTGTCCCAGTCGAATGAAAAACCGATTCTGTCTAATTGTTCGCGGTAACGCTGAATATTTTTTTCGGTTGTAATTGCAGGATGGGTGCCGGTTTGGATAGCATATTGCTCCGCTGGCAATCCATAAGCATCATAGCCCATGGGATGCAGGACATTGAAGCCTTTCAGCCGTTTGTACCGTGAAAAAATATCTGATGCAATATAGCCTAACGGATGTCCGACATGTAACCCTGCTCCTGACGGATAGGGGAACATATCAAGGACATAATATTTTGGTTTGTTGTGATCAATTTCACTTTTGAAAGTCTTATTTTCAGCCCAGAATTTCTGCCACTTTTTTTCTATTTCGTTGTGATTGTACTCCATTTATTGAAACGCAATTAATTTATTGATATCCGATGATTAAGTGCGCGAAATTACAGAAAATTTTTCCTGGCTTATGGATTCGGGATAGGAGCATAAGTTGATATTACAGTTAATCTATATTAAAATATTTAAAATAAAACACTCAAGTGACTAAATTTATTGTAAAATAGAATATCACACTAAATTTGGTCATCCGAAACCAAAGAAGAGAAAGATTAAATTTTCGCAAATCCGAATTCCTGCAGAATAATTTGAATCAAACCTGAGAAGCAGTTGTTTTGACTTGTAAGATTACTTAGGCGACTTCAATCTGTTCGAAATGATCTCCGAAATTTTTTCAATTCCAATCCTGTCCTGTTTCATGGTATCCCTTTCGCGGATGGTGACGGTGTTGTCTTCTAATGTTTGATGATCAACCGTGAAACAGTAGGGTGTGCCGATGGCATCCTGACGGCGGTAACGTTTTCCGATGGAATCTTTTTCTTCGTAAAAACACATATAATCGAATTTCAATTTATCGAAAATTTCCATCGCCTTTTCAGGCAATCCGTCTTTTTTCAACAGAGGTAAGACTGCCGCTTTTATCGGGGCAAGGAAGGGGGGAATTTTCATCACTACCCGCTCTGAACCGTCTTCCAGTTTTTCTTCCTGATAGGCATAACTCAGCACAGCGAGGAAAGTCCTGTCCAGACCAATGGAAGTTTCTACCACATAAGGCACATAGCTTTCGTTCAGATCAGGATCGAAGTACTGGATTTTTTTACCGGAAAACTTTTGGTGCGAAGCAAGATCGAAATCGGTACGTGAATGAATTCCTTCAAGCTCCTTAAATCCAATCGGGAAGTTGAATTCAATATCAAAAGCCGCATTGGCATAATGTGCGAGCTTGTCGTGTTCATGGAAACGGTATTCCGTTTCGGGGATTCCCATGCCGAGATGCCATTTCATCCGTTCCTGTTTCCAGTATTCAAACCATTTCAACTCTTCACCAGGTTTTACAAAAAACTGCATTTCCATTTGCTCGAACTCCCGCATCCTGAATATAAACTGCCGGGCAACGATCTCATTACGGAAAGCCTTTCCGGTCTGCGCTATTCCGAAGGGAATCTTCATCCTTCCGGTTTTCTGGATGTTCAGATAATTCACAAAAATGCCCTGTGCTGTTTCGGGTCGGAGAAATATCTGGTTCGCATCTTCGCTCAACGAACCCATCTGTGTGGAAAACATCAGATTGAATTGCCGCACATCAGTCCAGTTTTTTGAACCCGAAATAGGGCAGGCGATTCCCAGATCTTCAATTAGCTTTTTTATATCGTCAAGCCGGTTTTCTTCCATTGCCGGATAGAGTCGCTGCTTTATTGAATCAATTTGTTGCTGATACTCCAAAACGCGTGGGTTTGTGGTAATATATTGCTTTTCGTCAAAGGTTTCTCCAAATCGCTTGGCGGCTTTTTCAACTTCTTTCTGAATCTTGGCATCAATTTTAGCAATATGGTCTTCAACCAATACGTCAGCCCTGTATCTTTTTTTCGAATCCTTATTATCAATCATTGGATCGTTGAATGCATCCACATGCCCGGAAGCTTTCCATACTGTCGGGTGCATAAAAATAGCTGCATCCAGTCCAACAATGTTTTCATGAAACTGAACCATGGATTTCCACCAATAGTTTCGGATGTTGTTTTTCAGTTCAACACCATACTGCCCGTAATCGTAGGCAGCGCTAAGTCCATCATAAATTTCGCTTGATGGAAAAACAAACCCATACTCTTTGGCATGGGCAATTATTTTTTTGAAAAGTTCTTCATTATTTGCCATGCTGCAAAATTATATGAAAAGAATAATGTACAAAGGAAAACTTAAATTCTAAAATCTAAAGTAAGGTTAAGGCAACGAATTTTTAAACTGGTTATAAGAGTCCTCAAAGGTTCCGCCTGTTTTACCTCCCAGGGTTTCCCAAACTTCGACAATGTGTTCAAAACGATTATCCGGGTTGGGATGCGTACTTAAAAACTCAGGTGGTTGTGAACTTCCGCCTATTTTCTCAAAAAAACCTTTCACTCCTGTGGCATCATAAGCAGTGTTGTAGAGGTACTTAACACTGTATTCATCCGATTCATTTTCTGCTGTCCGGCTAAAGGCAAGCATGGCTACGCCGGCAGCAAGATCGGCAGCGATTTGAGCCAGTTGATTTTGATTATTTCCCAAAACGATTCCCAAAAGCAATTGAATTCCATAAGCCTTCGTCAACTGATCAGTTGAATGACGGCGATCAGCATGTGCCATCTCGTGACCCATAACCCCGGCAAATTCGGCTTCATTGTCTAAAAACTTTATAATTCCGGTATATACACAGATGTAACCTCCCGGTGCACAGAAAGCATTCAGAACTTCGTCATTTTGAATGATGTCAACCTGCCAATCAAATTTATCAGCATATTTGAGATCACCTGAGGCGAGTATGGAATCCCTTATCCGGTAAATATGTTGATAGGCTGCGGCGTATTGGGTTTCGCTCAGCAAAGGATAATCAGCATTATTGGAATGAATCTCATCGCGCATCTGGGCACCAAATGATACATCGTCCTGTACCGAAAAAATATTGATGGTGTTGTCGGCATTTTCATCTTTTGAGCAACTGTAAATCAATAAGGCTAAAATTGAGAACAGAAGAAATCTGACAGTGTTTTTCATTTTTTAATTTTAAAAATTAGTTCGTAAAAAAATCAAGGATGTTGGCAAGCTGGTTACTTTGGGCAGCAAAAAATTCAGTGTACTTACATTGTGTGCAGGTAATTGTTGTAAATTTCCTGTTCTGAATATTGAAAAGTTTTGTAAGAAAACTTCCTGTAACCCTTGCTTCACCGGCTTCAAAATGTTTGTTGCCGCATTTTGGGCATGTATATTTTAGGTGTTGCATAATTATTTTATTGAATTTTGATTGCAAAATTACAAATTCTTAATGATGGTAAGTAATCTGAATTAATCCGATACTTTTTCATGTAATGATTTAAATCCTTCCCCTATAATTTCATTGGCATTAATTACCGTCATAAAAGCTTTCGGATCGGTTTTATGAATGAACTCCTGCAGCATTGCCACTTCCCTTCTGTTGACAACCGTATAAATGATAGTTCTGTCTTTTCCGTTGTACATTCCTTTTCCCTGAATGAAAGTCCCTCCGCGGTTAAGGTCAACAATGATTTTGTCGCGGATTTCTTCCGCTTTTTCCGAAATGATAAACAACGTTTTATCATAACTGATCCCCTCCAGGACTACGTCTATTACCTTTCCAGTAATAAAAATTACAATCAACGAATAGAGCGGTATTTTCCAATCCTGAAAAGCAGCAAATCCAACAAATACGATAGCTGAATCAACAAGGATCATGAGTTGACCAATGGGTAACCGCGTGTATTTGGCAATGATCATTGCTACTATATCCGAACCACCCGAGGTAGCTTTGGCTTTAAATATCAAACCTAAACCCAATCCAACCATCACACCACCAAAAATAGAAGACAACAAAGCGTCGTTTTCCACCAGGGGCTGTTCACCCCACAAATAGGTTAAACTATCTACAAATACTGCTGTAAAAATAAAGCCCACAACAGTTTTAACCCCAAACCGGGGTCCAAGAATTTTTATACCTAAAAGAGTGAGAGGTATATCAAAACAAAGGGCAACCAACCCTACAGGTGTTCCAAACAAGTGATGCAGCACGATGGAGATACCATAAACACCACCGGGCACAATTTTATAAGGTGTGATAAACAATACAAAACCCGATGCCATGATAAAAGCGCCTATAATGATAAGGCTGTAAGAGATGAACCATTTTTTGGAAAACAATTTTTCCTTTACAATAAATGCCATGTTCTATTGATCTTTAAGTTAAACACTCCCTAAAAAGCGCGCAAAAGTAATTTTTTAATGTTCAAACTTAAAATGATTTGACCTAATGATGCAACAATTTTAATGGAGTGCAATTTCTCCAAATAAAGACAACTTTTTCAACAACCGGCCTGTCTTAAAATCCAAACGAAAAAACAGGATAGAAAACTATTACAGACTAATATTCAGATTTTAACGTTTTTGGAATCAAACAATTTTTATGGAAATGAGTTTATTTACTAACAATTACAATATTTAATTTTGTCCTTTTCATTGATCCTGCGAAAAATTATTACCATTTTCAGACTAAATGACGGATTTATTGGTAATTTGAGGACATATTTTTTTGATATTAATTATTTATGTTAATTTAGCCACCTTTTTAGTATGCAAATAACTCGGATGAAAATACACAAAAGAGCCTTACTTTTTATTCTGCTGGTCATTCCCTTCGCCTGGATTAATGCTCAACAGGAAGCTCATTTTGTGCATAATATGTTCAACGGCATCTATTACAATCCCGGATATGCCGGCTCAGTTGGAGGCATCAGCGCCCTCGGTCTGGTTCGTCAGCAATGGGTCGGATTTAAAGATGGCGATGGGAACAGTGTCGCACCAAATACTTATACGTTAAGCATTCACTCACCTCTCAATTTTCTTCATGGAGGGGTTGGCTTGAACGTTTATTCCGATAAGCTGGGATTTCAAAGCGAAATTGGCGTAAAAGTCATGTACGCCTACAGAATGGATGTTGGAATGGGTAATTTGGGCATAGGTGTTCAGCTCGATTTTCTAAACAGCACCTTAGATTTCGCCAAATTGCGTGAAGGGGCAGCACAACAAGATGACCCATTGCTGCAGGGAGGAAAAGACAGTGATATGGTTTTCGATTTCGGACTGGGTATTCAATATCTTGTTCCTGAAAAATTCTCTATTGGTCTTTCTTCAACAAGGATATTAGAGTCGGAAAGCTCAAAGCTTTACTATCAATATAAACGACATTACTTTTTATCGGCAGCTTACGAATGGGCATTTCCTAATAACCCATCCTTTGTTTTGGAACCTTCCTTATTGATTAAATCGGATGCGGTAAAAACCCAATTTGATCTGGCAGCCCTGTTAAAGTACAATAATAAAGTATGGGGTGGCGTTTCCTATAGCACTTTAAGGGTAATGGATCCATTTTCGGTACTTCTGGGATTAAGTATAAAAGATATAATGATAGGGTATGCCTATACCATACCTACCTCTGCCATAGGAAGTAGTGGCAGCCATGAAGTAATGGTAGGATATAATTTCAAAATTAATATGGATAAAGGCAGAAGAAGTTACAGAAATACCAGATTCTTATAATTTTAACGAAACATTTATCGCGTTTGAAAGTAAAAAAAATGATAAATCTTATTCATGTAAGTATAAAATCAGCTAAACGTATGAAAAGAGTTGTTTTTTATCTGGCCGCATTGATTCTTTTAGGTAGCTGTGGAGGTTCCGGTAATGGTGAACTTATAGGGGTACAGGAAAGAAAACCCTTCTATCAACCCATGCCATTCGGAATGGCATATATCCCGCTGGGAAGCTATACCATGGGGGTAGGAGATGAAGATGATGCCTATGCAATGGTTAAACAGCCTAAAACAATTACCGTTACTGCCTTCTATATGGATGAAACGGAAATCACCAACAATGAATACAGGCAGTTTGTATATTGGGTGAAGGATTCTATTGCGCGTGTGCTTCTTGGCGATATTTTGCCCGAAGATTATTTGATTGAAGAAGATAATAAAACCGGCGAAATATTTGATCCGCCATTCTTAAACTGGCAAACCAGAATTGACTGGCAGGGTGAAGAAGAAAAAGATGTTCTTGAGGAGATGTTTCTCCCTGAAAATGAACGATATTTCAGGAAAAAAGAATTGGATACCCGCAAACTTAATTATGAGTATTATTGGGTAGATCTGTTGGCTGCGTCAAAAAAAGATTTCTCCAAGGACGGTGATCAGCAGGCGGGTTCTTTAGCTAACCGGCCGCAAGGATTACAGGACAGGTCAGTTTATGTCAGAAAAGAAACCATCAATGTATATCCTGATACTTTGGTGTGGTTGTTCGATTATTCTTATTCTTTTAACGAACCACTTACGCAAAAATATTTCTGGCATCCTGCCTATGATAATTATCCTGTTGTCGGTGTTAACTGGAGACAGGCAAAAGCTTTTTGTGTTTGGAGAACACAGCTAAAAAATACCTATCTGGCTCAAAAAAGCGGTGAAGCGAATATTCATGACTACCGCCTTCCTACTGAAGCAGAATGGGAATGGGCAGCAAGGGGCGGACATGACTTCAATCCCTATCCCTGGGGAGGTCCTTATACCCGAAACGACAAAGGTTGCTTTCTTGGAAACTATAAGCCTTTGAGAGGAAATTATTCTGACGATGGCGGTGCCACACCCATCATTGTTGCGCATTATCCACCCAACGACTGGGGATTGTATGATATGGCAGGAAACGTTGCTGAGTGGACATCAGATGCATTCGATGAATCTTCCTACAATTTCACGTGGGATCTTAACCCACATTACCAGTACAATGCTGCCGATAGCGATCCTCCCGTCCTGAAGCGCAAGGTCGTTAGAGGTGGATCATGGAAAGACATCAGATATTATATGGAGGTAGCCTCCCGTACTTATGAATACCAGGATACCGCAAAATCATATATCGGATTCAGATGTGTGCAGCCATATCTTGGCAGACAAATGGATGACAATCCTTCAAAAGCGTCACACATTTACACTAAATAATTCTATCCTGAATAAATCAAGTAATAATCAATTAACAAATTTTATTAAAATCGAATCATGGGCTTAAATAACATTGTTAAGAGCAGGGGATTTAAAAATTTCATGGCTAAGCTTTATGGCTGGGGTGCTGCTGTCGTAATTTTAGGAGCGCTTTTTAAAATTAATCACTATCAGGGAGCTGATATTATGTTGATGGTTGGATTGGGAACAGAATCCATTATCTTTTTCTTCTCCGCTTTCGAACCGCCACACGTTGAACCTGACTGGAGTCTTGTTTATCCTGAATTGGCTGGAATGTATCATGGCGTAGTTGATGAGCTTGACGAACCCAGCGCGAAAAAATTAGGATTAACCGAGGACCTTGATAATATGCTTGCGGAAGCTAAAATAGGACCCGAACTGATCGAAAGCCTGGGCAAAGGTTTAAAAAACCTGAGTGAAGGCGCTAACAAGCTGAGTGATGTTTCAAACGCAACCATTGCAACCAACGAGTTTACTGAAAAAGTGAAAGGAGCTTCCAAGTCTGTCGGCTCTCTGACGGATTCGTACAACAAACAGGTAGAAAATTTAGGTAAAGATATTTCCGCATCAGAAGAGTACGTCAAATCCGTTAAAAATGCAGCGGGTTCTGTGACCAACTTAACCAATGCCTATACCAAGGCATCCGATTCGCTGAAAATTGATACCAATATTACCGAAGGCTTTGCTGAAAGCGTTAAAGCAGTTACACTATCAGCAAACAAACTTGCTGAAAATTACAGCAAATCATCTCAGATCGTTGCTCAGTCTGCCGAGGCAATTGATTTCAGCGCCTTAAAAGAGAAAAATTACAACGAGCAATTGGGTAAAATCGCTCAAAATCTATCTTCCCTCAATGCGGCCTACGAAAAACAATTGCAATTTTCGAACAATCAGGCTGAAACCTCAGGGAAACTCCAGGAAACTTTTGAGAAATTCATTACAAACCTGAATAGTACCATTAACAATACTTCAAAATACCAGGAGAATATCTCAACATTAAATAGTGTATTTCAAAGTCAGTTAAAAGGAACCAATGAGCATGTGGAAGCTACAGATAAGTTGAAAAATACTCTTAACGACCTTTTGACAAAAATCAATGATTCTGCTGATAAAACACTTAAATATAATACTGAGCTTGATAATCTTTCGAAAAAAGTTGCTGCTCTGAATAATGTTTATGGTAATATGCTTTCAGCAATGAATGTCAAATCAGAAAGCTAAAAGATAAATTACAATTAAATTAATAAAACTTAAAACAAGAAGCGTAGATGGCTGGATATAAGGAAACCCCGCGGCAAAAGATGATAGCCATGATGTACCTGGTATTGACTGCTTTGCTGGCTTTGAACGTTTCGCGTGAAATTTTGAGCGCTTTCCTGATTGTTAACGAAAGTATGGAAACCACTAACATGCAGTTTTCCACCAAGGTTGATGAAATTTATTCGGATTTTGAAAAACAATATTCCATCAATCCAAACAAAGTTGAAGAATATTGGAATAAAGCTCGGCAAGTACAGGCACTATCGGACGGAATGGTTAAATACCTTGATGGTCTGAAAGCAAATGTAATTTCCGTTACCGAAAAAATTTCACTTGAAGAAGCTGACACTATCCGGTTGCAATATGTTCAGAAGAAAGACAACTATGATGATCCAACCAATTTTTTCATCGGTTCGGATACTAAAAAAGGTGAGGCTGAAGTATTATTAGCTAAAATTTCTGAATATAAACAAAGTCTTTTGAAAATGGTGAATGAAAAAGACAGGGAGGGATTTCAACTGGGATTAAAAACAGATGGTGAATATAAAAATGCTGACGGCAAAGAAGAGTCATGGCAAATGCATCACTTTTACCGTACCATCCTTGCTGCTGATATAACCATCCTGAACAAATTGATTACGGAGGTTTATAATGCCGAAACCAATGTTGTGAATTACTTATATTCATCAATTTCAGCAGAAGATTTTAAATTCGACGAAGTTAATGCCAAGGTTATCCCCAATAGCAATTATGTATTCCAGGGTGATAAATATACAGCGGAAATTCTGGTTGCCGCTTATGATACCAAACAAGATCCCGAAGTTTATGTTTTGGAAGGGACTGATACCTTAACTGAGGCTTTATTTTCGAGGGCAACCCGTATTGAAGGCAAAGGAGGTATTGTCAATCTTGAACTGCCTGCAAGTTCTGAAGGAACAAAGAAGTACGCCGGACTCATTCGGTTAAAAACACCCTGGGGAACTGCAAAGGACTATCATTTTAATCACGATTACATAGTGGCAAAACCTTCTGCAACAGTTTCTGCAACCAAGATGAATGTCTTTTACAGAGGGGTTGATAATCCTGTTTCTATATCGGCATCAGGGAAAGCTGATGCGCAACTAAGTCCTGAAGTGACCGCAGGAAAAATTATGAGAACCGATACCGGATGGGTAGTCAGGGATTTACCTCCTGATGCTTATGAAACTACTGTAAGAATAAATGCTGAAGATAACGGCTCCAGGAAATTTATGGGTCAGCAAAAATTCAGAATCAAGCGTTTACCCGACCCGATTGCTAAGATCATTGGAGCTGAAGATTCAAAGGTTTCAATTAAAAAAATGCTTGCAAATGCTTTTTTAGTTTGCCAGTTGCCCGATTATGTTGATTTTCAGTATGATTTCAGGGTTACATCCTTTACCATGTTTATTCCTCAGGGAGGAGGATATTTTGTAACAGAAATATCTGAAAGCCAAATGTTCACCGAAAAGATGAAAAGCCAGATTCAGTCGCTTAAGAAGAATGATGTCGTCGTTTTCCGTGATATTAAAGTTAAAGGACCGGAAGGTCCGCGTAAAATTGAATCTATTAACATTACGATAAACTAATGGGAGGTTTTATGAAAACTACATTAAGTATATTAATATTTGTAAGCGCTTTCCTCGGCATATCCCGCTCGTCAGATGCTCAGATATTGGATAGCCCGCGCGATGGAATCTATGATCAAATCCATCTACAGGATAAAAAACCGATTGCTTATGCTCCGGTAAGAGAAGCCGATGTAATTTTTGAAAAAAGAATCTGGCGGATCATGGATCTACGTCAGAAAATAAACCATCCTTTCTACTATCCTGAAACTCCTCAGAAGAACTGGAAGAACTTTATGACCGTGATAATGGATGCTGTCAGGGAAGGAACAATCACCGCTTATGATCCTACTAAGGACGATCAATTTCTGGTGCCACTCACTTACCAGGAAATTGAAAAAAAGTACAACAAAACAGATACTGTAGCTGTTTATGACCCGAACAATCCACAACGGATATTAAAATATGATGTGGTAAAGGAGGACTTTAGGTCAACAGATGTGCAGCGCATCAAAATGAAGGAGGTTTGGTTTTTTGATAAACAACGCTCTCAGATGGAAGTTAGAATCCTTGGCATTTGTCCGGTTATTAATTTATATGACGAAAACGGAAATTACTTCGGACTCCAGGAAATGTTCTGGATTTACTTTCCCGAAGCACGCCCTGTATTTTCCCAGTCCATCGTTTTTAACAGAAAAAATGGTGCTGAACAAAGAACTTATGATGAGCTTTTCTGGAAGAGAATTTTTGGAAGCTACATCATCAAGGAAGAGAACGTTTACGACAGAGATATTACCGACTATGCCACACAAATGGATGCCTTGTTGGAAGCTGAAAGAATCAAAAACGAACTTTTTGAGTACGAACACGAACTATGGGAATTTTAGCGTTCAGTAAAATATAATCAACTCCTCCAATCCGGGGGAGTTTTTTTTTGCCCTCCGATACTGTTAATCTATAACTTTGTAACTTACATTGAATTCGGATGAGAACTGTAGAACTTCTTGATACACCTATCGAATTCCTCAAAGGCGTTGGACCTTTAAGGGCTGATGTGCTAAAAAAAGAAGCAGGCATTTTCACCTTTAATCAACTGCTGCACCATTTTCCTTTCAGGTACGTTGACAAAAGCAAATTTTACAAGATCAGTGAAATTAACAGCGACGGTCTTTATGTCCAGATCAAAGGGAAAATCATCAATATGCAAAAAATCGGCAACCGGCGTTCTGAGCGGTTGGTTGCTATTCTGCGCGATGAAACAGGTGAGACGGAGCTTGTTTGGTTTAGGGGGATTAAATGGCTTGTCGAAAAACTTAAAATCAACGAGGAATATGTGGTTTTCGGGAAACCTTCTGTTTTCAACAATAAATTCAACTTCCCTCACCCTGAAATAGAAGCAGTTTCTGATCAGAAGATTGACCTGGGTGAGCAGTTGCAACCCTATTACTCTTCAACTGAAAAGCTGAAAGCGAAAGGCCTCGACAGTAAAGGAATCAGCAAAATAATGCGAAACCTGCTGGTTCAGGTGAAGGGTTACCTGCCCGAAACCCTTTCGGCGCCCATCCTTGAAAGGCTGAGGTTTATTCCACGCGAAGAAGCTGTAATCGCTGTCCACTTCCCGCCCAACCAGGAAATTTTGGATAAAGCAAGGATACGGTTAAAATTTGAAGAACTTTTTTTCATTCAGTTGAACCTGTTGAAGCTGAAACTGCTCCGAACCGAAAAAATAAAAGGGCATACTTTCTCTGTTGTCGGTTCGTTCCTGAATAATTTTTACAAAGACAACCTTCCTTTTGAACTCACCAATGCCCAAAAAAAAGTGATACGTGAGATCAGAGCCGATATTGGTTCCGGCAGGCAAATGAACCGGCTGCTGCAAGGAGATGTGGGAAGCGGCAAGACTTTAGTTGCTCTGATGTCAATGCTGATTGCACTGGACAATGGCTACCAGGCATGTTTGATGGCACCAACAGAAATATTAGCCAACCAGCATTTCAAAACCATTTCCGGCATGGTCGGAGGACTTGGCATTCAGGTTGATCTGCTTACAGGCTCCACCAAATCTCGGCAACGGAAAGAACTCCACGACCTGTTGCAAAGCGGCGAACTGCATATCCTCATCGGCACTCATGCCCTGATTGAAGACAATGTTCTGTTTAACAATCTTGGCTTTGTAGTGATTGATGAACAACATCGTTTCGGAGTGGAGCAGCGTGCCAGGCTCTGGAGAAAGAATACCATTCCGCCTCATGTGCTGGTGATGACCGCCACTCCTATTCCGCGGACACTGGCAATGACTTTGTACGGCGACCTTGATGTTTCCGTAATTGACGAATTGCCGCCCGGCAGAAAACCTGTGAAAACAGTTCATTATTTTGACAGGGAAAGGTTGAAAGTCTTTGGATTCCTGAAAAAACAGATCGCTGTGGGCAGACAAATCTATTTTGTTTACCCACTCATTAACGAATCTGAAAAGCTGGATCTGAAATTTGTAATGGACGGATACGAGGGTGTTACCCGCGAATTTCCTTTACCGGATTATGCTGTGAGTATGGTTCATGGTCAATTAAGCGCAAAGGACAAAGATTTTGAGATGCAGCGTTTCATCCGTGGCGAAACCCAGATCATGGTTGCAACCACAGTGATTGAAGTGGGTGTGGATATACCCAATGCTTCGGTGATGGTGATTGAAAATGCCGAACGCTTCGGGTTGTCGCAGTTGCACCAGTTGCGCGGCAGGGTAGGGCGCGGAGCCGACCAGTCATTTTGTATCCTCATGACCGGTTATAAAGTCACCAGCGAGGCGAGGCAGCGAATACAAACCATGGTTAAAACAACCGATGGATTCGAAATTGCCGAGGTTGATCTCAAACTTCGAGGGCCGGGTGACTTGCAGGGAACGCAGCAAAGCGGCATACTCGACCTGAAAATTGCCGATATCATCAATGATGAAAAAATACTCAAGCTTTCGCGGAACATAGCTACCGAACTACTCACCGAAGACCCTCACCTCGGATTGGAGAAAAACCTCCCCGTTTTGAAGCAGCTTAGGTTCCTCAATAAAAATAAGCCGAACTGGAGTTTGATAAGCTGATTTTGACCTTTTTTCTCTGTAAAATCTTACCTTTGCCACTTCAAAAAAAGGGTTTAGATGAAAATTTCGTACAACTGGCTGAAACAATATCTTGATTTTAACCTGTCGCCTGAAGAGCTTTCTCGCTTGCTTACCGATTGCGGATTGGAAGTAGAAAGCATCGAAAGCTGGCAATCGGTAAAAGGCGGGCTGAGTGGTGTAGTGATCGGTGAGGTGGTAACCTGCACCAAACATCCTGATGCTGACAAACTGAGTAAAACTACGGTTGATATCGGTGGCGGACAAATTCTTCCCATCGTCTGCGGAGCGCCCAATGTGTCTGCTGGACAAAAAGTGGTGGTGGCAACTGTGGGTACCATTATTTACAAAGGAGAGGAAAGCTTTGAGATAAAAAAAGCTAAGATCAGGGGTGAGGTTTCGGAAGGAATGATCTGCGCCGAAGATGAACTTGGACTGGGAACCTCCCATGCCGGTATCATGGTTTTAGAGGCTGGAGCAAAACCAGGGACTCCGGCAACGGAGTATTTCAAAGTGGAAAATGATTTTGTTTTTGAGATCGGGCTGACGCCTAACCGCACCGATGCTACTTCGCATATTGGCGTGGCAAGGGATATCAAAGCAGTGCTGGATAATATTAATTATAATAAAAACTCAGAAGTCAAGCGTTCCCTTAATCTTCCATCAGTCGAAAATTTCAAAACTGAAAATACTGCTCTTAACATTGATGTAGTCGTTGAGGATGCCATTGCCTGCCCAAGGTATGCCGGGGTCACTGTTTCAGGAATAGACGTTAAGGAATCGCCCGGCTGGCTGAAAAACAGGCTTACTGCAATTGGTCTTCGTCCAATAAACAACATTGTTGACATTACCAACTACATTTTACACGAGACCGGTCAGCCGCTTCATGCTTTCGATGCTGCCGAAATCAAAGGCGGCAAAGTTTTGGTTAAAAAATTACCCAAAGGTTCGAAATTCGTTACGCTTGAAGGAACCGAAAGGGAGCTTTCGGGCAACGACCTGATGATCTGCAATACAGAAGAAGGAATGTGCATTGGAGGTGTTTTCGGAGGCATCCAATCAGGCGTAACTGAAAAAACAAAGAACATCTTTATCGAAAGCGCTTATTTTGATCCGGTACATATCCGTAAAACTTCAAAATACCACGACCTGCAGACGGATGCCTCGTTCAGGTTCGAGCGTGGCGTGGATCCTGACATGACGATTTTTGCCCTGAAAAGAGCAGCAATCCTCGTAAAAGAAATTGCAGGCGGGACTATCTCTTCGGAGATTAAGGATGTATATCCCCAACCCATTCCGAAAGCAAAGGTGGAGGTTACATGGAACAACATTGACCGGCTGATCGGAAAAGCCATCGGGAAAGAGGTGATCAGGAATATTTTACAATCGTTGCAGTTTCAAATTGAAAGTGAAACAAATGAAGGACTCTGCCTTGAAGCGCCTTCATGCAGGGTTGATGTAACGCGCGAAGCCGATGTGATTGAAGAAATTTTGAGGATATACGGTTACAACAATATTGAAATTCCCGTTAAGGTCAATTCGTCTATTTCTCATTCAGCCAAACCCGATCCTGAAACGCTGTTGAGTATTGCAGTGAATTACTTAAGCAGCAATGGTTTCAGCGAGATAATGAACAACTCACTCACAAAGTCGGCGTATTATGAAAACCGCAAAGATTTTGATGCAGCACAAAATGTCGTTATCCTGAACCCGCTGAGCCGCGACCTGAATGTGATGAGACAAACTTTGCTTTTCGGCGGGCTGGAATCCATTCTTTATAACCTGAACCGGAAATTGAGCGACCAAAAGCTATTTGAATATGGAAAAGTTTATAAGATTGCCAATAAGGAAGCCACAGATGTGATAATGAAATACAGAGAAGAAAATCATTTGTCGCTGCTGATTACAGGAAATAAAGAAAAGGAAAGCTGGTACCACCAGAACAAAGAAGCTGATTTTAATTACCTGAAAGCTTATGCCTTTAATTTTCTGAAGCGAATTGGCGTTGATGTAAATGCTGTGGATCACAAAAAAACCGAAAATAAATACCTCTCAGTAGGTTTGAATTACTTTTCTTCAAAGGGTAACTTGATTGAAATAGGTGTTATTTCAAATTCCATTTTGAAAGAATTTGATATCCGGCAGCAGGTGCTGTATGCTGAAATCAACTGGGATTTGGTTTTGGATCTTGTTAAAAGCAACAAAATTCAATATCAGCCAATCGCTAAATTCCCGGAGGTAAGGCGTGATCTGGCGTTACTTATTGATTCAAAAATCACCTTTGAAGAAATAGAAAGATTGGCTTATCTTGCTGAAAACAAGCTGCTGAAGCATGTCAACCTCTTTGATATTTATGAAGGCAAAAATATTGAAGCAGGTAAAAAATCGTATGCCGTGAGTTTCATTTTGCTTGATGAAGAAAAAACGCTTACCGATAAAGTTATCGAAAAAACAATGAAGCGATTGATGGAGGCTTATCAGAAAGAATTAAACGCGGTGATCAGGTAAATTATTCAATAAGATTTAAAAAATATGGGATATAGGGGGAATAGGGGAAATAGGGGATATAGGGGATATAAGGGAATACCTCACACCTTATACCATTTACCTTTTATTCCCTATACCCTTTTACTAAAATCAAATGGCAGTTAAATCCAAATCCTTGTCATTCATTTTTAAAACCATAAAATGGCTGGTTATTTTCTTTGGAGGCATCGCTATCATTTTGATCATCCTTGCTTTTACAACAGCTCCTTTCTGGGGATATTACTGGTTAGGGACTTCACAATGTCAAGAAGAGATAAAACCCGGTTACATCGTAGTGATGGGTGGAAGCGCAATACCCGGAAAATCAGGACTGATGCGAACTTATTATGCAGCAGCAATTGCCACCCGTTACCCTGAGGCAAAGATCATCATATCTTTACCCGGCGACAAGGGTGATTCATCAAGTTCGGTTAATTTAATGCAACGGGAGTTGGAGATACGCAATGTTAATCCCGAAAGGGTTTCGTTGGAAACCAAAGGGAAAAATACACGCTATCAGGCGCTGGAGTTGATGAAAATGGTTTCTTCAGCCAAAGACCCTGTGATTCTTGTAACCTCTCCCGAACACATGCGTAGAGCTATTCTGACTTTTAAAAAAGCCGGATTTGAAAACATCAGCGGTTTACCGGCTTTTGAACAAACGATAGACTTCGACCTGATTTTTAATGATAAGGAGCTTGGTGGCAGGGATAAATTTATGCCTGATATAGGACATAATACACAGGTCAGATATCAGTTCTGGATACATCTTGAATATGAAATTTTGATTTTAAGAGAAATTGTAGCTTTGGGGTTTTATCACCTCAAAGGCTGGATATAATTTATTAATTTTTTAAAAAGCTATATGGAAAGTAAAGACAGACAGTTTGCAGTAAGTCCGGAAGGAGAAAAATTTCCACTGCCATTGAAAAAGGACTATGATGCTGAGTTTAAAAGGGTCGAAAAGTTGGCTAAACAAGCCAGGAAAGAAGGTAAAGAAGTGGTGGTTGTGATGGGTTTGGGGTTTGTTGGTGTTGTGATGGCTGCCATTGTTGCCGATACCAAGGACAAGAAAGGGAAGTACTCAAAGTTTGTGATCGGGTATCAGCGTCCCAGTGTCAGAAGTTTTTGGAAAATACCGATGGTAAACCGCGGCGAATCACCGGTAAAAGCTGAAGACCCGGAAGTGGATGAACTGATCGGTCGCACGGTGAACAAAGCGAAAACCTTTGTTGCCACTTACACCAGCGACTGTTTGAAACTTGCTGATGTGGTTGTAGTGGATGTGCAATGCGACTACACAAAACAGGATTTGGGCAATATGCGCACCGGCGAAACCGACATGGCTGCCCTTGAAGCTTCGATGAAGACCATTGGCGACACCATACCTCCCAAAGCGCTGGTACTGATTGAAACAACTGTTGCTCCAGGTACCACTGAGTTTGTTGCCTGGCCCATCCTGAAAAAAGCATTTGCAAAAAGGGGGCTGAAAGAAACACCTCTCCTGTCACACAGCTTTGAAAGGGTAATGCCCGGCAAGGAATATGTGTCTTCGATCCGTGATTTCTGGCGTGTATGTTCGGGATGTAATGATGAAGCACGGAAAAAGGTTGAAAAATTCCTTCATGAAGTACTGAACACAAAGAAATTTCCTTTGACCGTCATGGATCGCCCTATTGAATCGGAAACCACAAAAATTGTAGAAAATTCGTATCGGGCTACTTTGTTAGCTTTCATGAACGAGTGGAGTTTGTTTGCTGAACGCAACGGTGTGGATTTAATTAAGGTTATCAAAGCCATTAAAATGCGTCCAACCCATAGCAACATGATATTCCCGGGACCGGGTATTGGCGGCTACTGCCTGCCAAAGGATGGCGGATTGGGATTTTGGGCATACCGACACATACTTGGTTTTGAAGATGGCGAAACAGTATTTAAAATCACCCCTACGGCTATTGACATTAACGATACACGCGGATTACATGTTGCAGAACTGGTCCGTGATGCACTAAGAAATATGGGGAAATACATTGCCGGTTCAACGGTGCTGATTGCAGGAGCAAGTTACCGCGAAGATGTTGGCGATACCCGTTACAGTGGCAGCGAAATGGTGGTGAGGAAACTTACCGAAATGGGCGCTGAAATGCTGGTACACGATCCTTATGTGGATCACTGGTATGAATTTGAAAACCAGGATGAAAGCCCTGAGCATTCGTGGAGCAGGTTTTTCCGTAATCAGGAACATTTAAAAGAAACGGTTGTTCTGAAGGATTTGCAAAAAGCGCTTAAAGGAGTGGAAGCTTTGATACTGGCAGTACCTCATAAACAATACAAGGATCTCGATCCTGTAAAAATTGTAAAATGGGCAGGCGGACCGATAGCTATTGTTGATGCTTTCGGTATTTTGTCAGATGATAAGATCAGAACATACTTTGAACTGGGTTGCGAAGTGAAAGCCCTCGGACGGGGACATATCCAGCGAATCAAGAAAGAAGTGAAAAACGGTAAATAATCCTGTTGAATAAAAAAGTCCGGGGATGCTTTAATCGCCGGACTTTTTTACGCCAATCATCCGTTCCTTTAACAATATTTAAGACATTTTTGCAGTTTTTTTGAGTAGTTTTGTGCCAATTATTCAGATGAAGCAATATGGATGTACAGGCAATTAAACAGCGTTTTGAAATCATCGGTACCTCTCACTTGTTGGACAGAGCCATTGATATCGCCAGGCAGGTGGCTCCTACCGATTTAACTGTTCTTATTTCAGGTGAAAGCGGCGTTGGTAAGGAAGTGTTTCCGAAAATCATCCACCAACTCAGCGCCCGCAAGCATGGACCTTATATTGCCGTCAATTGTGGCGCTATCCCCGAAGGGACCATTGATTCAGAATTATTTGGACACGAAAAAGGATCATTCACCGGTGCGCACGATGCCCGCAAAGGTTATTTTGAAGTCGTAAGCGGTGGAACTATTTTTCTGGATGAAGTCGCCGAGCTGCCGTTGTCCACCCAGGTCAGGCTTTTAAGGGTATTGGAATCAGGAGAATTTTTTAAGGTTGGATCTTCAAAAGTTATCAAAACTGATGTTAGGGTTGTAGCCGCAACAAATTTGGATATTCCGGATGCCATCGGACGGGGAAAATTCAGGGAAGATTTGTATTACCGGCTCAACACCGTCCCGATTATTGTTCCTTCACTTCGCGACCGCAAGGATGACATTCACCTGCTTTTCCGGAAATTTGCGGCTGATTTTGCTGAAAAATACCGGATGCCGGTGCTTCAACTCGACCACGAAGCTGTAAAATTGCTCATCAATTATAAATGGCATGGAAATGTGAGGCAATTAAAGAATATAACCGAACAAATTTCCATCATCGAAAACAGAAGAGACATTAATGCCGAAATTTTAGCAAAATACCTGCCGGTAAGTCAGTACAGGGATTTGCCGGTTCTTTACAAAAACCAGGAAGACATTAAAGGGATTTCGGAGCGGGATTTACTTTACAAGGTTCTGTTCGACATGAAAAAAGATATTCATGATCTAAAAAAAGTAGTTGGTGATATTCTTCAACATGAAGATACATCCAATGAGATCATGGCAAAGAATAACCAAATCATGAAGCAATTTGCCGCTGATTATAAAACGGTTGACACTTCATTGGATGAAATTAAGGTTCATCATTCTTCTGATGACCATGATGATGAGCCTATTGAAGATAGCGTGGTAATTGAAGAATCATTATCCATCCAGGAAAAAGAAATAGATTTGATAAAAAAAGCGCTCAGGCGGCACAATGGCAAAAGAAAGAATGCCGCGCGGGAATTAGGTATTTCTGAAAGGACCTTGTATCGTAAAATCAAAGAATACGACATCATTTAATTCAAAGATTGAAAGCTATTAAATCTCTTATCGGAATATTGACTTCTGGCATTTTGATTGTCAGCATGGCAAGTTGCTCGATGAAATATTCTTTTACCGGCGCTTCCATCCCTCCCGATGTTAAGACAATCACTATTAAGTATTTTCCGAATAACGCCTCACTGGTGGTTCCTAGCCTTAGCCAACAGCTAACCGATGGATTCCAGGATAAATTTTCATCAGAAACAAATCTTATACTGGTGAACGATGGCGGAGATTTAATTCTGGAAGGATCCATAACGGGTTATATTACATCGCCGGTTGCTATTCAGGGAAACGACCAGGCTGCATTGAACAGGCTTACCATTTCAATAGATGTAAGCTATACCAATACCGCAAATGATAATCAGAGTTTTGAATCAAAGTTTTCGAGATATGCCGATTATTCAAGCAGTCAATCCCTCACAGAGGTTCAGGAAAGTTTAATAGCGGAAATCACCCAAATGCTGATTGAAGATGTTTTTAACAAAGCTGTCGTCAATTGGTGATACCTAATTAATGATCGAATGCCTGTAATCAACATGACCAAAAAATTGAACCCATCATTATGAACCGTCAGCAGTTTATCAACTATATAAAAAAACCTGCAGAGCTTAATGCCAACTCCCTGCCTCAGCTTGAAAACCTGGTGCGCGAATATCCGTTTTTTCAAACTGCCGATACTTTATTAGCATTGAATTTTTTTCTTGAAAATCATATAAAATTTAATGATCAATTAAAAATCGCAGCCGCTTATTCACCCGATCGAAAAATACTCAGGCACCAACTGAACAAGCTTCAAGAAAAGCATCAACCGATTAACGCAGAGAATGTAAATGAAATAAAATCGCCGGATGAAAAACCGGAAAGTGTCAATGCCGGAAAAGACAGCTCTGCCGGGACCAAATTGGCTGATCTGCTCTATCAATTAAAAACCGAAGTTGATTTGTATATGATTCAGGCATCAGATTCCGGAAGTAAACTGCAAATCGCAAAACTTCAAAACCTTGCTGGTAAATTGGAGGAGATCATCGGAACCGATATAAAACCATCCATTCCATCAGGAAAGAAAAAAGGTACGAAACCAAGCACTCCGGTTGAATACAACCTTGATAATATTGAAGCATTGCCTTCAGAAAAGCCCAGGCAACTTGCAAATGCTGATTTGATTGACAAGTTCATAAAGGAAGAACCCAGGATCATTCCCAAACCGACTTTCTTTGATCCTGTTGATGTTGCTAAAAATAGTCTGCTGGATAATGAATCGGTAGTTTCGGAAACCCTTGCTGAAATTTATTACAAACAAGGCAACCTTTCGAAAGCAATAAAAATTTACAAAAAATTAAGTTTGGTTAATCCGCAAAAAAGCAGTTACTTTGCCGCCCAAATTGAAAAAATCCGAAAGGAGATTAAGTAGATAAATTCGTTCATAAATAATAAAGCTATATGGGAATCTATGTTTTTGTCGGTATTTTAATTATTCTAACGTGTGTCTTATTGACCCTCATTGTTTTGGTTCAAAGCTCCAAAGGCGGTGGTCTGGCTTCAAATTTTTCATCTTCCAACCAGTTTATGGGGGTAAGAAAAACTGCTGATTTCCTGGAGAAATCAACCTGGACACTTGCAATTGCACTTCTGTTGCTGAGTATGTTTTCTCTTTTTGTAATTCCACGCGGAACCAGGGTTCAAACAGGCGACAGTGAACTTGAAGAGCTTTATAAGGAATTGCCTGATCAAAAGCCGATTGAAAACTTCACACCTCCTCCGGGCGAAAATACAGAAGAAGAATAGCAATAGCCGTTTTTTAAAGTATTTAAAATATTAGAATGTCAGAATGTCACCAATTCTGACATTTTTTATTTTGGCATAAAATATGTCAGGCTCGAAACAGCTAAATCAACAGTTATAATAAGTAGAATTTAATCTGATATAATTATGGCAAAAATGAAAATTAAACCGTTGGCAGATCGCGTACTGATCGAGCCTGCTTCAGCAGAACAGAAAACCGCTGGTGGAATTATTATTCCGGATACAGCAAAAGAAAAACCACAAAAAGGGACCGTTATCGCAATCGGACCCGGAACCAAAGATGAAAAAATAACCGTTAAGGTGGGTGATACCGTCCTGTACGGCAAATACTCAGGTACGGAAATTACTTATGAAGGAAAAAATTTCCTTATCATGAGAGAATCCGATATTTATGCAATTATTTAACAATCATTTGTAATACTTTAAATTAATAAGAATATGGCAAAAGACATTATTTTCGACCTTAAAGCGAGAGAATCACTCAAGACGGGTGTGGATGCGTTATCCAACGCCGTTAAAGTTACATTAGGTCCTAAGGGCAGGAATGTTATCCTTGAAAAATCGTATGGATCGCCTACTATCACAAAAGACGGAGTTACCGTTGCAAAAGAGATCGAACTTAAAGATCCTGTAGAGAATATGGGCGCTCAACTGGTGAAAGAGGTAGCATCAAAAACCAATGACCTTGCCGGTGATGGAACAACCACCGCAACCGTTCTTGCGCAAGCTATCGTTACAACAGGATTAAAAAATGTAACATCAGGCGCCAATCCAATGGACCTGAAACGTGGCATTGATAAAGCTGTTGTTGAAGTTATCAAATCGCTGAAAAAGCAATCAAAACAAATTGGCGACAATGCTGAAAAGGTTATGCAGGTAGCAACAGTAGCAGCCAATAATGATTCATCAATCGGAAAGCTGATCTCGGAAGCAATGACTAAGGTAAAGAAGGATGGCGTTATTACGATTGAAGAAGCAAAAGGTATCGAAACTTATGTAGATGTTGTGGAAGGAATGCAATTCGACAGGGGATATATCTCACCTTATTTTGTTACCGATACCGAAAAGATGGAAGCGGTTTACGAAAGTCCTTACATATTAATTCACGATAAGAAAATTTCTGTGATGAAGGATTTGCTGCCGGTTTTGGAAAAGGTTGTTCAAACCGGAAGACCATTGCTCATCATATCCGAAGACGTTGAAACCGAAGCGCTCGCAACATTGGTTGTAAATAAATTGCGCGGCGGATTAAAAGTAGTAGCTGTTAAAGCTCCCGGATTTGGCGACAGAAGAAAAGAAATGCTAGAAGACATTGCCGTATTGACAGGCGGAACCGTAATCAGCGAAGAAAAAGGTTACAAACTGGAAGATACAATTCTGGATAATCTTGGATTAGCAGAGAAAGTTACCATTGATAAAGACAATACTACCATTGTTAGCGGTAAAGGCAAAAAATCAGATATTCAGGCCAGGATCAACCAGATTAAAGCACAAATTGATTCGACCACTTCGGATTATGATAAAGAAAAACTACAGGAAAGACTGGCTAAATTGTCTGGTGGTGTTGCTGTAATTTATGTAGGTGCTGCAAGTGAAGTTGAGATGAAGGAAAGAAAAGACCGCTTTGATGATGCACTGAATGCTACCCGTGCTGCTATTGAGGAAGGTATAATTCCAGGTGGTGGTGTTGCTTACTTAAGGGCAATTGAAACCTTAAAAAATCTAAAGGGTGACAATGAAGACGAAGAGACAGGAATGGCAATTGTTCGCAGAGCTTTGGAAGAACCCATGCGCACGATAGTTGCAAATGCCGGAATGGAAGGTTCAGTTGTAGTTCAGAAAGTGAAAGAAGGGAAAGGTGATTTTGGTTACAATGCAAGGACTGACAAATATGAGAACCTTTTGAAATCAGGCGTAATTGATCCGACCAAGGTGGCACGTATTGCTCTCGAAAACGCAGCCTCCATTGCAGGAATGTTACTCACCACGGAATGTGTTGTGGTTGAGAACAAAGATGATAAACAACCTCCTCCCGCAATGCCTCCAGGAGGAATGGGCGGAATGTATTAAAAATAAGTTCATACCGAAATATTAAAAAACCCCTCTCCTTCATGAGGGGTTTTTTATTTTTGAAAATATAATTTCATACAAAACATCGTTATTCAACTAAAATTTTTCACATGACGAACAAACTAACATTAATATTATTTGGATTAGTAATTTGGGTTATTAACCTTTCCGCACAGCAAACAATGTCATCCGGACTTCCCATAGATGACGTGACAAAACTTATCACTTACCAGGAAGTAGTACAGGAAGAAGGAACGCCACAAGAATTTTTTAACCGTGCCATAGGCTGGATCAATGAGTATTATCCAAACCCGGTGGATGTGACAAAAGTTCGTGATCCTCAAACCGGAAAAATTGAAGGATTGCACCGTTTTAAAATTAAAAATACCGATGCCGAAGGAAATCAGACTGATGCCGGTGTGATCCAGTATGAATTCACCCTTGAATTTAAGGATGGCAGGTACAGGTACAACATGACCAATTTTGTTTTTCGGCAGGCTTCCAAAATTCCCGTTGAAAAATGGATGAACAAAGATGACCAGCAATACAATCCCTCCTGGGATAGCTACCTGAAGCAGGTTGACGAATTTGCAAAGTCATGGATCGAAAGTTTAAAAGCAGGGATGAAGCCGAAACCTGCCGCCAAAGACGATCAATGGTAGGAGGATGGTTTCAAGTTTAAGGTTCAAAGTTTCAGGCTTAGTCCTCAAACCGGTTTAAACTCTTCTTTTGTTTATCTGCAACTTAGGCTTTTAAAAATTCTTAACAAAATTAAAATTTAACATCCTCCTTGATTAATTCCCGTTTTTCCATCAGTTCTTTATTGGGTAGTACCCGGTTGGAAACAATATTCATTTCATCAATCAGCCTTTTAGCGCCGGCAAATTTATCAATGATGAACAGAACATACCTGATGTCAACATTAATGGTTCGTTGCAGTTCAGGCTCATATGCAATGTCGCCGCTCATGGCTTCCCAGTTACCATCGAATGCAAGTCCGATCAATTCACCTTTTCCGTTTAATACAGGGCTTCCTGAATTTCCACCGGTTATGTCGTGGTTGGTAAGGAAACAAACTTTTAATTCTCCTCCCTCACCGTATTTCCCGAAATCTTTATTTTTGTACAGTTCTTTGAGTTTTTCTGGAACAACAAATTCCCAGTTGTCGGGATCTTCTTTCTGCATCACTCCGCTGAGGGTTGTGAAATATTTATAGTGAATCGCATCTGCGGGATAATAATCCAGCACTTGTCCATAGGTTAATCGCATAGTGGAATTGGCATCAGGGTAGAATTTTTTATCCGCTTTCATTTCCCTTAATCCTGCAATAAATGCCCTGTTTCCCTTGTCCAGTAAATCATAAGCATCCATCAATTTGGGACGGATTTGCTCAGTATAATAATTATTCATTGATTTGGCTGTTTGATAGGCTATATCTTTATCAATGGCTTTGGCTGAAGGGTTCTGTAAAAACGCTTCAACTCTTTGCTGGCTGACAAAAGCGGAGGACTGGAATACCTTTTCGGCGAATAATCCGAAGTTGCCTTTGTACTTTGAAGCAACCGATTTTAAATATTCGGGTTGTTGACTTTCAGGGACATTTTTGTAATACATATCAAGCATGGCAGCCAATAATTTTTGGTCGGTAGGAGCATTATAATCTTTAAAATATGAAGTGGCTCTTTCTTTAAGTTGAGCGACCAGTTTGTCAACTTTTTCCTGGCTTATCTCTTTTTCCGAAAGTTCTTTTTTCAAGGCGGAAAATGAACCAGCATAGTTTAAAATCTCACTGCCTCCGCGGATTGCTTCCGACTGATAAACTGAAACCAATTCATAGGCGGTCAATTGCTTGTAAGCTTCTGAAATATCGGTGAGAGCGTTACCATACTTCTCTTTTCTTTCGGAACTCATATTTACCCAATCTGTAAATTCCTTTTCAAGGGCAACTTTTTTATCATAAACCTTTAGTCTTTTCAAACCCTTTGTTTGTCCGATGTAGTATTTCCAATAGTTGGATGTGCGTGCATGTTTAGACGCATATTTGATTCGGATACCCTGGTCGGCCTGCATGTCGTCCATCATAATTTTCAGTTTCTTGTCACGAATATCAACCACGGTTTGATTATGGATTTCCAATGCCATTTTCACACCAAAGGAAGTCATATACCTTTCCGTTCCACCGGGATAACCCATGATCATCGAAAAATCGCCTTTCTGAACACCGGCAATGGAAACCGGGAGCGAATGTTTGGGTTTGAAAGGAATGTTGTCTTTGGAATAATCAGCCGGCTTACCACCTTTATCCGAATAAATTCTGAAGATTGAAAAATCGCCCGTATGTCGGGGCCACATCCAGTTATCAGTATCTGCTCCAAATTTCCCAATAGATGATGGTGGGGCGCCGACCAATCTCACATCTGTGTAAATTTCATAAACAAAAAGATAATACTCATTGCCTTCATAAAAACCCCGAACGGAGGCTTTATAATGGTTTCCATCCGTAGCTTCATTCTTTATCGTTTCTGAAATGGCATTTACTTTTTCGCTTCGTTCATTTTCCGTCATTATAGCTGTAACTTCTGCAAGAACCCTGGCAGTGACATCCTCAATCCTTACCAGGAATGAAACCGACAATCCCGGATTGGGTAGTTCATCTTCTAAAGTCTCTGCCCAAAATCCATTGGAAAGATAATCGTGTTCAAGTGAAGAATGTGCCTGAATTCGGCTATATCCGCAGTGATGGTTGGTGAGCAGCAATCCCTGGTCAGAGATAACTTCGGCGGTGCAGCCTCCGCCAAACTGAACGATCGCATCTTTGATGCTGGAGTTGTTGACACTGTAGATTTCTTCAGCGGTAAGCTGAAGTCCCATTTTCTGCATATCTACGTAATTAAGACGCTCAATGAAGAGGGGAAGCCACATGCCTTCATCAGCCTTTACAAGAGGTCTGTAAACTGTAACAAGAACTACAAAAACAAAAAATAACTTTCTCATTTTTTCAATAATTAATATGATTAAACAAATTTTTCTCCTTTACTCACTTTGACTTCGTTTACAATTTCTCGGATATGCTGCTCGTCGCTTTTTCGACAAACAAGCAAAATACCTTCATCCTCTACAACGATATAATCATCCAGACCCTGTAAAACAACAAGTTTATCTGAGGGCATATTGACTATGCAATTTTTTGAACCGAATGTCATCACGTTATCGCCCACAATTGCATTGTTATTTTCATCCCTGACACGTGTATCGAACAGTGAACCCCACGTTCCGAGGTCGGACCAGCCAAAATCAGAAGCCAGTACGTAAACATTATCAGCCTTTTCCATAACACCATAGTCAATGGAAATATTTTTGCATATCGGATAAGTCCGGTTTATGAAATCGGATTCAGAACCTGTTGCATAATTTGACAATCCTTCCTGAAAGATAGCATTTACATCCGGAAGGTGCAGGTTGAATGCATTAAGTATGCTTTTCAGCGACCAGACAAATATCCCGGAATTCCATAAAAAGTCCCCACTTTCCAAAAACGTTCTGGCTAATTCCAGGTTTGGCTTTTCAGTAAATGTTTTCACTTTTTTAATTCTTTCGTCTGCTTCAAAGGGTCTGGATTCAGAGAATTGGATGTAACCATAGCCGGTATCAGGACGTGAAGGAGTGATCCCCAGGGTGAGCAACCAGTCATTTGAAGAAGCGGCATTCAACGCCGAGAGAATGACATCGGTGAAGACATCTTCCTTCAAAATAATGTGATCAGATGGAGCAACAACCAGGTTGGCATCCGGATTTATTTTGTAGATCTTATATGCTGCATAAGCGATAGCGGGCGCTGTATTTCTGCGCATCGGCTCACACAACACCTGGTTTTCAGATATCCCACCAAGCTGCTGCATTACAAGATCCTTGTAAATATCATTGGTAACGATGTAAATGTTCTCTTTTGGGCACACCTTTAAAAAACGATCGAAAGTCTGCTGAATAAGTGTTTTTCCTGTCCCCAGAATATCAATGAACTGTTTTGGGCGTGAAGTCTTACTCATGGGCCAGAATCTTGCGCCAATCCCGCCTGCCATGATAATGCAATAATTGTTTTGATTCATATTTTACTGATTTTTAATAAAATAATTTGCAAAGATAAAAAAACAGTCATACCACAATTTTTATTTGATTTTCGATGTCTAGTCGAGGATCATTCCAGTCCTGTATTAAGATTCTCTATAACCTTATTTCTCATAATTTTTCCGCTCTCGGTCAGAGGAAAAGCTGGGACATAAATCACCAGTTTTGGAATTTCATACTTTGAAAGACCTGCTTTTTGAGCCAGTTCATCAAGAATTATGGGGTTTAATCCTTCGCCTTCCGCGATCAGAGCTAATTTCTGTCCTAACTTTTTGTCAGGATAACCGGCAATAATAAACCGGCAGTCAATGAAAGGCGTTAGTTTCGATTCTATTGCTTCAGGCGAAATTTTAATGCCACCCGAATTGATTATGTTGTCGTATCTGCCGATAAAACTGAAGTCTGTGTCACTTTTCAATTTCACAATATCGTTGGTAATGATCTTTTCTTCACTTAATTGCGGCGCATGAATTACAAGGCAATCCCTGTCATCCTTTTGGAAACTGACACCGGGCAATGCCTGATAATTTTCAGATATACCGGGAGGATTCAATTTTCTGACTGCAACATGTGTAAGTGTTTCAGTCATTCCATAAGTTTGCCAGGTTTCATTTTTTAGTTCTCCGATTTTCTCCAAAAGCTCCTGATTTATATCAGATCCTCCAATGATGAGTTTTCTAATCCCATTCAGTTTTTCAATTCCATCTTTATCATCCAAAATATTGCAGACCTGCATTGGAGTCATTGCCGCAAAGTCAAATGGTTCGTTGGTTTTTTCAAGGGGATTTCCGCATGGTTCAACTGGAATGAGGTTTAGCCCAAGGACAAACGCTCTGACGACCATCATTTTTCCGGCAATATAATCAACCGGAAGGCAAAGAAACGCCCTGTCTTTCTTTTCTAGTTGGAAGTACTCCCCTGTCATCAAAGCGCTTTGGATCATTTTCTCTTTTTTAACCTCAATCCACTTTGGAGAGCCGGTTGAGCCGGAAGTTTTAACATTGATAATTTGTAGGGGCGAAACCCAATCCTGAATAAACCGGTATATGGCATCTTCCCAAACAGGAAGATCGCGATCAGAAAGTTTATGCCGGCAAAAAGATACCAAGTCATTTCTTTCTAAAACTTCACCATTGATCGTAATTTTATTATACCTGTTGTTATTCATGCCCAAAGGGTTGTTAAATCCCATGTTTCTTCAGGTTTTGAAAATAATCTGCCGTTACTAATTCTTAACGGACATTCAAAATTATTTATGTAAAGCTGTCCCGTGCCCAAACCTTGTGGCATCTTATTCTCAAGTGTGTATGTCCATTGGGCAATGGCATTAAGACCAATATTTGATTCCAAAGCAGAGGTAACCCACCACCCGATTTGCTTTTCTTTGGCAAGGTCAATCCATTCTTCGGTAGCTTTAAATCCTCCCAAAAGACTCGGTTTAAGAATGATATACTGTGGTTTGATTTCCTCAAGCAACTTAAGTTTCCTGTGCAAATCAACAATCCCGGTCAGTTCCTCATCAAGTGCAATGGGAATAGGTGAAGTAGCGCAAAGTTCTGCCATTGCTTCCCATTGATTCTGACGGATGGGTTGTTCGATTGAGTGAAGCTCAAATTCTGAAAGCCGTTTCAGCTTTTCTGATGCTTCTTCTGGATTGAAAGCCCCATTGGCATCTATCCTGATTTCAATTTGTGATGAAGAAAACTCTTTGCGAATTGACCGGATCAGTTGCAACTCATTTTCAAAATCAATGGCTCCGATCTTGAGTTTTATACAGCCATAACCCAATTCGATTTTTTTTTTGACCTGCTTCCGCATTTCATCATAACTGCCCATCCAAACAAGTCCATTGATAGAAATGGAATCTTTTCCAATTGTAAAAGCAGATGGGAAAAGAATTTTCTGCCCTCCATGGTTATAATCCAGTAAAGCCATTTCAACTCCAAAACGTATGGAAGGAAACTCATTTAAACCTTCTTTTTGATCAACATAGTTTCCAATGTTGTTGCAAACTTCAGACAATTTATTCTCATAATCCATTCGATCGTCAATGCTCAATCCCTTCAATGGTCCGCATTCGCCGATACCGGTTATTTCCGGTCGCTGATTGTTATTTAAAAAAATGAACCATGAAACTTTTTCAGTAAGAATACCTCTTGAAGTGCCGGAGGGTTGTTTAAATTGAAGGATGTATTTTTTGTAATAAACCTGAAACATTTCCTGGAGTTAAAATAATAATCCAATCCCAAAAGCAAGAGAGAAAAGCAGGCTCGTCAGGGCAAGTTTTCTGAGATATGGATCCAATTCTTCGGGGACAGTATTTTTAAAAACCACTGCCACATTGATCCAAAGCATGGGCAGTGTGATAAGAAAGAGCAATTGAAAAGGAGAATGATAATTAATGATCATATAGGTTAAACCCGAAATGACCGAACCCAAGAGAAGGAAGAAATGATACCATTTTGCTTTTTGGATACCCATTTTGACGACCAGCGTTTTTTTTCCTGAAATTTTATCATTCACCCTGTCGCGCATGTTGTTGAGGTTTAACACTCCGGCGCTTAAAAATCCCATAGCAGAGGCAGGAAGCAGAATTTCCCAGTTGAAGGTATGGGTATGCAGATAATAAGTGCCAATCACCCCTGTAAGTCCAAAAAAGATAAACACAAAAAGATCACCAAACCCGGAATATCCGTAAGGATGATCGCCAATGGTGTATTTAACAGCCGCTGCTATCGCTCCTAATCCCAAAACCAGAAAGATTGCCACTGTGATGACAGGGATTCCCCTGGTTCCTTCATAAATCAACCACAACCCACTTATGAGCGATAAAATCATGAACAGGATTACCACAAGCTTCATTTTTTGGGGAGAAATTTCACCGCTTTGAACAGCTCTCTTTGGTCCAACTCTTTCAATATTGTCAGTTCCGTGCTTGGAGTCGCCGTAATCATTGGCAAGGTTTGATAGAATTTGGAGAAATAGTGTGGTAAGAGCCGCAAGTAAGCAAACTTTCAAGTTAAAAGCGCCATCATAATTTGCGACAAAGCACCCCAATGCAACGCTGGAGAGAGCCAGGGGCAATGTTCTCAGGCGAAAGGCTTTTATCCAGGGTTTAAGTTTCAAATTGAAAAAATCTATAAATCAATTGCAAATTACGGAAATTTTGGAAACTTCTTAAAATCAGGGTCCCGCTTTTCGAGAAAGGCTTTTTTACCTTCCTGCGCTTCTTCGGTAAGATAATACAGTAAAGTTGCATTACCTGCCAACTCCTGAATTCCAGCCTGACCGTCCAATTCTGCATTCAATCCCATTTTGATCATGCGCAATGCCATTGGACTTCGCTTCATCATGATCTGACACCATTCCAAAGTAATTTTTTCCAATTGATCCAGGGGAACCACTTTGTTCACCATTCCCATTTCCTCGGCTTCTTTAGCGGAGTATTGCAGATTCAAAAACCAGATTTCGCGGGCTTTTTTCTGCCCCACTTGGCGGGCAAGATAAGAAGAACCAAACCCTGCATCGAAACTGCCAACTTTAGGGCCGGTTTGCCCGAAAATTGCATATTCTGAAGCAATGGTCAGGTCGCACATCACATGTAACACATGTCCCCCGCCAATGGCGTATCCATTCACCATAGCGATAACAGGTTTTGGTAGGGATCTGATCTGTCGCTGAACTTCCAGAATATTGAGCCGGGGGACACCATCCTTATCCATATACCCCCCGTGGCTTTTGTAATTCTGATCGCCACCACTGCAGAATGCCTTGTCACCAGCACCGGTAAGAATCACCACGTAAATATCCTGATTCTCACGGCAAATTTTTAAAGCTTCACCAATCTCCGTAACGGTTTGAGGGCGAAAAGCATTCAATACTTCCGGGCGATTGATCGTTATTTTGGCGACACCCTTGTGGAATTCAAAAAGGATGTCTTCGTAATTCTTTAATAGTTTCCATTTTAAATTGGATTTCATAATAGATAATGGCTTGAAATATTAACAATATAATGAATAAGGTTAAACCAATTCTGTTTCAAATCTTTTACTTGCTAAGGATTCATCATACTCTTCATTGGTCATTTTTAATACATCCATCGGAATCATAAATTTTCTTAAGGTTTTTATTTCAGCGTCCATTGTCATTTCTGATCTTTCAAAAATGTCTTTGCCTCTAAAAATATCGGTAATAATAATCAAATCCAAATCACTCTGATCAGTATAATTTCCCTTTTTGTAGGATCCGAAAACAGCAATTTTATCAATAAATAATCCATTCTCAATTAATGCCTGTTTCAGGTATTGAATAATCTCTGTTATTGTTTTTTCAACCATTGCAAGATTTTTTTTGAGTTCTCCAAAATCATTTCAGTTCTGGATTCTGAGTAAAAAGAAATCAATTTTCGAATGTCTTCAGGGTATCTTGTGGGTACCGAAGCATCATTTAATTTAAAAACAAATGTGTAATCCTCCTTTTCTAATTCCAGGTTCAGCTTTTCAATGAAGAAATTAAGGTTATGAGTTTTTGGTGGAAAGGTATTAAATTTTTTTATGAAAATAGCTTTCAATGCTTTTTCAATTGCAAGGTGACACATGAATAGCGTATACACGAACCTTCCAGATTGGAACATGGATTTGGCTGTTTCAAAATCGTAATCAGATTGCATCATCCATTCATCATATCCTTTATTTTTAGGCTGGTTGCCCATTTCTATCTGCTCTGTTTCAAATAATTAAAATACTCTTTCAAAATTACACCATTTTTTTCATTTGGAGTAAATATTTCAAGGATGGCAGGTTTATCAATTTCAACAGGATCATAAAACCGTTGAAGTGAAGATTCTAAATCTTCTAAATTTCCAGCACTATGATAAGGAACGCCAAAATTCTTTGCCAGGTATTCTGCATTCCAATTATGTTTGGCTTCGAAAAACTCCTGTAAATGTCCGGTTTCTTCCGGTCCGGAAATAAACCTGAAAATCCCTCCTCCCGAATTATTGATGATGATGACGCGCAGTTTCGGGCTTAGATAATTATTCATCAATGCATTCGAATCATAAAAGAATCCAAGATCGCCAACGATTAAAGTAGTGGTATGGCTGGATGCATAACATGCTCCGGCAGCCGTTGATACGGTGCCATCAATACCGCTGGTTCCCCTGTTTGAGAAATATTCAAATTTCTTATTTGATTTAAACAATTGAGAATACCTGACAGGTGTGCTATTTCCAAGTTGAATGTGGCTGTTTTCCGGAATTGATTGCAGGATACTTTCGAAAACCTTCAGATCAGAATATTCACATTTTTTCATGAAAGTCTGATGCCTCATTTCTGATCTTTTATCCCTTTCGTACCACAATCTCTTATAATTGGTTGATTTTGGTTTTATCCCATATAGAAGTTTGCTGAAAAATACATAAGGTTCGGATTTAATTCCCGAAGAAAGACATTGATAAGTGTTCATATTGTAATCCACCGTATCAATATGCCAGTGTTCAACTGGCTTATTAAGGCGGATAAACTCCTTTACCATTTTTGAAACCACATTTCCACCAAATGTCACCAGGAGTTCCGGTTTAAAATCATCGGCTTCTCCAGGCAAAATAGTTGAAACAACTTTATCTATGCATGTGCAGTCGCAGCCGTTGCTCATATTCGAGGTAGTTTCGGACAAGAGAACAACCGAAGGATCTTCGGTTATTTTATTTAGAAGTTCGGATAATAAACTATTTGGGTCCATCATCCCGGCAATCAAAAGTTTTTTATCATAATTGTTCCATTTGGTAGCAAATGAATCAATTTCATGTTCTTTAATATCAAATAGTTTTTTTGGAGGATTGATGTTTTTCGCATTCCAGTTGTGCGATTCTGCTTTATTGTAAATGGGTTCAGCAAAGGGTAGGTTGATATGCACCGGACCATG
This sequence comes from uncultured Bacteroidales bacterium, assembly GCA_963840975.1. Lineage (GTDB taxonomy): Bacteria > Bacteroidota > Bacteroidia > Bacteroidales > JAADJA01 > JAADJA01. The sequence goes on along the minus strand of CAWJBC010000017.1, from coordinate 286,570 downwards.
ATCCGGGAACATTGTCAAATTGATCGCCTTATTGATCAAATCTTCGGTTTGGGTAAAATCAGCTTTCGTATCAATGTCCTCAGCTATTTCAAAGCTGTCTTTAATATAATTTTTGTAAATATTTTTTTGCCTGATTGTTTGTCCGTCACCCTTGTCAATTAATTCTGAAGGTCGGTCGGCGGTAAGCACCAATAGCGGTATTTTTTGGTAATAAGCCTCAGCAATAGCAGGAGCATAATTAAGAGCAGCAGTGCCGGAAGTGCAGGCAATTGCTACTGTTTTTTTTGTTTGCTGGGCAATTCCCAGGGCAAAAAAAGCAGCAGATCGTTCATCCACTATGCTTATAGCTTTGATATTCGGATTGTTGGCAAAGGATAAAATAATGGGAGCATTGCGCGAACCGGGAGAAATGACGATGTGTTTCAATCCCTTCTTTACAAAGATTTCTGCCAATAATGCCGCATTTTTTTTATCCGATGTCATGGGGCAAAGGTCAGGAAAATTAAATTACTGACAGAAGTGTCTGCGCCTTTAATTCCGTTTCCTCCCACTCTTTCTCCGGAACAGATTTGGCAGTCAAACCTCCGCCAACATATAATGCAAGTTTATCTTTCAGGATTTTCATGCACCTTAGATTGACAAACAAATCCGTTTTACCATTCATGTTGAGCAGCCCGCAAAACCCTGCGTAATACTCACGGTTATGCTTTTCGGTTTGCAAAATCAGCTCGAGTGCTTTTGCTTTAGGAAGGCCGCATACGGCTGGTGTAGGATGCAAATTTTCAATAAAATCACCCAATTTGTCTTGAATAAAAGATTTGTCAAAACTGAACTTTGTGGAAAGATGGAGAGCTTTCCCTGCCTGAATGGTCTGTGGTCCTTCGATTTGAAAATCTTCAACGTCAAATTTCTTAAGAACTTCAATAATGTAATTGCTTACAAATCGCTGCTCCTCCATTTCCTTTGCTTTCCAAACGACTTCTTTTTCTTTGCCTATTTTAGGCTGAGTTCCGGCAAGAGAAATGGTTTCAACTTTGTTTTCGTCTATTTTCAATAGTGTTTCCGGAGTGGCTCCAGCCCAGGTTCCTGCTCCTGGAATATTTATCAAATGACAAAATACATCCGGATAACTTTCCTGCATCCGTATAAAAAATTTCCCGGCATTAAAGTCCGTTTTTTTCTTTTCGAGGCGAATCCTTGAAAGAACCCCTTTTTTAATATCATCATGAAAAGCTTTGATAAAACCGGAAGTCATTCGTAAATATTCTTCACGCGTCCCCTGATCAGGTTCGATGGTTTTTGATTCAGTGTACAAAGGTGCCAGTTTCGTTATTTTTGTAAGTAAAGAGTCAGGAATGTCATTGTTTTTGAAAATCAGTTCAGGTTCAAAAAGTACAACTGGAAAATTTGTTCGGCGATGAAAAGGTGCATACACAAAACCATGTCTATCCGATATTTCACTGATTTTTTCCACAAAAACAATCTTACCCGAGGCCTGTACCCAGGTATGAATATTTGTATTGTTCGGAAGCCTAAAACATACAAAAGGTATATTTTTCTCCAAACAAAGATTGATGAGTTTAACCAGTTTTGTGTCTGATTTGGTCTTTGATATGTCTTTATTTGCCATTTTAACTTTCCTTCGGAATAACTATTATTGTCATTCTTGCAACAGAAATTTTGATTCCCGCCTCATCTGTAATTTCAACATCCCAGACATGTGTCATTTTTCCTTTGTGAATTAAGGTTGCTTCACCCACAACCCATCCTTTTGTAGCCGCTCCAACATGATTTGCAGTCAGGGAAGCGCCCCTGATTTCAAATTTGTCTGGATCAACAATTGCTAAAGATCCCAGGCTGGCAATCGTTTCCGCAAAAGCGAGACTGGCGCCACCGTGCAATATTCCCATCGGCTGTTTTGTTCGGTGATCAACCGGCATTCGACCTTTGACGAAACCCTCCTTAAGCTCCAGGTATTCAATCCCTAATTGTTCCATCAAAGAGCCTTTGTTAATGCTGTTCAATTCTCTCAAATTACTATGAAGTGTGATCATTAAAATATTTTCTGCAAAAATAGTAAACTAATATTGGTTCCGATTATTCTCCCCTTTCTGAGGTCGAAAAACACTATTTTTGTCGGGACGAATAAAGCTTGAATAATTGAAAAATAATAGATTATGGAAAATTTTCATATTGAGAATCCGACAGTGGTCCATTTTGGAAAAGATGTAATAAAGAATCTGGGAAAAGCTATTGGCCCCATTGGCAAAAAAGTAATGCTTGTTTATGGAAAAGGGTCCATAAAAAAAAATGGAATATACGATGCTGTGATGGAGCAATTAAGAGCTATTGACGCGGATGTGATTGAATATTCCGGGATAAAATCCAACCCAATCATTGAGGATGTGGATGCTGCTGCTGAGTTAGGACAAACATTCAGACCCGATGTGATACTTGCTGTGGGTGGGGGAAGCGTAATTGATTCTGCAAAGATTATCGCACTTACGATTCCAGTTGAATTCAGCGGGTGGAAATTCATGACCAACCAGGCGATTGCACGCAAAGCAGTTCCGCTTATTGCAATACTCACGCTGGCTGCCACAGGAACCGAGATGAACCAGTTTGCTGTGGTTCAGAATCATGCCACAAAACAGAAACTTGGCTATGGAAACAAACTAATCTATCCGCGTCATTCATTTCTTGATCCTCAATACACGGCTTCCGTTCCGCGTAATTACACGGCTTATGGCCTAAGCGATCTCACAGCTCATGCACTTGAAAATTATTTTGGCAAGGGTGAAGCTGCACTTTCAGATAAGTTTGTTTATGCAATCATCAGGGAAGCGATGGAGGTTGGACCAAAACTACTGACCGACCTGGCAAATTATGAATATCGTGCACGAATGATGTACGCAGCCACCAATGCACTCAATGGACTGACGGTTTATGGTAGAGTTTCGGGCGACTGGGGCGTTCATGATATGGGGCACGTGCTTTCTCTGCTTTATGATATACCGCATGGCGCAACGCTTTCGGTAGTCTATCCCGCCTGGATGAAAAGAATGAAAGAAAGGATACCTGAAAGGATTGCTGAACTTGGAAATAACCTGTTCAACACCAGGACGGCAGATGAAACCATTTTGCACTTTGAACAATTCATGACAAGCATTGAATCACCCATACGAATGAATGAAATTGGGTTGGGGATTGAAAAAAAACAGGAAATTTTGAGTACGATGGAAAGCTGCAAGGTAACCGGCTCACACATGAAACTTGAGAAGGAAGATGTGAAAAGGATAGTTGAGTTTATGTACCAGGATTAGGATGGTTTAGTTGCTATTTTCGAAACAGATTTAAGCATAAAGTATCCAAGGGTACTTCCAGTGATATAATAAGGAAAATCCATCCAGTTAAACGAATTACCCAGAACGGTCCTTCCGATAAAATTTTCTCTCAATGCTTCAAGAAATGGCGGATGCCATAACTGCATGAACTCCAGTAGGCAGGTTACAATTAAGACGCCCAATGCTATCCCAACCCGATTCATTTCGGGGAAAAGGAAAAAAACAACAAGGCACCAGAAAATTTCATAAAGCAAACCCCCAATCGAATTTCCGATCAACTCCTGTGCAGGTCCGGAGTAAAATTTCGTGAAGAACCCTATCGGAACCAAAACGATAAGCAGAAATAAAGAAACCCACCTTTGTTTGGACATAAATCCCATAAGAAATTTAATTTCCCTGTAAATTTAATGCTTAATTTTAGAATTCAAAATTTTATGGAAATATGAAAACTGCCCTTATTGCCGGAGCTACCGGACTGGTTGGGAATGAGCTACTAAAACTTCTAATCGAATGCGATGAATATAAAACCATCCATGTACTGACAAGGAAGCCAATAAACAATGATTCAGATAAAATTATTGAAAACATCATTAATTTTGATGAGCTTGATAAGTTGAAATTGGATGTTGCAATAGACCATGTTTTCTGCACCCTCGGGACAACAATTAAAAAAGCGGGAACCAAAGAAAACTTTCAGAAAGTAGATTTTAATTATGTATTTGAACTCGGAAAAAGGGCAAAAGAAATGAATGCCGGGAAATTCCTCACCATAAGTTCTCTTGGTGCAAATGCGAAATCTATGATTTTTTATAACCGGGTTAAGGGAGAAGTGGAAGCTGAATTGAAGAATTTATCATTGCCGCATTTGTTTATTTTCAGGCCATCCTTATTGCTGGGTGACCGAAAAGAATACAGGACCGGAGAAAAAACTGCAGCATCGGTTTATAAAGTTCTGTCTCCCATTTTTAAAGGTCCCCTTAAAAAGTACAGAGGCGTGGAGGCTAAAAAAGTTGCCAATGCGATGTTGCAGACAGCCTTAAAAAATGATGAACCCTACCAAATCATTGAATCAGACGAAATACAAAGGTTATAAATCTTATTTCCAATTTATTGTCAATCGTTCATTGCAGTATGTTTAGATGATTTCCCTTTTTGACTTTTGGAAAAAAATTACCAAGGAATGCAAGTTTTCCTGAAAATAGTTGTCAAAAAAAGAAAATCATTTAAAAGTTTAATCTATGAAGACAATCATTCAAACATCCGAAATTTTTTTGGTATTGTTATTTTTTGCCATTTCTTTATCGGCGCAAAATAATACGGTTGAGCCTCAAAAAGTCAAACAGGAAACGATTACCAATGCAAACGACACACTAAGGGGGCGAAATTTTATTGATGAAAATAAAAATGGAGTGTGCGACCGCTTTGAAAATGCTAAAACCTCAGGCAGGGGCCCCAATTTTACAGATGTTGACAAGGATGGCATTTGTGATCACCGGGAAAATGGCAAAAAACAAAACGGCAAAGGCTATGGTTACCAACACCGGAATGGCCAGAAAAACGGTCAATGCTGCGGACGGGGACCATGCGGCGGAAAAGGTTGGAAAAACAGGTAGTTTAAATCTTTATTGGTCATTCAGGTAAACCATAAACCTTTGTTGGCAGGAACAATTCAGAAGAAAAATTTATAACGATATTTGTAAGAAATAAAGGTTAATGGAGCCTCAGCCTGATAAGATTCTGATAGATAAAATATTGAAAGGTGACCAGCTCGCTTTCAAAGAACTTGTAGAGAAGAATCAGACAATGGTAATCAATACTTGCATTGGTTTTTTACATAACAAACAGGACGCTGAGGATATTGCTCAGGAAGTTTTTATAGAAGTCTATGCCTCACTCTCTAAATTTAGAAAAGAGGCTAAACTTTCAACCTGGCTTTACCGAATAGCCGTGAATAAATCACTTAATTTCCTGCGAAGTAAAAAGCGGAGACAATGGATTCAATCTTTTGAAGATATGCTGGGCATGAACCCGACAAATCAAATTCAACCCAGCGAAAAGCATCATCCGGGTACTGAATTAGAAATGAAAGAAGAAGCAGCGCTGCTGCATAAAGCGATTAACGGACTAACTGAAAATCAGCGAATTGCCTTTACGCTGAATAAATATGAAGAATTGCCGTATTCCGAAATTTCTGAAATCATGGGAGTATCGCTGTCATCAGTAGAATCCCTGATCCACAGGGCAAAAATTAACCTTCAGCAAAAATTAATGAACCATTACAGAAACAGATGAAAGGATTTTATGATGAAATGCAATGAAATTAAAGATAACCTGATTTTTTTTGTTGAGGGGAGCCTTGAACAAGGAATGGATTTGCAAGTCCAAAGCCATTTGAAAGAATGCAGCAATTGTGATGCTTACTTTCAGAAAATGAAATCAGTATTGGCAATAATTGAAAATGAAAAAATAAAAGAGACCAATCCCTACTTTGCAATGAAAGTGATGGAGCGAATAAAGTCCAATACCCGCAATGAAATGAATACTACCCCTCTTCAATTAGTAAGAGTTTTAAAACCTGTGCTGGCAGTTTTCCTGGTTGCAATAGCAATTTATACCGGAATTACTTTAGGAGGTAGCTATACTCAAAACAACAAAGTCTCCATTGATGATTCCCGCGCGAATGAACTTCAGGTGTTGGCAGATGACTTTTATTTGAATGAATTCGAAATGGAAAATATTGAAACCATTTTATTAACTGAAAATAATAAGAAACCATGAACTACTTTCTAAAAAAACAATTTTCATTCGTGCTGGTTTTCTTTCTCCTGATTATAAATGTTGCTGCCATATCCACTATTCTTTATCATATTTATTCGGAGAAATCAACCTCTCCGACCACTGCAGTAAATCCAGATGCTGGGAAAATAATCACCGGTGAATTGGGTTTGAATCCTGACCAAACAGATTTATTTCAACAAATTAATAGCGGTTACAACCAGCGATCGCAAAAAATACTTGACCAACTGACCGAAAAAAGATCAGAAATGCTTTCCGAATTAAGTGAAGAAAATCCTGACACAACTATTTTGCACCTCCTTGCCGATGACATTGGTAAATTGCATACAAATCTTAAATTACTTACCATTTGGAATTTTATTGAGCTAAAAAAGATTTGCACCCCGGCACAGCAGCAACAACTGTCAAAAATGTATAACGATATGATGGAGAGCGAAGGACATTTTAAAGGATATGGAAAACAATACCGCCACAGGTATCGTCATGGTCAGGGAGGAGGAAAGGGTTCGGTAAATAAGGATTAAAATTGGTTTAATCCCGGAATTAAATGACAACCTGAAGATTAACGAATCAAGGGAAATTACCTGACAAATAATTTATTTTTTTATAATTCTTTGCATTTTTGGAATGTTTATATATTTGGCATTTCATCTTCATGTTTATAAAGTCACTTTCCGATAAAATTGTTTTATACTTTGTAGTTGTTGGCATTACTGCTATTGCCATTGTCAGCACTTATTCCTTTTACACCACTAAAAATGCACTTCTCAGCAGAACTTTCGATCAGCTTACTTCGGTAAGGGTTGTGAAAAAAAATCAGATTGAGCAATTTTTCACTGACCGCTTGAGTGAATTTTCACTCATAGCCAATATGGTTGAAGGGCAAAGAGCGGAAAGAATAAATAATTTTAATCATTTTTCTCCCCAAAGTCTTATTAATCATTTGTTTACCAATGGGTACTATAAAGGTATATACATTGAAAGCGAACCAGGTAAGATTGAGTTTGGTGAATGCCGTGGTAGGGATTCAATAAAATTAAATACTCTCAACTTGGAGGGTGAGCTGGTTGTTAATGAAGTGTTTCAAAAATCACGAAATGCAAGCCAAACAGCAATTCATGATTACCTGCTCGACCCAAGGGATAGCCAGCCCCGAATGTTTATTTCCGGGTCTTTGATAAACAAAGGTTTTTCTACGAAGAATATTATTGTTCTTGAACTTTCATTAGAAGCGATTAATGCAATTATGCTTGAACAAAATCCAAAAGATGGATTAGGTCAATCAGGTGAGTCTTACTTGGTTGGTGCAGACAGGCTTATGAGGAGTACTTCGCGCTTTAAAAAAAATTCAATCATGCAATGCCTGGTGGCAACTGAGGGTGTCAACAATGCTTTTATTGGGTTAACCGGTACATCTGTAATAGAAGATTACAGGGGTATAAAAGTACTTAGTTCATATAGCAAAATTTATGTACCCGGTCTTGATTGGGTAATTCTTGCTGAAATTGATTATGCCGAAGCGACTAAATCAATTTACAATGTTCGGAATAATATTTTGTTACTCACCATTTTTGTTGCTGTTGTTATTTTTATTATTTCATATATCTTTTCCAAGAGAATAACCCAGCCACTTATAAAGCTTACTGATGCTGCTGCGAATATCCGGGGTGGTAACCTTAATGTATTACTTCCGCGAATTAAGCATGATGAAATCGGTCAGCTTACAAATTCATTTAATAGTATGGCAGAAAGCCTCAGACAAAAAGATACAGAATTATTGAATGAGCGTAATAAACGGGTCACTGCTATGATTGATGGGCAGGAACAAGAGCGTCAAAGGTTATCACGTGAACTGCACGACGGTTTGGGTCAATCCCTGATCGCTCTGAAACTTAAACTTGAAAGCATTGATGGGAAAGATGTTTGCGCGATCAACAAGACGCTTAAAGACGTAAAAACTTCTTTTGATCACACTATAACTGAAATCAGACGAATTTCAAACGATTTGATGCCGGCGGTTTTAATTGAATTCGGTTTGGTAACGGCAGTAAAAAATATTTGCCAGGAAATTTCAGATAATTCAGATATTGAAGTTAAGTGCTCCTACAATGGAAAATTCACTGACCTGGAAAGCAGAATATCAATTTATTTATTCAGAATCATGCAGGAGGCATTGAATAATATAGTTAAACATGCAAATGCATCAATAGCAGAAATAAATCTCACCAGAATAAACGATCAAATTGTCGTTAATATTGAAGATAATGGCAAGGGCATAGGATCAGTGACAGATACCAAAGTAACAGGAAATGGTATCCCTAATATGCGTGAGCGGGTCAGACTTTTGAAAGGTAACATAGATATTCAATCACAGATAGGTAAAGGGACCCGTATTATTATTAAAATCCCAATTAAAACTTTTTCAAATGGACCAAATTAAAGTAATACTGGTAGATGATCATTCGATTGTAAGGGATGGAATTAAAGCTCTGATCAATACCGGGGAGATTAAAGTGATAAACGAAGCTGCCTCAGCCAAGGAGTTTTTTGCCCTACTAAAATTGGAACGACCCGATGTTGTTATACTTGATATTAGTCTCCCCGACATTTCCGGAATTGAAATAACCCGCCAGCTATCGGTTGATTACCCTGCTGTCAAAGTAATTATTCTCTCCATGCACTTGAATGAAGATTTTATTTTCAATGCTGTAAAAGCGGGAGCCATGGCATACCTCCCAAAAAATACCAACAAAATGGAATTGATAACTGCAATCCGGCAGGTTGCGGCAGGAGAAGATTATTTTAGTGAACCGGTTTCAAACATCATTTTGAAAAGTTATCTAAAGAAAGCCAAAACCAACGAGGATAATAAATCAGATGAAACGGTTCTTTCAAAACGTGAGTTGGAAATCCTGAAACTTTTTGCAGAAGGAAAAAGCAATAAAGAAATAGCAAATATTTTATTTATCAGCAACCGAACTGTTGAATCCCATAAAAACCACATCATGCAAAAACTTGGATTGGCATCAACCGTAGAACTTATAAAGTTTGCAATCAGAAATCATATAATTGAAATATAGTTGATCATTCCTTTTTTTAAGTGAAATACTTAACCAAGATTACGTAATACCCTCATATATTTTACTGGTTTAACCAATTGAATATCAGTATTTATCTTTAAACCTTTGTCTCGTAAATTTTAAAGTTATAAAAGACTATGAGACAGGTTTCATTTTTCACAATTGTTAGTATCATTTGTATTGTTTGCGCCGGTTCACTAAAGCCCTTAAAGGGACAAACAAAACTTACGCTTGATCCGGGGGCTGATCTTGTAAGCCGTTATATTTGGCGGGGAACTGATTTTGGAAATTCACCTGCAATTCAGCCTTCCCTTGAAATGGGTTATGCCGGTTTGGCTTTGGGGGCATGGGGATCTTTTTCAACCAATGATGCCAATTTTCAAGAGATTGATTTGTATGCTTCCTACACTTTTAAAGATCTGATAACACTTCAGATTACAGATTATTTTTTTCCGGACAGCCGGATTGCGAATAATGATTATTTAAATTATGAAAATGACAGTACAGGCCATGTATTTGAAGGTGGAATTAGCTTCAATGGCACCGAAAAAGTCCCATTAAGTGTACTGATTGCTACAAATTTTGCAGGAGCTGATGCCAGAACATACGATGGTAAATTGCAATATTCAACATACATAGAGCTTGGTTATGCATTGAATGTTGGCAAAACAAGCCTTGATGTATTCATTGGAGGGACACCTACAAACCCCGACAGAGATAAAGGAGAGTCGGGTTATTATGGACCCTATGCCGGTATCATCAATATCGGTCTTAAGGCTGGAAGAGATATTCCGATCACAGAAAAATTCGAATTGCCAATCAATGTTTCCTTAATTGTAAATCCCCAACAGGAAAATATATTCCTTGTATTTGGAATTTCATTGTAAACACAGTAATAATTTAAAAATAGGAGATAAAAATTATGTTTGATAGTGGATCAACTGGATTTATGATCCTTGCCACAAGCCTTGTGATGCTAATGACCCCGGGGCTTGCCTTTTTCTATGGAGGTTTGGCAGGAAAAAGAAACATTTTGGGAATTATGATCCAAACTTTTGTTTCTTTAGGTTTAACAACAATTATGTGGGTAGCTGTTGGCTTCTCACTTTGTTTTAGTGGTGGAGAGGGTGGCATTATTGGTGACCTTAGCATGGCATTTTTGAAAGGAATTCCTTTCGATGCACCATTTGACAATGGGAAATTTCCCATGTATATTTTTGTATCGTATCAAATGATGTTTGCTATTATTACACCGGCTCTGATCACCGGTGCTTTTGTCAACAGGGTTACTTTTAAGGCTTATCTCATTTTCTTGGTGCTTTGGCAATTGTTCGTTTATTATCCTTTCGTCCACATGGTTTGGGGCGGAGGATTTCTTGCTGAATGGGGGGTTAAAGATTTTGCAGGGGGTATCGTTGTTCATGCAACAGCAGGCTTTGCAGCTCTTGCTTCGGTTTTCTACGTGGGCAAAAGGCGTGATCTCGCATCTCCGCCCAACAGCATACCGCTTGTGGCTATTGGTACTGGTTTACTTTGGTTCGGTTGGTATGGTTTTAATGCTGGCAGTGAGCTTGATGTTGATGCCATCACAACCCTGGCTTTTCTAAACACTGATGTAGCTGCATCATTTGCGGCTATCACCTGGTTGGCAATTGAATGGTCAAGGTCCAGAAAACCCAAATTTGTTGGGTTGCTGACAGGTGCTGTGGCAGGGTTGGCTACAATTACTCCTGCCGCAGGATTTGTGCCACTTTGGGCAGCCATTTTAATAGGTATTTCAGCGGGTGCAATTTGTTATATTGCTGTTCAATTCAAAAATAAACTTGGATGGGATGATGCTCTTGATGTTTGGGGCGTTCACGGAGTCGGAGGAACCCTGGGAACAATATTATTGGGTGTATTTGCAGTGCAAGCTATTGGCGGACAAAGTGGGTTGATTGAAGGTGATGTGGGTTTCTTTATGAAAGAAGTAATTGCTGTTTCGATGGCTGCTGCGTATGCCTTTCTGTTTACGTATTTGATGCTTATCATTATTAATGTTGTTACCCCTGTGAAAGTCTCAGAAGTTGAAGAGGATCTTGGTCTTGATGACTCACTGCATGGAGAAAAAGCTTATGATGAGGGTGCTTTGTAGTTCATTAAGCAATAATTAAGTTTAGTAAAAGTCCTGTCTTTGGCAGGATTTTTTTATTTTTGAAAACAAATTTTTATTTTTGATGAACGGACAACCCGAATTATACCAGGTTTTAAAGGAACTCAATATTGAATTTGAATACTTCGAACACCCTCCCGCTCCGACCATTGAAGAAGCCGTTAAATATTGGGAAGACCTTGAAGCTACCCATTGCAAGAATATTTTTTTAAGAAATCACAAAGGCAACCGGCATTATCTGGTTATCCTCGAACATAAGCAGGCACTTGACATCCATGACCTTGAAAAAAGACTCAAACAGGGTAAGCTCACTTTTGCCTCTTCTGAACGGCTGATGAAACATCTTGCACTTACCCCCGGTTCAGTTACGCCATTTGGATTGATCAATGACAAAGCCAACCATGTATATATTTTCTTTGATGAAAATCTTAAAAAGTCTGATAAGATCAGCTTTCATCCAAGCATTAATACAGCTTCACTGGTTATTTCTTTTGCTGATTTCGAAAGGTTCATGAAATGGACAGGGAATGGGTATGAGTATTTGAAACTTTACGATTAAATTAATTTCTCGCAAAGTTCGCTCAGATCGCAAATAAGTTAACCTTAATTTCTTACCGTTCTTTGTGTAAAGGTTTTGCGTTCTTTGCGTGAAACCATTAATCAATAAAAAATTTAAAATCAACTGCTTAAACAACTGATTAGTTACAATTTATTATTTACAATGAATCGTCCAGAAATACTTAATAAGCCACTGGTTTATAAAGAGTCGCACAAAAGGATTATTAAGGTGTGAAAATTGATATTCACGGATCATAATCTCCTTCATAACCAATTCGTAAAAAAAATAATTTTACGATTTTGAGGATATAAACACAAAATATTATAATAATTTGTGGTATATACTCTCAATATTTTATATTTTTGCCTTCATATCATTTTAAAGTTATGATCAGGCGTCATCTTCAAAAGCATATAGAAAGCTATTTATTTCAAAAAAAGGCAGTAATAATTTACGGACCACGACAAGTCGGTAAAACTACCTTAATTGATATGATTTCAGAAAACAGCAACAAAAAATGCCTGTATTTGAATTGTGATGAACCGGATGTAAGAAAAGAATTGACAGATATTACATCAACCGGATTGAAACAAAGGATTGGAGAGAACCAAATCGTATTAATAGATGAAGCTCAGCGTGTTAAAAACATTGGCATTACACTAAAACTAATTACAGATCAAATAAAAGAAGTTCAATTAATCGCAACAGGTTCATCGGCATTCGAATTGTCAAATGAAATCAACGAACCACTGACAGGAAGAAAATTTGAATTTCTCTTACTTCCATTTTCCACATCTGAAATGATAGACCACTCTGGTAACCAAAATGAAAAAAGATTGCTTGAAACCCGGCTGATATTTGGAATGTATCCGGATGTAATAAACAATCCCGGTAAAGAAAAAATAATTCTTAACAACCTCGTGAACAGCTATTTATTTAATGATATTTACTCATTTAAAGATGTCAGAAAACCGGTATTAATTGAAAAACTACTTGAAGCCCTTGCTTTGCAGATAAGTTCCGAGGTTTCGTTGAACGAACTTTCGCAATTGTTGCAGGTTGACCGGATGACTATTGACCGATATATTAATTTACTTGAAAAGACTTATGTCATTTTCAGATTGCCTTCATTTAGCCGGAATATCAGGAATGAAATAAAAAAGAACAGAAAAATATATTTTTATGACAATGGAGTAAGAAACGCTATTATTTCAAATTTTAGCGCCTTTAGTTTAAGGACAGATAAAGGCGCATTGTGGGAAAATTTTTTGGTCGCCGAAAGAATCAAATATCTCAATTATAATTTGTTGTTTAGAAACAAATATTTTTGGAGGACAATGCAACAACAGGAAATTGATTACCTTGAGGAATTTGGTGGTAATTTGCACGCTTATGAGTTCAAACTTAGTCCCGAGAAAAAAATCCGGTTTCCAAAAACATTTTTAAATGCTTATCCTGAAAGTGAAACACAAGTCATTACTTTCGAAAGTTATTTGAGATTTCTAACCTGATAAAATCAATAAACTTTGAGTACTCAATTTTTTTACAAACATTAATATTTTACAAACAACTATGAATTCATCAAATCATAACACGATTAAATTTTTAGGCGCTGCCGGCACCGTCACTGGTTCAAAGTTCCTGATTGAAACCGAAGCTAAAAAAATTCTGATTGATTGCGGCCTATTCCAGGGTCTGAAACATTTGCGTGAACTCAACTGGCTCGATTTTCACATTCCTGCCTCAAAGGTGGATTACGTTTTGTTAACCCACGGACACCTTGATCACATTGGCTATTTGCCACGCTTAGTTAAGCAAGGTTTCTGCGGAAAGGTATTTTGTACAGAACCAACAGCCGACCTGGCGGAAATTATTTTGAAAGACAGTGCCAAAATACAGGAAGAAGATGCCGAACATGCAAATACACATGGATATACTAAACACAGCCCGGCTTTGCCTTTATATACATTGAAAGATGTTGAAAGCACCTTATCATTGATTCACCCTTACCCGAAAGATGAGTTCGTTGAATTGGCCCAGGGGGTCAGGTTTCAGTTCAGGGGCAATGCTCACATTCCCGGTGCTGCTTTCATCGAATTGGATACAAACAATCAGCGTATTCTGTTTTCTGGTGATCTTGGCCGTCCAGGAGATCCTATGCTCCGAACGCCTGAAAAACCGGATAAAGCCGATTATGTAATTGTGGAATCAACCTATGGAGATAGAGTCCATCCCAATGATTCTACAGAAGATACTTTGTTAAGAATTATACACAAAAGCCTTCAAAACCACGGGCCCTTATTGGTTCCAAGTTTTACTGTAGACCGCGCTCAGGATTTCATGTACTTTATCTGGAAGTTGAAACAGGAAAATAAAATTCCTGATATTCCTGTCTATTTGGATAGCCCGATGGGATTGGATGTGAGTAAGTTATTTCTGAAATATCCTGAATATTTAAAAATCGGTCCCGATGTTTTCAAAGAGGTTTTTAAAAGTACCCGTATGGTCACATCCATCGAAGAGACCCGTCACCTGTCGAAAAATAATCACCCAAAGATCATCATTGCCGGCAGTGGCATGATGAATGGAGGACGTATTCTTACCTATCTTGAAAATCAATTGGATAACCCTAATGCCACTATCATTATTCCGGGTTATCAGGCAGCAGGAACGCGAGGCAGAACCATCAGTGAAGGAGGAACCGAAATTAAAATTCATGGTAATTATTACAAAGTTAAAGCTGCTGTCGAACATATACATACAATGTCGTCGCACGCCGGGCAGGACGAAATCATTGACTGGCTTTCGTCAATTCAAAACAAACCAAAACAGGTATTCATCGTCCATGGCGAACCGCAATCGTCAAATGCACTGAGGTTAAAGATAAAAGATACCCTTGGCTGGAATTGTACTGTTCCTCAACTGATGGACTCATTTGACCTGAGTTGAACGGATAATTGAGTGCTGGTAATTTTTCAGTTGAAATTTTTCAAGACGTTTTAAGTGAACAAACTTTGAATGATGAGGTTTACCTTTTCCTGACCTGTAAATTTTAAAAGGCGAAATAAAATTGAAACAAATGGAAATAGCAGATAAAGCCCTTCATAAGGTAATTGAAATCCGGACATTAACCCAAACTTCCTATATTTTAAAAATGGAACGAAAAGGTTTGCAATTCAAAGCCGGTCAAAACCTTAATATTGGACTGGCAGGAGATGTCGAGAAAAGGGATTATTCTGTTTACAGCGCTGAAGGCGATGCATCCATTGAAATTCTAGTCAAAGAGGTGGTCAAAGGTCTTGTTTCGAAAAAACTTAAAAAATTAAGACTGGGAGATAAGCTGGAGGTAGATGGTCCGTTCGGATTTTTTACAATTGACGATAAGGATATTTTGGAAAAAAAATATTTGTTTATCGCCAGTGGGACAGGCATTGCACCGTTTCACAGCATGGTTAAGTCATATCCTGGTTTAAATTACACCTTGTTACATGGTGTTCGCGACAGGAAGGAAACTTATGATAAAGACCATTATCGCGGCGGCAGTTATATTTCTTGCCTTTCGAAAGATAAAAAAGGTGATTTCTATGGAAGGGTTACCGAATACCTCCTCCAAAACCCTGTGAACCATGATACTTTATGTTACCTTTGCGGCAATGTAAATATGATTTACGATGCATTCGATATCCTTAAAGAACAGGGAGTTCCATCAGGGAATTTACATGCGGAAGTCTATTTTTAAATTCGAAATATCAAGTAACGAATAATCGAAGTAAAAAGTTATGGAAAAAGAGAAAAGTGACCTTGAGGAGAGGCTTATTAAATTTGCTGTTTTGATTATTGAAATTGCCGAGGGTCTTCCGAAAACTTTTGCAGGTAATCATCTTGCCGGACAAATGATAAGATCAGGAACCTCTACGGCATTAAATTATGGGGAAGCAAGCAGTGCAGAATCCAGAAAGGATTTTGTGCATAAAATTAAAATTGTATTGAAAGAGTTGAAAGAAACAAGGGTTGCCCTTAAGATTGTAAAAATGGCAAATATGTATTCAGATGAGAAAAAACTTGTTTTTGCCATTAACGAAAGTAATGAACTGATTGCTATTTTCATTACAAGTGTGAATACCGCTCTAAAAAATTTAGCAAAAAGTTAACTTACCTTTTACTTATCACTTTGATTATTTGATATTTTGAATTTACTATGAAGTACCACATCATAACCCTCGGCTGCCAGATGAACATGTCGGACACGGAACGCACAAAGCCTGTGATCGAGCAAATGGGTTATGAGTGGACCGACAATGAGGATGAAGCTAACCTTGTAGGAATCCTCGCCTGTTCGGTTAGGCAAAAAGCAATTGATAAGGTATATTCGAGGATTGCGAAATGGAACAAGCTCAAAAACAAAAAAAACCTGTTGACATTTGTAACCGGATGTATTCTTCCTTCCGATAAAGAAAGGTTTTTGAAGTTGTTCGACATGGTATTTCCGATGAGTGAACTACATGAATTGCCTGAAATGATCAGCCAGTACGGAATTGTTACACCCGTAAGTTTGAATACATCTGTTGACAATCGTATTCAGCACCAAAGTTCCCGGATAAAGGAGTTGAAAGAAAAATCGGCTTCTCTCAAACTAAACGAGCATATTCCCGATTTCTGGCATATCCATCCGCATTATGAATCGTCATTTGAGGCTTTTGTCCCTATCCAAAACGGTTGTGATAAATTTTGTACTTTTTGTGCAGTTCCTTATACCAGAGGGAGAGAAGTTTCGAGGCCGTCAGATGAAATACTTGCGGAAGTACAAAACTTGATTGATAATGACTACAAGTCAATTACTTTGTTAGGGCAAAATGTAAATTCTTATGGATTGGACAAAAAAGGAGAGGAGATCGGCTTTCCTGGATTACTCAGGAAAATTGGGGAAATGGGTAAGACTTCGGGCAAGGAGTTTTGGGTATATTTCACCTCCCCCCATCCACGTGATATGACGGATGAGGTGATCGAAGTTATTGCCGCATATCCTTGCCTCGCCAGGCAAATTCATCTTCCTATCCAGTCGGGTGATGATAAGGTTTTGATAAGGATGAACCGTAAGTATTCTGTAGAAACCTATCGGAAAATTGTTGAAACCATCAGACGGCTGATTCCTGAAGCAACATTGTTTACAGATGTAATCGTCGGTTTTACTGGTGAAACTGACGAACAGTTTGAGAACACCCGCAAAGCTATGGTTGAATTCAACTACAACATGGCTTACATAGCGCAATATTCCCAGCGTCCGGGAGCAGTAAGTTCAAGGTGGGTGGATGATGTTCCGCATGATGTAAAGAAAAGTCGCTTTCATCAATTGACTCATGATCTTGAAAAAACCTCTGCTGCACACAACCGGCAAATGATCGGTAAAACATACAGGGTTTTAGTAAGAGGTTTGGAACGAAAAGGTGATTTTCTTTCCGGATTGACTGAAGGCAGGATTAATGTCAGAATTCCGTCAGTTGATACAACCCTGATCGGAAAGATTATTGATATAAAAATTACCTCTTCGACTGATTTTTCGGTAGCGGGGGAATTTGCATTAAAACCCGAAATGATTACCAATGGCTCGAAAGATCGCTTTTAAAACCCTCGGCTGCCGGCTGAATCAGTACGAAACCGATTCGGTGACATCGGATTTCATCAATGCCGGTTATGAAATTGTTAATTTTTCGCAAAATGCAGATGCCTATATCGTAAATACCTGCACTGTCACCAACATGAGCGATCATAAATCACGGCAAACCTATCACCAGGCTTACCGCCGAAACCCTGATGCCGTTCTTGTGGTAACGGGTTGTATGGCAAACAATCATAAAGAAATGCTCGAAGCGGATGACAGGATTACCTATACCCTCGAAAATGACCGGAAAGGTTCAATTTTTAACTTGCTTGACAGTCATTTTAAAGGTGAGATCATTTCGTCCGAAAGTCTGAAACAAGACCGCTTTGGCTTTGGTGCTGCCGAAAAAAGCATACGTACCCGGAGCATGATCAAGATTCAGGATGGCTGTAACAATTTCTGTACATTTTGCATCGTACCTCATGTAAGAGGAAGGGCGGAAAGCAGACCTTTTGCTGATATTGAAAAAAATATCCTGCAGGCGCTTGATTTTGGTTATAAGGAAATTGTTCTGACCGGGGTGAACATTGGACGATATGAGCGGGATGGATTGAATTTTGAAAACATTGTTGAAAAAGTGCTTGAAATTCCCGGAGATTTCAGGGTTCGGATTTCAAGTATCGAACCGGAAGGTTTTGGTGATAAGCTATTTGACCTTTTTTTACATCCCAAACTCACCCCTCATCTGCATTTGTGTCTTCAGAGTGGATCAGATAAAATTTTGTTAGCGATGCGAAGGCAATACACTGTTGATGACTTCAGGGCTATGGTGGAGAAGATTCATAAACGTCAACCCGATTTCAATTTCACAACCGATATCATGGTTGGATTTCCCGGCGAAACGGAAGCAGAATTTAATGAAACATGCAATGTTGTTGACGAAATTGGATTTAGCCATGTTCATACTTTCAAATATTCTATCCGTAAGGGAACAAGGGCTGAACGCATGCCCGATCAGGTTCCGGAAAAAATAAAGACAGAACGAAGCCGGATTATTCGTGAAATCGCCGAAAACAATAAAAAGAATTACCGGAATTCGTTTATTGGCAAAACGCAAAAAGTGCTGGTCGAAAAGATAGACAAACGCGGAATCGCCTCCGGTTATGGTGAACATTATGTGCCGGTGAAATTCAGGGCGGATGAAACCACCCAAACCCGGGAATATAAAGATGTAATGATTACGGCTGTCGAGGAAAAGGAAGATCCATCATTAATAGCAGATCCAAAATAAAATTATAGCTAATGATTTTACTGAAAATTTGATTTTGAAAACGTATAATTTTGCAGTTCGAATTTGAATTAACAGCTTTCAAATAAAAAATAAATAATGGAAATAACAGGAAAAATCATTGACATCTTGCCCGAAGAAACAGGTCAGGGAAAAAACGGACCCTGGAAAAAGCAAAACTTCATACTCGAAACCCAGGATCAATATCCAAAGAAAGTTTGCATTGCAGTGTGGGGCGACAAGTTGGATTTAAAATCATTTGGTTCAAACGAAACCGTAACTGTTGGCGTCAATATTGAAAGCAGGGAGTTTAATGGAAAATGGTACACCGATGTTAAAGCATGGCGGATTATTAAAGCCGACTCAGGAAAAGACTCTCCCGCTCCACCCGAAAACATACCGCCGGAAATAGAGCAGACATTTGAGCCGGAAGAAGGATCGGTGAATGATTTGCCTTTTTGAAGAATTAATACCGGATTTTGGATTGAAAAACAAAAAACCCGGTCATAGCCGGGTTTTTTGAAAATATTTTGAACAAAAATATTATTCTTCGTCTTCCTGCGATTCTTCGTATGCTTTCAGCAATTGCACCTGAATATCAGGCGATACATTGGAATATTCAGCAAACTTCATTGAATACATTGCCCTGCCGCTTGTTATCGAACTTAAAGCCGTAGCATATTTATTCATTTCAGCCAAAGGAACTTTTGCCAGAATTTTCTGGTAATTACCTTCACGGTCCATTCCCATGATGATGGCTCTTCTGCCCTGTAAATCGGTCATTACATCACCCATTTTGTCTTCAGGAACCAGCACTTCAACATCATAAATCGGTTCCAGAATTTGCGGTCCGGCATTTTTAAACGCTTCACGGAAAGCATTCCGTCCGGCTAATCTAAAAGAAATTTCATTTGAATCAACAGGATGCATTTTACCATCATAAACATAAAAAACTATATCGCGGGCATACGATCCTGTCAAAGGCCCTTCTTCAATCTTCTCCATAACCCCTTTAAGGATTGCAGGTAAGAACCGGGCATCAATTGCACCTCCGACGATGCTGTTGTTCATAATAAGCTTTCCACCCCAATCAAGATTAACCTCCTCGGTACCTCTTACCGGAAATTCAGTTGTCCACGACATACCTTCCTTATAAGGCTCAATCATCATGTACACCTCGCCAAACTGACCAGATCCTCCTGATTGTTTCTTATGTTTATAGGTTGCTTTAGCTGATTTTGTGATGGTTTCCCTGTAAGGTATTTTAGGAGCAAAAAAAGTAATTGGGACTTTATCAAGATGTTCAATTTGCCATTTGGTAATGTTAAGGTGAAGTTCACCCTGTCCGCCTAATATCAATTGTTTTAATTCTTTTGAATACTGAACCATCAGCGTCTGATCAACTTTGTGCATAGCACTTAGAACTGAAGACAGTTTTTCATCGTCCGCCTGGTTCTGCGCTTTAACTGCAACCCTATATTTAGGCTCAGGGAATACGATTGGTTCAACGATATCATCGCTAGCTTTCGAAGCATTTAAGGTGGTATTGGTATGGGTATTTTTCAGTTTAACCGTTGCAGCAATATCACCGGCAACAACCTTTTCAAGTTTTTCACGATTTTTACCAAAAACGGCAAACAATTGACCAAGTCGTTCTTTTGAATCAGTCGTAGAGTTGACAAGGTCTGCACCCTCTGCAATTTCTCCATTATAAACTTTAAAGAACGATACTTCACCGAAATGCGGTTCATGGGTAGTTTTAAATACAAAAGCAACTGCAGGTGCTTTTGGGTCACATTTCAGTTCTTTACCTTTTGTTGTTTTTACAGGAGGCATTTCGTCGGGTGCCGGAACGTTATTTTCAACAAATTCCATTAGCCGGTTCACGCCCATGTTATGTTTCGCATTAATACACAATACAGGAAATAGTCCTCTTTTTTTCAACCCAATCTTAAGCGCTTTTTGAATTTCATCTTCAGTTAGGGTTCCTGTTTCAAAAAATTTCTCCATCAATGATTCATCGCTTGAAGCAAGGTCTTCGATCATGGCCGCCTGCATTTCTTCTGCTTTGCTTTTTTCACTCTCAGGAATATCCAGGATTTCAGGCTTTCCGTTATTTTCAGGAAACTTGAACATTTTCATTTTCAGCAGATCAATAACAGAATTGAATCCCTGACCTGGGTTGAGGGGATATTGACAAATTGCAAGGCTACCACCAAACTGGGTTTTCATTTGCCTGATGGTTTCATCGAAATTGGAATTTTCGTGCTCCAAATGGTTGATAGCAAAAATTACGGGTATATTGTTTTTGCTGGTGTTACGCCATGCAATTTCCGTTCCGACCTCCACTCCATTTTGTGCATTTACGATGATTACTGCAGTATCTGCCACTTTCAAGGATGAAATTACCTCACCCACAAAATCATCAAACCCAGGGGTATCTATTATGTTAATTTTTTTGCCATTGAATTCGGCAAAAAGAAGTGATGAAAAAACAGAGTTTTGGCGCTCCAGCTCTATGGGTCGGTAATCCGAAACCGTATTTTTGTCATCAATCGAGCCCCGCCTGTTTATGCGTCCCGATTCTAAAAGCATTCCTTCAGCCAGGGTTGTCTTCCCCGATTTCGCACCCCCAACGAGTGCAATATTCCTTATTTCCTTTGTTTGATAAACCTTCATCTTCTAAGATTCTTATATGATTAATTAATGTTCGTAAATAGAGGTGGCAAATGTATAAAAATATAAATAACTACTAAACAAACGTTTGTAAAAATTCGATTAAATTATTCTCAAAGATGAAACCCGGGGATCATATGGTTTTTAAAAGTCGCTTTACTTCGATCCATTTACTATCGCTCATTTTAGGACCTATTACTTCAATGGTTTTTGCAGCCAGAAGAGAACCCAAAGTCCCGCATTTATCCAATGAAAAGTTATTGATCATGCCATAAATAAAACCGGCTGCATATAAATCGCCGGCACCGGTAGTATCAATACTTGCGACCTTAAATGGGGCAATCTGGTGCTGCATGTTACTACTTTTAACAATTGAACCATTTTTGCCAATTTTTACAACGGCAATTTCACACAGACCAGCGAAATCATCGGTAGCGTCCATTGGTTCCTTTCCGGTAAATGCCTTCGCTTCTTCCTCATTGGCGAAAACCACATCAACGTATTCTCTCAAAATCATTTTCAAAAATTCAAGATTTTCTTCTACCACATTGTAACTTGCCATGTCGAGACTAATCTTTAAACCGCATTGCCTGGCTACCTTCACTGCCTTCTCTATCAGAGCATGGTTTTGAACCAGATAACCCTCAATATGAAAAAAATCAAATCCGGTAAAGTGATCGGATTGAATATCGTGGGCGGATAACTCAATTGCTGCGCCCAGGTAGGTGGCAAACGTCCTTTCAGCGTCAGGGCTGATCAGCGCAATGGCTTTACCTGTTGCCGAATTACCGAGGAACAGCAATGGATCAATCCCGATTTTTTCCATGTCAGATTTAAAAAAACGACCAAAATCATCATTACCCACTTTACCGATAAAACCGGTTTCAACGCCTAACCTGGCAAGTCCGTGAATGGTGTTGGCAGCCGATCCACCCGATGCAATCTCTTTTTTTAAATGATTGGTTCCTTCATTAACATTGTTGCTGAATTCATGATTTACCAATTGCATGCTTCCTTTTGGAAGGTCAAACTTCTCAAGAATAGAATCATCAGTAAGCATGGTCATAATGTCAACAAGTGCATTGCCCAAACCAAGAACTTTCGCCATGATAATTTTTTTCAGCAAAAGTATTGCTTTATTGGAATAAACAACTATTTTTGCACTCCCATTTTTGGGAATCCCTGATAGCGTTCAGGGATATGATCCCCAATAGCTCAGTTGGTTAGAGCGACTGACTGTTAATCAGTAGGTCCCTGGTTCAAGTCCAGGTTGGGGAGCAAAGGAAGCCGGCTAAATGCCGGTTTTTTTTCATTTTTCCCATATGTATTTTATCTATTTTCTTTATTCTGAAAAATCAGGTATCTATTATGTTGGACATTCTGAAGATTATCTGAAGAGATTTGAACAACATAACTATACAGACAAGGATACTTTTACAAAGAAACACCGACCCTGGAAAATGGCTGCGGTATTTGAATGTGGTAACCAAAGAAATGAAGCTTTGAAAATTGAGAGGTTTATTAAGAGACAAAAAAGCAGAAAACTCATTGAGAGAATTATTGCAGGAGAGGTAATGAATGGATTATTAGCTCAGTTGGTTAGAGTCCCGGACATCCGGGATTAATCAGTAGGTCCCTGGTTCTCCCGAAGTTTCGGGACAGGTTGGGGAGCAAAGGAAGCCGGCTAAATGCCGGTTTTTTCATTTTTATTAATCACCCTGGTTTTTTCGCTTAAAATATAGCTACGCCTTGACGGTTTGGCAAAGTAATGGCTTTATGATATTTACTCTCTATACTTGGAAAACTCTAAAAAACACTTTTATGAAAGGTTCTTACAGAAGTTTAATGTCGAAAAAAAGGGTAACCTTTGGCTGTCAGTTTAAGGATGGACGGACAAGGGTGTTTATCGAAAATGCTAAAATGCGCCGCGAACCTCTTTATGTGATTGGTGAATTAAGCACAAGAGTCGTTCTTCAGCTATCCGCCTTCGGAATAAAAATTATAAATTATCCGGAAAAGGATATGTTGATGATTAATAAGTGGCCTGATGAAGTTTTTATTAAAAGTTAAAACCCGAGTTTTTTTGTTTTAACATTCCTTTAATTCTGACTGAAGAATGACGGCAAAAATGAATGAAAGGATGAGGAGCAAGTTTTGTTGATTTTCATCTCCTTTAAAATCAATTTCACTATTAAACTATTCCTTCATGCTGAATTCCTGTACCTTGCGCATTACCCGCATAATGTTTTCACCCCATAGTTTCGCAATGTCTTTATTGGAATAACCGCGTTTCAATAGTTCCAGCGTTATGTTTTTCATCTCGCTCACATCCCGGCAGTCAGCCAAGCCACCGCCCCCGTCAAAATCTGTCCCGATCCCGACATGGTCAATTCCGGCGACTTTAACAATATGGTCAATATGATCAACCATATCCGAAACCGTAGCCAGGTCGCGGGGAAAAATTGAATCCACGGCATACCATTCACTTTCAGCAGCTTCATCTTGTTCAGGCGTCAGGTTGTTGAAATCATGGTACTTTACTCTGATGGCATTATATGCGCTATCCCGCTCTGCCGATAGCAGTGGCTTTTTCACATAATCACTGAGAATGCACATTTGAATCACACCTCCATTCAAAGCTAATCTTTTCAGCATATCATCCGATAAATTCCGGGGATGGTCGCAAATAGCTTTGGAACAAGAATGTGAAGCAATGACAGGAACATTGGTCAGTTCAATTACATCGTAAAAACTGGAATCTGAAATGTGCGAAACATCAATCATCATCCCTGCCCGGTTCATCTCCCTGATGACTTCTTTACCAAAATCACTCAATCCGTTATATTCAGTTGTGTCGGTTGACGAATCACAGATATCGTTGTTTTTGGTGTGGCAGAGGGTAATGTACCTTGCACCTTTATCATAGAATTTTTGAATATTACTCAGGTCATTTCCAATGGCATAACCATTTTCGATTCCGATAAAAACAATACTCTTATCGTCTTTTTTCAAACGGTAAGCATCGTCAGGATTAAGAGCGATTCCGGAAGTTGCAGTCCTTACTGAAAGGTGCGATTGGATAGAATCAATGGTTCTCATCACAATTTCCTGGGCTTTATGATTGCCCTCTGCATTTCTGTCGCTTTGAGATACAAAAGCTGCCATAAATACTGCATCCAGCCCGCCTTCCTTCATTCTTGGAAAATCAACGCGGCTGTGGTCTTTATTAAAATTATGGCGTTCGTTCAAATCGAAATTGCCTCGCAGCAAAGCCCAGGGAGTATCGGTGTGGGTATCAACGGTCAATATTTTCTCATGAATTTCCCCGGCTAATTCTTCGGGTGTTTTATCAACAGAATTGCAACCAAAAAGTATGATTCCACCAATAATGACTAAAGCTATTTTTTTCAAGTTTTGAATATTTTCGGCAAGTATAATAAAATTGATGTTTCCATCTACAGGGAAATCATTTTAATGACAATTTTTGGTTTGCGATGACCTGCCCTTTTTGATTGACAATCTGAACAAAATAAAACCCTGTTTCTCCGATTGAACGCGCTGGGATCTGAACTTCCTGAGAAGATATTTGGCAACAATATTTTTCCTGACCCATACTATTGATAATTCTCAGATTATAATCGGTTTCCAATTCTTTGTTTCCAAAATCAATAATGAGCCAATCGCTTGCAGGATTTGGAAATATTTTTATTTCCTGTAATTTACCATTACTCACCAATGTTGTAACAGTATCGGGTATGGTTACACCAAAAGTACAAAGTAATGAATCATAGAAAAGGGTATGCACCTCAAGAAATCCTTCGAAAGGAAGGCTGACCGGCTGAAGGATATCAAGAATATGAATTTGCTCCAACCCTATACCAAAATAATTAACCGTCTCAAAAGCAACGGTATCCATTGCAGTGTTGAACAATATAAATCCCGGATAATCGAACAAATAGTTAGAATAATTGGAAGCAACAAGCGAAATTGTGTTTTCAGTGACATCGAAGGAGCAACAATCAATTACCAGTAAATCACAAGCAGGGTCGTTCTGTGCGATAATGACAACAGGAAGGATTAATGTGATCAGCAAAAACTTTAGGCGATTCATCACGTGCTGTTTTAGTTTATTTCAACAGGTTAATGGGGCAATTGTTCAAAGACAAATAATGGGGACAAGAAATAATTCCAAACAGATCAAAAAAGAAATTTTAAGCATCTTTTTCTATGGTATTAATGAAAGCACCTACCTACTTGAATATATTACCGTTAAGTATCTTTTTGGAACTCCCGTAACGAATTTTTTTCATTGCTTACCAAAATTTATCGGATTTGAGTGCAAGTTTTTATTTGTCTCGGTGTCCTACTCCCATACAAACATTTAAATTTATAGATATGAAAATTTTAAGAAACATGGCAATGCTTACAGCGGTAAGTTTAACTTTTCTAACCGGTTGTTCAAAAGCGGAAAATGACACATCGGTCAATCCCGACAATGTAACTTTTGAGGAGCTTTCCCTTGAAAAAACCTCCAGTACGATTTCGACCCTGCCTTTTAATATTCCTGATTCGGCAGAAACAGCGATGCTTCAGTTTATGCGTGAAGAAGAGTATCTTGCACACGATGTTTATTCTGTATTTGCTGACCAATATGGCTTTCAGATCTTCATCAACATAAAGCAAAGCGAGTACATCCATACCTCAGCCGTTAAATTCCTGCTCAACAAGTACCAGCTTGAAGATCCGGCAGCGAATCATCAGGCAGGTGTATTTCAAAACAGCGAATTGCAGGAATTGTACAACAGCTTAATTAGCAGTGGCACGCAAAGCAGCCAATTGGCTCTGGAAGCCGGTCAGGCAATCGAATTAGCTGATATTGAAGATTTGGAAAATGCTTTACTGATTACCGATCAACAGGATATAACATTTGTGCTGAACAATCTTCTGAAAGGTTCGCAACGACATTTACAGGCTTTTAATGCCTGGCTAAATTAACATTGGTCTTTTAAATCTGATTGTTAGGATAGGTGAAGCTCCTTCGTGAATTACGGAGGGGCTTTTTATGTTTTTTAATCTGTATTTTCTATTTAGCAAATATTTATTTCTAAAAATTTGTTAAATAATCAATCTAAAAAGCTATACTCCCAGTGATACCAGATACATTACCATGGGTTTTAGCGAAGAATATTGTAAAGTCTATAAGGGCACCTATTGCTGTGCCGATAAGCTTTCCGTTACGCTCACTTTTTTGGCAACGCACGTAGGCTATTTCCCCAACAGGAATTATCATTTTTTGATGTTTATCAATGAGAATAATAACACCATTTCGAAGCGAAATACTATTTGATTCAACTAAATTAGCTGATTTTTCCAGTGTATTTTCTGTTCTTTTAGAATTGGACAAGTTAATAATCTGGTCAGGTGATAATCCATAAGAGCTAATCCTTTTTTTAAATCTTATTCTATATGGATAAAATCCTTCGAAGTGATAAGCTATGCTGCAACCCGACGTATTGTTGAGGCATGCTAAAAATAATTCACTGAGATGATGAAGATTCGCCAGGTGGGATGCAGAATCAACGGCGAGTAGATTGTAATTCGGATTATACTTTTCGGAAGGAATAGTGGTGAAATCCCTGAAAATTCCGATTAAAACAGAGCTGTCGGTTTTATGCACTTCGACAAGGTTTCTGCCCCCATAATTTATTCTTTCAGGTGAAACCTTAATAATTCTGGAATCGGGATGATCATTAAAACGAGGTCTTCCTATATCTCCTCCAACCGAGCGCCCGATCCAGGTAAAGGCACAACTTTCGCATAAAATGATTAGCCCTGTAAAGAATAAGATAGCCGTTAAATTGCTTTTATGCAAAGATTTAATTCTAAATTGGTTAATTGACACAATCCATTTTACAGAGACTTTATTTATTTTTTTCTTCGAACCGGTAAATGAATGTTTGTATCTCCCGGCTATGGTTGGCTTTGAAATTTATGGTTTTCATGACATTTGACTTTAAGTCTCGTTTATGAAATATCGGCCATCAATGAGTTGCAAGCCTGAGGTCATAATTCGGCATTTTTTTATTCATTTCAAGCAAGGAGGTTTCCGTCAACCAATTGATCGTTTTCCTTACCCCTTCCTCAAAGGTTGTAATGGTATATCCCAGTTCGCGTTCAGCTTTAGTGCTCGACAGGCACCAGTGACGAAGGTATTTTTTTACCCAGGGTGCAGTGATGGCAGGCGGAATTCCCGTTACCGGATTTTGCCATTCCATCAAATTTGCAGCTGCAAACATCACAAATAATGGCAGGTGAACCATGTTCCTGTGTATTCCGGTTACGTTTTCCAAGGCAGCGAAAAAATCGTCGAAACTAAGGTTTTCACCACCGAGGATATACCTTTCACCTGCTCTGCCCTTTTTTGCTGCCAGAATATGACCGTTTATTACGTCATCAATGAAAACATAATTTCCTATCTTTTCTCCATTGCCCGGTATAAACCGCCATTGGCCGTTGCAATATCCTCTTATCATCTTGGTTATGGAATTGCTTGCATTTATTGGTCCCGGACCATAAACCCGGCTTGGATTTACGGTGACAACCGGCAGACCTTTCTTTGTATATTCAACTGCAATAAGCTCGGCTTCGCTTTTAGTTGTTTCGTATTCATTAAAATAAGGTTCTTTTCTTAAGGTGGATTCATGGCTGGGTATATTGCCATTTGACGGTGATACAGTCGCAGCGGATGAGGTAAAGACGATTTTTTCAAGCCCCATCATTTGCGCTGATTCGAAAACATTGATCGTACCCTCAACATTAATCCTGTAAAATGTATTGGGATCTTTTGCCCATGGCTTTGCAAATGCTGCAAGATGGAATCCCTTTTGACAATCCTTCATGGCCTTGAGGAGAATCGCTTTATCATGGAGATCTCCAACGAATAAATGCAGGTTAGGATGACTGAATGAATTGGTATCTGTAATTTTCCGGACGATGGCATTCACCTGGTGACCTTCAGCCAACAGATAACTGGCGAGGTTCGAACCTATAAATCCGGTAATGCCTGTAATAAAATAGTTCATGATGCTTTGTTATTATTAAATGAAAAAGACATTTCTTTATTTCTGTATATGCAAGCAATTTCACAGGAAATGGCTTGTATAGAATGAAGGAGTATAGCCGGCAAAACAGATTGGCTTTCTATGGTAATATAGCAAAGGAACGCACCAAAAGGAATAGCTGCAGCCGCTTCTTTAAGCCCCTTAAAAAGGTGCAGCGACGAATAAAGAGCGAGGTTTATGACAATTGCCGGACACACTCCAAAGGCAGTTATGCAACTGGAAAGCAGGATGCCCCTGAAAAGATACTCATATCCTGCAAGGTAAATTATCCATCCGGCTGAGGCTATTCCAAGTGAACCCGGGGTCCATTGCTGAATGTGAAGTTCGGGATAAAAGGTGCGTAAGTCCTGTCTTTTGGAATTTATTAAATTAAGGATAATCAGCAGGACTGAAACCATGAGCGCCCAAATCCACCAGTAGCCTGAATGAGTGAACATTCTGGTTTGTTGCCAGGGTTGAAAATCGAAAAACATCAGGGCAAGGAGAGCGGGAATAAGTCCCAATAATAAAAAGCCTGTGAGTTTTCCAGAAATATACAGCCTGACCAAAATATATTTTATTCCTTCTATTTTAACACTGTTTATCTTGCCAAGAATCTGATAGTACAAATAAGAGGCTGTAACAACAATGACTATCGAAAAAATCGCTATTTGTTCTATTGTTTTCATATCCTTTAATTTTTAACAATTATTATTTTTCTAAGCAGCTGCTTGTAATCGTGATTCAGATGATGGGCTCATCTTTATATAGTTATTATCGGCAAACCATTCTATTGCATCATAAATGGCCTTGTCAACATTTCTCTGAGATAATCCTAAAACCCTCACCGCCTTTGCTCCGGAAAAGTAGGATTCCATTGTCAATTGCCTTAAATTTGAGTAATTCAATTTTAGATTCTGGTGTGTTAAGAAACTGATGAAGCTGCCAGTTAATCCAAGCGTATTCATGAGAAATCCAGGAACGGAGATTTTATGATCCGCTTTTCCATATATCCTGTTCACTTTTTCAAATAATTCAGCAAATGTCAGGTTCTGGGAAGCAAGCAGGTAGCATTCACCGTTTATTCCCATGGCAAGGGCATTGCAAGTCGCATGGGCCGCATCTCTAACGTCTATGAAATTCTTACCACCGGAAGGGCAAAACTGAATTTGATGACTGATCAATCTAAGTATGATTTCGCCTGAATTAGGGCGGCTATCATAAGGCCCGATCATGATGGTGGGATTCACAATCACAACAGGCAACCTTTTCTTTTCAATTTCAGAAAGGACCCATTGCTGTGCAAGGTATTTACTGTTAATGTAACCAGAGTCTAAATTAAAACCTGTAAATTCCGATAATTCTGTACCCGGACAATCCATGCTACCACCACCAAATACGCAACAACTGCTTACGTAAACTATTCTTTCAATATTTGCGCGTTCAGCAGCCCCGAGCATATTTTGAGTTCCGATTATATTGGGACCAATATAATTCGAAAAATTTGTAAAATTTCCAGGGGTTTGTGCAGCTGTATGGATAACATAATCAAATCCTTTACACCCTTCATAAAGGTTTTGTTTATCAGACAAATCTCCTTCATAAAGTTCTATATCCAAACCCTGGATCCCCCTTAGATTCGATCCTTTTCTTGCTAAGGCTCTCACTTGATGACCCCGGCGAAGTAATTCTCTGATGATGTTGGCTCCCATTAGACCAGTTCCTCCTGTTACAAATGTTTTCATAGCTTATGAATTTTAATGATTAATTACAAATGTTGTGGTTCAATAATTCTCTCCTGAAGGTCTTTTCTAAAAGATTAAGCCTAATGAATTCAGGAGTAAGTCTGATGAGCAACCGACTCACCTTGTTAAAAAACCCAGGAATAATCACGTTTTCCCCCTTTTCAGTGGCAGCAAGTACAATGCGGGCAATTTTTCCGGCTGTCAAAAGACTGATTTTCCCCAGGAATCCCTGCATGATTAAGCGCAAGGTAACATCCGGATTGGTGACTATTTGTCCCGGATTCACCACTACAACCCTTACTCCTGTTCCTTGCAATTCTTTGCTTAAGCTTCTGGAAAAGGAATAGATAAAAGCCTTTGAAGCTGGATAAATAGTTTTGTAAGGAATAGGACCAAAAGCGGCTATGCTTGCAACGTTTAAAATAAGCGCCTTTTCATGATTCATGAGTTCGGGCAGCATTAAGCGGGTGAGCATGGTTGTAGCCCTAATATTAAGATGAATAATTTTATCGAGATAGGCACAGGAAGTATCTGCAAATCTAATCGTCCCGCCAATCCCAGCATTGTTTATTAGCTGGTCAACTGAGAAATTGCTGGTTACATATCCTGCCAGTTCATCCAGGACAGCTTCATTTGTCAGGTCGCATTCATAGTTCATTGCATGAATCCCATATAAATGCTCTAACTCTTCACACAGCTGCTGAAGATTCCTTCCCGGCAGCGCGACGAGAATTAGGTTCCTGTGTTGCCTTGCATACGCAATCGCAATTTCTTTTCCCAGTCCGGCACTGGCGCCCGTAATTAATGTATAGACCGGTTTTTTTTCTGTGGGTTTCATAAGGCATTTGGTTTTAAAGTGGTTTTACGATGAATAAATGAATTTGAGAAAAAATAGGCAGCAATTGCCAGAGGCAATCCTAAGATGATTCCACCGGTAAGTAAACTCATAAAAACCATTGAATTTGCAGTAACTATTTCATACAAGGTTTTTATGGTAATGGGCCAGGTGAAAGCAAAAGAAACACTCGACCCAAGCACTGAATTACCAACGAGAAAAGAGAAGCCATAGAAGATGGGTCCGGTAATAGGATTGATATGGAAAACCCCGATGATAGCAGCAACTTTATTCCATTTAAAAATGAAAGTTATGGCTATGGCAATGAAGATTTTAAGTCCGATAAACGGGGAAGCGGCCAGGAAAATCCCCAGGGCATATCCCATCGCAACTTTATGTGGTTCTTCTGATATGCCTGACAGTTTACTTCTGATACCAATAAGCTGGTTTACTAATACTTTTATAATGGTTTTCATGATTTCAAGTGGTATTTTAACTGTTCTTAACTATGTCTCTGAAAGCATTCATTGTCTTCAAAAGATTCTTTTGAATAAGAGGATCTGTTATCCAGGTTGGGAATTTTGGCGCTTGTTTCGAATAGACTAAATATTCTACATGGGATTTACCAGGTCCAATCTGGGTTATCACCCATGAACCTTCCATATGCGAAATGCGCTCGACACCTTCGTAAGTCTGGAGAAAACCAGGCTCACCCGCTATAGTGATCTCAGTCTTCGATGGATCGGCACTTTCTTGAACTTCATATTTCAGGATACAATCCTGGTTGTTGAGCGGCCAGGGAATAGAGAACTGAACATAAGAATACCATTGATTTTCATTTACAGTCTTCAGCCGGTAATAAGTCTTGGTGGCCTTCATCCATTTTGTGTATGATTTTTCATCGCGAAGGACTGAGACTACTTTTTCAGCAGGACAATCAATTACAAATTCCGCTTTAAGCTGACGGGTTGACCGGGTTTCAGTCACAGGTATCCACCGTGTATAAATAGAAATGTACTCATCGCTTCGGACAAGTGTAAATTTTGCACTTACATCATTTTCCGAAGAATTTTTAGATAATATAGTTTCTTCCGATACTTTCCTGAATCCACTGTTCAGCAGGAGGACCAGGAGAACCAGCAGTGTTGTCGTTTTTGTTTTCATGACGTTTAAATTTATGAAACAAAATTAATCCCGCTGGTAAGGTTATTGAAATGGTTCCATGCATTGACAAAATTGAATTTGGTAAGAAATCATTATTGCAACTCAATATCCGGGGAGAGATTAAAAATTACAGAAGAATGGTTCTTTTTAATCCTTAAGATTGGCTCATTTAGTAAATAATGCAAAAAATGGGTCTTATGAATTGCATTATTTACAAGAAATTAAAGAATCCACTATGAGGAAAATATTTCAATGAGTAAATAATTTATTTGAAAATTTGACATGTAGAAAAAAAGTCGTAATCTTGTATTATGAAATCTGAGCCAACCACGCAAGTATCTCTTTTTAATGCTATTAAAAGTAGCTTGCCTTCGAATGTTTCACTGGTTCATGATATTGCAGAACTCTTAAACATGAGCTACGATAGTGCTTACAGGCGCATCCGCGGCGAAAAAGAACTTTCTCTGGATGAACTGAAAAAGCTGAGTCTTCATTACAAGATTTCCATTGATATGCTTTTCAACCTTCAAAGCAATAATGTGGTTTTTAATTCATTGGTATTAGGTGAGCTGGGGATTGGCTTCACTGAATGGTTGAATACCATCCTTCAGGAGTTGAAAAAGATAAATTCGTTTAAAGACAAGGAGATTATCTATTCGGCCAAAGATATTCCGATATTTCATTATTTTGAGTTTCCTGAAATTTTTGCATTTAAAGTGTACTTCTGGCATAAAGCGCTGATCCCTACGCACGAGTTTGAAGGAAAATTCATTTCTCTTGAGGTAGCTGATAATTTGCTGGAAACCGGAAGACAAATTGCCAAAACGTATAGTAAAATTCCGACCTGTGAGCTTTGGAATGAAGAGACCTTTAACAGCATTGTCAGGCAGATTGAATTTTGCTATGTGTCGGGATACTTTTCAAAGAAAGAAGACGCCTTCAGGCTCTGCGATGTGCTGGAGACGATGATAAATCATTTACAACGGCAAGCCGAAGTGGGCTTCAGGTTTCTTCATGGAACAAATCCTGAAGGGATCGAAGGTTCTTACAAGCTTTATTGTAATGAGGTACTTTTGGGAGATAATACCATCTTTGTAAAAATGGATGGAAATCCCACCACATTTTTTACCTTTAATGTGATTAATCTGCTGATCACATCCAATCCTTTGTTTTGCCAGCAAAATGAGCGTTCATTAAAAATCCTGATGAAGGAATCCACGCTTATCAGTTCTACTTCGGCAAAGGATAGAAACCGCTTCTTTATTCAGATTATGGATAAAATCAATGGTCTGAGAAACCGAATGAAATAAATATCCTGAATAATCCCAATCAGGCTTTTAGTGCAAAATGGTCCATGTTTTCATTTCTCCCAATTCACAAGGATTGACTTTGCATCCCGCGAATTGCTATCTGCGATGATAAGGAAATCACCAGGTTCCGAGTCATAATGAAGATCATATTTATAGAATTTCAGGTCGTCGGGGGAAATAGTAAAGTTTACAGTTTTGGTTTCAATGAGTTTCAGAAATCAGGTTAATCAAAATATCTTGC
Source organism: uncultured Bacteroidales bacterium (assembly GCA_963840975.1). Classification (GTDB taxonomy): domain Bacteria; phylum Bacteroidota; class Bacteroidia; order Bacteroidales; family JAADJA01; genus JAADJA01. The sequence goes on along the minus strand of CAWJBC010000017.1, from coordinate 252,681 downwards.
ACTAACTTTATCCCTCAAAAGGTAGTCGAACCATATTTTTGGGGGTTGATTTATTCACCAAGCCTAATTACAAATACGCGAGTTTCATACTTTTTACTTTATTAACTTTGTGAATCTTTGTTTTAGAGCCTTTGAGGCTAAAAAGACAACCTGCCACAAAATCACCAGGACTCTAAGATGCACAAAATCAATGGATCTGCCTTAAATCATTAGCTACAATTGTATTTCGATCTGATTTTCCTGCCGGTTAAGCAATTCAGCGAACTGATCAAGCGGAATAACTGCACCTCCCTTGCGGTATATGTTTTTGTCGTACGTAAACTGAACACGCTTACCATTAATTGATATTGTTTCAGGACTAAAATTTCTTTCCTTTACAGCGTATTTAAATGTAATATTTCGTCCTGTAAGATTCATCGAAGCAGTTAAACCATTCAGCGAATACGGCATCATTGGATCAATGATAAGATTTCCTGATTCCATCCGCAAACCCAGCAATCGTGAAACCACCAGTGCGATATAAATGCCTGGCCCGCTGGAATAAACCCTCCATCCACCTCTGAGGGTAATGTTTCCCGTTTTTATTTCATCATAGCGTTCATCCGCTTCATAACGGTTCTTAAATATAACATCTGAACTGCTGTAATAACAATTCGACTGACGGAAATCTCCGCAAGGCACAACATCCCTGTACCCAACCGGGATAGCCTGGCGAAGCGCTTTTACAAAAGCATCCGCTTTCCCGGTAAGGGCGAGTGCCTCGGCATAGCGGATGTGTTCATGCACATACATAAGACCGATTTCACGACCAAAGAAGGTGCTGCTTTCAGCTCGCTGGAAAATTTCCTGAATGCCTCCCTTGTATTTGATAGGACAGTCCATAAGGCGAGCGCCGTCAGGTCCTTTGAGATGTTCTTCAATAAGATCCTGATGATGTTCAGCCTGCTCTTTTGTAAATATTCCGCTGATAATTCCTCGGTTCATCGGTAATATGCTATAATGGATATTGGTCGTATTGTCAGACGGGTGAAGGAGTAAACTAATTTTACGGTCGCCTTCAACCAAGCCATACCCTGCAACGACGCTATTACTAATCAGGAATTTATTAAAATCTGATTTAATTTTTTCACAGGTTTCTTTCAACTCTTTAGCCTTTGCTGTATTGCCGTTCAGCTCATATACTTTTTGAAGTTCTGAAAATGCCTGATAATTCATTTCAACTGTCCAGCTTGAGATCATGCGCTGCGCCAGTTTCTTGCTGACCGGTTGCAGGGAATCATTCCAGTCGCCGCCGCCAAAGGGAACGAGTGCCGTACCCGGAATAAAGGAATCCACTATCATGCTGATCAGCCTGTCAATGTGTTCACAGAGTGGTTTTTTTTCGGAATAATCTACCCCTCGTTCATGATAGTACGGTAAAATCTCATCCAGAATTTTCAGGTCAAGGGTAACTTTGATATAATTACTCAGAGCAATAATGCACCAGTAAAAGATATCTCCGTGCGCTTCGTTTGCCCGGATACTCCGGTAGCTATCAAACATCCACCATTGCGACCATCCTCCATCAGGGTTTTGATTTGAAAAGATGGTACAGATGACTATTCTCGCTTCGTCATACTTTTGCATGGTTAAAAGTAAGTCAACAGGTCCCTGCGACACATCTCGCGTTCCCCATGCAGCACCGCTGAATTGCTCAAGCCCATAAGGAGTCAGGTAATGAGTCAGTGCATTCATGCCATACCAGGGAAGGATTTCATTGATGGCTGAAATATCTTCATGTTCTCCTTTGAAAGAGAGATTCAGACTTAAATCCTTCCATGCGGACTGGGCATCCTGGCAATCTGCAAGCCATTGTTCATCTTCATTTGTAATTTTAGCAACATTTACCGGCGAACATACTTCACCGATAAAGCTCATGCAAAAATCTGAGGTTTTCCCAATTTCAAGAACAAACAAAGGGCTTCCATGGCTTTTGCCATCACCAAATAGCGCGTCATCACCGCGGGCTTTAAATTCAGTGTTTTTACTGTTGACGACAATTCTGAATTGTGCCTGCGGAAATTTTTCGGCTATCATGCTTTCTGTTGCCGGTTTAGCTACATATTCACCAATTGTGTTTTGCGGGATAATTTTCCAGCCGTTCAATCCATCAAAATCATGTGTAATGATTAATTTAACGGGATTGCCATTGATCACTTTGAAGTCGAGATTGACCTGTGGATTCTTTTTGGATGTCCATGTGCGCACCTGAAAACAATAAGCACCATGTTTGTAAATCCACCGGCAATGATTCAAGCCCATCTCAAAAGCTGAAGGGACTCCGAGTAAATATTGCCGCCTATCTATCTCAACAAAAATCCGCTGACCTGATTCCGGTGACTGATTGAACTGGCTGGTGCAAACGGAAAGCAAAACGTTGAAGTTTGTATTTCCTTGTGTAAGATGGGAATTGAAAACACCAAATGCGAAGGAAGTGGTGGAAACGATTTTTTCGTCCGGCACGAATCTGGATTTCGCTTGCATAATATGACCATGCGGCCTATCCGCGAGCAGTTCTTTTTCTCTGAGTACTATGTGGTTATTTTGTTTGCTAAAGAATGAGATTAACCGGACTTTATCAACTTCGCTATGCCGCCTTTCATCACCGAAGAACAGGTCAAGTTCTTCATCACTCAAATCATCAACAGGCAAAAAAGCAGCCGTATTGAATAAGTTTCTGACAGGCTCCTTGAGATCAAGCGGTTCCTTAACCGGAATTTCATTTTCAAATTCAGCCATCAGATCGGGTAATCTTTTCAAATCTTCGGCAGATGTTGCGGTTGGATGATCATGTAAATATGTTCCAAGAAAAACGCTTTTATGAACCTCTCCATTAGCCAGAGCAAAGGGAATTTCCTGCAGTGCAACAATCGAAGACTCCCCGGCATATTCACCTCCGAGATTTTCTGTTAGCACGCTTTCAGGAATTCCTGTTTCGCGGTAATTCTTTCCATAAAACTGCATGCCGTCGGTACTTGCTGACAAAGCTCCATTTTTACATGAAAGCATCAGCCAGGGATAACCGGTGGATTCTTTCATATTCTGCCGGCAGCAAATAACAGAACCAAAGTGTTGATCGTCTAATATCCGGCGTTCAAGATACTGGCTTACATAGTATTCGTTGATCAAACCTGAATTTACATGCTTCAGCCCGATATCCTGAACATAGATTAAATCAAGTTCAACAGGATTTGCTGACCTGTTATTAATATCAACCTGCCATTGCCAGCTCAGGCTTTTTTCTGACAGCTTCATTGTACATTGGTAAACGATATTATCCCAGCTACCTTGTGCAATAAAAGCATCATTACTTACTTTGAACCGGCTGTTGCTTTCTGGTCCTAACAGAGCGGTAAATTCGATGGGATTTAACCTCTTCCTTAAAAAGATATTAGTACCCGATTTAGTAAAAAATGTTGCCGGTTTGAGATTAATTCTGATGGGTTCAGCTTCAATGCTTTTCACTGTACCGTTTTCGAGAAATTCAATGGTAAGTCCGGTGGAGTTCTTGACAATCATTTAGCAAAGTTTTAGGGTAAGGATCTGTTCTTTATTGTGTTGGTGATTATAGTTGATTATGATTCGATTGTCCTTACGAACCAGTTTTGTTGTTTTACCATCCACTTCCGCTGAATCTAATCTGTTAGCATTTACACCTTCCAAAACTATTTCCCCAGCCAGATCACGGTCGCCGTAAAGGGTGATTTCTATTCCCCTTTTACTTTCAGAAATACCAAGAATATCTGACGTACTGTGCAGTATTGCCAATCCATCAGAAATAATGAAGCAAACCGGGGTCAATATTCCATACAATGCCGGCCAGAGCATATCTTCCTTCGAATAAGGAATGGCAATGGTTTCACCGTTTTCGGGATGAGTGTAAGTGATTTTACCAACCTGTTCTTCGTTATAATAATTTCCTATGAAAAGTATCCCGGAACCGTCATTTGTAAAACGCTCTCTTACCGATATATTCTCATTACTTGCTGCTGCCTGCCTGAGTTTTGCACCAGAACGCTTTAAAATAGCTTCATAAACCGGTTTATGACCTTCCGTGTCGAAACCGATCCAGGTTCCGATATGAATTACATATCCTTTGCCAAGTGGTTTTTCAAATCCGCAAGCAGAACCGCGGATGGTCCTTGCAATCACTTCTGCACCCGAAAGGGATTTCTCATCATAAATGATCTGAGGATTGGCGCATTTGATATCTTCCATTTCATAAATGTCTATCAATGGTGAATCAATTATTTCTCTGCCGGATGGCTTTATGGACAGCGCATCTCGAACGATGGTACATGATTTCTGCGACATTTCACGATCAGGCAAGTAAGGGAAAAGAACAACATTGCCTCCAGCCCTTGTATAGTCAACCAGCACCTGCTGATCCCTGGCATTCATCTCGTTTGTGCTGAATGCCCAAACCTGTTTATAGGTGCTTAAAATGTTGGCAGAAGCCATTGTCAAGTCAACCATATTGTAATCGACATTAAGGATTTGGAGCACTTTCAGCAGTCCGTCGAAATAAGCTGGACGGCGGATGGCAGCATAGTTGAACTGAAGTTCGGAAGCTCCTGTTTCTGGTCTTTCAAGTTCAGTAGCATAATAGGGAGGATAAAAAAGAACGCATACTTCGGCTTTACGTTTTGATTCAACGATGAGGTTTTCAGAAGTTTTAAGGATTTTACTCATCCGCCTGATCAGTGGAAAAGCGCTTGTACGCTCGCCTTCTGGCGTAAGTGGTGTGAACCAGTAAAAAGTTTGTCCTGAATAGCCGCGGTGCCTTGGATTGCGCCCTTGAGAGAACATATAGTAGTTCCAGCCGGTTAATCCATTAGCAATACTGGCTTTGTAAAATAATTCCATCTCCCTTGGATTCGTCACTACATGATATTCACGGGAACCGCACTGGAACTCAGCAGCAAATAAAGGTTTGTTTCCCTGCATAGCGCAGGTTATATCATTGATTATCCGGTCGTCATGCATATTTCGGTGTGACAGAAATTCGGGGATGTGGTCAACACCAAAGATGATCTCGCTCTTATCACCAAAAAGGTCCTCATACATGGTGATGTTGACCGGGAACTCATAACCGCTGCCATAAATCCAGCCCGGTAAATTGTGATAAAAAGGAACGGTTACTCCTTTGTCTCTTGCCATTTTTGAAAGCATCCGGAGATAATCACCGTAATAGGTTCTCCAGAAACGATGCCATTCATAATCACGGCTACGGTCACCTTTCGATGAAAAGGGAAGCCTGCCATCAGGTGGAAGTTCGATCCCTTCAAAATCGTTAAAATCTGTTTGCCACAACCGATTGATTTCAGCAATGTCAGGGAATATCTTTTTCAGATATTGGATGAACCGATCTTTTACCCCTTCGCCATAATCTGCCTGATGAGCTAACCACGAGAAAACCCCTATTTCATTGCATATCTGCATCATGATGACCGGACCGCCGACAGCGATTTCGTGCTTGCCAATCAACGGCATGATCTGATCATACCAAAGCGCAACCTTTTCCAGGTAAACCGGGTGGAACAAATTGACCCCGTCGCTTTGAACGATTTCACCTTTGCGGTTACGCATTTTAACCGTTTCACCATACTGATCCAAAAACCAATCCGGCAGCCCGGCACCGCGGGTTTCTGCCAGTATAAATGGTCCCGGCTTTACAATGCAATGCAAGTCCATGAGTCTTGCAACGGTGGAGCCAGCCTTCAAGATCGCGCTCAGGGCAGGATGTGCCGTCAAAATCAAATATACCTTCTTCGGGTTCATGCCATGCCCACGGGACATAGGAACTTACTGTAGTTAAACCGGCCTCTTTGGCTGCTTCCAGGTGTTTGTCCCATAACTCACGTTTAATCCTGAAATAGTGTATTTCACCTGAGTTGAGGAATACTTTTTTATCGTTGAGGATGAAGTTACTGTCCTTATAACCGAATTTCATATTTAATGTCGTTTTTTATTGTTTTATTTTTAACGCTGTTGTTTTTTGAAGGTACGAGTCGCTTGCATTTGCCGGGCTTCAGACTCACGCCAATTAGGGATTCTAACTGTACTGGGAATAACTTATTTACTTCTTTGTCTGAATAAACCTCAATATGTATTGAAGTTGATTTATATTTCCCATTAAAGAATTTAAATCAAAATTATTCTATATTACCTAATCATCCTGCTTTAAAGAATATTTCTTAATCATTTTTTTAATAATACCATTTTTCTTTTCCTTGATAATACTTTAAGCGTATGATCTATTTTTCTATTGGGATACATGTAGTCCTTTTTAAACATATCACCATGCAATTCAAAGGATTTACTATTAGGAATTTCTACTTTTGAAACTAAGAAATCATCAAAATCAAATTTTAGCGTGCCAAACTTCTACTGGTTTAGTAGCACTAATGCCATGTTGACAATGCAGTCTTAGACTTAATGAGGAGTGTTCTTTGCGCAAATCCGAAATTGTCAATGAAGAGGTGCTCTTTTTTCACAGAAAATGTTAATAAACAATAACTTTTTGTGTTCAATAAAGAAAACCATATTGCATTGAGTTCTCCACCACTTCAAATTTGTTTTTTGCCAACTGTTGTAAGATTGAATTCACATCCTCGCGTTTAAACCTTCTCACCTTGAAAAGTGGATTAATTGAGCTTACTAATTCCTCATAAGCCTTCGTTCGAATAGCTATGATTTCATTTGTTCCATATCCTCGATAAGTTTTGGAACCATTGGTAAGTATTTTTCCTTCTCTCCACGGCAATAAATTCTACCAAAATATCTAGCTGTAACTTTAAATAACCATAAAAGCAGCTCAATAGTTAGGGGATTTAATGCTTAAATAATTTGGTCAAGATTTATCTATTCCCTCTAACTTTGGTGCTTTCCTGCTATCTTTTTAAATTCCGTTGCGTAATCTTTTGTCATTTATCAATGTTACGACTCCATAAAATTAAATTCTAATCTATTTTTCCAACTATACAATCAAAAATCCTTAGGCATTCTGCTTTTCTGTAAGAAGTTTGTCATCTAACAGAAGCTTCATAAGAAAAAAATTCAATGACTTTGTCATATCAAACTTTGTTTTTGTTTTGTCCAACTTTCAATTGATTTGAATAGGATAAAAACCAATATGTATAATGTTTTCAATTTAAAGTTATGTGAATTATAATCTACGGCCATTAATTCATACAATAAAAGTTTAAATTGTTGTTTATCTGTATCCTTTTTGCAATTGCATAAAGTCCATATACATTGTGAAATTCTTCTGGAAGTTTAAAAGTTCATATTTATCACTAAAGTGGGGTTTTTTTGTTACATTGATTATATCCACTTTTTCTCCAATTCCCATTAACATAAAAAGACAAAAAAGGCACTAACAATCACCAGTCAAAATATCGAATTATGAAGGTTTTTTTGCAATAGTCATTCTAAAGGTTTGGTTTTTATTATTCACGGAAATATCAAGATAGGGAAAGATTTTGGCGACTCGTTTTTCTTGATCATCATATGATTGATAGCCATATTCCTTGTCCATTATTTCTATTAAATTTTCCACATCACCTACTTTATCCCTACTTTCTGTCAGTTCAACATCATCTCGGTTAATATAAGTTAGTGCATACCCCAATTTTTTCTTATTAATGTCTAATAAATTCTTTTGCGATTTGTTTCAATGTTATACTGTCCCAAGCAATTCGTATAGTTTTAAATCGTTATTTGGTATAAATTTGAAATCCTGCCTTGCCATCCGCCAATTTTATGCTTTCTTTAATGTGGATCTAATACATTTTTCTTTGTCCTCAATTGAGAACCATTTTTCATAAATAATATTTTCGTTCCAAAGTACAGTTCATTCACAAATTTAGAAAGATGCCCCCAAATGACGGAAGCGTCCGATTGTGCTACCTTATCCACCTAGCCGCATTCGAGCTTACGCCTCAGCATTGGCGCGACTTGTTGCTTTTATATCCTACCTTTTCAAATTAAAAATCTAATCTCCTAAAATAAAAGCCGCTTTCCATTCTGAACCTTTTATGGATGTGTCGCCGATGCATTATGTATAACTTTGAGAATGCGTGAGTTAATAACACCTATTTTCTTAATTAATCTGCTTTCTTGAATTGGACGAATCCGAGAACAGTCAGCAGCTTGAACTTTATAGAGATTGTTCATTTCGTCTGGTAGAATTTTTACCATATGCCGTTTAAATGAAAACTCCCATTCCACTCTGTCAAAGGTGCAATAACATATCTTCCAAGGCGGTCAAGAATAAAATCTGCCTCCGAAGAGTCATCTTGAATATTACGGCCAGTAATTTTTTCCCTATTTGTATTGGTTTTATGAACGTTATAAATCAACCAAATCTCACATTCTTTCATAACAACCTTCAATATATCCTGCCAAATTCGTTTTAACCTTCAATTCTCGTATTCTTTTGAATTCCCAAAATCATTTGAAAGTAGCGTTAATGTCATTCTCTGCATTGTGAGATTCTGGGAAATGAGATTTGAATAGTTTAAAATATAATTCACTAAGGCTCGGCCACTTGTAGCCATACCTTCCTGGTATTTTGCAATAATTTGTCGATCCTTCCATAGTGCATATTTTAACCGTTTTCTCTAATAAATTTTTAAACCCTGCCCGAATAAGCTCAGCCCCTATGGTTTTTTCATCGAAACTCATATTATGCGCAACCAAGTAATCCGATTTTTTAATTAATATTATTAATTCTTGTAAAATTTTTTTTATCGAAAATCCATATTGAATTGCAAAGTTATTTGTTATACCATGAATCTCAGTAGAGTCAAAAGGTATTTGAAAACCATTTGGTTTTATTACATAGTTTGCCTTCTTTATTATTGTTCCCTTTGAATCAGAAAGAATCCATGCAATTTGGACCAAGAAAGGTCTACTATCTCCTATCTTTAATTGGGCTTTCCTATTTCTTGGCAAACCTGTTGTTTCAGTATCAAAATAAAGATAATACTTTTTCCTTGAATATATCTCGTCTTCTTCGCTAGATGAAGAGTTATCTTCTTCACTGGATGAACTGTCGTCTTCCTCGCTAGATGAAGAGTCATCTTCTTCACTGGATGAACTGTCGTCTTCCTCGCTAGATGAAGAGTCATCTTCTTCACTGGATGAACTGTCGTCTTCCTCGCTAGATGAAGAGTCATCTTCTTCACTGGATGAACTGTCGTCTTCTTCGCTAGATGAAGAGTCACCTTCTTCACTGGATGAACTGTCGTCTTCTTCGCTAGATGAAGAGAGCATCTTCTTCACTGTATGAACTGTCGTCTTCCTCGCTAGATGAAGAGTCCTCTTCTTCGCTGGATGAATGATTTTGGTATAAAAATAAGGCATTTTCATTTCATTACTCAAATTATTTTTATAAAACAAACAAAAGATTCCATATTGAAATTAAATTTGGCAAATGAACAGATAAAAATTTATATTCTGAAAGCAAATTAAAACTCATATTTGTTTCCCGATTCATGGTTAGAAAATCAACAATATAATATTCATCAATTTCATTCTCCTAAGAGTTCTTATAAAATCGCTTCAATACTCCTAACTTTATAGCTCTGATTCATTAAGCTATGAGATCAGCATCAGAACAAACTCAGAAATACATATTTGCTTTCAATTTTTACTACCCATTTAAATTTGAGTATTCCTTGTTTTTTCAAAGGTTTTTGTAAAAGTTGCATTCCATTCATATGTATTTAACGCCCTAAATTATTATAACCATGAAGTGGACATTCCAATAATCTTTTCCCAAGTGATTTTATTAAAAAATTTCTCGCCTGACGTTTGACTACTAGGTGCTCCCATTTGTGGCCTGGATTGCTTAAATATGTTCCTTCCTGAATTAAACTGATTCCTTTCATTCAATATTCTAGTCACATTAAACCTAAACTTATCATATATATTAATCATAGTCTTCATAGTTTTTTATTAGAAAATACATTTACGAATTTTGTTTCCCGTTCACTTTGAAAGCTAAAATACAATAACCCCGCTGCCGCAAGTCTTCCTGCTCGGACTTGTGCGTTGGCGTAACTTGTAGCTTATCACTTCCTGCCACTCTGTTCCTATCCAACATTTAAAATCATTTGTCATATGTTTTAAATCCAACCGGTTTTAGAGGTTCTTTTTTCTTTTCTATTAATTCACGAAGGGCTTCAAACTCATTCAAAGCGCTAAGGTGAAAATCAAGCATCTCTTTAGAACTCCTGATATGAAAAATCCGGGTTATATTTTCTTTTGAGCTGATTATTTCATTCATAATTTTAGTTCCAAGGTTATCACAAATTGTGATATCACTACTTTCTCTCGTATTCTTGTTGGCATGTAACTGTAACTTACACCAGCCGTTCCTGCATATCACCCAAACCAGGCTTAAGCTTGTCTGTCAGCTTTAACAATAGCTATAATATATCCTGGCCCTCGTCCAACTTCATTTTTGAAATAAAAACATCACGAAAATTTCTGGCTATAGCAATGGCTCGTTCAACATCCCCCTTCTGCCGCAAGTCTTCCAGCTCAAGCCTTAACATTGGCGAGACTTGTGGCTTGTTTTCAATGTTAAAAACGATCTTGTTTGAGGTTTCGTCAATCCTGATTTCTTCTTTCCTCAATTGTTCCACAGCAAAGATTTTAAACAAAAATAAAGATAAAATATATTGGTCTGTCAACCGGTCAATGTTAATTTGTTTCAGGGAAGTACAAATAATCCCCGCAGCCGCAAGTCTTCCAGCCCTGGCATAATCATTGGCGCGACTTGTGGCTTGTTTTCAATGTTAAAATCAATCTTATTTGAGATTTCGTCAATCCTGATTTCTTCCCCCTCGTTGCGCAAAGTCTTGTGCTTATGCCTTTGCATTGGCTGACTAATTCTTCTTAGTTTCCTAATCCCATCTTTCTATTCAAATCCTATAACCTCCCTCAAAAATCCTATCTCTAAAATCATTTTATCCGTTTTTCCCAGGTAGTGTCACCTCTTTTCATATGAAGCACTGCAAGGACAATTATTACATTTGCTGGACTCACAATAAAATAGATAATGTACGGGAATCTTTTGGTAATAGCCTTCCTTACATTCTTATATTTTGCGGCATACAATAAAGGATTTCGGCGTATATTCCTTACCTCATTGGTTAATGCAATAAAGAATTCATCACCCAATCCTGCAATCTGATTTTCATACCAGTTTATTGCACCCAGGATATCTTCAAGTGCATCTTTTCGAAATTCAATAGTGAATTTCATAGAATTTTTTTAGCGCTTTCCTTCACCTCTTCCCAACTCACATTATTACCAGGGTTTTTCTTGTACGATTCCAGCCGTTCATTCAGTATCGCCTTATGTCCATCGCTAACCGGAACCTCCTCGGCTTCCCCCGAAATACTGTCCCAGATGGTCTGAACCAGGTGAAGACGCTCTTCCACACTTAGTTTTAATATATCCTTAATTTCGGTCATTGTCTGTTATTTAAGTGAACTACAAATATAAATATTATTCCTTCCCAACAATCATAAAATCCACTTCTTATACCTTAAAGCCCCACTCACTCGCAAGTTTTCCCGCCCTGTCCTTAGCATTGGCGAGACTTGTGGCTTGCTTTCAATGTTAAAAACGATCTTGCTTTCCATTTCGTCCATCGAATTCTTCTTTCTTTAACTCTTCACAGCAAAGATTTTAAACAAAAATAAAGATAAAATATAATGGTCTGTCAACTGGTCAATGTTAATTTTTTTCAGGGATGTAAAAAGAATTCCCGCTGCTGCAAGTCTTCCAACCCTAGCCTTAGCATTGGCGCGACTTGTGGCTTGTTTTCAATGTTAAAAACCTCGCAATTGCCATGGATCATTTTCTCACTGATATTTAATGAACCCACAAGAATTGTTTTAATCTTCTCCATACTTTTAATTGCCGATCCGGGTTCTTTTCTCACACTGAGTTTGTTGTTGCTTTGATTCATCGGTTTGTTTTAAGTATTCAAATATCAATAATATCTGTTCGTTATGATCTGAAAGTTGTCGTTTTATACTTCCTAATTCCAGCAAAATGTCTTTATGAAGAAATAAAGCCTTTCTTAACATGGTAAATGCCCGCATAATGGAAATATTAACCTCCACAGCTTTTTTTGGCTGCGCAATACCCCACTAGCATAGCAACACCCTGTTCTGTAAAGGCGAAAGGTACCGCTCCGCCAAAATCTTTACAGACCAGGTATCACAATTTGTGATACCAGCTGCTTCCTCTCGGCTTCAGTCAGTTCAAACATAAAATCTCCGGGAAAACGGTCAATGTTTCTTTGTACCTGCTGCTTTCAACACCCTTGTTTCAATATCGTACAACGCCGCAAGGTGAACATCAAGCATCACTTTATCATCCCTGATTGTTACAATCTTAACTGCAATGTACCTGGAATTATAGTTTCTTTTGTAGCTGTAATTATTTCATTCATAGCCATTTTAGTCCAAGGTCGTAAAAAATTAATTGTATTTTTTTCTCATTGTAATCTTCATTTCGGATTCTCAGCCTTATTCCCCTGATACCGGTTAGGTATCACAAATTGTGATATCACTGCTTCCTCTCTGATCCCCGCTGCCGCAAGGCTTCCCGCCCAAGCATTCTTGTTGGCATGTAACTGTAACTTACACCAGCCGTTCCTGCATATCACCCAAACCAGGCTTAAGCTTGTCTGTCAGCTTTAACAATAGCTATAATAAATCCTGGCCCTCGTCCAAATGCATTTTAGAAATAAAAACTTCACGAAAATTTCTGGCTATAGCAATGGCTCGTTCAACATCCTCTTTTGTTAATTCAATAATCGTATCGGGATACCGCACCTCAACCGAATAATCCTGCAACTCAGCAGCCTGATCGAAAAGTTCGTCAGGTATTGATTCAATTTTCGATATTATACCCAGCAATAAAATCAGATCGTGCGTTCTTTTGATTGTTTGGTCCCTGTAAATGAAGTATGCTTTGATGTATTTTTCAACTGCTTGCTGGCAATGAAAAGCGATTGTTTCCCTGTATTCCGGGATATGCCTGAAAATCAATTCCGCAGTGTCCAGGTCATGACCTGCTTTTTCTATCCACTGCCTGATTGTTTCAGTTTTTGCGCTCATACAATACAATACTGTTCTGTATAGCCGAATACAGGAATGAATAGGGATTTCTTAATTCATTGTTATACTCCTCCGGTGTGTAAACTTTAACATCTAAGGGTATGAGCTGTCTGTAAAAGAGCCGCCGGATTTCAATCCCGCGTTTGTTCTTTGGTAAGATGGTTTTGTTTACAATAATAAGGTCAATGTCGCTGTTTTCGGTAGGAGTGCCTTTTGCATAAGAACCGAACAATATGATTTTTTCAGGTGCAATCTCCTCAACGATCTTATTGGAGATTTCGTCAACCCTGAATTCTTCTTTCTTTAATTGTTCCACAGCAAAGATTTTTAACAAAAATAAAGATAATATACATTGCTCAATCAGTCAATATCAATTTACTTCAGGGAAGCAAAAAAATCTTACATCAAAAATCATCTGTCATAAACCTTTATATCTCAAAACCCTTTACTTAACTTCTTCCCAACTCACACATTAAGTCGCAAGTCTGAGATTAGATTGTTTTGTTCTCTCCCGAAGCATGCTCAATATTTCGCTTCTTTAGGAGATCCTTGATCTCGTGCGAACGCTTTTCGGTAAGGGAATAACGCAGAACAAAGAAAATTGAGAAAAGACTCAGCAGTAATGGCAACCCGATTTCCACTACCCGCATCATCAATAGCGTGTAGGGTGACTGTATGGTCAGTGGAACGATTTCTTTTTCCACTATTTCGAGTTCTGTGTCCAGAACATCTATTGATGTCGTACCATTCAGGCTTGCAATCCTGGAATTTACAGCCATCATATTTTTCATGATCACCAGATAATGTTCCCGGCTTTTTTTAGTTTCGTTGGCTTTGGTTTCCAAATGTATCATTAGCTCAAAGGAATTCATCCTGGCTTTTTCCAGCTTGGTTTGGAGGATCACCGGAATGGCTTCTTTTTCAATAAATGTTACGACCGAGTCACGGACCTGGCTGCCAATAATTCCAGATCGTGCCTGCAACTGTTCAAGTCGGGCAACATTATCTTTGGTAACCGACAATGCCTTTGAAAGCATGTCATTTCTCCGTACCTGGTTTTCGGCGGTACCAGGGTTCAATTGGTCACGGTTCTTCTGCAATTCTTTTTCGAGGTAGATCAAATATTCCTTTGATTCTTTTAAGGCTTCAGCGCTTTGTTTGTTTGCTTTGCCGAGCAAATCCGAACTGCTTCCCGCGAATGCCTGATCTCCGATCCACGGCTCGGCTACATTGCGTATCTCCCTTACACTACCCTGAATTTTATCCACTTTCGTAACCTGCGTTTCGTCAAACATGGTAAAAACAATCAGCGCTCCGGCGACAAAGCTTGCCAGTGCAGTTCCCATTTTGATGAACCACCAGAAAACCGAGTAAAAACTTCCCTCCGTCCGATGACCGGTTTTCAGATCATCCTCATCACAGATGTCGCCAACCATGGAGGAACCAAGGGTAAAGAAAAACAACATGCCGGCAGAGAGAAGTACCGTAGGTATAATGATCAAATAAGGGTATGAAGGGTTGTAACAGACGATTTTGGAAAGCTGTGCAAGTACCATTAGTAAAATCGCAATGACAAGGGTACTTCGCTTACCGAGTTTGGGACTGATCCAATTGAGGGGAAACACGGCAAGCACCCCGGTGATAGCCCAAACGGTGCCGTTAATCCCAAGCAGGTATGCCCCGGCAACTTTATCACCGCCGAAAACATAAAATATGGGAATGTACGACCCTAACAAATTGACGAAATTGAAACCCATTGCCAGTGTGAAGATCGTCAATGTCAGCATGATAAAATTTTTATTGCCGGCAGTATGTTTCATGTCTTTCCAAAAGGGTGTTTTTTCCTGTTTTGCAACGCGCGTAAATCCGGGTTCGCGTAATTTGAAAAACCACCAGAAAGAAAGTGGGATCAGAATGGCAGCAATCATGATGGATACATAGCGCATGCCATCAGCTTCATTTCCTCCCGGTCCTTTAAAAACTTCCATACTGGCGAGGGCAAAAAGCCAGGGGGTACTCATTGCAAATAGATTCCCGACAAAGCTCTTGGCGCTGAACAGACGGGTTCTCTCGTGGTAATCGGTGGTCATTTCCATACCAAGGGCGCCATGAGGAATTTCGAAAATGGTACAGGCGGTATAAAACAGCAGGAGGGAGAAAAGAATATAGGCCAGCTGAAAGGCCTGGAATCCTGATTCAGAAGGGAACCACACCCGCACCATATCGCCTTTGGGTATCCACCACATAAGGACAAAAAATACGGCAACGAGTATCCCGCCAATCAGCAGGAAGGGACGCCGGCGTCCCCAGCGGGTTCGGGTATTATCGGAAAGATGTCCGATTACAGGATCGGAAACTGCGTCCCACAACCGGGGGATGATCAGAATAACCCCTAACCAGAAGGCGCTCAACCCAAGGCTTATATTTCCCATCAGTCCGACAAGGATGCCGGCAATATTAAATAGGGCTATGGGAATAATTCCCCCCGAACCATAAGCTGCCAATTGGGAAAAATGAATACGGTCTTCCGGTTTTGTTTTGTGATCCACGCTTAATTCTTCATCTTTCATAAAGGCGTTTGTTGTTTAACAATTAATAATATGAATCAAGGGGCGAAAATATAATTAATTCATTTTAGCCACAAAGCCAGAAAGTCTCAAAGTTACACAAAGAAAAATTTGTGTTTTCTTAAATGAATTTAGTGGTTCATAGTGTCCTGGAGACTTCGTGGCATTAATCTTTAACTCTAGATTCACGTTAATAATAAATCAATATTTCAGCAGGAAACACATTCACTGTAATTTCCTTTTCATTAAAATTACTTACCTCATTCCCATTGACGGTCACTTTAACAGGGAGCTTCGATCCGTTAAAGTTCTTTATTTTTATGCCATTGGCGGGAAGATTTACGTCTCCGTATATTGAAAAGAGAAATTTATCATTTTCTTTTTTTATAGCATAAGAAATCTCACCATAATAAGTTGGTAGGTTTTCAACTGACATTCCT
Source organism: uncultured Bacteroidales bacterium (assembly GCA_963840975.1). Lineage (GTDB taxonomy): Bacteria > Bacteroidota > Bacteroidia > Bacteroidales > JAADJA01 > JAADJA01. The sequence continues at coordinate 236,487 of CAWJBC010000017.1, read as the reverse complement.
TCCGGTGAATCAATCCAATCCTGATAAAGTGCAGAAGCCAATACAAGAGTCTGATCGTACTCGTTTTCATAGACAAACATAGAACGGATGGCATTGATGAAATCGCTTCCAACCCAGGTGTGAGGCATATCTCCAATAAATCCAGGTTTGCGGTGGTCCTTCCAGATTACTTCAGCCCAATGGTTCCAGCCCTGCGGACGCTGGTCATTTATGAAAAATTCTATTAGCTCGTGGGCTTTTTCAGGTTCATCCAAAAGAATAAAAGAGCCGATCAGACGGTTTTCATAAGGTGTATAATTTACCCAGCTGGTTTTTCCGTCCCTTCGGTTCTTGAAAAATTCATAATACTTATCGAAGGTGTTGTAAACCTGCGGCTTTGGTAAGTTGTTAAGTTCGTTGCAAGGGGTCAAAGCGATTGTTGTGGATGTTGCATCAAAATCACCAAGTTCTGCACATCCCGGTATATAATCAATTTTCTTGTTCTTCATGGCCAGGCGAATGGAATTGTACAGATTTTCTCTGAAGGTGTTACCTAGTTTGGCAATTCGTTCATAGGTTTCCTTTTCACCCAGGATTTTTTGTATTTCTGCAGCATCTTTCAGTCCTTTCAGTGTAAAGAAGTCATCCCAGTAGGAGTGCATCGGCTTAGCAGAATAACCTTCATGACTGATGGATTCGGGTACCAATCCATAGAAAGCTCTCAGGCTATCATTCCCGAATTTGTAATAATCAGTTGAACGCTGGGCAATTAGTGATTCGATGTAATCAACGGCTTTTAAAACATTTTCATTTTTTGACCTGAGAAAGGCTGTATCTTTCGTGAAGTTGAAATATTCGCGTATCAGATAGATGAATTCACCGTGGCTGTCATTTTCAGGAACCGGATCGGGACCTCGGGAATCAACCACGCATGGGACTTTACCGTTTTCAAACAGATGGTCGGAATACCAATCAATAAAGTCTTTCACTTCAGGGACAATCCCGGACTTGAGCAAAGCTGATGACGTCAGTGCGCCGTCGCGTATCCAGCTTCGCTCATAGGATCGTGAACCAGGCTGTATCCCGTTTTTATCCTTATTGATTAAAATGTAAACCAGGTTAGCTTTATAGGTATTGATAATTCTATCGGCAGATGACGGAAGATTGAATTTGATGTGATCAACTTTTGAATTCCAGTAATCGGCAACTTCGTGAAATTCATCCCAGTAATTCATCTGACGCAGTTTTTCAGCGTTAGTGCCGTCGCCATAATAAGGAACGATCACAAAGAACCTGGTTTGTTCACCGGGACTTAAATGAAAGGAATATTTAATGACGCCATTTGCAAGCTGGCTCAGATCAGTTGCGGTTTTCTGATCAGGAATTTTTCCATTTCGAATCATCGCGACTATATTTCCTTCATCAAAGGATGCCGCCCCGAAATCATCGTACTTTTTTTGTGAAAGAACAATTTTATCATCAACTCTGATAATTCCGTCATTTTCTTCAAGAATAGATGCTATTTTCCCGGTGCCGCCGGTAATGTTCAGCCATTGGTAGTAGGGATTGACCTGGAAGGGACGGATGAGTAAATATAACTCAAAATCTTTGGACTGGTTTGAAAGGTTTTCAAATGTATATCCGATATTAAGCACGGAATTGACATTTGCTTCACCGCCTGAAGATATTTGGGTAGTAAATTTGAGGTCGTTGATCTGCCATGCCACAGAGGGAATAAAAGTAAATGGGTCAGATTTTCCTCCATCACCTAAAAATTGTGATGATGCCACATTGCTCCAGTTGTAAAGCGAATCACCCATTTTTATCATCGGCTCTATGGAGAATAAACCTTTATCCACTTCCACCATTCCGTCTTCATTGATCATAGCTTCCTTAACATCATTGTTTACACCTGCAATCGTCCAGTACGAAGCCTGCTCAAGAAAATAACGTGGATAGTTTCCAACCGGTGAATTTTTAGCCGTATAAATCAGAAAATCATTGGGCGTGAGGGAATTTTTTATATCGAGGAAATTAATCTCATCAATGCCGAAGCCATCCTTAGAATAATTTTTGATGAGGATAATTTTAAGATAACGTGCTTCGGCTTCCGGCAGGCGGATAAAGCTGACGTCTCCCGGATTTTGTAAAACGGAATAAGCTTTTTCCCATATTTTCCCATCTTCAGATATCATAACATCAAAGCTAACCGCTTGCCTGTCTTTCAGCCAGTTGATTTGCAAACCGCCAAATTCTCTTCGGGTTGTGAAATCAACCAGAATATATTGATTTTTCACCCCATTGCTTTGCCAGTAAGACGCAGTAGATTGATCAATCATAAGATCAGGAGAATGATTATTTTTTGAAGATGAAACCGAAACGGATGGCAACGGATAGGATTGCGCTTCGGGTGGAATAGGCTCAAACCTCAGATCATCAATCCAAATGGTTCCTTTGCCACCGACAAATGATGCAATGGTAAATTCAATCCTGTCAGTTCGCTTTAAACTTTGGTCGCTTGTGGGACCCCATGCAAAACTGATATGTCTTTTCTTTATTCGGATTTTTTTCCAGTCTTCAGGGAAATCAAAGTTTCGGTTATTCACCCACCAGACATTATTTCCAGTGCTGTCAATGAATTTTATCTCAAAATTATTAGCCGGCGACTCGGCTTTGATATAAAAAGTGAATTCATAATTATCGGGAAGATCAATGGGAAAAAGTTTTTGTATTCCACCGTAACCAGTTCCTTTGGTGAAATCGTAATCGAATCGGATCGCATTGCCGGTTAGGCCCTTTTCATTTGACAGGTTGAGATTAACGCCATCGGAGCGGATGAAACTCCAGTCATTTTTGTTTTCAAATTCATCGAGGATTTTGATTTGAGCTGTTGAGATAATTGTTGCAAGAAGCAACAGGACTGATATGGCAAATTTCTTTATTAAAAAACGATACATAAAGTTGCTGTTGTTTAAAACTCCCCCAATACCTGGTCTTGAAAGACCCTGCCTTATAATGTTGAAATTATTTCAAATATTCAAACCCAAGCCTTGTCAACCCATTCTGGATAATCGGATCTTTCATCATATAATTCCAAACCAGCCCGGTCCTGAAATTCTCGATCATGATCAGCATTGGTCCCTGGTCTATGCCGATATAATCATCATTAACCCAATTGGCAGTCGGATTGAAAGCATCATAATAACCATACTTACCCCATAACTTATCCCCATATTTCTCGTTGATAGATTTAATTGTGGGTAAAACTATTTCAGGAGCAAATGGCAATGAAGAAAGAGGCCCGTATGGAGCAATGGTTCCATCATCAAAATAATTGTAATCGGGACCGCTCGTTCCTCTTCCGGCATAACCCAAAAACTCTTTATCATCAAAATTGTGCGTTTCCGTTGGACCGTCACTGGCTGTAACGCCCCAGCAAAGCGAATCATAACCTATCCAGCCTTTGGGATTATCTATTGCATATAGTCGTTGAACATAAGTCGCACGCCGGGAGTTTTCAAAGTAGTCAATTCCTTTTACCTTCATATATTTATCCACAAGGCCGCGAAAATCAATGAAAGCCTGTGAAAACTGGTGTCCGAATAAAGGGGGAAATGCTACATGCGAAAGTCCTTTATAAGGAGTATTCCATTTATATGAGCTTAACCAGGCATCATAGCTTTGTTCAACATTTTCCATTCCGCTCCCGGCAGCAAGGATATAAAGAAATAGCGCTTCGTTATAACCGGCCCAACCCCAGTCATGCTGCCCTTTTTCAGGTGTCCATCCCATCGAAATCGTATTTGCAAATTTTCCTGTGTCGGGCATTTGCATGAATTTCCATTCAACCCGGTCAACCAGCTTTCCGGCAAGCAAACGGATCTGTTTTTCGGTTTCATTGTCTAAGTTGTAATAATTCCGGGCAAAGAGAATACCCATCATAAGCAATCCTGTATCAACAGATGAAAGTTCACAATTCCATTCACGTTTACCTGTATCCATTCTTAAAAAATGATAATAAAATCCTTTGTAACCTATTCCGTTACTGTCGCCACTTTGATCAGAATTGATAAAGAAATTAAGTATTTTGAGTGTGATCTGTGCGGCTTGCTCACGGGTAATCCATTTTCTTTCGGCACCGATAGCAAATGATGGAATACCAAAACCTGTAGCTGCAATACTTGCGGGTGCCCATGCAGCAGTCCTGTCCTTTACTATTCCCCATTCCGGATGATATTCATTCAGAAAGAAAAGAAAAGTCTTTTGTTGAATGGAGTCGAGCATGAGTTCTTCGAGGCTTGTAAGAGGGTGGTCAACCTTTCCTTGAGAATTAAACATTGATTGTTTCAGTTTTTTTGGTTGTTCACATGCATTAAACGTCAAAACCACAAGCAATGAAACTATTACGGATTTCATATAATTCTTTTTATGGATTTCAATAGCTAAAACCAAGTTTGGTCAATCCCTGCTGTACTTCGGGTGCTGACATAAATAAATCCCACAAGAGTCCGGAACGGTAGTTTTCGATCATACAAACAATGGGACCCTGATCAATGGCAATGTATGAATCGGCCCACCAATTGTCTGTTACGTCAAAGGCATCATAAAAACCATAAGGTCCCCAGAGACGGTCGCCCAGCTTGTAATAAAAATGCCTGATGGCGTCCATTGATGGACCAGGTGTGTAAGGCAATGCTGAAACGGCAGCGGTGGGAGTTATCACACCGAGATCGTTAGTCGGAGAATGTGCATTGTATCCCCAGGGGTTATCGCTTGCTGTTAATCCCCAGGATTCGCTGCTATAGGCAACATAATTTTTTGGATTATCTATACAGTAAGCCTGGTTAATCGCCGATTGATTTACATTCTGCTCCCAATAATTGGCATAGTTATCCTCAAGGTTTCTCGGATCAAGCCCCAGGAAAGAGTAATGCGTAAAAAACAAAGGACCCCCAAAGGCTCCTCCCAATGGCAGAACATATCCGTAATATGAATTTCCGTTTACAATACCACCGCTTTTGGCATAACCCTGCTGATAAACTTCAGCTGATATGGTATGCGTGGTTGAAGATGCTGCCATTACATAAGTTATCAATGTTTCGTTGTAACCCTGAATTTTCATGTTCATCGCCCAGCCAACGGTTGGGGACCAATGCCAGTAGAGTACATTTTCTCCCCGTGTGAACCAATCCCATTCCACACCATCCATTATAATATTGATCCGGTTGACCAGTTCCTGTTCTTCTGGGATTCCCGTATCAAGATATTGCCGCATGGTCATTAAACCCTCAATCATAAATGAGGTTTCCACTAGATCTGCTCCGTTGTCGTTTGTACTAAAAGGATAGGTAGCTCCTGTAGATCCATTCAGCCAATGGGGCCAGGCGCCATGATAACGATCGCAGGTTTCGAGGAAACCAAGAATTTTATCAAGATGCTGAAGTCCCTGTTCGCGGGTTATAAAACCTCTTTCTACACCTACAATCAATGCCATTACTCCGAATCCTGAACCCCCGGAAGTAACAACATCGCCCGATGTATTTCTTTCCCTTGCCATACCGCTTACAGGGTGCGCAAAATCATAAAAATATTTGAAAGTCTGCAATTGAACCAGGTCAAGGAGTTCTTCATCCGATATCAATGGAAATTTATCGGTAGAATCGAGAGCTGAATAAAAGAAATTATTGAATCCATCAAATGAAAATCCATCCTGAGATTTGAGATTTTGCGATATGATGAAAAAATATCGCGTATAATAATCCAGGTCGTTTATGTTGCTAACGGTCACTTTTCGCATATCCGCCGAAATTGATAATGTCAGCGGCACATTGCCGGGAATTGTAAAAAAGGAATGATAATTAGCAGTATCAATGGGATCGGAGAATAATACTTCAAGGTCAATACTTTTCCAGTCAATGTCTCTGGGATGATTGGGCACTTTAAAATCACTGCCGCCAATGGTAATGGTTTCGATGAATAATGTTCCATTTACCGTTGTAAAATTCACGATGAACCCGGGGAAGGTCTCACCATTTAATCCTTTTAATGAAGAATTGATATTCAAAGTAAATGTGATTTGATGATCCAAAGGCTTATTTAACAGAAGTTTTATGGTTCTGAAGTCATCCATGAAAAGTATTTGAAAGGAAACAGGAATATTGTCTGAGGTATTTAGCACAATACCCGATTTAGCACTTAGGGTATCAAGAACGTTGTTAAATTTTATAACAACAACACTATCCACCGGAATATCCATATTTGCTTCATACAGGTTAAGTTCAGTGCTGCCAACTTTGATGGCTGCCAATTGTATGGTGCCCGGGTCGTCGGGGGTATCCTTTTTGCAGGAGAAAAGTATCAAAAATGCTGAAATAACTAACAACGTAAGCCCAAAGAACTTTTTCATGGTAATGGTATTTAGTGTAAAAAGAGAGGGTTAAAGAAATCCGTAACCCTCTCTTTCAATAAATTAGATTTAAGGTATTACGGTTTTTCTGAACTGTACATCAGATCAACTTCCTGTGCTGATAATGCTTTATGGAAAATTCTCACATTATCAAGCCAGCCACCAAAATGATTTGCCGTCGGGAATTCATATCCACCCCAGGGCTCAGTATCCCATAAGGTACCTGCTCTCGACTGAATAAATCCAAAGGCAAGTTCATTTACAACTTCAACTCCATCGCCACTCCACATCAAGCCGGTTGCATTTGCCAGAGAATTATCGTATAAATTGAAATCCTGTGCTTTCATTTTTTCGCCATTGATATACATGGTTCCTATTTTTGTTGGTCCGTCGAAAGTACAAACTACCTGCGCCCAGGTATCTTTCAGCAGTGCTGTAACACCACCCGATCCAGTCAGGTCCTTACAAAAAGTCCATCCAACATAACCTCCGTTGCCATTATAGGTTCCACTTCCATCGAACCAAAGGTCCTGGGATGCGCCAGTACCATCAGTTAATTCGTAAGTTGCAGCCAGCTTGCATGAACTGTAATCTCCGGGAATTTCAAACTGGAGCCCTTTAAAGGCGCCCAATCCCATTACAAAATGACCTTTCGGATCACCATTTTCATTCACATGACCTGCTGATTTTGTTTTAACCCAGAATGCAAGGGTAAAGTTATCGGTATTCATTAATTGGTCGCCATTTGGAATTTCGATGATAGTGGAAGTGCCATTAAAAAATGCACATTTGCCGGCATCTGCTTTATAAGAATCTTCATAAGCAACATCAACCACTCCTGTAGCTAATGGATTGAAACTTCCTACCTGATCATTTGCGTTCTCCTCAAAATTCCAATAAGCGATCTGTCCGGTCGGAACAAAGGTACCTTCGGTTGTAAATGACCTTGTAATGGCGGATAAGGACTGGTCGTCTGTGGATTGGATACCTGACATTTTCAGTTCGTACAAAGCGCCGTTTCCCAAACTTTCGTTCGGTACAATGGTAATGCTTGCTCCCGAAACAGTAATTGTAAGATCAATAACCGCATTATCATAATTCCTTTTCAGGAGAATGGTGTTGTTATTGGCGGTTGAAGCTTTCACATCCAGGTTAAAAGTGGCGACAATGGTCGGATCGGACGATACATTGTTAGGCGAGGTGGCTCCGTTCAAATCAACTGATCCGGCTTTAAGTGTCGAAAGAGCGAAGGTTTCTGCTTCATCATCTTTGTTACAGCTTACTACTAAAAACAGAAGTGCGGCTGCAATCATAAAAGAACTAAATACTACAATTTGTTTTTTCATATCACATATAAATTTAAATTAAACAATATTTTTTTGAGTTACCAATTCGGATTTTGAGTTAATGATCCTTGTGAAATATCAATTTCATTTTGAGGTATTGGGAATAATTCGTGCTTTCCAGCTACAAATCCTAACGGTCCTAAAACTTCATCAGCTTTTCCGGTTCTTACCAAATCCCAAAACCGGTGAGCTTCCATACCCAATTCGTGCCGTCTTTCATCAAGTATTAAACTTCTTAATAACGCAGGATCGGTGGTTGTAATATCCGGGAGGATAGAATTATCTCCCTGACGGGCACGGGCACGAACCATATTGAGATAGTTCAACGCCTGGGCAGGATTACCATTTTCATTTAATGCTTCTGCTGCCATCAGTAATACATCAGCATACCGGATGAGTCTGCGGTGATGTCCCCATTGGGTGATAGTGTTTTCACCCGGAACCCAGACTTTACGGTTATAACACTCTATTTCAATGAGGGTATTGTTCTCATCATACGTTTCGTTTGGAGTAGTGCCATCTCCAAGAATAAGAATTCCATCCAATGTATCACCAAGATCAATGATGGTGCCCTTCAACCGAGGATCAAATGCTTCAAAAGAATATCTGAGATCAAGCGAGGGTCTGTTGAAACCCCAACCACGATTAGGCGTACCTCTTACTCCCTGGGTGTTGCCATATTGGTTGCCACCCGATTCTGTTCCTTCGAATTGGACGGCTCCAATTTCAAAGATTGATTCGATGCCATTGTTTCCGTCCACACTGTTTGCATCGGTAAAGACAGGTTCAAGTCCGTACTCATTCCGGAATTGATTACATCAAGAGCATGCGTTGCAGCCTTAGCAAATTCTCCACTGAAGAGATAAACCCTGGCAAGCAATGCTTGAGCAGCTCCTTTGGTTGCCCTGCCCAAATCGGTAAGCTCATATTCACTTTTTAACGGAAGATTCGCCTCTGCGAATATAAGGTCATTAATCAGGAAATTATAAATATCATTCGATGAGGATCGTACCAAATTAAGCGGAGGTTCCGTATTTTCTACCAGAGGCACTCCTCCCCACGCCCTCACCAAATCAAAATACATAAGTCCGCGAATGAAACGGGCCTCTGCAATATACCTTGTTTTCAATGCCTCATCCATTGTAATATCAGGGATTTTTTCAATCACCACATTGGTGCGCTTAATGCCAAGGTAAAGGGCATTCCACCATCGGCTTAGTCCATCCTGAGTGGTCGTGAAACTAAAAACATCATAGGGGATTAAATTTGAACCCTGATCGTTCGGGTTGCTTCCTTTACGTGCATCATCCGACATAATATCAAGTATTGGATATCCGCCTGAACTATAATGCCATTCTCTAAGTGACGAATAGGCTGCATTCGTAGCCAATAACGCATCTGAAGCTGTAGTTGGAAAATTTTCCTTTGTCAGCTCTCCCTGTGGTTCGATTTCGAGAAATTTTTCACAACCGGTTATTAGGATAACAACTGACAGGATCGCAAGAATTTTAATATTTATGGCTGTTGCTTTCATAATTATTAGAATGTTAAATTTACACCAAATGAATAAACCGATGTTACGGGATAGATGCCCGTATCAATCCCGTTTGCAATAACACTGGAATTGCCTATTTCAGGAGTGTAACCAGTAAATTTTGTAAAAGTGTAAAGGTTATCCACCTTAAAATAAACACGGAATGTTTGCATATAAAACTTTTTACTCCAATCCTGGGGTATAGTATATCCTAGTATAACATTTCTGATACGAACAAATGAACCATCGTAAATATATTTATCAGAGGGAATATAATTGTATCCGCCAAAAGAAGCTCTTGGTTCAGTATCGCTGGTTCCTTCTCCCGTCCATCGGTCCATTACGTGTTGCTCAAAATTGTAAGGATCAGGCCTCACGACTTCCTTTGCATTGAATATTTTATTTCCGGTTTGCCCTTGTATATTCAGCGAAAAATCAAATCCTTTAAATTGAAGATCCAGGATGAACCCAAAAACAAAAGTCGGGATAGGGGAACCAATGTAGGTACGGTCCTGTCCATTGAGAATTCCATCGCCATTTACATCAACAAACCTCAAATCCCCAACACCTGCTTCAGCAGTATGAGGATAATTATCCAATTCTTCCTGGGTCTGGAAAATACCATCCGTTTCATAACCATAAAAGGCGCCAATTGGTAATCCAATTTCACTTCTTGTAACTGGAATTCCATTACCAAGATATCCTCCGACAAGAACCGAGTCAATGCCACTACTACCGCCAATTTCAAGAACCTCATTATGGAGAGTTGAGCCTAAGGCCCGGATACCATATTTCAAATTTTTCACCTGATCGCGCCAACCAAGATTGAACTCAAAACCTCTGTTCAGAACTTTACCGGCATTGTACCAAACTTTTGCACCTTCTCCATTTCCATAATATCCGGGGATTGCTAACTGGACCAAAATATCATCCGTTACCTTGTTGTAATAGTCTAATTCTGCGGTAAGCCGATTATTCAAGGTTCCAACCTCTAATCCTATATCGGTTTGTGTAGTGACTTCCCATCTCAGGTCAGAATTTCCATAAACACCGTATGATGCAGAAGAATTCGGGTCGAATCATTGCTGCCGAAGATGGCGGTTAAATTCGACTGAACCCTGGAATAACGGGCATAATAATCAATCTTTTCATTGCCAACCTGGCCCCAGCTTGCTCTCAGTTTCAACTTATTTAGGAAATTTATATTCTTCATGAAATTTTCTTCTGAAAGATTCCAGCCAACAGCAAAGGACGGAAAATAAGAGTACCGGTTTTCCTGGCTGAATTTTGAAGATCCGTCTGAACGAAAAGTAGCTGTCAGAATATACTTATTGTAATAGGAATAATTAATCCTGAAAAGATATGAAATCATTGAATAGTAAAGGTTTTGATCAACAGTATTGGAAATCTTGCTGATGGTATTTACATCATTGTTTGGATCATAAATATAGGAAGGATTGATATACCAGAAATTTTCTCCATTTCGAATGATGTTTGCCCCCTCAACTTTGATTTCTTCGGTTGTAGTTTTTTGCATGGTATATCCACCAACTGCATTTATAGAATGCTTTCCGATTTCTTTGTTATAGCTTAAAGTATTTTCCCATAACCAGCTAAAGACATCATTGCTGGCTTTTGTCAGGTCACTTAACACGTTTTGTTGCTGCGAAGCAGTACCATCGGGATTATTTACAGTATATGCAGGGGTGAAATTTTGTGCCTTGTTATAAGCACCGTCAATCCCATAACTGGATTTAAAGTTAAGGCCGTTCAATATTTTGATATCAGCATATAAATTTCCAACTGCACGCGTTCCTTTTCTGAAATTGTTTGAATATTCAATACTTGCAAGCGGATTTCCTACATTCAAAACGACCCCATAAGATCCGTCGGGATAGTATGGTTCCAAAACAGGCTGTGCCCTGTAGGCAGCATAGGTTACATCGGGAGCAATTTCTTGTTTAAATGGCATCACCGAAATGTTGGTTCCTAAATTTAAAAATGATGTCAGGTTATAAATGTTATTAAATTTTACGGTAACTCTTTCATAGCTTGATTTTTCAATGATCCCTTTTTGGTTAAAATATCCGACTCCAATATAATACTGCATCGCCTTTGATGCACCTGATGCAGAAAGCTGGTAATTCTGTATCGGAGCAACATCAAAGACCAGATCCTGCCAATCGGTATTGGGTACAAGGTCAGTATTGTTGTATGTTCCGGGATCTATTTCATTATAAATGGTTGCAAATTCCTTCCCATCAAGCAGATCAATTTTTTTAGCGAGTCGCTGAATCCCATACTCACCTGTAAAATTAAAAATCGTTTTTTCCTGTCCGGCTGTACCCCTTTTTGTTGTAACCATAATCACCCCATTGGCACCTCTCGATCCATAGATAGCAGTTGCTGAAGCATCCTTTAATACCTCCATAGAGGCAATATCAGCGGCATTCAAAAACGAAATATCATCGAGGATCACGCCATCCACAACATATATAGGGCTTGAATTATTGAAGGTACCAACCCCCCTGATCCTGACAATGGGATTGTCTCCCGGAGCACCTGATGAGCTGGTGATTTGAACCCCGCTCACCCGCCCCTGCAAACTTTGCATTGGATTTACAGCGGTTATTTTTGTAATGTCATCAGATTTGATGGAACTCACTGACCCGGTAAGATCACTTTTCTTTATGGTTCCATAGCCTATCACAACAATTTCATCCAATGTAACCTTATCGGGGTCAAGGTTGACATTTATTGCATTTTGCTCGCCCACGATTACCTCCTGTGTAAGGTAACCGATGAACGAAAAAACCAAAACCGCATCAGCCGAAGGAACTGCAATGGAATACTTTCCATCAATATCTGTAACCGTACCCTGGGTGGTTCCTTTAACAACGATTGAGGTTCCCGGTAAGGTTTCTTTGGTGTCGGATGAGGCGACTGTTCCTGTTATGGTTCGGTCCTGACCTGATGAGAACAAAACCATGCCCATTATAAACAATACTATCAGTCCTGACCTGCTGGCGGGAAAAATTTTGTAATGTGGTTTAATCTTTTTCATAAATCATCGTTTTTATATCATTTATGCAATTTCTGACAAGCACTTTTGTATAAAAATCTACTCAGATTTTGACATTATTTTTTTATTTTCTGAACGGTTAAATTATATTGTAAAGATACATTTAAAAAATAAACCAGATTTTGATTTTATAAAAAATTTCAATTTTAATGATCATTATTGCCCGATGAAAATGAAATAATAGGCTTGAGATTCTTCACTTCACTTCGTTCCGTTCAGAATGACAAAGTGTTGAATTTTAGGAAGGGGGTTTGCAGGCGGCTCAGCCGCCTGCAAACCCCCTTCCCTCAAAACATCTACAACGTCATTGTCATTCTGAGTGTTAGCGAAGAATCTCTAAATTTAATCTGACAACAATGTTTAAGAAATAAAAAAAGCTCCCATGAAGGGAGCCTTTTAAATAAATCAGCAATAGGGATATTATTCCACTATCATTTTCTTTGTAACGGTTGATTCACCAGCTTTTACAGTATAGAAGTAAACTCCTGAATCAAAACCAGAAACATCAGCTTTTAAAACGTGAGCTCCAGCGTTGACCTTACCTTTGTTTAACTGATAAACAACCTGCCCGAGCATGTTGGTAACTTCAAGACTCAATTCGGCATTTTCAATCAGCTTAATTTCGAAGAAGGTAATATCAGTTGCAGGATTCGGGAAGTTTTGTCTCACTTCTACAATTGAAGGTACACTTTTGTTATTTTTTATCCCGGTGTACAGAACTTCAATATTCTCGGTAAAATAGTTGTACCTGTTTTCCTGATATGGATGATCGGTATCAAGAGCAAGTCCCGGGTTAGCGTCAATATTATAGGTCAGGTGTATGCTTTCATTTACGTTATCAGCTAAAACCGGATAAATACATTCGTCAAATGATTGAATCAATTCGGTATTCAAATCAACAAAAGGACTCCAGTTAATACCACCATCGGGTGAACGCCTGGTCCAAATGTGTTTGAAATTAAACTCATCGTTTCCATAAACATATCCTTCGGTAGTCCCAGCCCAGGCTACATAAACTCCATTAGTAGGTCCAATGGCTATGGTGGCCATCGTCAGAAGGCCCAATGAACGGTATGCCATTATTTCTGCAACAATATCAATGGTGCCGTTATTGTTCACGTCCTGCATCCAGCCGATATTGTTATAGTCCTCAATCAATACATCCCATGCATCCAATGCATCATGAGGTTCGGCGTTTGTAAAAGGAGGCATATCTTCATTCCAATAAGCAACCCCGTCAGTATAGGGCCAGTAATTGATACTTCCGGCAGCAGTACCTTCGTCCCTTGCTACTCTGGTTAATCCACTAATGACATGCACTTTTCCGTAATTGTCAATGGCAATATCTCCGGCTCCGTCAGGTGCCCACAAGGTATCAGTAGTAAGTGAAGAATTAACGTCAAAAAATGGATAAGGACATTCCCAAACCATGATTTTAGTCCAGGTTGTACCACCATCCAATGATTTCATAACAAACCAATCATGTAAAGCATCACAGCTCTGGAAAGCAATCACATCTCCTTTAGGCTCAGCCCATGTATATTCGTCTGCATTCATACCAAGATAAAAATCAGCGCCGGTACCCGGAAGAACTTCGTGCAACGGATCCCAGGTAGCGCCACCATCAGCCGAACGACTATAAAGCAAAGCTGGGGTTTGTCCATTATAAGCAACTGCATTTCCACCGGGACAAATCAATTGAATTACATCATGATTCGCTCCTGAGGTAACCATACGTGGCCATACCAGAACATTGGTTGCATCAGGTCCCGCAAGGAAAAAACTTTCCCATGCACCTGTGCCTTTTGTATCCCTTTTATTGAAATATAATCCCTGAGCAACTCCGGTATGGGCTACAATAATTTCACCATCTTCTCCGTATTGGGCAATGCTGGGCCAACCGGTTTTTACGTTTTCAATTCTTGCAGTTGGATCGTCTCCCCAGGAGTTTCCATCAAAATAATTGTATCCGGTACCTCTATCTGCAAAGGCATCAGCTTCAAATCCCATTGTCCATACCGCACTTAGGGTACCATCTCCAAACAGATATAACCTGTTGCCTAATGCCTGGTTGGTCTGTAAATCGTAAAAAGTTGTTCCGACCTGCTCCTGGCTTTTTGCAGCAGCCTGGTTATTAACGGTTGGGTTATAACTGTTTTCAAACATACTTACGTTGTCAACCATAGGTTTCACGGCAACTTGTACTGAAACGTCGCGCAGGTTCTTGGGTATAAGAGAACCTTTTTGAGCAAATCCCATAAAAGCAATGCTCATAATTAAACATAACGATAAAAATTTTTTCATAATCATTTAAATTTAGTGAAACATTAATATTAATAAACTTTCATTTTTTTAGACTTCAAAAGTAAAAAATATCGTGCGAAATTACAATATTTTAATTTATTATCGAACGAAATATTTTCAATTAATTTGAGAAATAACAAAAAAAGCTCCCCAAAGAGGAGCTTTATAAATTAGATGGGAACGGATTTTATTCCACAATCATTTTTTTTGTTACTGAAGAATCACCGGCTTTAACTGTATAGAAATAAACCCCATCAGGAAGATTGCTTACATCTATAGTTATCTGGTTCATGCCTGGTTGGGCATTTCCTGCATCAATTGACATAACTTTCTGTCCAATCATATTTACAACATCAATTGTAAAAGTGGATGTTGATTTCCTGATATTGACTTTAACCGTAGTTAAATCCGCTGCTGGATTTGGAAAATTCTGGAGAACATCATCGTCATTAATTACAAAATTTTCCTTAATTCCAACTTTAATTTCGTCCTTTGGAACCTTCATATACCTTACAAAGTTTTCGCTGTAAGGGTCTAAATCCCCTCTAACGGCAAGGCCCGGATCATTATCAGCCTGATAAATCAGATGAAAATACTCATCAGAACCCTCCGCAATGGATGGGAATACACACTCATCATAAAGGAAAGTAAGTCCGGAATTAAGGTGAACAAACGGTCCCCAGAAATCCCCATTGGGTGAGTAACGAGCCCATAGGTGCCTATAATCCTGTGTCCCATTGTTATAAGTTTCGGTAATGGATGAAAAGACAATGTAAATTTCATTATTGTCATCAACCAGGATTTGAGGCATACTGCTCGCACCTATATAATACAAGCCAACTTCACCCAGTATATCCCATGTTCCGTTATTGTCAATGTCCTGCGACCAACCGATTAGGCTGTAATCATCCTCAAGTTCAGTACCTGGATCGCCATAAGGATTCAAAGCATCAACAGAATTGGAGAAGGTTGGTCTGTTTTCGTTCCAGTAACCTACACCGTCAACGAGTGGGAACCATGACTGGGCTGACCCATCAGCAGAAAGAGCACGATTAATACCGAATACTACGTGAACTGTTCCGGACTGATCAAAAGCTAAGGTGTGAGCGCCGTCAGCACAATAAAATGTGTCAGTTGGTGTTCCGGTTGTCCAAAAAGGGTAAGGGCATTCCCAAATTAGAGTCCTTGTCCAAGTTTCTCCACCATCAGTGGATTTGAGCAAGCCCAAATCCTGCCATCCGTCACCATAAACTATGGCAACATTATCCCCCTGTGCCTTAATATCATAAGAGTCAGCACTATTATTGTTATAGTAGTTACTGCTTACGCCCTCTATAAGAAGATGCTGAGGATTCCAGGTTGCACCACCATCATCAGACCTTGAATAAAGCAATGCACCATCAAGTCCCTGATAAGTTATACCACCATTTGCAACTGGCATAGTGATGGCTATTGTATGAATAACGGAATGGTTAATTCCTGCAGTTGACATTCTTGGCCACAAATATTCAGCTAATGGTTCAGGGCTGTGTAATTCGGATAATTCCCAGGATCCCGTTCCTTTTGATGCCCTTTTTGATATAACCAAACCTCCCGGGCTTCCTGTTCCTGAATAATGAGCTAAATTAATCTCTCCGTCCTCACCCCAGGCAGAATAAGAAGGCCATCCAGCTCGGCTGGACTGACCTGTTCCCCCCTCGATTCTTGATGCAGGATATGCTCCCCAGTCATTGCCATCGAAATAATTGTATCCGGTACCACGGTCGTCAAAATTCGGATAAGTCAAACCCAATGTGAAAACGGTACCAATTGTGCCATCGTCATAAACAAATATCCTGTTTGACGGACTACTTGAATTGGACTGAAGGTCATAATACGTATTACCAATAATCGTTTCTTCGGGATCAAGTAATCCCTTTACGGAAGGAAGGGTTTCATGACTGAAATTCATTGTTTCAGTCGTTGGTTGCACCATGATTACGGCATGATTCCGTAGTTCTTTAGGGGCAATTGCTCTTTGTTGGCTAAAACCAATTAAAACAAAACCAAATACAAGTGTAAAAAGTAAAATTTTTTTCATCATCATTTAAATTTAGTGAAACATTAAAATTCATTAATTCTAATCTTTTTTGAGTTCAAAGATACAATAGATTGTTTTTGATTACTTGAGTAGGTAGAAATTTATTTATTTATATACGTAGTGGCGAAATCTCTGCCTGCATTAAGTGCCTGAAGGTTTACTGTAACAATTTCTTCTCCCTTGGAGCGGAAGAGTTTTTTAATGGCTTTTTCCAATTCATTGTATTCTATTCCCACGAAAAGTGAGGCAGCGCCCAATATGACCATATTAGCTGATTTTTTCTGACCGATTTCCGTTGCAATTTTATTTGCATCAATAGCAATGTTATTAGGAAATGCTTTAACTGCATTCAATACGGATTCAATTTCGGGGTAATTGGTAATGTTGACATAAGGAGTGGTGTTGGTCACCAGCCACCCGTCAGGTGCAAGCATTGGTAGATAGCGGAGCGACTCCATGGGTTCCACAGAGATGATCATATCGGCTTTTCCTTCAGGAATCAGGTCGGAAGCTATTTCTTTATCGGAAATTCTTAAATCTGAATGAACATCGCCTCCCCGCTGGCTCATTCCATGAACTTCAGCCTGTTTCAAATGAAGTCCTGAATTAATTGCAGCCATTCCAATGGCGGCTGCTATGGATAAAATTCCCTGCCCCCCGACTCCTGCTAAAATGATATCTTTTTTCATAATGATGCTTTTTGTTAGACGATGCTTCCTGTTTTTTCTCTTTCGGTTTTTCTTTTTTCTTCTTTGATCCGGCGCGCTGCCGTATGCAGACATTCCCTGCGGGGGATGATGACGGAAACCCCGTGGTACTGTATCTCCTTTTTAAAATTATTCATGTTCTCTTCGTGATATTTGGGCGATGGATTCATAATTACTATATGTTCTTTTTCCACGCCCAGCGCTTCACAAATGGCTTCAATCTTTCCTAATGCTGATGAATGCTGGCCACCGGTCATGGCTACAGTAGCATTGTCTAATATAACTACGGTAATTGATGATCTGTCGTTCACAGCATCCAGCAATCCGGTCATCCCGGAGTGGGTAAAGGTGCTGTCGCCGATGACGGCAACTGCGGGTGTGTATCCTGCATCTGCGGCGCCCTTGGCCATTGTAATGGAAGCGCCCATATCCACACAGGTATTAATGGCATCAAATGGTTCGAGCGCTCCAAGCGTATAGCAACCGATGTCGGAGAAAACCCTCCCTTTGCTGTATTCGATGAGAGCTTCGTTCAATGCGTTGTAGGAATAAATATGCGGGCATCCCTTGCAAAGTTTTGGAGGACGGCTGGTTACAAGATCGGGGACTGGTCGTGATTCAGGAAATTCAAATCCCAACGCTTTTCCTACCTTATTCGGGTTCAGCTCGCCATCACGCCTGAGCGTCCCATCCAACCTCCCCTTAATTTTTTTGCCCAGGCTAAAAAAACTGTTGATCAGCTCTTCAACAATTGGGTAACCGTCTTCGAGAACGAGTATTTCATCGCATTCATTATATAGCCGTTTCATCTTGGGTCTCGATAAAGGGTATTGTCCGATTTTAAGGACAGGATATGGAATTTTACCATCTGGAAAATTTTCCAAAAGATAGTTATAAGCGATTCCGCAAGCTACTATCCCAAGGCTTTTGTCAGGTCCATCCATGTATTGGTTAAAATTACTCCTGTCAGCATCCCCCTGAAAGTCATCCTGGATATCAAGCAAATGCCTGAATTGTTTTCTTGCATTGGCAGGGAGCAGAATGTACTGTTTCGGATTTTCAGGCAACTTAATTTCATTTTGCCGCCGGGGTGTTTTTCTGGCAACACCCGACCTGGAATGAGCCAACCGGGTCGTAATTCGCATTAGTATTGGAACTTTATAACGTTCAGAAATTTCAAATCCGTAAAGGGTCATGTCGTAGGCTTCTTGTTGATTGGAGGGTTCGAGTGAGGGGATCATGGCAAATTTTCCATAAAACCTGGAATCCTGTTCATTCTGAGAAGAGTGCATAGAAGGGTCGTCCGCTGCAACCACAATCATCCCGCCATTTGCACCTGTGATGGCAGAATTAATAAATGCATCAGCAGCCACATTAAGCCCGACGTGTTTCATGCAAACAATCGTTCGTTTTCCGGCATACGACATTCCGAGCGCTGCTTCCATTGCTGTTTTTTCGTTGGTCGCCCATCCCGTCCGAATCGCTTTTGTTGCCGCTTCTCCTGAATTAATAACATATTCCATTATCTCAGTAGATGGCGTTCCCGGATAGGCGTAAATTCCCGAAATCCCTGCATCAATTGCTCCCTGAGCAATGGCTTCATCTCCTAATAGCAAAATTTTTTCCATAGACTATGCAGTTGTTGTAAATTGACAATTTGTAAACTCAACAAATTTAGAGATAAATATTTTGTCTTTCAAAGCAAAACCATAATCTAAATCCATTTTAAATAATGACTGGTGTCGCGTTTAAAATCTTGTGACTAATCAGTCAGTTAACAATCTTAATATTTACTGGATTAAGAATCTTTTAACTGGTATAGAGGAAATAAAGGTATAAAGGGAATAAGTGTTACGGTTAAAGCAATCTGGTTGGGAAGTATAAATTTTAAATGTAAAACTTAAACCCTGTATTTCCTCTATTCCATTATACCCATTATACCCCTTCCCGTTACTGCGCCAGGTGTAATTTCATTGTAAATAGTATACTGATTACTTACAAAATCTTTATTTTTGCCTTTACAAAATACTGTATGAATTTTCTTGCACATTTATATCTTTCGGGTGATGATGAAGAGGTGATAACGGGTAATTTTATTGCCGACCATGTGAAGGGTAATTCCGTAAATAAATACAGCACCGGGATTCAATCCGGTATCTTTCTGCATCGAGAAATAGATAAATTTACTGATATGCACCCGGTATTTCTGAAAACCAAAGAACGATTAAATGGCAATTACCGGAAATATGCAGGGGTGGTTGCCGATATGTTCTACGATCATTTTCTTTCAGCCGACTGGAACGACTATTCCGCTGAAAGTCTCGAAAACTTCACGCACCGCATGCATTCCATTTTAATCAAACGATTTCCTGTTTTGCCCGAAAAAAGTCAGCGGTTTATTGCATACATGAAAAAATTTGACTGGTTTGTCGGGTATGGAACATTTGAAGGATTGGGCAGGGCGTTGAACGGCATGGCAATCCGAACCCCATTCAAGTCGGGTATGGAAAACGCTGTAAAGGATTTAAAAACGGATTACAGTTTGTACCGCAAAGAGTTTCAGAAATTTTTCCCGGAAATAATAGAATTTACATGCCAAATAAGATCAGAATTATAATGTTATTTGATTCCGTTCAACTTTGCTGTTACCTGTTTGATGCCTGCTTCCTGGGTGGTAATTTCTGTTTTTTTCTCTTCCACAAGTGTCAGATTATTATCAATGGAACGATTTAGCTCATCAATTTTTGACTGATACTTCACAATATTCTTTTGCTCCTTTTCCAGGTTGTTCTCGATTGAACTTTTTTCTTTTTCCAGACTTTTTAGTTGTTCTTTCGCTGCCTTCCGTAATTCAGGGTCGTTTTTGACGGCTGCATTTGCCTCTTTTTTGGAGTCAATTTCCCCCATCTTTCTTTCATTTTCTTTCTCGTAAGAGGCTATTGCATCCTGCGAATTTTTAATATCCTGCTCGTTCGACTTCACCTCTTTCCGGTCGCTTTCTATTTGCTTTGTAAGATCTTCAAGTTCCTTATTAAGTGCACCTAATTTTTTTACTTCGGCATCCACTTGCTCCTGAACAATGCTGGAATACTGACCAACGGCAAAGTCCCTCATGAATTTTTTGATGGCATTGTGGGTTTTCTCGTTCTGGACAGTTTTGTTACTCTCATCAAGTGTAAAAATGAGGCTGTCAATTTCAAAGACAGCTATTACTTTTATTGCAGAATCACCTCCGACCAGAGCGCTATAAATGTTTATAGGTTCAGGATAGATTTCTTTGATCAATGTACCCTTAATGATCAACTCCTGACCCATTTCTTCAACCTTTGATTTGGTATTTTGCCGGATCAGTTTCATCCATTCCTTTTTAACTGTTTCCAGATTTGTTTCAGGAATGGAAACCTGATAAGCAGGTTGGCTTCCTTTTGACATATTGACAGGTAAATGAAGGATGTCAATTGATTTTTGAGCCTGAATAAAATAAGGAATGAGGATAAATAGTAAAAATTGTAAAATGCTGATTTTGTTTTTCATGATTGTTTTTATTTTGAAAATGTAAATGTGCTAATAATTATCAAATTTATTTCTTGTCTTTGTTTTTTTTCATTTCGATTATTTTTTCAAGCAGGTCGGGAACCTTTTCAAATACTGATTGCAATCCTTTTGACCGTGAAACGCTGACCATCGAAATTTCATCACCTTTGGTTACAAGGAAACCCAGGGGTTCGAGGTTGATGCCCGCACCTGCTCCACCGCCTTTATCCAGACCTTTTTTATCAGGGTGACCTGATCCGCCGGCACTTCCAAATCCCATGTTTATTTTTATCACAGGCACACAATCAAATTCCCCTAATTTGAAGGACTCACCGATTACGGTTTCGGTTTTAGCTACTGCTTGAAGCTGGTCAATCACATTGTTGAGCATTTCTTCTAAGTTAAAGTCCATATTGTATGATTATTAAAGGTTAAGTAAAATGTTTTTTGTAAAAATACTTAAAAATTCCAATCAAAGCACTGTAAAGATTGTACCGGATATCCATTATCAGGCTGAAATTGCCCGAATAATTTACATCCAGTTGGATTACCTGTCCACGATTGATGACCGCAAAAATTGGAAATAAAAGAGCATTGACCTGTACATCGTGGGTATCTATATTCAGTTGTAATTTCTTTATCTTCGATCGTTTTATAAAAGTTGAAATAATCGTAAACCACATCCTGATCTTTGACCGCCGGACAAACTTTTTTTTGGCTTTTTTCAAAGTTTTAACATCCCAATCCTGCTCTTTATCATTTGATTTAAGGAATGGGTAAAATGTTGATTTTAAAAAGAGTATTCGAACAAAAATAATCAGTATTTTTTCACTATCAGGCTGAAAATGAATTTCAAAAATCCTTGCCAATCCGGTATGATAGAGTCCCTTATCAGTATTTATAAAAATGTAAAACGGGGCTGTCAATAAACCAACAAGCAGTATTACGAAAAGCGAAATCAGAATAAGCAAAATCATTTCAGTTCAAAAATAGTTTAATTTTCTATCAGGAATAAATTGTTGCCACAAGCTTTCTTTTTCCGCCCCGATTCCTGAACTCGCAAAGAAATATACCCTGCCATATTCCCAGGTTTAACCGGTGATGGGTTATCGGAATTGTAACCGAATGACCCACCATTGAAGATTTTATGTGAGCCGGCATATCATCAGGCCCTTCCATCGTATGAATATAGTCCTTTGTCCCATCCGGAACCATTTTGTTAAAAGTTCTTTCCAGATCAACGGTAACGGTTGTATCTGCATTTTCATTAATGGTCAATCCTGCTGATGTATGGCAGATAAACAAGTTCAGCAATCCTGTTTCGGGTAATGCCGTCAAATTGTCAAAAATTTCTTTTGTGATAAGATGAAAGCCTCTTTCGAAAGCAGGCAATAATATTTCGATTTGCTTAACCATATTTAAAAAAGGTTGAATTTTGACAATCAAAATAATCCAAAAAAAAAGTCCCAAAACTCAGGACTTTTCAGATTTTATTCTTTAGAGGATTTATCCTTTTCCTTAGCTGCCGGCTTTTTCTTAATTCCTGCTAACTCTTCCAGCATTTCTGTAGTCAGTGATTTTGGACGTTCGAGCGGATAATATAAAGCCCTGTCCCAGATAATATTCGCGCAAATTCCAAGTGCCCTTCCGATACTGAAAAGAACCGTATAAAAATCATATTCCTGTACACCGTAATGCCATTGGATAACACCTGATTGGGCGTCCACATTAGGCCAGGGATTTTTTGCTTTTCCCTGCTCCTGCAAAATGGGAGGAACTACCCTGTATAAAATGTCAACATACTTAAATATTGGATTATCTTTAAGGTGTTTTAGGCTAAACTCTCGTTGAAGCATATAGCGTGGATCGGTTTTTCTCAAAACTGCGTGACCAAAACCTGGAACCACAAAACCGGCATTCAACGTTTCCCATACGTATTGTTTGACTTCTGCTTCAGAAGGCTCAACACCTTCACCTCCCATGCGTTCAACCAACTCATGCAGCCACTGAAGTACACCCTGTGCCGCCAGACCGTGCAGCGGACCTGCCAGTCCATTCACCATTGCAGAAATGGAAAGATAAATATCCGACAACGAACTTGCCACCAGATGCCCGGTATGCGCACTTACATTTCCGCTTTCATGATCGGCATGTAAAATAAAGTGCATCCTTGATACATCATCATAAGGCTTGGGTTTGCCCAGCATAAATGCAAAATTTCCGCCATAGTCGAGATTTGGATTCGATTGAATCCTTTTGCCATCACGGTATATTTTGGCATAGGTATAGGTTGCTATTTCCGGTAGTTTTGACAAAAGGTTCAGTACATCCTCATACATAGGATCCCAATAATCTTTTTTATTAATCCCTGCATAATACTTTTTCGTGAAGAAGGATTCACGATGCATGGTAAGTATCGCTGTCGAAAAAACCGTCATCGGATGACTGCAACAGGGTTGTGCGTCAATTACATCGTAAATGTAGCGTGGAATTATTCTCCTTTTACTAAATTCGTCCACCACATCCAACACCTCCTCTTCTGTTGGAATATCTCCGGTCAGAAGCAGATAAAACAGACCTTCGACATAAGGCATTTCAGATCCTTTTGGTTTGGGAAGTTTTTCAAAAACTTCTTTTAGCGTATATCCCCGGTAGCGGATTCCTTCGTTTGGATCGAGGTATGAAATATCGGTTACTAGACTTTTTATTCCCCTCATTCCGCCAAGAATCTGACCAATGGTTACTTTGTCGACAACCACATCTCCATATTCGTTCATCAACCGTTCGGTTCTGGGTCTCCACTCTTCAATTTTTTCCCGTAATTTATCTTTTAAGTTTGACATATTCATTAAATTATTATTTGTTACATGTTGTTAATTATGGCATCACCAAATTCAGAGCATTTAAGAAGCGTAGCATTTTCCATTAACCGATGAAAGTCATAGGTGACTTTTTTCTGGCTGACAGCTTTAACCAATCCTTCCCATATCAGATCATGCACTTCGAACCATCCAAGATATTTAAACATCATGGCTCCCGACAGTATCACCGATCCGGGATTTACTTTATCCAGCCCGGCGTATTTTGGAGCCGTTCCGTGGGTAGCTTCAAAAATAGCATGTCCGGTTATATAATTAATGTTGGCTCCGGGTGCAATACCAATTCCGCCAACCTGCGCTGCCAATGCATCTGAAAGATAATCGCCATTTAAATTGAGGGTAGCGATCACATCAAATTCTTTTGCACGGGTTAGGACCTGCTGTAAAGTTATGTCGGCAATGGAATCCTTTACCATGATTTTGTTTTTCCAGGCATTATTTCCGTGGGTTGACATAAGCTCTAACGCAGTTTCAATCTCTGCGATCAATTCCGCTTTTTGCTCAGGTGTCATCATGGAATATCCCGGCTCAATCAGTTGGGCATTGTCTTCGATAGTCAAATCGGGATTTTTATCTTTATTGCCGATGATCCAGCTTTCACGCTCAGTAACGATAAATTCACGGTATTCATTTTGGGCAATTTCATATCCCCAGTTTTTGAAAGCTCCTTCCGTAAATTTCATAATATTTCCTTTGTGAACAAGCGTAAGCGACTTTCGTTTTTCGTTTATAGCGTATTCGATAGCTGCCTTCACCAATCTGAAGGATCCTTCCTTCGATACAGGTTTGATTCCGATCCCGGATGTTTCGGGGAAGCGGATTTTATTAACTCCCATTTCATTCCGGATGAAGTCAATCACTTTTTTCACTTCCACTGAACCTTCTCTCCATTCAATCCCTGTATAAATGTCTTCGGTGTTTTCTCTGAAGATCACCATATCCACGTCTTCGGGCTTTTTCACAGGTGAGGGTACGCCTTTTACATATTTCACCGGGCGCAAACAAACATAGAGATCGAGCATTTGCCTGAGTGCCACATTAAGAGAGCGAATTCCACCACCAACCGGGGTAGTCAAAGGACCCTTGATACCAACGAGGTATTCCTTGAAAGCATCAATGGTTGCCTCCGGAAGCCATTCGCCAAAACGGTTGAATGCATTTTCGCCGGCATAAACCTCCTTCCAGACCACTTTTCGTTTTCCATCGTAAGCTTTTTCCACGGCTGCATCAAAAACTTTTTGAGATGCACGCCAGATATCCGGACCCGTACCATCGCCTTCTATAAAAGGAAGGATAGGGTTATCAGGAACGGATAACCTGCCTTCTTTCATCTTTATTTTATCACCTGTCATCGAATTCAATTAATCGTTTATCATTGATTTAAAAACCTGCATATTTCGGGTGGGTAAAAATACAAAACTAATTGAGAAAAATTGCGACAATAAATAAAATAGTTACTGTTTAGAATCTTTTTTAACTACCATCGTGTTTTTTTTGTAACCGATCGTGTAATTGGTCGTCATATTTAACATCGTTGGAGATGATAAAAGTATTAACTTTGTTGAATAATGGAAATCAATCGTTTGTACAGGAGTCAGAAGAACTCAGTTATAGCAGGTGTTTGCGGAGGTTTAGCCGACTATTTTAATGTCGAACCCGTTCTCATCAGGGGTTTGTTTATCGTTGCCATACTTGTAGGCGGCGGTGGTTTATTGGTATATATTGTACTTTGGATCATTACACCTGTGGAACAATTGATCTTTACCAAACCTGAAGAAAATGCCACTGATGCTAATAATGAAACAATGCAAAATGATATTAAACCTGATAAAATGGAAGAACAAAAAAAACAACGAAATGATGGAAACCTCTGGGGGGGGTTAATCTTGATTGCTTTGGGCGGAATGTTTCTGATTGACCGGTTTGTCCCCAATGTTGATTTTGGTGACTTATGGCCTTTAATCCTGGTGGTTATCGGGGTTATCCTGATTTCAAAGAGCATTCCAAAAAAGTCGAACGGGTAATTTGATTATTTCAAACAATTATAAATTAATTTCCTGGTTATGAAAAAGGGAGATATTTTCTGGGGTATACTTTTATTAACCCTCGGTGTTTTATTCCTGTTCAGGAGTCTGGACATTTTCAATTTTACTATCCGATCCTTTTTGCGGTTGTGGCCCCTGATATTTGTTTTCTGGGGGATAGCGATTTTACCCATCAGGCAGGGATTTAAAATTCTTCTTGTTTCACTTGCAGCTTTGGCTGGTATTTTAATCCTCGCCTTTTCGCCGAAACATGATTACCGTTGGTTCGAGTGGGGGAATAATTCGGGATATGAATACCGTGATAATGATGATGAGAGAATTACCGAACAGCAGGATTTTTCCGAAATGTACGATTCGGGTGTAACCAGTGCAAGGCTTAATCTGGATGCTGCGGTGGGTAAATTTTATATTACAAGTCCAACCGAAAAGTTGTTCGAGTTTAACAATGAAGGTAATTCAGAACCATACAAAATCAATACATCTCTCAACGACAGTGCTGCCATAATATTTATAAAACACAAAGAAAAAATTCATGGTCATGATATTGACAATTCAGCATGGCTTTCGTTGAATCCGGGACCTATCTGGGATTTGAATATCAATGTCGGTGCTGCTGAGCTTGAGCTGGATCTCAATCCTTTTTTTGTTGAACGGATTGACATTGACGGCGGTGCTTCCAAAATCAATCTGAAACTCGGATCGAAGAGTAAATATACTAAGGTAAACATTGATGCCGGAGCTTCAGGGATAAACATCCGCATTCCCTTTGAGTCGGCTTGCGAATTGCGAACCAATACCGTGCTTTCGGCTCGTGATATTGATGGTTTTAATAAAATTTCAAGAGGATTGTATCAAACACCTAATTTTTCCGATGCTGTTCCCCAGATCATCATCGAAGTTGATGCTGCCGTTTCAAGCCTGGAAGTAAAACGGTATCCTGCTGGTGAATAACCTGAACCCTGCGCCTAATTCCGTTAACTTGCCAATAACTTCCGAAAACTGATTGAAAGGGTCTAAAATATTAATTAAGACGTTGGCGTTTATTTTTTTCATTACTTTGTCAGCATTAAAAATTAGTGTTTGAACGACCCATTTAATTTATGAAATTAACTTTCCGAATTTTTGCAATAGTAGGACTCCTTGTATTTATGGCTTTTTTCCCGGTTTTTGTATTTGCTCAAACAGGTACCATCAAAGGTTTTGTTTATGAGAAAGAATCGGGTGAACCGGTGATCTACACCAATGTGTACCTTCAGAAAACCAGTTATGGAGCAGCTACTGACGTAAACGGGTATTTTGTGATTTCAAAAATTCCGCCCGGGAATTACACCCTCCTGGTAACTTACCTCGGCTTCGATACCCTGAAAATTGACATCGGCATCAAAGCTGACGAAATTATCAGTAAGCAACTTTATCTTGAAAAAGGTTCGTATTTGCTTGAGCAGTTTCAGGTAACGGCCGCCAGAGAGGAAGCACGAACCGAAACACGAACTTCAGTTGTCAAAATCACACCCAAACAAATCAAACAAATACCTTCTGTTGGCGGTCAGCCTGACCTTGCACAATACCTTCAGGTTTTGCCAGGAGTAATTTTTACCGGCGACCAGGGAGGGCAATTGTACATACGCGGCGGATCGCCCATTCAGAATAAGGTTATTCTTGATGGAATGGTAATTTATAATCCATTTCATTCCATTGGAATGTTCTCAGTTTTCGATACCGACATTTTGCGCAATGCGGATATTTACACAGGCGGTTTTGGTGCTGAATACGGCGGCAGAATTTCTTCCGTAATGGATATTACTACACGCGATGGCAATAAAACAAGGATTTCGGGAAAAGCGGGAGCGAGTACTTTTGGCGCTAACCTCATGATCGAAGGTCCCATTAGTAAACAGAAAGAAGGAGGGGGCGGAAGTTCTTCCTTTATTTTATCCGCGAAGAACTCCTACCTTGAACAAAGTTCGCAATTGTTTTATGAATACATTGATGAGGATGGGCTGCCTTTTAACTATACCGACATTTACGGTAAAGTTTCTTTTTTAGGCGCAAATGGAAGCAAAATCAATCTTTTCGGATTTAGCTTCAACGACAGGGTGAATAATTACAAGGCTCTTTCCGATTATCATTGGGAATCGTTTGGTGGTGGAACCAATTTCCTTATCATACCGGGTAAATCATCTGTACTGATCGAAGGTCATCTGGCTTATTCTCAATACAAAATTGCCCTCGAGGAACAAAACAGTCCTCCCAGAACCAGCACCATTAATGGATTTAACATGGGTTTTGATTTTACTTACTTTATTGGAAAAGATGAATTGAAATATGGTTTTGAAGTGTTGGGATTCACTACTGATTTTGTTTTCTCTAACTCTGTAGGTCTTGAAATCCAGCAAAAGGAAAACACTTCTGAAATTGGCGCTTATCTAAAATATAAAAAAACAATCGGGAAATTTCTGGTCGAACCCAGTCTGAGGTTGAGTTGGTATGCCTCACTTTCAAATATATCACTTGAACCCCGACTGGCATTAAAGTATAATGCAACCGACAGATTCCGGGTTAAATTTGCCGGTGGTTTCTATTCTCAAAACCTTATAGCCGCTACATCAGACAAAGATGTTGTTAACCTCTTTTATGGATTTTTGTCAGGACCCGAAAGCATTCCCGAAGAGTTTGATGGCGAGGAAATAACTCATAAATTACAAAAAGCCCAACATGCGATACTTGGATTTGAGTATGATCTTCTCCGCAATGTGACCATTAACATCGAAGGATACTATAAGAATTTTTCGCAATTGACAAACCTTAACCGGAATAAGCTTCTGGATGAGGAACAGTATCCGCAGGAGCCTGATGTTATTACCAAAGACTTTATTATCGAAAAAGGTTATGCAACTGGTATGGATTTTACTTTGAAGTATGACAAAGATCGTTTTTATTTTTGGGCGGTTTATTCACTTGGTTATGTCATCAGGAAATATGAGGATGTTGACGGATCTATTAAAGAGTATTATCCTCATTATGATCGAAGACATAACGTTAATCTGGTTGCAAACTACACACTTGGCGAAAAGCAGGATTGGGAAATAAATGCCCGCTGGAATTTTGGAACCGGATTCCCGTTTACCCTTACACAGGGTTATTTCCCGCTGATCAACTTTAACGATGGCATCTACACCGATTACACCACCACTAACGAGGATATGGGTATTTTGTATGCTGATTTGAACACTGGCCGGTTACCTACTTATCACCGGCTTGATGTTGGAGTGAAGAAAACGTTTACACTTGGCAGATATTCCAAACTTGAAGTCAACCTTAGTGTAACCAATTTGTATGATCGTGA
This sequence comes from uncultured Bacteroidales bacterium, assembly GCA_963840975.1. Taxonomy (GTDB): domain Bacteria; phylum Bacteroidota; class Bacteroidia; order Bacteroidales; family JAADJA01; genus JAADJA01. The sequence continues at coordinate 207,245 of CAWJBC010000017.1, read as the reverse complement.
TAATATTTTCTATGTTGAAAGGGTAACCGGCGAAAAAGTCTATCAGTTGCCAATCATGCCGAGCTTTGGAGTAATGTTTTCATTCTGATCTGTATTTCCCGTTCAACCCAAACAATCTAAAATCTAATATCAAATCTCTTACATCATTTCCTCTCTACTTCCCTTTTCTCCTCAGGAAATTCAAACTATCAAAAGGTGAGAAAGTACGGTGGCTTTTGATGTAACCATCCTTAATGGCATTCACCTCTTCGATGGTATAGAAGGCTTTGGAATTGTGGATATTTACTTTTTCGATATAACTCCTGATATCTTTACGATTGATGATTGACAATATCATTTTAGCTTTGCCCTTCATTCCTTCCACATCGGCTTCGGTAACTCCAAAACCGCTTTCACGCAGCAGAGTGCTTAGTTGTGTTGAATCTTTTTGCGGGATTACCCGGATAAGCACGGTTCCGATTGACATTTTTTCTTCCAGCACAATGCCCAGGTAATTTCCCATAGCAAACCCAAGCCCATAAGCAATATAGCACATGGCATTATCAAGATGCTGCATGATCTGCCCGATTGCAATCAACCAAATCGTCACTTCAAAAAAACCCAATACAGGCGCCAGAATTTTCATGCCTTTCGAAACAAAGATCAAACGCATGGTACCGATTGAAACATCGAATATCCTGGCAATGAATATCAGGAGGGGCAGGATAACCCAGGTAAAAAGGTCACTTGTGAAAAATTCTGTTTGCATGGCATGTAATTTTACATTATCAGATTTGCAAAATTAATGGTTATACGAAGTGTGTGAAAGGTTTTTCTGTGAATTGCATATTTTTGCAATGAGTTATTGTTGTGATCTTATTAAATATTCCTTTGGGATAAGCGTTATCTGTCAAACATAAAAATTCTGATTTGAATATCTACACCCGAAAAAAGCGCTGGAAATGGTTACTGTTCATCCTGGCGGTAACCATAGTGTCTGTTTCCCTTTGGTACACAAATATCCTGGTAAGCGAAATAGCCGAGGACGAAAGAAACAACATCCGTATTTGGGCTGATGCCATCTATCAAAAGGCAGAACTGGTAAATTATACTGATCGTTTTTTTGATGGGATCAGGGTCGAGGAACGTAAACGGGTGGAGTTACTCGCTGATGTTTACCGGATGCTTCCTGAAATTGATCAGGCTGTTGTATTGAATTTCTTTATAAAATTCGTCATTGACAATACCACCGTTCCTGTTATTCTTACCGATGTTAACGGGAAAATTAAATCCACCACCAATGTGGATTTTAATCCCGATTCCGTTGTCTATCTTCAGGGTGCGCTGCGGGAGGAATTCATGGTTTATCCGCCGGTGAAAATTGTTTACGAGACGGATAAGTTTGATTATCTGTTTTACAAAGATTCTAAACTATTCAGCGAACTCCGCGTGATCATTGACGACCTGATTGATTCCTTCTTCTCGGAAGTTGTTTTAAACTCTGCTTCGGTTCCGGTGATCATTACCGACAGTACCCGCACCCACGTAATCGAATACGGATTGCTCGACACCCTGAAAGCGCGCGACACCACCTACCTGAAAATGAAATTGGAACACATGGCCAGCGACAATGAACCCATTGAAATTGAATTGGCAGATCAGGGTAAGCGGTTTATTTTTTACCAAAATTCGGACCTGCTGACAAAGATGATGTACTTTCCTTATATTCAACTGGGTATCATCACCATGTTTTTGTTTATTGCTTACATCTTTTTCAGTTCAGCTCGCCGGTCGGAGCAAAATCAGGTATGGGTAGGGCTTGCCAAAGAAACGGCTCATCAGTTGGGCACTCCTCTGTCGTCAATGATAGCCTGGATTGAATTGCTCAAACTGGATGGACATACCAGTGAAACTTTAAATGAACTGAACAAGGACATTGACCGTCTTCAAAAGATCACCGACCGTTTCTCAAAAATTGGTTCGGAACCAAAACTTAAAAGCGAAAATATTGTCGGGGTCCTTTATGATGGTGTTGATTATATCCGTTCAAGGGCATCTAAGAAAGTACAGTATCATATTCAACAACCGGTTGATCAGAAAATATTTGCTCCCATCAATCTTCATTTGTTTGAATGGGTGATCGAAAACTTATGCAAAAATGCCATTGATGCCATTGGCGGTGACGGCATTATTGACATTGATATCAGGGAAGAAGAAAACCTTGTAGTGATAGATATTTCCGACAATGGAAAAGGGATACCGAAATCGAGGTTTAAAACCATTTTCAATCCCGGCTATACCAGTAAGAAGCGGGGGTGGGGATTGGGTTTATCCCTTTCAAAAAGGATCATCAAAGATTATCATAAAGGGAAAATATTTGTTAAGTCATCTGTAATAAATAAAGGGACTACCTTCAGGATTTTATTACGGAAATAGTTTTGGAAGTTTGAACTTAAAAAGGAAAATCCTCCTCCGGGTTTACCTCAATTTCACTTTTAATTTCTTTCGGCTTTTCGGCGTCAAGATGAACCGGGTTCCCTTCTACATATATTGATTTGGGAGTTGTTGGGCAGGCGTATTCGCAGGCTCCGCAACCGATACAAATCTCCTGGGTCACTTCCGGTATTTTCAGGCTACCTTTATAAAAGACCATGTTTACCGCTTTGGTCGGACAATGTTCCGAGCAGGCGCCACAGGCGGTTTCATCGGTATAAACCACACAGTTTTCTTTGATGAAAGTGGTTTTACCCAATTGTGTGAGTTTTTTCTTTTCAGGAGCAATGGGCAGAATGGCTCCTGTGGGGCAAACTTCACTGCAAACAATACACTCAAAATTGCAGAAACTGGCTTTATAGTCCATCGTAGGTTGAAACAATCCATCCCAACCATATTGCGTAATAGAAGGTTGCAAAACATGGGTAGGACAAGCACTGATGCACAGATGGCAGGCAGTACAATTTTTATGAAAATGTTCAATACTCAATGAGCCGGGCGGCGTTACCGGATATTTTTTGATGACCGGAATTTTTTCACCTTTCACCACCTGGCTAAAGGAATCATTTGCCAATGCAAGCGCTCCAACCGATATGGATGCTGAACTTAATAGAAATTGCCGCCGGTTTGATCCTCCCTTGTATTCGGATAATGGTATTTTGTTGTTTTGTTTTGAATAAGCAAAAGAAAATTTTACTCCATTGCCGGGGCAAACCGTCAGGCAATTGAAACAGCCCACACATCTCGAAAAATCTACCATTTTATTTTGTGTGTCAATACATCCCGATTTGCATTTTGCCCCGCATGTACCGCAACTGTTGCAAAGTGATTCATCCAGCCGGATTTTGAAAACAGAAATGCGGGCTAATAATCCAAGAAAAGTCCCTACCGGACAAACGGTATTGCAATATAACCTCCCTTTTTTAATTGTGAGCCTTACAACCAGGACCAGCATGAAGGCTGAAAACCCAAATGAAATCCAATTGTAACTTTTTAGATTTACAGGGTAAAGCGGGTACCAGTTGGTTTGTTCAAGTACAAAAACGAAGAGATTGTTTACGCCATAGTAAACGGGTCGGAACAGGTCGGATACAATTTTACCAAAGACGCTGTAAGGATCAAGCAGATTTAAAAACAATATACTGCCTGCAATAGTGAATATGAAAGTGATTACCAGAAAGGGATACCTCAGCCAATCCAATGGTTTTGAAAATTTATAAAACTTTTTTCTTTTGAATTTTTTTGCAAAATAAGCCACCACATCCTGAAATGTTCCAAGCGGGCAAAATGTTGAACAATAAATCCTCCCGAATAAGAAGGTTAAAATAATGACAATGATAAAACCTGCGGTTAGTATTCCGGCAAGATTGATAAATTTGATGATCGAAGGGATGAGCTGAAAGAAGAGGATACCCTGAATGAAGAGGTGAGAAAAAGCATTTGCAAAATCAATAAAAAGAAAGAAAATCAGGATAAAAAACAGCAATGAAATGACTACTCTGAGCCATTTTAGAAAAACGAATTCTTTCATCCTATAACTTAATCCTGTTGATGTTCAGACTGTCGAGTTGATAAGTTCCAACCCCAAGTTCACTCCCTTTGACAATATAGGGGATGTCTTCCGGTTCTGAACCAAATACTTTTGCAGCAGCAGCATCAGCAGCTACAATGTCGGGAGAAACGATCAGGGTTTTATAAGAAACCACATCGCTTACCGAAACCCCCCTTGGTCCGTTTTTCATCATTACCCGGTAAGCATCTATCACATTCAAATCGGGTTTTCTGAACGTGGGATAATCTGCTATGCACTGGTGAAGGTCATTACGGTGCCAGTACATCCTGTCCCAAACCACACCCATCAGGTTTTTCATGGCGATAGAAAGGTCGGCAGAACTGTGGTGTTTTAGAACAGGAACATTAATGAATACATCGGATTCCAAAATCAGTTCGTGCACTTTGGCTTTTTTCAGTTTTACACCTTTCGGAATATCCACATCGTGGTAGTAGCTTTCTGCATTTCCGGGCACTATTTTGGCTCCAGCCGCCTTGGCAGCATCTTCAATTCCGCTACTTTTGTAACATTTGTTCCAGTCGTCGCAGGTGTTATCAAACACATACACTTCTTTGGCTCCTGCGGTGAAACAATGTTCAATTATCCTTTTAACAAGCGCAGGATTGGTATTTCCCGCACGCTCCGGCGAAACATCCCACCCAATGTTAGGTTTTACCACTACTTTTTGATCTTTTTTTACAAAAGCTCCCATTCCTCCAAGGGATTCAATGGCTTTGTCAAACATAGCTTCAGGTTCGCCATTTCTTACAGCAACCAGGTCATAAGGCAGCATTGGAAATTTTGGTGGAATTGCAAAAAGCCTTTCAAGGTTGCCGAAAGCCAGCGCAGTGGACGCTGCAACGCCAGCGCTGAAACCTTTTCTGAAAAAATCTCGTCTTTTCATATTTTTGGGAATTTACCGTTTTCATTCATGCAATAAAAATACAATTAAAATTATTTACACGTATGTTGAATTTATTTTAATTTTGTGGAAATCAATCTTTGAATTCATGGAAGCAAATGTAAAACTGGTTTCATCCCGCATTGATTACAAGAGTATCATCTTCGATATCCTTGCGCTGACATTTATCTATTTCGTTCCTGCGCTGTCGCATTTGTTCAATGTACCCATTTATCTGGTGGAACCCATGCGGATAATGCTTATTCTGGCGATGGTTCATACTTCTAAAAGAAATGCTTATCTAATTGCCCTGACCTTACCTTTGTTTTCTTTCCTGATTTCATCGCATCCCAATATTTTCAAAGGAATCATCATAACAACCGAACTTGTTCTGAATGTCTGGCTTTTCTTTGAAATTTCCAAACGGGTTAGCAATCAGTTTGTTTCAATGATTTCAGCCATTGTGATTAGCAAGATGGTTTATTACCTGATGAAATTTGCACTCATCAGTTTCGCTGTCCTCGAATCAGGGCTGATAGCGACACCCATTTACCTGCAAGTAATTACTGCTGTTGTATTCAGCGGATATGTTTTCTTTATGTTGAAAAGGAAAGCAAACAATAACACGCAGTTGTAGGGATAATATAGTTTCCGGGAAACCTCGTATTTATTAATTATGATGATGATGCCCGTCGTGATGATGGCAGGTTTCGCCACTATCGTGCAATGAACCGGATAAATATAAGCTAACGGCTTCATCTGCATTTCCTGAACATCCTCTGATTACTTCAATACCGCTATTATTTAGTACATTGATGGCACCGTTGCCAATGCCTCCTGCAAGCATCACTTTTACTCCCTTTTGTGCCAGGTCGCTTGCAATATTCGACTTGCAACCGCAACCTTGCGTAGATGGAATGATCTCTTGAGTTATAATTTCATTGTTTTCTTTAACAGTGTAAATACCATAGGCTTCACAGTGACCAAAATGATCATCAATGTGATTATCCTTTTGTAATGGAACTGCAATTTTCATTTTTATAATTTATTAAATTGTTTGATTGTAATTAATTCTTTTTCCTTTACCTGTGCCTCCCCCTGCATGGAGTTTCTTACCCCTTCCTTTTCCAATAACTCCTTTTTCAATCTGATCTTTTTCTGTTTTTCGGCACAAACCTAATTTCCTTCCTGTTTTAGGCTCCTTTATTTTCAGGACCTGTATGATCTAAATGTGGCATTTTTGTTAAATTTTACAATAGTTTTACAAATTCAATTTCACGAGTTCATTTGAACCATAAAGTAAACATCCTTCGCATTGAACATGGTTTTCAAGTCCCTTCAATTAATTTATTGCATTTTGAACATCTGTACCAATCCTGCTCAAATGAATAATCTCCTCCATCAATTTCAATTGCTTTACCTTCTACAAATGCTTTGGCAATTGTTCTTAATGCTTTGTTGTATATCCTGGTAAACGTTGGGCGCGATACATTCATTCGGGACGCTGCCTGATCCTGTGAAAGACGGTCGTAATCCACCATTTTAATGCTCTCATATTCTTCGTACCTTAACTTAATCGTTTCTATTTCACACAAAGGCAGACCAAAGGGTTTGTAACCTTTCATCCTGGGTGGAGTTACTACTTTTCTACTCTTCCTGGGTCGTGCCATACCATTTTTGTTTTATCATTTCCATCAGGTCAGGATAAATAATGATCCCGAAAATAATTGCTGATAAAAGTAATATTCCTTTACCGATTACGCAATAGGTATTGCAATAGTAGTCCGCTCCAAAACCAAACAGGCATGAGGCACAACCGAGCATTACCATTGCAATATAGTCAGCCAAAAGAAGCACCGGAAGGATCAGACAAAATTTGATTACCATCTTTGTTTTCATTTGTCTATTTTTTGACAAAGATAATGAACATACGTTCATAATGCAAGATTTTTGAAAACTTTATCTTTGGCTGAAAATTCATTCAATAATGGCTGGCGTTTATTTCCACATACCTTTTTGCAGGCAGAAATGCCATTATTGTAATTTTTTCTCTGTAGCGTCCCTTAAAAATAAGGATAGATTATTTCAGGCTCTTTTACATGAAATTATCCTGCAAAAAAATTATCTGGATGACGAGCCGGTTGAAACTGTTTATTTTGGAGGCGGGACACCATCGTTGTTGACAAGTGATGAAATAAAACAGATTACTGATGTTCTTGCAAGGCATCATATCATTGTTGATAAACCGGAAATTACATTGGAGGCGAATCCTGATGATTTGAAAAGTGAAAAATTTGATGATCTGAAAAAAACTTCGGTTAACCGTCTGAGTATTGGTGTTCAATCTTTTTTTGATGTTGATCTTAACTATCTGAATCGTGTTCATTCGTCGGAGCAGGCTGAAGCCAGTATTAAGAAAGCACAGGATGCCGGGTTTACGAATATCAGTATTGACCTGATTTATGGAATTCCAACCCTGACCGAACAAAGCTGGATGCGTAACCTTGAGATCTTTTTTTCGATGAATCTCCCGCATCTTTCGGCTTATGCCTTAACGGTTGAACCAAAAACCGCCCTTGATTTACTCATCAATCGGGGAAAAATGAAACCGGTTGAGGAAGAGGCTGTAGTAAGTCATTTCAAGCTACTGATGATGGCGATGAAGGAGAAGGGATTTGTTCATTACGAGATTTCAAATTTTTGCAGGGAGCCTCATTTTTCGAGACACAACAGGAGTTATTGGTCAGGGAAAAAATATCTGGGTTTGGGTCCATCAGCACATTCTTACAATGGAAATTCACGACAATGGAACGTTTCGTCAATTGAGAAATACGCAAATGCTATTGAAAGCCTTTCCATTCCTGCCACATCTGAAATGTTAACACCTGACCAGATTTATGATGAATACGTGCTGACTTCTTTGAGAACGATGTGGGGAACCGATGCGAATTTTATTGAGAGGCAATTTGGTCCGAAGTACTCATCGCATTTCCTGAAACGGGCCGAACCCTTTCTCCTGCAAAATAAATTAGAGAATAAAGGGAATAATTACTGCCTTACTGATACCGGAAAACTATTCGCAGATGGGATTGCTTCAGAATTATTTATCTAACCTGTATAATTCATAACGCAAAGGCGCGGAGACCTTTAGGTTTGAATTGAAACAAAATAAAAAAATAAAAATTATAAATTAAAATTGAAGTGACTAATCAGCTTGCTGACAATCTTATATTTACTGGATTAAGAATCTTTTAGCTGGTATAGAGGAAATAAAGGTATAAAGGGAATAAGTTTTATGGTTAAAGCAATCTGGTTGGGAAGCATAAATTTTAAATGTAAAATTAAAACCCTGTATTTCCTCTATTCCATTTTACCCATTATACCCCTTCCCGTTACTGCGCCATGTGTAATTTCATTGTAAATAGTTTACTGATTACTTACAAATTGAATATATTTTATTGTTGCTGCTAAATTGCTTATTCTTTGCTACTTAGCGGCTTTGCAATAGAGTTTTGGAATTATGCAAGGTAAACTAATTTTCTAATGTAAATATTTTACTTTTGCACAATCGCCTGCACGACACAGTGTGAAGTTTTAATTCTCAGATAATTTATGGAATCGAAATATATTTTCCTGATCATTGCTTTATTTTTTTACACCTTAATTGTCTATTTGTTTTCCCGGTTAGGAAAAATGAGGGAAATTGGGCCCCGAAGACTGTTTTGGCTCAGTTTTTTATTAACCCCAATCATGGGTCTTGCTTTTTATATCAGTTCACAGCACAGGAAAATAATTCCCTATACCGAGCCAAGTTATAAATGCGACAGGTGCGGTTATATTTTTTCGGAATTCGAAGAAGCGTGTCCTTTTTGCTTAAAAGAAGGGCATCACGAAAAACTCAATCCCGTAACCAAAATTATGACCTAATTCCGCCGGTGAACTATTTTTTTTGTTATTTGATGTTCGCCCAACCACACTTTTAAAAAATAAACCCCCGGGTCCAGATTTAATGATTCATCTGATATTTCGTTAACACCCGAAACAAATTTTCCTTCAAAAAGGGTTATCAATTTTCGACCTGAAATATTACATATTTCAATTTTTCCTGTTTGAGCTACATTTGAATTCACAACTACTGAAATCCGATTTGTGAATGGGTTTGGATAAACAGATACGGGGAAATTTTTATCAGTCTGAAAATATTCGTAATAGGATGTTGAAAGCGTATCCTGATTGAGATCGTAAGTAAACATAGATCTGCCAAAAGTAGCTGCCACAAGCACCCTGCTATCGTTGTGAAGAACCAAATCGTTGACGGGTACATTGGGCAGGTTGGTGCCTTTCGGTTCCCAGTTTTGTCCAAGATTGTGCGTGAAAAATACTCCGACATCGGTTGCAATGTAAAGCGTGTTATTATTTTCCGGATCAACGATTATGTCGTTAATCGGCGCTTCAGGAAGATTTCCAGAAATATCTTCCCAGTTCTGACCCTTGTCAATCGTTCTGAAAATATGGGGCAGGTTTTCATCCCAGCGGTAACCGGAAAAGGTAACATAAGCAGTATTTTCGTCAATCGGATCAGCCGCCACCCTTGTTACCCAGCGGTTGGGTAAAGCTGCGGAAATGTATTCCCAGCCCATTCCGTTTGTCGCACTCACCCAAACATTCCCGTCGTCGGTGCCTGCATAAATGATTTCGGAATTAACCGGTGAAACACTAATAGTGGTGATGGTTCCATACATAAGGTTTACTCCGGGACCGTTGGTCAAATCTGTGCTAATAGCTGACCAGGACGTTGCCCGGTTGGTGGATTTATATAACCGGTTAGCGCCATAGTAAAGAATTTCAGGGTCAGAAGGATCAAAAACTACCGGGGTACACCAGTTCATTCTGTCGGATGTGCTTATTCCATTCATCGCCGTGTTGAAGCTGTTTCCACCATTAACGGATTTGGCGAAATTTCCATATTGATATTCGGCATACACATAATTGTTGTTTGATGGATCAACCAGAGCATAAAATCCATCACCCCAATAAATGCTAGACCAGTCATCAATACTTCCGGTCATAGTCCTGTTGGTGCCGTTGTCCTGTGTTCCGCCATAGAGCCTTTCGGGATGTTGCTGATCTATTTCGCATGTGTAGAATTGCGTTATGGGTAGGTTGTTCACCCATATCCAGGTATTTCCTCCATTCTGAGAAGTATATAATCCGCCATCGCTTCCTAAAACCAAAAAATTATGATTCATCGGGTGCACATATAAGCCATGCTGATCAACATGCACATCCGCAGCAGATATATTGCTCCATGCGTTTCCGCCATTACTGGTTTTGTATAAATCAAATCCGATAATATATGCAATATCAGGATCAACAGGATCAATGCTGATCCTGCCGAACCACCAGCCATAGGATTGGTAGCAGTTTGACAGGGAACCATCATTGGTTTGAATCCACGTATCACCGTGATTAACTGTTTTATAAACCCCTTCAAAGTATCCGATTTTGTCAGCATAGATTGCATATAGGATATTTGGATCGGTTCGGGAAATATCAATCCCTATCCTTCCCATATTAGATCCCGGCGATGGCAAGCCGCTGGTTAATTCTGTCCAGTTCAGCCCACCATCGAAGGTTCTGTAAATACCACAGGTTATACCTCCATAGCTTTTGCGGTTATACCTCCTAACTCTTTCCCACATCGCTGCATACAGCGTATCAGGATTTTCAGGATGATTCACTATGTCAATTCCTCCGGTTGAATCTGAAACATAAAGTATATTTTGCCAGGATTCACCTCCATCCGAAGTTTTATAAATTCCTCTTTCAGGATTGTCAGAAAAAAGATTACCCATGGCGGCTACGTAAACAATATCAGGGTTTTCGGGGTGTACTACCATCCTGCCAATGTTTCGGCTGGCTTCCAATCCAATATGAATCCATGTATTTCCTCCGTCGGATGACTTGTAAATACCAACTCCGTCATAGGTTTGAGAACCGCCTCCGCAATTGGCTTCGCCGGTTCCTACATAAATAATTTGAGGATCGGAAGGAGCAATAGCAATGTCGCCTATTGACAAGCTCAATGCATCGTCAAAAATCGGAATCCACGATTCTCCTGTGTTTACCGATTTGAAAACTCCACCCGAAGCAGCGCCGGCATAAATGGTTTGCATGTCAGAAGGATGCATTTCCACGTCTGTTAACCTGCCGCCAATATTAACCGGACCGGCAAATTCCCATTGGGTTGTGTCATCTTTTGATAAAAGCATTTCCTTCATCGCTTTTGATGCTTTCAACGATTGCTGATAAACCGAGTTATTAATTTCGCCATAAGGAAATGCGCGCTGCATAAAAAACCAATCGTTGGGTTTTTCTAAATCCGCTTTAACCGGGGTTGCTGGTCTGCTAAAAAATATCTGGAAACAGATGAATGAAATAACAATAGTGAATGCTAAAAGGAACAACTTTTTCATTTATTGAAAATTTAGTCAAAGTTAAATAAAATTGAGGAAAGAAAAGTCAGATTCAGTTCAAAAACTTATTGATGGTGGTAAATAATTCTATTGCATTGATGGGCTTGGTAAGGTGTTCATCACCTCCGGCGGATAAACTTTTTTCCCTGTCTTCGGGCATTGCATGGGCTGTCTGAACAATTATAGGCAAATCTTTTCTGAATTTCCTGATTTCAACAATGGCTTCAAGCCCACTCAGTACCGGCATTTTGATATCCATTAATACCAGGTCAATGTTGGCGTTTTCGCGGCACATATCTACAGCTTCCTGACCATCTCTTGCCCACAGAATTTTTACCTTTGTTTTTTGGAATAAAGCTTCAAGGAAAGTATAATTAAGTATTGAATCTTCTGCAATCAGGAAGGTTTTGTCACTCCAATCGGCTGGAAGTTGAATTGGCTGTTTTTCTTTTTCAAGTGTTGTAGAAAAATCATTTTTAACGGGCAGGGTAAGATAAAATACGCTACCGCGACCAGGTTCTGAGTCGAAGGTAAGCGTGCCGCCTAACAATTCAGCTAACCTTTTGGAAATGGATAAGCCAAGCCCGGTACCCATTTTTTCTTTTCCCGAAGGATCTTCCACCTGACCGAATCGCTCGAAAATAACATGTTGTTTTTCTTTTGGAATTCCGATGCCGGTATCTTTTACATAGAATATGATTTTATTGTCGCCTGTGATAGTAAAACCAATTTCGATGAATCCTTCATCAGTAAATTTCATGGCATTTCCAATCAGGTTCGACAGGATTTGCCTGATACGGCTGGGATCGGTACTGATGCTAAAACCCTCTTCGACTATGGGTTTATTGAGACGAAGTTCGAGCTTTAGCTTCCCATTCTTGGTTTTCATTTTAAGGAAAGTTGCATACAATTCGTCCATCAGTGTATTTACAGGGCACTCAGCAATATTGATTTTTATCTGTCCGGCTTCGATCTTGGTAATATCAATAATGTCTTCAATCAGGTTCATTAAAGTATTGCTACCCTGGGTAATGTAATTGATAAATTCATTTCGCTCTTTTTTGGTGAGATCCTGATCGGAAAGTATTTCTGAAAATCCAATGATGGCGTTCATTGGAGTACGGATTTCATGCGACATATTGGCGAGGAACACTGACTTTAACATGTCAGCTTCTTCAGCTTTTTCTACAGCCTCCCTGAGTTTGTCTTCGGTTTCTTTTATCAGGGTTATATCCCTGACAATTAATATCAACGCTTCACGCCCCGAATAGGTTATTTTACTTGAATGGATTTCGACTGGTATACATATTCCTTCCGAAGTTTTGGAAATCCCCCTGTAATTCCTGATTTCACCGGATATCCATTTTGGAAATTCCGCTGCAACAATATCTTTATGTGTTGAAGGTACAAGATCAATGATATTTTTACCGGTAAGTTGCTCTTTGGTCATCGCGTGCAATTTGCAGGCAGCAGGATTGACGTCAAGAATGTTTCCATCGAAGTCCTCTACAAAAACTGCATCAGGTGATTCAAAAAACAGGGTCCGAAAACGTTCTTCGCTGTTTCGTAGTTCCTGCTCTGCCTTTTTTCTGTCGGTAATGTCGCGGTTGCTTCCTCTCAAACCCATGTAGGTCCCGTTTTCACTATAAGCCCGCCGACCGACATGATTGATCCATTTTACCTGCTTGTCTTTGGTTAAAATGCGGAAATCAAAATTAATCGCATCCGACCCAGCCATCTTCTGTTTCTGAATATGATTTCGAAACAAGCTAATATCTTCAGGATGAACAATTTTTTGCAACAAATCGGGATTTTTGATAAACTCACCGGGAGAATATCCGGAAATTCGTTCACAAGAAGGCGAAATGTAGGTAATGGAGTTATCGGGTGCAATCCAGTATTCCCAGTCATAAGTGAAATTGGCTAACATTCTGAATTTCTCTTCGCTTTTGTGAAAGTCGGCTTCAGCCTTTTTGCGTTCGCTGATATCACGAATGACCCCTTCGGAACCGATTGGGACGCCTTTACTATTCTTTAATATTCTGGCATTGATGGATGTGTCAATTATTTTCTTATCCTTTCGCACCAATTGAATGTCCTGATCGGAAATGAATTCCTGACGTAAAAGCATTTTCCCCAAACGATGAATGAGTTGACTATCCTGGAAAAACCCGCTAATGGTTTTTCCCAGAATGTCTTCAGGATCATATCCGAGAATTTTTCGCACAGAAGGACTGACCTCACTTAATCTGCCATCAATTTCAGCTTTAAAATAGACGTCCTGGTACGAATTGAAAATCCGTTTGTATTTCTCTTCACTGGTTCGCAGAGTATCTTCATCCATTTTTCGCTGTAGTGCAAATGAACTCAGCTTCACCACCATCTCAATCGCTTCGGGGCTTTCAATCTGAACATTTTCGGGAAGGAAGATCATTGCGCTTCCAAAAACCTTATTTCCCCATGTAAGCCCGATCAGGTATATGCCTCCAATGTTGAGTTTTTTCTGTATCAGGCTGAAAGTATTTTTTGGGAAAATATTATATCCCTGCTCAAAAATTCCGTCGTTGAGCTTAATCAGCTTACCGAACGAAAGGTTGCGGATTAGGAGATGATTTAGTTTCAGGTTAAACTGCTTGGGCGTATTGTTGATGATATCAAGCAGTATTTTCTGTAAATATTCCACTCCTTCAATATGCTGAAGCCTGGTTGTACCGGAGGTTTCATCATAAGAGATCAGCAGTGTGAGGGCATCTTTCTGTATTTCAGCAATCTTTTCTCCTAAGAACCGGTAGGTGTTGAAGTCTGATTTCAGTTCAACAAATTCAAGAACTTTGTCGGAAAGAAACTCCAGGTTCTTGAGGTATTTCCTTTCTTTTTCCTCGGTTAACTTTTTCTCCGTTATATCGGTTGCAAAGGCAAGTGTGGCATTGGCATCCTGCCAGTCAATGATGAGGGCATTTACAGATATCCATTTAACAGCACCCGATTTATTAACGATACGTAAAATATGGTTTGTATCAGGTTGCTTGCCCTGGCAACGTTCAGAAATTATTTTTTTTGTTAACCGCTTATCATCAGGATGTACAAAATTATCAAATGATGTACGCATCAATTCATCCATGCTGCAATCGAGCATTTCAAGGAATCTCGAATTACAAAACCTTACATGGTTACCCTGTACAATAAATATGGCTTCGTGCGAATTTTCGATAATAACCTTATATGCCTGTTTGCTTTTGAGGAGGTCTTTTTCGATGAGTTTCCGGTCGGTTATTTCATTAAAGATGATCTGAAAACCGCTGAGCTTGTTGTTTTTGGTAATTTGACTTACACGGACATCACACCAGAGCAAATCGCCATTCTTATCAGCCCATTCAAATTCAAAAAACGGAGGGATTTCATTGTTGTTGATGATTTCGATGATAGCCTGAAATCTTGAAATATCTTGCGATCTTAGATTGGGAAGCCGAGTGATCTTTTTGCCGATCAGTTCTTCTTCCTGATAGCCGGTAATTTTTGACAAGGCATAATTAACGGATGATATAACCCCCTTTAAATTGGCTGTGAGAAGGCATTCGGGCGAGAGTTCAATTAAATTCCTGACTTTTTCTTTGGTGAAAAGCAACTCCCTTTCATACCTGACTTTTTCGGTGATATCCCTGAAATAACAAACCACTGCCGACGTTTGACCGCCGTGTTCGACCAACGGAGTGGTTGTTATATCCATCCAGAAATTTCCGTTTGGAAAGTCAATGTTTAACTTACTATAATTCCTTTGATTTGTTTCGAAAACCTGACTGATCAGATTTCTTAAATCATCTGAGATGTTTGAAGGAAAGACTTCCGACAATAACCTGGCTTTAAAATCATTGATTTTGATTCCGTAAAGATCTTCCACCATTGTATTACCCCACACCTCAATCTGTCTGAAATGCTTATTATAAACGATGATAAGCGAATTTGAAAGAGAATACAAAATATCCTCATAGAACTGAACGGTGCCTAATAATAATTTTTTATCAGACCTGTTCGAATTCTGTCCGGATTCCAGGTGATTCATTTCCCTTTCCTTATTGTGACCCTCAAGACGTTTGTCCTCAAAATCCTTACCCGGCATATATATGTCGTGATTTTACCATGCAATTACAAAAGATAGGCGTTGACTCAAAAATTGAACCAAAACCAATTACCACTACCTTGAACTGAATAACTACAACTGCTCCAATGCTTTACAAAAACTAATATTCCGTAAATCAAGCAGTTATAACAATCTCTTTTTTGTTATTTTCGTGCAAGTTATTACCAATTTCGGATAAAAAAAATTTTTAGTAAAAAAAGATTAAATAAATAACCGGTAGTATGATTCCAACTAAAGTTAATATGGCACCCCGTCGGGTAATTCCATTTTTTCCTTTGAGGATAAATAGCCCTGTAATGGCAATGAGGATTAATGCTCCGGAAAATATATCGGAAAAAATCGTCCACCATTTTCCGGGATTATAATGCAGGAAATTTACAGCATGTAAAATTGGCCTGCGTTTTATTTTTTCAATGGTTCCTTTTCCGGTTTCAAGATCGCAGATAACATTACCGCCATCGAGAAAAACCTTCAATTGATTATCGGCAGGAAAATAATGTTTTTTGTAGTTTTTATCTTCACCCAATTTCTTCAGCAGGTTTTGAACAGCAGTTTTATCAATTCCGTCAGATGACCCGGTCAGTCCGGCATCAAATTCTCTGAATGTTATCTGATAATTGGGATTCCAATCGTCAAGGTGATTGATCGCAATACCTGAAATACAATAAATCACGGTCATTGCGAAAAAAAAATATCCAAAATCTCTGTGGATAACTCGATTCCACTTTCGCCATTTAAATTCCATAGGTTTTCTTTTTTATGGGTTGCAAAAATAGAAAAAGGTCAAGTAATCCCTGACCTTATAATTAAGAGTCCACTCCGAATAGTAATTTTGAACCACATAGTCACATAGAATCATAGGAATTCACATAGGTTTTTGCCTCATTATCAACTATGTGAAAATCTTTGTGCCCTATGATCCTATGTGGTAAAATCATAATAAATACTTTTCGGAGAAGACTCAATTAATAATGTGCAATAAGTTTAATTAATAGTGTCTGATGGCAGAATTTCGTACGAAATGCACTCCACAGAATAAAAAGAAAGGTGATCTTTTCCACTATCTTTAATCTGCCTGGCGGTATTCGGCAATGCTTTCAAGAGCGCTCACATGTGTACCCTGATCTGCTGCTTCACCCAATCCGCCTCCTTCATGATTAGCTACGGCAGTTGAGTCAGTATCTTCTTCGGTTTCTTCCATTTCAGTGCTTGCTTCCTGCTCCCATTCAGCAAGGTAGGCTTCGTCAATCACCAGTTCCTTCAATATGCCTGAAACAAGGACATCGGACCCTTCGAGGCTGGCATCAAAGCTTGAAACACTTTCACTTGCTTCGATTTTAACCCGGTTATCCTCATTGTCCTCAAAAATGAACATCCTTTTTCCACCATGTTTACAGGTGTGTGAAACCGTTCCCTTGATCTTGACTTCCTTGCCCACGAATTCATCAGCCTTCGACAAAAAGTCGTTGACCGTGATTGTAACCGGCTCATCCGAAGTCACTTTTTCGGTTGTGTTATTCTGAGAATTATTGCAACTAACAAGTATTGCAATGAAAGCGAGTAATACCAGAATTTTTTTAATCATTTCCCCTCCTGTTTTTTAATGAATTTTGGTGCGAAATTATTAATTATCAGCATTTAAAAAAAGAAATTGAGTGTAAAAAATGCAATTTATACAGTTTTTAAATTAAGTCAACCACTATCAAGTTTGGCTGTTTATGATCACTTCATCTTCAGGAAACTGATCTCCTTTTCATTGAGAAACCTCCATTTTCCGCGTGGAACATCTTTTTTGGTCAACCCGGCGAAAGAAACCCTGTCCAATCTGGTAACCCGGTATCCCAACGATTCGAATAAGCGCCGTATGACCCTGTTTTTGCCGGAATGAATTTCGATCCCTATCTCTTTTTTGCTGGCGGCTCCCTGTACAAAAGCTGCGGCGTCAGGTTTTACCATTCCATCGTCAAGTTCTATTCCTTCCAAAATTTTTCCCAGGTCGCCCGTTTTCAAATTTTTATCAATCACAACATGATATATTTTGTGAATCCGGTGACGGGGGTGGGTGAGCTTTTTAGCCATATCCCCATCATTGGTCAGGAGCAATACCCCGGTTGTATCCCTGTCGAGCCTGCCCACCGGGTAAATCCTTTCCTTACCGGCATTTTTCACCAGGAACATCACTGTTTTCCGATCAAAAGGATCATCTGTGGTGGTGATATAGCCTTTGGGCTTATTGAGTAATACGTAAACTTTCTTCTCCGATTTTATGGTTTGTTCTTCATACTGCACTTTATCATCCGGTGAAATTTTTACACCAAGATCTGTGATAACCTTGCCATTCACTTTTATTACTCCTGATAAAATAAGATTGTCAGCCTCCCGGCGGGAAGCAATACCGGCATTTGCAATATACTTGTTTAACCGGATGGTTCCTGTATTTTCAGTGCTCGGTGGTTCCTCCCTTTTTCTCACACGTGAAGTTCCGGAGGATTTGCCGTATTTTTTTTTATAACCGGGTCGTTTATAATCGGGCATGGATATAAAATTATTAATTTTTTACAAAGGTAACAATTCTCCTGTTGGTCTTAATTTCAGTAAAACAAAACCCATAAAAATAAAGGTAACCAATCAGAATGTTAATAACAATAGAATTTTCTACACCTAGCGTATTAATGATAGGGGGTATAATGGAATAGAGGAAATACGGTGTTTTGGTTTTACATTTAAATTTGTACTTATCAACCAATTTTCTTTATCCATAACGCTTATTTCCATTAAACCTGTATTTCCCCTATACCACTTAAAACATTCTTAATCCAGTAAATATAAGATTGTCAGCAAACTGATTGGTCACGAAAAAAGAATTGTTGATGTTTCCTGCAAAAATATTTTCATAAAAAATTATTTGTTAAAGCAAAATATCTATATTTGGGGTTCAATTTTAGCAGTTTTATTTTAGAAAACACTTTATGCTTTTATCCTATTTACTGAGTGGTTTTTAAATAGAAAGGTCATAAAATAGAAAAGATGAAAAAAGTATTTACGATTACCATTGCATCTCTTTTCCTGATGTTTAGCCCCTTATTTTTAAATTCTGTTTTTGCCGATCAGCCTCCTGACCCGGGTGGAGGACCTGGAGGTGGTGACCCTGTTGGCGGAGGTTCGCCGGTGGGGAGCGGACTTGTTATTCTGCTTGGAATGGCTGCAACTTACGGTGCAAAAAAAGTTTTCAGGGCAAACAAAATCTGATCATTTTTCATTTCCGGTCTTTTTTATAAAAGTCAGTTCTTTTAAAAAATGTAAATGATATATCGTTAATGAATTATCAGACGGTTGAGCCGAAATCTAAAAAGGATTGAGATAATTTTATTAACAATTTTCGATTTAAAACTTTTCATATTATCAATAAGTGTAACTTTACCTCCCTTTTCAATTTTTTAAATTGATGTTAATTTAAGGTTGGATTAACGTATATGATGATGAAATTTACTTCTTTCGCAATCAATAACAATCAAAATATAAATTTTTAAAAATTAATGTTATGAAAAAATCGTTACTTATTTTATTATTCGCCCTTGGTGTGAGTTATTGGGGGTTTGGACAAACAACCATAAATTTTGATGATGCTACTAAGTGGACAGCAGGATCAACAGGTTTAACTTCATATGCAATTAATCATGTTTATGCTGATGGATTATTCTCTGCCACTGGTGGGCCAGCATTAAGAAATACTACAACATTACAAGATGGATTTGCCGGTGCCTTTGGTATTTATTCATGGCGTCTGAGCAATGTTTTTCCTGTTGATTGGAGAATCACTATCTCATCTGGTGGAGTATCTACTTTTAGTTTAAAAATCAGAAGGTGGGATGCGTCACCATCACCTGCTTATACCTTAGATTATTCAGTTAACGGTGGTGTAGATTGGACTTATGTTGCTTTAATCGATAATACAAGCCTTAACAATAGTTCTGACTGGTCAACTTTTAATGGTACTATAAATAGTGCAAATTCGAGTATTTTAATTCGCTTATCTGCAACTGCAACAACTGAAAGGATTATGGTAGATGATTTTATATGGACGGGATATTCATCTGGCGGCAATATCCCTCCCTCAATTACCAACATCGTCCAATCCCCTTCCTCAGGAATTACTTCAATAACCCCCGTTTCCGTTTCTGCTGATGTTACAGATAGTGATGGTACAGTTGAAGGCGTTGAATTGCATTGGGGAACTATTTCTGGAAGTCTTACAAACAATATTGACATGTCAAATGGTGGTTCAGGTGACACTTATACCACTGTTTCTGATATTCCTGCACAAATTAATGGAACTACTGTATATTATGAAGTTTATGCTCTGGACGATGACGCAGACGAAACTACTAGTCCTGAACAGAGTTATACAGTTGTTAATCCGGTAACTACTCCACTTCCTTATTCTCAAACTTTCGATGCTGACCTGGATGATTGCCTTGCCTTTAGTGTGGCAGGTGGAACCAAGAACTGGATTTGGGATGATAAATTAGGAACAGATGACGGCCATGCTTACATGAATGGTTTTGGTGGTTCAAATCCTGAAGAGGACTGGCTGATTCTTCCGGGAATAGATTTCAATAGTTATTCCAATGAAATCATGCAGTTCTATACATTTTATGAATATGGAAGTGAGGACGCCAACAACTACCTGAAACTTTTTTATTCCACTAACTATGCAGGTGTTGGTGACCCAACTACAGCAATCTGGACTGAATTAAGTTTCATTAAAGCAGGAAACCCGGCTGCATGGCAACCTTCATATATTGTTGATTTATCAGCCATTTCAGGAATTAATGTGTACATTGGTTTCAAATATTATTCAACTACTGCACCACGTTCATGGCGGGTTGACGACATCACTATTTTTGAGGGAACGCAGGTGGATGTAACCTTCCAGGTAAATATGGCTGAACAAACGGTTTCGCCAAATGGGGTGCATATTGCCGGAAGTTTTAACGACTGGTGGAGTCCGTCAGCAATTGCAATGACCGATCCTGAACTTGATCAGATTTATTCTGTAACGATGCCATTGTTTTCTGGTATTGAATACCAATTTAAATACATCAATGGCAATGCCTGGGGATCAGACGAAGTTGTTCCGGCAACATGCGTGGCGCCTGGCACATCTAACAGGTATGAAACTCAATATGGTGGTTCAAGGTGGTTTTTGGATGGAGTAAATTGTTGTTTAACCTGACAAATTGACTGCAAACTGCAATGGCATAACGGACTTACTGGATATTTGAAAATGCAGATTATTCACTCGAACCGGTTTGTTTTGCTTCTGTAAATTGTGGAGTGTTAAGTTTCTTTGATATTACCTTCAGAGTGGATATGAAAAACGAAACAGTTTCTGGTGGTGTTAATATTGCTGGTAGTTTCAACGGCTGGACCAATACACCAATGGCTAATATTAGCGGTGCTATTTGGGAAGTAACTTTTTCTTTACAAGAAACATCCTTTCAGGAATATAAGTTCAAGAATGGCAATGATGGCTGGGAAAATTTTGATGGTCCTTGTCTTGCATCTTCATGGGGAAATCGCTACATCAATGTACCTTCAGCAAATACTACGCTGAATTTGGTTTGTTTTAACTCATGTGATGCTTGCCCGGTTGCAAATTTTGTCATGATCAATGAAGTTGATGCGGATACACCGGGAACTGATGCATTAGAATTTGTTGAACTTTATGATGGTGGAGTTGGTAATACCGATTTAACCGGATTGGTCATAGTACTTTACAATGGCTCCAATGATCTTTCCTATTCAGCTTATGATCTTGATGGATATTCAACAGATGCAAATGGATACTTTGTTTTAGGTAGTTCAACTGTACCTAATGTAGATATGCTGTTTTTAGGAGCAACAGATCAAATCCAAAATGGTGCTGATGCAGTTGCATTATTCATTAGTAATAGCGCTGATTTTCCAATTGGTACAGCGGTTACAACATTCAATTTACTTGATGCTTTGGTTTATGATACAAGCGATCCTGATGATGCTGAATTACTTGTTTTATTAAATGCAGTTGAACCACAAATTAATGAAGGAGGAAGAGGTAATAGTGCTTTACATTCCTGCCAAAGAATTCCTAATGGTTCAGGTGGAATGAGAAATACTTACACCTACGATCAGGCCCTGCCGACACCGGGGGCAGTAAACCTTCAAATTACTTCAACCTGGACGGGGACTACAAGCACTGCCTGGCATACAGGCACAAACTGGATGAATGGTATTCCTGCTGCAACCAGTGATGCTTTGATCCCATCTGCCGGAATAACTAACTTTCCGGTCATTAGTAATACAGCAAACTCTCTGAACCTAACGGTTGAATCAGGTGCTAATCTGCAAATTGATCCGACAGGTTCTTTAACAGTTGCTGGTACTCTTGCAAACAGTGCAGGAAATTTAGGAATAACCATCAAATCCGATGCTACGGGAACCGGCTCCCTGATTGAAAACAATGGCGTTAGCGCTACCGTTGAACGTTATCTTACTCAGGATAAATGGCATTATGTTTCAGCACCTGTGGATAATCCAACAGCTAATGTGTTTTTAGGAATTTACATGATGGAATGGAGTGAGCCAGCAGGTGCATGGACCTATATCACAGATCCAGCTTATGTTATGACTACTGATATGCAGGGTTTTGCAGTTTGGTCCCAAAGTGGAATGACCGGGAATACGACTGTTTCTTTTGGTGGAAATTTAAATACCGGAGCGAAAACAATTTCTGCCACCGCAGCAGGACCGGCTCTTAATAATGGTTATAATTTTGCCGGCAACCCTTATCCTTCTTCATTGGACTGGAATGTTGATGATGGAAGTGGATGGTCAAGAACAGCAGGAAACATAGATCCTACCCTTTATATTTGGAACCAATCGTTTGGAAATTATGGTACGTATGTTAAGGATGGATTTACCGGCACCAATGATGTTGATAATATTATTCCTCCTCACCAGGGATTCTTTGTTCATTGTTCTGCCGCAACAGGTTCGTTGGGTGTAGAAAATGGTGCGAGAATTCATGCTTCCAAAGATATTTTGAAATCAGGTGAGAGTTTTGATAATCTGTTAAAATTAAGGGTTGAAGGTAACAATTACGCTGATGAAATGATCATCCGTGTTGATCCCCTGGCTTCTATTCAACTTGATCCAATGGATGCATCCAAATTCCATGGTTCCGAAGCTGCACCACAATTGTATTCGCTATCGAAAGATAACAAAGAGTTATCCATTAACTCTTTCCCCGAAAGTGAAGACTACAAAGTTATTCCTGTGGGTATGGAAGTTGGCGTCAATGATGTTTATACGCTTTCAGTTAGTGATTTTGGAGAATTTGATCCTTCGGTAAATCTTTATCTTGAAGATTTAATTGAAGGAACCTTTACCAAAATTGAGGAAAATACGGTTTATAGTTTTTCAGCCGGACCCAATGATGAGCCGATTCGTTTCCTGTTGCACATGAGTGGCGTTTTGGCTGTGCCGGAGAACAATTTAGATTTAAATGATGTAAAAGTCTATTCTTACGACCAGGATGTTTATGTAACTTCTCAGGAAGGATTAAATGGGCTTACCGTTATTTACGATTTACTTGGACGGGAAATTGTGAAGGAAAAATTGAATGGTGAAACCATGAAGAAATTTGATCTCACCGGAAAACATGGATACATGATTGTTAGGGTTTCTTCAGATAAAGGCAATTTGAGCCAGAAAGTTTACATCAGATAATAGCATAAAATAAAGGATATGAACAAAAATTTCAAATCGCTTACATTACTATTCCTCTTATTGGTACTTTTAGTTGGATTACCCGTTTTTGCTGATCAGCCGCCTGATCCGGGCGGTGGACCTGGAGGTGGCGATCCGGTTGGAGGTGGCTCACCTGTTGGCGGAGGATTGATTTATTTGCTTATCATGGGCGGACTTTATGGGTACAATAAGTTCAGATTGCTCATCAACAGGAATAAGCAATAATAAGTTTATGTAACGGAATTTTAGCTAAAAACCCGGTGGTATAGATTTATCGCCGGGTTTTTTAATGCGCTGCAAAAGCAATGGAAGCAGCGCTTGCCCTGGTGCCGGGCACTTGAAGAATGACCTGTACACAAGCCTCCATTGTGGCGCCGGTAGTGATTACATCATCCACTAATAAAATGTGTTTGCCTGCAATTTTATCGGGATGTTTCACTTCAAAAATTTCATTGACGTTTTCCCATCTTTTGTAGCGGCTTTTACGGGTTTGCGTGGAGGTTGCCACTGTCCTGATGACTGATGTCGTATCCGTTTCTTTCTTCATGGCTTTTGATAATCCAATCGCAAATACTTCCGACTGGTTAAACCCTCTTTTTAATAATTTTTTTTTGTGGAGCGGGATAGGAACGATGAGGTCAATTTTATTAAAGTCTTCCGCAGTTAATAACTCTGATCCGTACATTTCTCCTAAAAAAAATCCGATATCTTTATATCCTTTATATTTTAGCTGGTGGATCAAATGCTGAACCTTGCTGCCTTTTCTGTAATAATACATGGCTGAGGCTGACTCCAGGTTTACCCTACCCCAGAAAACCTTGCTCACAGGATTGTCTTTTTCCTTATGAAAATCAGTTTTTGGTAAATGGTAGAGGCACCTGGAACAGATTATCTTCTCGTTGCTAAATAAGTTGTATCCGCAAGCCGGGCAGGTTTTCGGAAAAAATAATGATATTAAATCATCCAAAAGGTTCATGGTTTTCCAAAATTATATAAAAATCTTAAATAGTCTTACCTTTACATTATTATTATGATGAGAAAAATCCTTATTTAGAAAATATGTCAAGAAAAAAAAATCCTCAAAAAAACAGACCCACAAGGAACTCCTTTGCAGCAACTGTGCTGAATGTGTTTACCCAGAATCCTTACAAATCCTATAATTTCAGACAACTTTCAGGGGTGCTGGGAATCTCGGACAAAGTTAGCAAGCAAATGGTCAAGGACATCCTCAACAAGCTGGGAGCGAACGAAGAAATCATTGAAATGAACAGGGGAAAATACAAACTGAACCCTGATAATATAAAAACCATCGGGGCCAGCGTCATTATGGGTATAGTTGATATGAAGCAAACCGGAAAAGCGTATATCATGACACCTGAACTTCCTGAGGATGTGTTTATCGCTGCTAATAATACTTACCATGCTCTTCATGGTGATAAAGTAAAAGTGAGATTATTTCCAGCCCGGAAAGGTAGAAAAACCGAAGGAAAAATCACTGAAATCATCGAACGGGGTAAAAAGCAATTCGTCGGAATCGTTGAAGTGTCGAAAAACTATGCCTTTTTGGTACCTGACGATTCCAATATTCCGGTTGATATTTATATCCCGGTATCGAACCTGCATGGAGCGCAGAATGGCAACAAAGCGATTGCTGTTATAACCGATTGGCCCGAACATTCAAAAAATCCTTTTGGAGAAATCACAGAAGTATTGGGTAAACCCGGTGAACATGAAGTTGAAATGAAATCCATCCTTGCGGATTTTGACTTTCCTCTCAGGTTTCCGGAAAAGGTAGTAAAGGAAGCCGATCAGATTCCTGTCGAAATTTCGGAAAAGGAAATCAAAAGCAGGAAGGATTATAGGGAAGTGTTTACCATTACAATTGATCCGCAGGATGCCAAAGATTTTGATGACGCTATTTCTCTTAGGAAAATTGAAAATGGCAATTGGGAAGTTGGGGTTCATATTGCTGACGTTTCATATTACGTAAAACCGGGTACAGCTATTGATAAAGAAGCCTATGCGAGAGCGACTTCTATCTATCTTGTTGACAGGGTAATTCCGATGTTGCCAGAGAAATTGTCTAACGAAGTTTGTTCACTCAGAGCCAATGAAGACAAGTTATGTTTCGCTGCCGTTTTCGAAATGAATGATAAGGCTGAGGTATTGAATGAATGGTTTGGTCGGACCATCATTAATTCCAATTTCAGGTATAATTACGAAGAGGTTCAGGAAATTATCGAAGGCGGGAACAATCAGTATAAAGAAAACATTCTGGTTCTGAATGAACTTGCTAAAAAACTTCGTGATGATAGATTTAAAAAGGGTTCTATCGCTTTTTCATCTCAGGAAGTAAAATTTATCCTGGATGAAAATGGAAAACCGACTGGTGCTTATTTGAAGGAGCAAAAGGATTCGAACCGGTTGATTGAGGATTTCATGTTACTTGCCAACCGGAAAGTTGCTGAAAAAATTGGGAAAAAGCAGGGTCGTCAGGAGCCGCGCACATTTGTCTACCGGATTCATGATGTACCGAATCCTGAAAAGCTGGAAACTTTTTCACAATTTGTTAGCAAGTTAGGTTATAATTTAAACCTCGGATCAAGAAAATCCATATCCTCTTCTCTGAATCAACTTTTTGAACAGATCAAGGGCAAAGGTGAGGAAAACATGATAGAGAATATAGCAGTGCGCACGATGGCAAAAGCTGAATATTCAATCAATAACATCGGACATTACGGTTTGGCATTTCAATATTATACCCATTTTACATCACCCATCAGGAGGTATCCCGATCTTATGGTTCATCGGTTGTTAGAATCGTATTTAAGCGGCGGATCTTCTGTTAATCCGTTAGAGTATGAAGAGAAGTGCAAGCATACCTCCGAAATGGAACGGAAAGCCTTGCAGGCTGAAAGGGCATCCATTAAGTACAAGCAGGCTGAATATTTATTGGATAAAATAGGTCTGGAGTTCAGTGGCTTGATATCCGGAGTCAGCAAGTGGGGAATCTTTGTCGAGTTAGATGGAAACAAATGCGAAGGGATGATCTCGCTGAAGTACCTTGATGATGACTTTTACTACCTTGACGAAGAAAATTACAGGGTCACCGGTCATCAGTTTGGCAAAGAATACAAATTGGGCGATCCGATAAGGATCAGGGTCAAAAAAATTGATCTGGCAAAAAAACAAATGGACTTTGAATTAGTCTAACGGAGTAATATCAATCGAAACTGAGAAATTGTAATTCAACGTAATATGGAGACCATTGTTCAGACCAATCCGATAAGCCAATATTAGAACAACAAAAAGAACGATGTATAACCATCGTATGTTGGTCGGTTTTTTCTCTTTTTCGAAGGCGACCGTTGGACGGGCAAATTTGTTAAAAATCATCGGAGCAATTGCAAAAACAAGGGTTATCAAGTTACCTGTGTCATATGGCATATTGTTGGGCAGCTTGATAAGCAATATGATGATACTTCCGATGAACCAGGGCAGAATCACCTGAAAAAATAAAAACTTTGTCCGGTTTTCAGTTCTGACCCTGTAAGCAGATTTGGATGTATCAAGAAATTTCGGGACGGAATAATAGCCTATTATTCCCAAAATAAACAAAAAGATCAGCGCAATAAAAATTTGCCAGAAAACATTTAAATACAACCAGGCTGCTACATAACCAAACCCCTGATCGAACGAAATTCCGGTTGCCCATGCGCCAAGAAAAAGGTTGAATCCAATGAGCGCCATCCACAGAAAAAAAAGTTTAACGAAGCCCTTTACTTTTTTTCGCGTACTAAAGAAACGATATGCCAGAAAACCAATCAGCAGACTGATAATCGGACCGGATAATGTTACAGCTATAATATTGGATCTTGACCAAAGGGGAGAGTAATCGTTAAAAGCGAGGTCGTAATAAAGTAAAACTGAATCCAATTTCCATTTTGAAGCCACAATCAGAACGGTCAACTGATAGAGCATATAAACCGTCAAATAAGCAATGATAAAGAGTACAGTGGAGTTGACGGTATAATACAGGTAATTTTTTTGGTGTTGCTTTATTGCTTCGGCAGCTTGTTCGGCTGAAAGCTCTTCAAAAGGAATATTTGTTTCTCTTTTATAATTGGGCAGGAATCTGCGGATGAAATCAATCCGGTTTCTTCGCCGGTGTTCTTTAAGGTGACTTTTCTTTACCTTTCGTTTATACTTTTTCTTCTTCCTTTCCTCCCGACGCAATTCCCATTTCCTTCTTAATTCTTTTAATCCTCCTCCTGAACGGCTTTTTGATCCTTTTGACCTTCGGGGAATATTCTCAATCTCAACAATTGCAGCGGATGTCTCTTCGGAGCGTTCGCGTTGCATATTTTGTCCTAAGTATGGCCGGTATTCTTTTTGCCCCGAATCTCCTGCTGACAGGACACTTTTAAAGACATTTCCAATGTTCTGGATAATCTGAACAATGAAATTCCGTTTCTTCCTTTTCCCTTTGTGTCCGGATCTATGCTTCAAACCTGGTAATTTTTTTGTAATGTGCAAAGTTATCAAAGTTTTTATACTTTAGCCCGCTGAATAAAAATTTATTGACATTTATAAACACAGAACTTCTTTTTATAAATCCTGATGAAAAAAATAATTGACCATATTCAGACCCTGATAAAAAAATACCATCTGTATGCTTTTAAAGACGTAGCAATATTCATGGCTATACTGTTGTTCTTTCACTTTCTTTTTAAATTATTTGCAAGTGATATTTCTGCCATGCGTTTTTTTGAAGGTTCGTCCGACTGGCTGGCAGAAAGGGTTTATAGAACCAGTCGCTGGATCTTAGAATCGTTGAACGTTAATGTTACAGCCTTCGATCAGTTGAATATTGACGGTAGTGTAAGGAACAGGGTGTTTTATTACGCTGAAAATAACGGTTATGTCAGTGTAAACCATAGTTGCTCCGGATTGAAGCAGTTTTATCAATGGGTAATTCTTATGCTGCTATATCCCGGACCATGGAAACACAAAGCATGGTTTATTCCGATGGGATTGGGGATCATTCACATAGTAAATCTTTTCAGAATTGTGGGAATGACTTTCGTAACTATTAATGTTCCACAGCATTGGGATTTAATTCATGACTATGTTATGAGGCCGTTCTTTTATGTCGTCATGTTTGCACTATGGGTATGGTGGAATGAAAAGTTTTACCATAAATCCAAATCCAATTCGCAAAGGACAGGTAAAAGCGAAGGATCTTCTTAATCTATTTTTTACTCCAGATATTGTATTTCAGAATGCACCAGAGTGTTCTGATTGCATCTTTCCACCCGATTTTTTTCCCTTCGTAATAAGATCTGCCGTAGTATGATATCCCCACTTCATAAATGCGGATGCCGGAAACCCTTGAAATCCTTGCAGTTACTTCGGGTTCAAATCCAAATCGTTTTTCTTTTAGCGGAATGTTCTTTAAAATATCAGACCGGAACATTTTATAACAGGTTTCCATATCTGTCAGGTTAAGGTTGGTGAAAAGGTTGGATATAAAGGTCAGGAATTTATTTCCGATGGTGTGCCAGAAAAACAAAATCCGGTGCGGGTTTCCTCCAGAAAAACGGGAACCGTAAACAACATCTGCTGATCCGTTCAAAATAGGTTGCAAAAGCAGGTTGTATTCTTCAGGATCATATTCAAGATCGGCATCCTGAATGATGATGAAATCTCCTTTCGCGAGTTCTATACCTTTTATAATTGCAGCACCTTTTCCCTGGTTTCGCTCCTGGTCGTGAAGAATCATTTTATTTGCAGGATGATCCGAAATATATTTTTGAATGATTTTACTCGAATCGTCAGTCGAAAAATCATTGACAATGATCATTTCTTTTTGAGTTTCCTCAGCGAGGGTGGTAAGAATTACCTTGTCAAGAATTTGATGGATGGTCCGGGCTTCATTATAAACTGGTATAATGATTGAAAGCGTTTTAGGATTCATATTATGTGTTTATTCATGATAATAAACTCTTTTTACCCTTCTCGAAATACTTGTCAGAACTTCATAAGGAATGGTTCCGATTGCTCGTGCAAGTTCGGCTATGGGGTGCTCTTTGCCAAAAACGATCACCTCTTCACCTTCATGTGCAGTGATCCCTGAAATATCAATCATACACATGTCCATACAAATATTTCCGACTATGGGGGCAGCCATTCCGTTAATAAAAACCCTGCCAATCCCATTGCTGAGTTGCCGGTTCAACCCGTCGGCATAACCAATTGGAATAATGGCAATGGTCATGTCATTATCAGCCTTTGCTGAGCGGTTGTAACCAATGGTTTCCCCTTTTTTAATAACCTTTATTTGTGAAATGGTAGATTTAAGCGAACTGACATTTTCGAGTTTGTCTTTTTCAACCTCAACAGTAGGAACGCCATACAAGCTAATACCAAGCCTCACCATATCAAACTGGGCTTGCGGAAAGCGGCTGATACCGGCAGAATTCAGGATGTGCATTTGAATGGAAGGACGGATATGTTTTTTGAACCCCGCAGCCATATTTTCAAATTGGCTGATCTGCGAGCGGGTAAAATCATCTTCATCAGGATTTTCGCTTGCCGCAAGATGAGAAAAAACCGACTGGACATAAATGGCTCTGTTGCCCGTCAAACGTTCAATCAACTGGTCAACATCCTCAGGTAAAAAACCCAGGCGGTGCATACCCGTATCCAATTTAATATGGACTTTAACCGGTTTGTTATCAGGCAAAATATTGGCTCTTATGGTCTCTTCCAGCATCTCAAGAGACCGGAAGTTGTAAATCTCAGGTTCAAGATGGTGTTTAATAATCGCATCATAGCTCTGTTCATCGGGATTCATTATCATTATGGGAGCCGTGATGCCTGCTTTGCGCAATTCAACTCCCTCATCGGCATAAGCTACCGCAAGGTAATCAATCCTGTGGTATTGCAGTATATTGGCTATTTCAAAACTACCACTTCCATAAGAGAAGGCTTTGACCATCGCCATTATTTTGGTTGACGGATTCAATTGTTTCCGGTAATAGTCAAGATTGTGGATCAACGCATTCAAATTGATTTCAAGAACTGTTTCATGCGCTTTCTGCTGCAATGCCTGGCTGATTTGTTCAAACTCGAAAATCCTTGCACCTTTTAACAGAATACTTTCGTTCTGAAAGGCAGAAAAGGAGTATTGGCGCAGGAATGCCTCGGTATTCGGGAAAAAATGCTTTTCCATCTCAAATTTATCGGCTTGCTTGCTGATGGCGGTTCCGATTCCGATAAGTTTATTGATGTTTTTCTTTTTTAAAAGTATCCCTATTCCACCGTAAAGTTCATTGTCGTCCTCCCCGCTTTGTAAAATATCAGAAAGGATTATGGTCTTCTCCCGGTGTTGATTCTGCTGATTCAGGAAATCAATGGCGATGTTCAGCGAAACAATGTCGGAGTTATAACTATCGTTGATAATCGAACAATGATTGATCCCCTCTTTCATCTCTAAACGCATGGCGATGGATTGCAAATTCAGCATTCGTTCGGCGATTACCTTGTTTTTATAACCCAAATATAAAAGGGTTGCCCAGCAATGAATGGCATTCTCAATGGAAGCATCATCGGTAAACGGGATGATAACGGAAACAGGTTTTTTTTCAAATTCCCCCTCAATCGTTGTTTTATTATCTGTATGTAAAATGTTTTTGATCCTAAGGTTGGCATTCTGTTTTCTGCTCCAGGTAAATGTTTCAATGCTGTTAAGAATTTCTGAACGAATAAGCGGCTCCTGTATTTCAGAAAAGTCGGGGCAATAAATCAGGGTTTTAACTTTGGTAAAAAGCTTTAGTTTTTCACCCACCTTTTGCTTTATGTTTATAAAGTTTTCGCTATGAGCAGGACCAATGTTAGTAAAAATTCCGATGGTTGGCTGGATGATCTGCTGAAGTCTGTTCATTTCATCCGGTTCCGAAATGCCCGCTTCAAAAATTCCAAGTTCAGTTTCCTGATTCAATTGCCAGACAGATAATGGTACACCGACTTGTGAATTATAACTTTTTGGGCTTCTTGCTATCTTTTTATCTGTTCGGAGCAATTGAAACAACCATTCTTTTACAATGGTCTTACCATTGCTCCCGGTGATGCCGATTACCGGAATATCAAATTTCCTTCGATGAGCGGTCGTTAGCTTTTGCAGTGCTTTGAGTGTATTTTCAACGTAAATTACATTGGCTGATTTAGGAACGTAATCGCGGTTGGAAATGAAAAAATTCCGAATGCCTTTGTTGTACAACTCTTCAATGTACCGGTGACCATCATTCTTTTTGGAAACCAGTGCAATAAAAAGGCAGTTGCCGGCTGTGATAAGTCGCCGGGAATCAATCAGGATATCGGTGATCTCCTGATCTCTGAATTCCTGGCTGATGATCTCTCCATCAACAATATCGGCTATTTCGTCGAAGGTGTATTTTATTGGTTGCATGTATTCAGTTTCCTCCTGAACTAATTCAAAGTAAAATGGGCAAACGGTCGGGGTACTGTTTTATTGGGTTTCAACCGTGGGTTTATCAGCATCTTTTTGCTCGGGTTCGTGTCGTACAAACGATTGCTTCACAGGTAGCGGGTTTTTGTTTAAATTTTTGAACATTTCCCGCTTACTGAAAATATCAATTGCGGCATAGATTGCCTGACGGAACGAATCGGGTGAGGCAATGTTTTTTCCTGCAATATCAAAGGCAGTTCCGTGAGCCGGAGATGTGCGGATGATGGGCAACCCTGCTGTAAAATTTACACCTTCCTCAAAAGATATGGCTTTAAAAGGTAACATGCCCTGATCGTGATACATGGCAAGTATTCCATCGAATGACACAAAATTGGATGAACCGAAAAATCCATCGGCTGGATAAGGACCAAATGCAAGCATTCCTTCATCACAAGCCTTTTGGATAGCAGGACGGATGATTTCAATTTCTTCCTTTCCAATCAAACCTTCGTCGCCGGCATGGGGGTTCAATCCCAATACTGCTATTTTCGGTCTGCTGATCCCGAAATCCATTTGCAGGGTTTTGTTCAACACCCTGATTTTTTCCAGGATTAGATCCATCGTAATGTATTTATGAACTTCCCTGAATGGAATATGTCCGGTAATGGTTCCGATGCGCAATTTGGCTCCGATCATCAGCATCAGGAAATCCTTAACGTTGTATTTGTTGGCAAAATACTCAGTATGTCCGGTAAAATTGAATTTATCGGAATGTGTATTGTACTTGCTGATAGGAGCAGTAACCACCACATCTATTTTATTCCTGTTCAGATCTTCCACCGCTTTTTCAAGAGCATAAAACGCCAGTTCGCCGGCGACGGGCGAATTTTTCCCAACTTCTATTTTAACTTCATTTTCATAACAATTGATGATGTTAACCCTTTTCGGATTGGCAAAATCTGCTTTTTTTATGAGGTTAAAATTTACATCCGCCAAATCAAAAGTCTTGCGGTAATACGATGCTATTTTGGAGGAACCGTAAACTACAGGTGTTATCAAATCAAGCATCCTTGCATCCTGAAACGTTTTCATGATGATTTCATAACCAATGCCGTTAAAGTCGCCATGGGTTATCCCCACCCTGATCTTGTTGCTTTCTGTTTGTGTAGGATTTATCATGTCATTCATTTTAAGGGCGCAAAATTATACATAAAATTGAAGGTTTTTTATATCATTAAAGTATGTAAAGAATTTCAGGATGTTGCTTTTTTGATGAAATCAAACAAAAGCCTCACAGAAACACCGGTTCCTCCTGCCGGGAAATAGGAATACGGTTTTTCTACGAAAGCAGGCCCTGCTATATCAAGATGAATAAAAGGATAATCGGTAAAATGCTCAAGGAATTTGCCGGCAGTAATCGCTCCGCCGTCTACTCCGCCGATATTTTTAATGTCTCCCACATCTGATTTGATCAGCTCACCATACTCTTTCCAGAGTGGAAATTCAACAAGGCGCTCACTCACAGCTTCACCGCTTTGCTTCAAACGACCGCATTCCTTTTCAGCTTTCGCTTGCATGGCGACTATCCCGTACTTCCCAATGGCACGTGCCGCCGAACCAGTCAGTGTAGCTATATTGATGACCAGGCTGGGGTCATATTTTTTTGCATAGCTGAGTGCATCGGCAAGTATCATCCTTCCCTCGGCATCGGTATTGATCACTTCCACGCGGGTTCCATCATGCATAGTAACTACATCGCCGTTTACATAAGCATTTCCGTTGAGACGGTTATCGGTTGCCGGGACCAGAGCAATCACATGAACCGGTAGTTCCGCCTTTGCAATGGCATAAACCGCACTTGCCACCGCAGCGCCTCCCGCCATGTCGCATTTCATGGTGTACATGTAGTCGCCGGTTTTGATGTTCAAGCCACCCGTATCGAAAACCACTCCCTTCCCCACAAAAATGTAGGGTTTTTTATTGACAGCTTTCTTTGGTTTCCATTCAATAATCGTGAACGATGGTGGATCAACGCTTCCTTTGTTCACGGCTAACAAACCGCCCATTTTCAGCGCTTCAATTTTCTTTTTATTCAGGATTTCAACTTTGGCACCGGATAACTTTCCCATCATCTCAATTTCTTCTGCCAATTTCACTGCATTTAAGGTCGCCACAGGTTCGTTTACCAGGTCACGGCAGCGGCAGGTAGCATCTATCATAATGTTCATGAAGTCAACATCTCTTTCCGGGATGACAGAGGAATAGACAGCTATTGAATTGAGTGCGTTTAACTTTTCTGCGGGGTCCTTTTTGTATTTCAGAAACTGGTAATTGGCCAATGCCAATCCTTCCGCAAAGGCAAGACATTCCTGTGGTTTCTCTTCAGCATCCGCAACAACCACCCTGTGCAGTTTGTTATCATTGATCGTACCCAAAAGTTTTGCTCCTGCAACCCGATAATTTTCAAGACTGATAGAATCATCGTTTTCTTTTTCAAAAAGAACAACGAATATCCAGCGGTTCAATTTGTTGAAAGCAAAAACATTCTTTTTGTGCTCCTTATGGTGCAACTTTAAATACCTGATTTCATCCGCGCTCAGGTTTTTATCCGTGAGTTGTTTAGGGTTGCTTGCCAGGAAAATCAGGTTATCCTTCGCTGTATATTTTTCGATTGTATTGATTATTGTCTGCATTTTATCTGTAATTGGAATAAAGACAGCAAAGATAGCAGAAAAAGAAAAATTGGTACTTTTATCTTTTAATCAGGTTTAACGATGTCAAAAATTTTCGCCCTCGTTGATTGCAACAATTTCTACACCTCCTGCGAAGCGATCTTTAATCCTTCGCTGAAAGGAAAGCCAGTAGTTGTGCTCTCTAACAATGATGGCTGCGTCATCGCCCGTTCCGAAGAAGCGAAGAGAGCCGGTATAAAAATGGGCGTCCCTGTTTTTGAAATTGGCAGCCTGATTAAAAAGCATCAGGTTCATGTGTTCTCAACCAATTATGCTTTGTATGGTGATATTTCTCAACGGGTGATGACAGTCCTTGCTTCCCTGTCACCAGAAATTGAGATTTACTCCATTGATGAAGCCTTCCTCGACCTGACGGGAATTCCGGTTGATAAGCCCGGTAAGTTAGCAGAAAAGATCAAAGAAAAGGTGTTCCGCTGGACGGGTATTCCTGTTTCCGTTGGCATCGGGGAAACCAAGACCCTTGCAAAAATAGCCAATCACCTTGCAAAGTCTGATGATAAGAATAAAGGCATAATGAACCTGGTAGATCATCCTGATAAAGATGACTTGCTGAAACAGTTTCCGGTCGGGGAAATTTGGGGCGTCGGGGAGAAGTATGAAGTATTTTTCATCAAGAGCAATATCTTTTCCGCATACGATCTGAAAAATGCTGATGAGAACCGGATCAGGGAACATCTTGGCGTAATGGGTCAGCGTTTGGTGCTCGAATTGAAAGGAACCGTTTGCTATCCCATCAATCAAAATCCCGAGACCAAAAAGGAAATTACAACTTCACGGTCGTTTGGTCAGCCAGTCGAAACTTATGATGAACTTGAACAAGCAACCACTTCCTATGTTACAAAGGTAGCTGTAAAACTCAGGAAGCAAAAATCATTAGCGCAGTCCCTCCTGATTTTTGTCATGACAAATAAATATGCAAAAGGTCCTAAGTATGTTAATTATAAGATCATCCATTTGCCGGTCGCAACAAACCAGACGCGTGATCTGATTCATTTCGCGCTCATCGGTTTGAAACAGTTGTACAGGAAAGGCTATCAATATAAAAAGTCGGGCATAGTGGTTTCGGAGATTATTCCCGAACATCAGCAACAAAAGGCTTTATGGGACGATACAAATCGGGAGAAAAACAAGAAACTCATGGATGTGATAGATAAGATCAATAAAAAAGCAGGTGCCGGACAACTAAAATTTGCCGTGGAGGGATCCGACAAAAGCTGGAAGATGCGGCAGGAGAATCTTTCACCCCATTATACTACGAAGTGGAGCGATATTTTGGTGGTGGATTTAGGGAAGAATTGACTAAATTGACTAAATTTTTGGAATGACTAAAATGGAAAAAATCACTGAACCCAAAACTCTGAACCCAAAACCCTGAACATTGAACTTTAACCCTGAAACTTTGAACTAATTTATGTGTGGCAGATTTTCATTTTCACCTTTGGCTAAGATCATCGAAGATAGATTCGATGTGAAAGTTGATAGTTCGCGTTATAAACCGCGTTACAACAGCGCTCCTTCACAGGATTTGGCAGTAATATCGAACCTGAATCCCGGCGAATTGAGTTACTACCGCTGGGGCCTTATCCCTTTCTGGGCGAAAGATAAAAGCATTGGAAACAAGTTGATCAATGCCAAAGCGGAAACCATTGCAGAGAAGCCCTCCTTTAAAAACTCCCTGAAACGCAAAAGATGCCTGGTTTTGAGCGACGGTTTTTACGAATGGAAAACCATTAATAAAAAGGAGAAAATTCCTTATCGGATTACAATGAATGACAAAGGTTTGTTTGCTATGGCGGGAATATGGGATAGCTGGAAAAATGAAGAAGGAAACCTGATCAATTCGTTTGCGATCATTACCACTTCGCCTAACAAGCTGATGGAAAACATTCACAGTCGCATGCCTGTGATCCTTGAACGAAATGCAGAGAAACTTTGGCTGAACGAAAATGATCCGGCGCTTTTATTATCTTTTTTAAAACCCTATCCGGAACAGGAAATGACAGCATTCCCGGTTTCAAAGTTGGTTAACTCACCATTGAACGATTCGGGAGAGTTGGTTAAGCCTATGGAATATCTTTTCTGAAAATGTGGAAACTGGTTAATTATATCATCAGGTTGCATCCCCGGATGTCGCTGTTATCAAATCTACCCAATACTTCGAAGCTGCCATCCCGGTAAGTTTTACCCAAATCCTGAGTGGCAATAAATGAGCAGGAATAAAGATTTGCAAGGTCAATAATATTTAACCCGCCTGTTTTATCATTACCCAACAGCGATTTTGGATCGTTGGTATCGCGGATCAGAACCTTCATCCAGGGAGGAGTCTTGAAAATCCCATCGCCATCAGAATAAGCTTGCGAAAGCAATTCGGTCATCCCGTATTCGGAGTGGATTTTAGCGGTATGAAATTTTGCAGCAAGTTGCAGATGCAATTCTTCCCGGATGATCTCCTTTCGCCTGCCTTTCATTCCGCCAGTCTCCATGATAATGCCGTTGGCAAGAGGGATTTCATACATTTCGGTAAATTCGAGCAGGGCGAATGATACTCCAATTACCAGCGCTTTCTGACTGTTATTTTTATTAAGCGTTTCTGCCAGTTCATCATAATTATTCAGATAAAAACCGCTGAGTGGATTTTTGCTTAAAGTAATTAACTTTTCAACCATAAAAACCAGGGAAGAGTTTTCACTTTCAAGATAATTAGGCAGCAATGCCAGAATGAGGTATTGTTCAGGATGGCCATAAAACTGCTGAAAGCAACCTCGGAAACTGTTTTCGTACAAGCTCAAATCCTGAACATAATGTTTACTTGTCGGAAAACCTGTTGTACCGCTGCTTTCGAAAATCTTTTCCGGTTCAGAAGATCTGCAAACTACTCTATGAGATTTAAAAAGTTCAATGGGCAAAAACGGAATATGTTTATAATGATTGATTTTTTCGATATTGCTGATATTCAAACCGACATATTGGTTATAAACCGGGTTATTCACATACTGATAATGAAATATCTCCAAAGCGATTTCGTTAAATTCTGAATCGGATTTTATTTCAAATATTTTGTTTTTGAATTCCTCAATCTTCATATCGTGTAAAATGTTTTGTAAAGATAAAGTGAAATTGGAACAATAAAGTTTCTATTTTTACACAGGATTAAAATGATGAAAACCTGGTTTAAATACGCTGTTGCCATTATCC
Organism: uncultured Bacteroidales bacterium; assembly: GCA_963840975.1. GTDB lineage: Bacteria > Bacteroidota > Bacteroidia > Bacteroidales > JAADJA01 > JAADJA01. The sequence continues at coordinate 169,497 of CAWJBC010000017.1, read as the reverse complement.
TGTTTGCGGGATGGATGTCTTCATGCCAGAAAAAGGAAGAGTATCCTACCATTCCTCAGATAGAATATGAAGGAATGATCAAAATTTATAATTCTTACATTAACCTTTACGACAGGGGAGTCCTTAAAATTTCATTCAAAGATGGCGATGGCGATATCGGTCTGAGGGACAATGAAGTGACGCCGCCATACGATTATAATTTTTATATTAAATATTATGAATTGCGCAATGGAAAAGAGGTTCACGTGGTTATTGCCGATTCAAGTGAGTTTTATGCCCGTATTCCCATGCTTACTCCTCTGGGTTCCATTAAATCAATCAAAGGTGAAATAGAAGATACGCTTTTCATTTATAATTTTCAGTCATCGTTTGATACCATTAAGTTTGATGCTTACATTGTTGACAGGGCGCTGAACAAAAGCAACACAATCTCAACCGGCTGGTTTTTGAGAAATTAAGAAAATGACCGTTTTTACCTGCTTTTTTTCAGGGTCAATTTCCCAATATTCTTAATTTTACGATCTACCTGATGGACATAAAATGAATGAATTTAAAATATTAATTGGAGGTGAGTTGCTTACAACCAACCATCCCCTGAAAGTTTTCAACCCTTTTAATAATGAGATCGTTGGAAAAACTTTCCTTGCAGGTTCAAATGAACTTGAATCGGCGATAAGTTCGGCACAGGCTGTAGAGAAAACAATGTTCGGGATGCCATCCTTTGCCCGTTATGAAGTGCTGATGAAAATAGCTGAATTGATCAGGCAGGAAAGAACTGATTTCGCCCGTTTGATTTGCCTCGAATCTGCAAAACCGATCAGATATGCTTTGAGTGAAGTTGATCGCGCCATTCAGACCTTTATCATTGCTGCCGAAGAATCCAAACGCCTTCCGAAAGAATATATTGATCTTGACTGGACCCAAGCAGGAGAAGGAAAAGAAGGACTTGTAAGGTATTTTCCCATAGGTTTAGTGGCTGGGATTTCGCCTTTTAATTTTCCACTCAACCTGGCTGTTCACAAAATAGCACCGGCTATTGCAGCGGGATGCCCCATCATTCTAAAACCGGCTACAACAACACCACTTTCTACACTTAAACTTGCTCAAATAATTTGCAAAGTTGAATTACCCAAAGGTGCTGTTTCCATACTTCCGATGGACAGAAAAACAGGAAATTTGTTAGTGACAGATCCCCGATTTAGACTTCTTACTTTTACGGGATCGCCTGAAGTGGGTTGGAAAATGAAGCAGCAAGCCGGCAAAAAGAAAGTTGTTTTAGAATTGGGAGGCAATGCTGCGGTTATCGTTACCGAAAGCGCTGAAATTGATCAGGCGGTTGCCAAATGTGTTGTGGGAGGTTTTTCTTATTCCGGACAAGTTTGTATCCACGCCCAGCGGATTTATGTTCACAAAAAAGTCTTCAATGATTTTGCAGACAAATTTATCAGTGCTGTAAAAAATTTAAGAGTTGGTGATCCTATGGATGAAAATACCGAAATTTCAGCCATGATAGATGAAGCAAATGCCATCCGGGTAGAAGAATGGGTAAATGAATCAGTAAATGATGGAGCAAAAATTCTAACAGGTGGTTTGCGTGATGGTTCATTTTATCCTCCAACGGCACTCACCGGAACAAATTCACGGATGAAAGTTTGTGCGCTTGAGGTTTTCGGTCCGGTTGTAACACTGGAGCACTATTCAAATTTTGAAGAAGCCTGTACAGAAGTTAATAGTGGAAACTTTGGACTTCAGGCAGGGGTGTTCACACAGGACCTGAGACAAATGAATCAAGCTTTTAATCAAATTTTGGTCGGAGGAGTGATCATCAATGATGTACCGACTTTCAGGGTGGATCACATGCCTTATGGCGGAGTCAAAGATTCGGGGCTTGGCAGGGAAGGAGTAAAATATGCTATCATGGATATGATGGAGGCAAAAATTCTTGTGAAAAGTAGATTGTGATTAGTAAAACCTGCGGTTTCTGAGGACAAAACAGAAGGAAGGAATTGAAATACAAACTCTACTTTTTAAAAAAAAATTGTATCTTATGTTGTTTTAATAAAAAAGTGTAATTTAGTTGAGTTAAAAAAATGATGAATAATTATCAATATCTTTGCGAAAAAGAATTTATATATTTGATTATCAACATAATACTAACCTAAAATTTTATTACGATGAAAAAGTTTACAATTATTTGGCAATGGATGATGATACTGCTCCTGTCATCATCGGTGCTTTTGGTTCAGGCACAAAAGAGTGCAACCACAGAAAAGGCTCCTGTAAAAGCAGAATTTTCAAAGGAGCAACTGACGCTACTTGAGAAATCAGAAATTTCGATCAAAGAATTCATTAATGGAACTGCCTCATCAGAAGATTTGATGTTGGCAAAGAAAATCCTTAGTGAGATGAAATCTGAGGATGGATCAAGTTCTACAGTTTTGGAATCAACCTCTTATGTGGAAAAAATCCTTAATCCTGATGCTTCCATTACTGTAACTTTGGGAACGGGAACTACCACCAACACAACAACAGGTAATCCCACACCCTACGGAACCTACTACAAAAATTTCAGGCAGCAATACCTGATCCTTGCATCAGAATTAATGCCTCTTGGAATCGGTGCAGGAGATATCACTGCATTAGGGTTTAATGTTTCAGCCCTTAACACATGTGTTGATATGCCAAATTTTACGATTTCCATGAAGCAGACCTCAGTTAGTGCTCTCACAACTACTTTCGACAATGATGGTTATGCTACCGTTTTTACACTTCCCTCGTTTTTGCCTGTAGTTGGATGGAATACGCATACTTTTGATACACCTTTTACATGGGACGGCACTTCCAACCTTTTGATTGATATTTGTACAACTTTAATCCCGGGAGCCTATACACAAAACGCATCGGTATATTACACAGCAACCACCGGGACAAATACGTGTGCACGTTATCAATCCGATACCAATCCGGCATGTTTAACAACCCTTGCTGGAACGGTTTCAGCAAACCGGGCAAATATGCAGATAACCGGTGAGGAATTGATTAACCCTCCTCCCGGAATGCCCTACAACGAAGTTCCCATCAATGGCACATTTGATATTCCAGTAAACGGTGACATTACCTGGAGTTTTGGCAATAATACCAATACTTATGATCTTTGGTTCGGTCCTGCTGGTAATATGGTAAAAGTAATTGACAACCAGCCATCAGGCGCCACCGGCACTTATAGTTATTCCAATTTAAGCTTTGCAACCACCTATAGTTGGCAGGTTGTGGCTTACAATGCCAACGGAACTACCAATGGTCCGATATGGAACTTTTCAACTGTTTGTGGTACAATTTCAGTTTTCCCATGGACACAAGGCTTTGAAGGGGTTACCATTCCAGCCCTTCCTTCCTGCTGGCTGAAGGAAAACGGTGATTGGCTAACTACAAACAATGCAAGCTCAACTTACGATGCAGATGCCTATACAGGCACGCAATTTTTAAGAGAGTCCTGGTTTGCAACAGACGAATATGTCTGGACTCCTGGGTTTGGTCTTGATGCAGGTACTCCATACGATTTCTCGTTTTGGTGGGCAGGTGATAATTATTCAGGATGGACGGGAGATGTATTTTACAATACTTCTCAGAGTTCAGTTGGAGCTACTCAATTAGGGACTTCATTTTTAGAGGCAGGCACTACCACTACAAAAATTTACGAGCAGGTTATTAATACTTTTCAACCTGCTGCCGCAGGAACCTATTATTTCGCCATTAGGGTGAACTGTCCCAGTTCCTCTCCATGGTATTTAAGTTTTGATGATTTCAGAATGGAGCCATCCCCATCCTGTCCAATGCCAGGTACTTTAAGTGCTTCCAATATTGGTCCAAATTCAGCTGATCTTATCTGGAACAGTTTTTCAGGATTATCTGATATTGAGTTTGGTCCTGCAGGCTTTACACCAACCGGGGTTCCAACACAAATTGGTTTGAACAGTCCATATAATATGGGCGGTTTGACAGCCCAAACCTCCTATTCTTTTTACGTTAGGGATGATTGTGGAGGTGGGGATTATAGTTCATGGGCAGGTCCAAAAACTTTTACCACAGCCTGTGATCTGTTTACTGCCCCATTTTTGGAAGACTATACAATATGGCCTCCATTGTGTTGGGATTTGACAGGTGGAACTTATAGCTGGGTACAATATATTACCGGAGTCGAATGTGCAAGAGCAAATTTCTGGGGTCAATCATCAGGGAATACGGATATCATGACTACACCTCTGATTGATATCTCAGGTGGAAATTTCGGATTGGAGTTTTACTGGTCGCACTTATTTAGCGCAACTTATCCTCTTGATGCCTTGGAAGTATTGGTTTCGGATGACAATGGAGTAAACTGGACTCAGGTATGGTACAAGGAAGGTGCAGACTTTAATTCAAATGACGGAGCAGGCAATACTGCGCCCGGAACATTTGTTTCATCAGAAATAATTCCATTGTCTCAATTTGGAAGCCCTATAAAGGTCAGATTCTTTGGTCATTCTGGATATGGACCGGATGTCTTTATTGACAATGTGAATATTTTTGAAGTAGCCTATGGTAATCTTGCCGGAACAGTTACTAAATTATCGAATAGTACTCCAGTGGAAGGTGCGGTAATTAACATTGGACCTTTATTGACTGCAACAACTGGCATTGATGGTACCTATAATATTTCAGGCATATTGGTTGGTAATTATACTGTAACATGTTCTGCAACCGGATACAACTCTCAAAGTGCAGATATAACCATTGTTGAAGATCAGACAACAACTCAGGATTTTTCACTGACAGCTCCGCAAATTGTCGTAAATCCACTTGCTGTTTCGGTTGAACTAGAACCCAATGAAATAGCAGATGAAATTGTAAATATCAGCAATCCTGGAAATGGACCTCTTAATTGGAATGCAAGCCTGGTTTTGATTGGTGATGAAACAAAAGATCCGTGGGATCTTCAATTTTCATTAGATTTGACTACTGCAAGCGGGGCTGCCGGTAATGCCGGTGCCGAGTGCGACGGACAGTTTTTTTATACTACCCGTTGGGCATCCAATCTGATCCATAAGTATGATCTGAGTGGAAATTTAATTGAAGAATTTTCTATACCAGGAGTTACCGGATTGAGGGACCTTGCCTATGATGGTACTTATTTTTATGGAGGTGCAGCAGCCAATACTATTTACCAGATGGATTTCGTGAATAAAACTCTGGTTAGCTCTATCCCCTCACCCCAACCCGTAAGGAATATTGCTTATGACGAAGGACTAAATGGACTTTGGGTGGCTAACTGGGCAACCGATATTGTATGTGTAAGCATGTCAGGCACAACCCTTGCTACCATTCCGGCTGCAACGCATGGACTTGTTGGTATTTATGGTTCCGCTTATGATAACTGGAGTGCCGGCGGTCCTTATCTCTGGTTATTTGACCAGGGAGCAGGAGTAGGAACTCCACAGATTCTTTATCAGGCTGATTTAAATACTATTTCAATGACCGGATTTACTCATGATGTTACTGCCGACCTTCCTCCAAATGCGGATGCTATTGCTGGGGGACTATTTACTATTCCCAATGCTTTTCCGGGATCAGTTTCATTAGGTGGAGTGATTCAGGGTACACCTGATATGTTCTTTGTTTATGAATTAGCGCCTTTCTCCACATGGTTGAGCATTAGTCCAACTTCAGGAATGCTGACAGCAACGACAAATGAAGACATGACCCTTCATTTTGATGCAACGGATATGTTCCCTGGCGTTTATCAGGCAGAGATCCATTTCGGCTCCAATCCGGATGTTGGTTCTCCGGTTGTAAATGTTACTATGACTGTTGCTGGTCTAATCCCTGCAACCAACCTGACATTGAGTTATACATGTACAGATGTAAACCTGGTTTGGGATATGCCTATAGGCGGAACTCCCGATAGCTGGAATATATACAAAGATGGCGCATTGCTTGGCAATTCAACCGTTATGACTTATACCGATCCGTTGGTAATGCCGCAGATTGAATACAATTACTATGTAAAAGCTGTTTATGCCGGAGAAGAATCCATGCCAACAGCAACTAAATTCATTACCGTCCCGCAACCAGGAAATTTACAACCTCTTGGACTTTCAGCGGCTGCAAATACACCGACGCTTGGTTATGTTACCCTCGAATGGAACGAATCAAATGCCTGCCTTGATGCTGATGGATACAATATTTACCGCGATAACGTTCAAATCAATACAACCCTTGTAACCGAATTGACTTATGAAGATGGTCCTCTGACATCAGGGTTGTATGCCTATAAGGTAAAAGCTGTTTATTATTTTGGAGAATCAGGTTTCAGCAATACCTCTTATGCTTTGATTACAGTTGGTATCGAAGAAACAAATGATGATTTGTTCAGGATTTTCCCGAACCCGGTTTCTAATGTACTTACAATTGAATCAACTATAGAGTTTACAGGAGTGCGTGTAATCAGTAATTCAGGACAGGTTGTTTTGAACGAACAAGTCACAGCATTGAATTATAAGATTGATGTGACCAAATTCGATAAGGGAATTTATTTCATTTCTCTTGATACAGAAAAAGGAAAAGTCATCAGAAAAATGACTGTGAACTAAGTATCTCTGACTGACGATATTTATCTGTCATCAGATATCAATAAAAGTGGGGTTAGCCAAAAAGGCTGACCTCATTTTTTTTATGACTATTTTTGCCAGGTTGGTTGAAATGAATAATTTTATTGATAGTTATTTTCCGGGGTCGTTTTATATAAGTTGTAATTTTCTAAACACTGATTCTGTTTGTCATAACGGAACCTGCTTCCATAGTGCGATTCTTTGGGTATACTTTAAAATTATGCAACTGTATTCAGAAGTATATCGTAACAGTTCAACAGAATTAATGTGCAAATTATGAGAAATATTACTTTCAAAGGGATAGGAATAAATTATTTTATCTTACGGAAAATTATCAGTCTATTGATTCTGTTGATAATTATAGTTTATACTACAAACGCTCAGACAGACGTTGCACCTGACATAAAAAGCCTGCATGAAAAATTGTCCAATCTAAGCCAATCAAAATCAAATCTGATCTTAAAGAAAGAGAAATATTCAAAAAAAATATCCTTGTGTCAACCTGATTATGAGTTTGGCTGCTCCCAAAATGACGGCTTTTCAGATTTTGCTGTTGAACAAATACAAAACTTTGACAGTGGATGTGATGACAACACCGGGTATCCGGGCTGGAGCGAATATTATGACCTCGATACTGCCTTGTTTTTACCTGGAAATAACTATTTATTCACCTTTGCAAGTAATTATATAAATCAACATGTAAACATATGGATAGATTTTAATGATGACCTGGTGCTGATGCCTGATGAGATGATTTTGAGTGATTATATTATTACGGAAGCAGGTGTTTTACAAAATGTTGAAATTGATATTCCGGGTGGTGCAGTTGACGGCTTGCATTTAATGCGTGCGATGGCGGTTTGGCCCAATGCCTTCAATGACCCATGTGGTTCATATCTTTATGGTGAAGCGGAAGATTATGCTGTTATAATTGAGGGCGGATTGTATGGAAACCTTGAAGGATATGTTACTGAACTCTCAGGTGGAGCAGCCGTTGAAGGCGCATTTATTTCTGTCGGGGGATTCGCTGATGGAATTTCAGGAAACGATGGCTATTATTTTATTGAACATATCCTTACCGGAATATGGGAGGTGAATTGCACGAAAGATGGATTTAATCAGACGGCATCTGCTATTACTATCGAGGAAGATATAACTGCGAATCATAACTTTCAACTGACTCAACCACAAATTGAAATCGATCCCATGACGGTTTCGGTAACTCTTGATCCGAATCAATTGATGGATGAAGAGATAAACATCAGCAACCCTGGTAATGGTGAGCTTAGCTGGAGTACTGATATTAATTTTCTAGCTGAGGAGGAAACGGATGAATTGTTTGATCTTTATTTTGAGTGGCCACAGGGTATAGGAACCGGTGAAGCAGGTATTGAATGCGATGGGAACTGGATTTATACCTCAAAGTGGGATGGAACTGCATTTTACAGATACGATTTGAATGGTAATCAGGTCGGAGAGTTTACCTGCGGAAATGCTACCGGCATCAGAGATTTGGCATACGATGGAACCTATTTTTACGGTGCAGCAGCAAACGCAACTGTTTTTCAGATGGATTTTGATAACGAGGTTGTTGTCAGTCAGTTCACAGCCCCGACCAGTATCAGGGCTATCGCCTATGATGAAGAAGAAAATGTTTTTTATGGAAATAATTTCAATACTGATATTACCAGGTTCGATATTTCTGGAACCGACCTTGGCAGTTTTCCGGTTGGACCCGCTGGCTCAAGTTATTATGGATTAGCCTGTGACAATTACAGTGACGGCGCACCTTACCTTTGGGGTTATGCGCAAACAGGCGCCACACTGAACGAATTGGTGCAGATTCAGTTGCCATCAGGTATCGAAACAGGTTTAACATTGGATGTTGGTAGTGTCGTTGCTGTTGGAACTGGCATTGCCGGAGGATTAGCCATCAGCAACCAAATCATGAATGGTCACTATATTTTTCTGGGAGTTTCGCAGATGGCGGCAATATGGGGGCTTGAATTGTGTGAATGGGGTAATCCATGGTTAACACTTGAACCGGAAGAGGGATTTTTGCCAGCCGGGCAAAATCAGGATATAACTTTGCATTTTGACGCGGGTGGTTTAATTCCCGGGATTTATCATGCCGAAATTCAGTTCAGTTCTGATCCTGATGTCGGTTCGCCCATAACAGAGATAACACTTCAAGTGGCAGGGCTTGTTCCTCCTGTAAACCTAGCTACCCAGGTGGTTTGTACAAATATCCTTTTGTCCTGGCAAATGCCTTCAGGCAGCCTTCCGGATAGCTGGAATATTTATCGTAATGGAATACTCCTTCAAAATTCGATGAACATGGCGTTTGAAGATGAAATGCTTATTCCGGATTCAGAATATAATTATTATATAAAAGCAGTTTATTCCGGTGAGGAGTCCCTGCCTTCTAATGTAAAGACTGTGGTGTTGCCGACCCCACCCAACCTGGAACCTTTAAATCCTACTGCCTCATACCAGGGTAATAACTCGGTGATAATTGCCTGGGAGACTCCGGATGGTTGTCTTGTTGCCGAATCCTATCATGTTTACAGAGAGGAATCAATGATTGGCGAAACTACTTTTCTTGAATATACTGACCTGGACGCCCCTTATGGTTACCATCATTATTCCATCAGGGCACTATACTACTTTGGTGAATCGGGTAACTCCCTCCCGGCTCATGTCTTTGTTGGTACTGAGGAACTATATGCAGGTAGCGGATACCGGATTTTTCCAAACCCTTCTTCAAACCTGATTGTCGTAGAGTCGCCCGTTGAAATAATTCATTTGAAGATTTTTGACATTGCCGGTCATTTGATAATGGAATTTCAATTAAATGCCTTGCATCAAATTATTGACGTGGAGAAACTGGCTAAAGGTATTTATTTTATTAAGTTTGAAACCCGTGAAGGTGAATATGAGAAGAAACTGATGATCAATTAACCTATCAGAAAAATTAATCAGATTCCTTTTTTATTTGTTTTGTACATTTACACCTTTCATTCAAAAATTTAAAAAATGAAAGAAATCATCTTAATTTCTTCCTTGATTTTCGCAATGATTTTTGATGTGCCTGTTTTAATAAGCCAGTCAGCAAATGGCGGCTTATTTCCTTATCAGGATTCTCCGGATTTTACAAGGAATAAAAACGATGCTTTACCTGTAAATGAAGCCATAGAAACCTTCTATAATAAAGATGCTTTATCTCTCCAAAAAGACTTGTGTATTCCGCAGTATTCAACCGGTTGTTCGATGGGAGACGGTTTTGTTGATTTTGCTGTGGCAGAAATAGAGAATTATGCGTCCGGTTGTGAAAACCTCAATGGAACGGGCTGGAGTCAGTATCTGGATTTAGGTCCGGCATTTTTGTTACCGGGATATTCTTATGACTTTGAAATGAAAACAGGATATGACGATCAGTATGTGACTATCTGGATTGATTTTAACGATGACCTGGAGTTTACATCCGGAGAAAAGATTTTGTCAAACTATGTGATGCAATTGGCAGGTACTCTCTATACTGTTTCAGTTGAAATACCCTCTGATGCAAATACCGGTCAGCATATAATGAGGGCCCGAACCAACTGGGCAGGAGATTGTAATGACCCCTGCAACAACTATACCTATGGCGAAGCGGAGGATTATTATGTTTTTATTGGCGAAGCAGCCTTTGGAAGTATGGAGGGAAGTGTAACAAAATTATTAAACGGATCACCCGTACCTGCTGCTACCATTTATCTGACAGGTATGAATAATTACTCAGTTTCCACAGGAGCCGAAGGCGCTTATGCAATTGAAAATATACTTGCGGGTGATTATATTGCGGTTTGCTCTAAAGAAGGCTATAATACGGTTTCCGTTTCAATTTCCATTTTGGAAGATATAATTACAATACAAAATTTTGAACTCACACAACCGACCATGGAAGTCAACCCTTTATCTATTTCTATAACCCTTGCTCCCAATACAAACGGCGAAGAGATTGTGACAATTGGAAACAGCGGTGACGGTTTGCTCGATTGGTCTGCTTCTCTGCAAATTTTAGGAAAAAGCACAGAAGATTTCATGAACCTTCAGTTTGAATATCCTGTTGGCGTGGGTGGAGGAGAAGCAGGTATCGAAACCGACGGCAGTTATTTTTATACTTCCAAATGGAATGGGGCGAATTTTTATCAATACGGGTTGGACGGTGCTTATTTGGGTTCGTTCACCATCAGCGGGGTTGCAGGAATCAGGGACATGGCATACGACGGAAGCCTGTTTTATGGAGGTGCCGGTTTTTCGACAGTTTATGAAATGGATTTTACCAATCATTCTTTGGTGGGAACTTTTATTGCCCCTACTGACTGCCGTGCAATTGCTTACAATGAGGACCTTGACGTTTTTTATGCCAACAACTGGAGCGGAGATATTGTAAAGTTTGATAAAGCCGGAAATAACCTCGGAAGTTTTGCCATTGGACCAGTAGGTGCAGAATATTATGGTTTTGCCTATGATAATGCTACTTTGGGAGGTCCGTTTTTGTGGGGATATGCCCAGGTGGGGGAGTCAAAAAACGAAATCATTCAAATCCAGCTTCCTTCAGGAACAGAAACGGGTTTTACTTTTGATGTTTCCACCAAGCTTAACGGGCAAATTTACAATTTTGCCGGTGGATTGTTTACCCATCCGAACCTGGTAACTGCAAAATGGACACTTGGCGGACTTGTTCAGAGTGAGTGGATTTGGGGACTCGAACTGGCCGAAGCCCAAACCTGGATTTCATTGAGTCCGAACAGCGGGTCTCTTACCGCAGGAGGCAATCAGGAGATGACTGTAATGTTTGATGCCACGGAACTTGTTCCTGGTAATTATCAGGCGGAAATTCATATTAACTCCACTCCGAATGTCGGTACTCCCATTATTCAGGTTGAATTGATTGTGGATGAAGGTATTTATATTGATGAATCAAATGAAGATTTTGTAAAGCTGAATATCTTTCCAAATCCTTTTAGCGACAAGCTCTTTGTTCAGTCCTTACTACCCATCATTCAACTGGAATTATTAAATATTTCCGGGAAAACTATTTTAATTCAGAAGCCTGAAGGAAGTATTTATGAATTGAGCACCCCTCATTTGGATCCAGGGATATATTTCCTGAAAATTCAAACTGGTAAAGGAACATCAACAAAAAAGCTTATCGTTAAATGAAATGATCATCAAGCAATACTGACTTAATATCAAAAGCCAGAAGTTAATGGTTTAGCAACCTAACTTTTCATACTTTTGCGCCCTCCTGAAAATGTGTTAAGCAATGATATCTGTTAACAACCTCTCCATCCATTTTACCGGTACTGACCTGTTCAGCAGCGCTTCATTTCTTATAAATGATCGCGACAGGGTTGGGCTGGTTGGGAAAAATGGCTCAGGGAAAACGACTTTACTGAACATCATTGCAGGAAATCTTGTACCGCAAGAAGGCGAAGTAGTGATTCCATCAGGCACATCCATTGGTTTTCTTCAACAGGAAATGCAAACCGGTAGCAGGAAATCAATTTTTGATGAAGCCCTTACGGCTTTTGCTGAAACACTGAAGGTTGAAGAAAAAATTCAACAACTTACAGGTGAAATTTCTGAAAGGTCTGATTACGAATCGAAGGATTATCATCGGTTGATCCATCAGTTAACTGAAGCCAATGAGCGGTTTCATATCATTGGCGGACAATCTATGGAAGGTGAAACAGAAAAAGTATTGACAGGGTTGGGATTCAGGCGAAGCGACTTTAATCGAAGCATGACCGAATTCAGTAGTGGCTGGCAAATGCGTGTTGAGTTGGCGAAAATCCTGCTTCAAAAGCCGGATGTGATACTGCTGGATGAACCCACCAATCATCTCGACATCGAATCAATCCAATGGTTAGAAGATTTCCTGATCAACTATTTTGGTTCTGTGGTGCTGGTTTCGCACGACAGGGCTTTTCTGGATAATGTCACCAAAAGAACGATCGAAATTTCATTGGGACAGATTTACGATTACCGGGCGGGTTATTCGGAATATGTGAAAATGCGTGAAGAACGTCTGGAACAGCAGGTTTCAGCTTACAACAATCAGCAAAAACAGATCAACCAGATTGAGCATTTTATTGAGCGTTTCAGGTATAAGAGTACCAAAGCCAAACAGGTGCAATCGAGAATAAAAATGCTTGAAAAGATCGAAGAGATTTCATTCGACGAAATAGATAATTCAGCTATCCACTTCAGGTTTCCGCCCGCACCCAGGTCTGGAAAGGTTGTCCTTGAAGCCCACAACCTTGGCAAGAACTATGGTAGCCTGCAGGTTTTGAAGAATCTTGACTTTGCTGTTATTAATGGAGATCGCATCGCATTTGTGGGTCGCAACGGCGAAGGGAAAACCACACTTTCCCGCATCATCGTCAGTGAACTTGAATTCCTGGGAACACTTAAATACGGTCACAATGTGCAGATCGGATATTTTGCACAAAACCAGGCAGATTATCTTGATCCTGAAAAAACTGTTTTTGAAACCATTGACGAAATAGCTGTCGGAGACATACGAAAACGGGTCAGGACGATATTAGGCTCTTTTCTTTTCAGTGGTGAAACCATTGATAAAAAAGTTAAAGTACTTTCCGGCGGCGAAAAGTCAAGGCTTTCGTTGGCAAAATTGCTGCTTACTCCCTCCAATCTCCTCATTCTGGATGAGCCTACCAATCACCTCGACATGCAATCGAAGGATATTTTAAAAAATGCTCTTATCCAGTTTGATGGAACGCTTATTATCGTTTCACATGACCGCGATTTCCTGCAAGGACTGACCAACAAGGTATTTGAATTCAGGGATCAGAAAATTAAAGAACACCTGGGCGATATTTATGATTTCCTTGAATACCGCAAGGTAGAAAACCTGAAACAACTTGAATTGGAAAAGAAGGTTGAGAAAGGGAAAGAAAGTAATCAGTCGGACAACAAGATCAACTGGGAAAAGAAAAAACAGTTTGATAAGGAACAAAGAAAGCTCACTTCACAAATTGCAAAAAGCGAAGAAAAGATAGGAGAGATTGAAAGTGAAATGAAAAGACTGGATGAACTCCTCAGTGACCCAAAAAGCTATACCAAAGAGACCAATTATTTTGATCTTTCGAAGCAATACGATCAATTGAAAAAAAATTTGGAAACCGAAATGCAACGATGGGAAGAATTGCACCGGAAAATGGAATATAGAGATTTTCCCCCTTTGGAGGGGGTGGGGGGAGGATAAATGAAAACAGCAGGACCAAATAACAACTGGTACTATAATAAAAATCTCCAACCTTTAGCCAATAATCTGCGCAAAAACATGACCAAGGCTGAAGCTTGTTTGTGGAAATATGCTCTCCGGGCAGGCAAATTATCATCGTGGCAATTTAACAGACAACGGCCTGTTTTAGATTACATAGTTGATTTTATGTGCAAAGAATTGCTGTTGGTTATTGAGGTAGATGGAATAACACATATTTGGGAAGAAACTCAGGAGAAAGACAGAAAAAAGGAACTTGCACTCGGAGATGCTGGGATAAAGGTATTACGTTTTCATGATGAGGAAATATTAAATGATATTTCCAATGTAATCCGTACGATTGAATATTGGTCAGAAATCAGGCAGCAAGAGTTAAATGTTCCACCCCCTAACCCCCGCCAGCGGGGGAAATGAGTTGATATGAAATTTCAACAACTTTTAAAACATCGTGAAAACCTTTTTATAGGATCGTTATTCCTGATCCTCTGGTCGTACCTGCTAATAAGAATCATCAAGGTACCCATTTCTCGAAGATGAAATTGCAACCTGGTTCATTTATATAATGCAGGGGCATTTATTGCCCATGAGCGGCTATGTGGATGCCAACAATCATATACTCAATACCGATCTTGCATGGATTTTTTCAAAACTCATTAATTCAAACCCTGCCATTCTCCGCCTTCCAAATTTCCTTTTCTTCCCTGTTTATTTTTTTTATTCCTTAAAAATCACTCAAAAAATCGAAAACAGGTTTGTACGGCTAACGGTTTTCCTTGGTCTTATCATGACACATAGCCTGTTTGATTTTTTTGGATTGTGCAGGGGATATGGAATGTCAATAGCGCTTTTGATAGTATCTTGTTTTCATCTCATCAGATATTTTGCCGATGGGAAGCTAAAAGACATTGTCCTGGTTTTGTTTAGTTCCTTATTAATGGTTTGGGCAAATCTTTCATTGCTTGGAACTGCTTACATTTTTTTCGCTGTCATTTTTGTTAGCCAGCTTATTTCAAACAATAAAACAAATAAGAAAATCCTGTTTTCAGTGATAACAGTTATTTCGTTTGGATTTATCCTCAGTTTTGCCACCTGGTATGCTATCCATCTCCGCAATATCGGAAAACTATATCTCGGAGAGGAGGATGGCGGATTCATCAAAACTACAGCATTAACATTGATAGATATACTTTTCAGGACCAAAAGCATTTACATCTTTATCCTTGCTTCTATTTATACATTACTCATCATTTCAGTATCCTTTTTGGATTTGACAAAAAAGGGAGTTGCAGGTTATTTGAAGGAGCCTCTGAATTTGTTTGCCCTGCTGTTTATGGGAAATATTTCAATTATTTATGTGAGCCATTGGTTTTTGGGCGTTGTTTTCCCAACAGAAAGAGCCGGCATTTATTTATTTCCTGTTTTGCTGATTTCACTTGGTTTTGCAGCAGATAAATTTCTGGTAACCTTTGGCAGGAAAGCGACTATTTACCTGGTTTCGCCCTTGCTGTTGATTCCTCTGCATTTTGTTTTTTCGATGAATCTGGATTATGCTGGGGCTTATCGCTGGGAGAGTTATCCTGAAAGGTATATCCGCTACATTCAAAAAAATGCTGGGCTGTGCGATGTTTATCCAATAATCGGAATCTATGATGAAGACCGCTGGGTTTATGATAATTTCAGGCACAATGGACAGATCCCATTTATCAGCCAAAACACCTATCCCGATACCATCGCCGATTTTCAAATTGGTAAGTTCGGGGACAATCCATACTGGAGAAATTTATACGATTCCCTGGATTATGATTCGCGAAACGATTTTCTTCTGTTAAAGCGTAAGATTTTTTTAAAGCGTACTCCTGTTATTCATTATGAAAATCTAAGTACCAATGGAATGATCAATGATGAATATTTTGGCTTTGCTCCTGGAATTGTTAATGATAGCCTGTTGGGAACGCAATTTCTTTATTATTATGACCTTATCATTACCTGCCGGCAGCCAGAGTTCGAGGCTACAATAATATCTTCAATCCGTGATTCTCAGATTTACGAACTAATAACACTCAGCCGGGTAGCGGAAACATGGAATAGCCGACGGTTAAAAGCGGGAGTCATTGTAAGGGAGAGG
This sequence comes from uncultured Bacteroidales bacterium, assembly GCA_963840975.1. Lineage (GTDB taxonomy): Bacteria > Bacteroidota > Bacteroidia > Bacteroidales > JAADJA01 > JAADJA01. The sequence goes on along the minus strand of CAWJBC010000017.1, from coordinate 153,431 downwards.
AGCGCCACGCCAAAGATACCTTTTGCCTATTTGTGGAATGGTCAAAAGGTTCCGTTTGCAATTGAAAAGGGGAGCCTGACAATTTACAGGATTGAGTAACAATATAATCCGGTGAAAGGCAATCTGATTGCTAAAACGTGCGGTTGTTTAACTGGTCGGCGATGCCTCTCAAATTGTTTTTCCTTTCGGAAATAACATTAATATTTCCAAGATAAATAAGGGCATTTTGGTAATATGCTAATATTTCATTTTCAGTAAGTTGCCGGATATTTAAATTATCATAAATCTGAAGGACGCCCTTTACCTTTTCATCGGGGTGTAGTATTTCGGATGAAAAATAGTAGCTGAGTTTGTCTAAGTTTTTGTCTTTTGCCAATTCGAAAGCCTGAAGGGTCAAAAAAGTTTTTTTATTGGCAACAATATCGCCTCCTTGTTTCTTCCCGAATTTTTCTTCTTCAGCGTATGCATCAAGCAGGTCGTCTTTTAATTGAAAGGCGATGCCGATATTTTCTCCAAAATGATAGAGATGTTCTGCTTCCTCAATGGATGCTCCTCCGATCAATGCTCCAATTTTAAGACTTGCAGCTAATAAAACAGCAGTTTTCAGCCTGATCATGTTGATATAGTCCGGTATTGTAACATTTAACTGGGTTTCAAAATTCATATCGTATTGCTGTCCTTCACAAACCTGTATCGCAGTTGTATTAAAAATGGAGAGCACTTTATTCCTTGCTTGTTCAGGGGTTTTTAACAAGTATTCATAAGCCATAGCCATCATGGTGTCACCCGAAAGTATGGCTGTATTGAGGTTCCATTTTTTAAAAACGGTAGGTTTGCCCCTTCTGATGGGTGCCCGATCCATAATATCATCGTGAATGAGGGTAAAATTGTGGAAGATTTCAATTCCTATTGCAGCATCAACTGCATTTTTCACGTTACCGTCGAACAGATCACAAGCCAGCAGGCACAACGCCGGTCTGAGCCTTTTCCCTCCGAGGTTGAGGGTGTAATGTATGGGTTCGTAAAGTTCAACAGGATTCTTTAAAATGTCGAGTTTGCTTATCCTGCACTTAATAAGGTCATGGATATTTTCTAAAGAATGCATGATTTGCTGCAAATGACTATTTTTCGATGATGTTGAGCAGGTATTGACCATAACCGCTTTTCAGCAGGGGTTGTGCAAGGCGGGTAAGTTGTTCTTTACCGATATAGCCTTTGCGGTAAGCCACTTCTTCGATGCAGCCGATTTTCAATCCTTGTCGTTGTTCAATCACATATACAAATTGAGATGCCTGGAGCAGCGATTCGAATGTGCCGGTATCGAGCCAGGCGGTTCCGCGTCCCAAAATACCCACTTTCAGTTTATTGTGCTCAAGGTAATACTTGTTTACGTCTGTAATTTCATATTCTCCGCGAGCGCTGGGCTTTAGGTTTTTTGCCACATCTACCACAGTATTGTCGTAAAAATACAATCCCGGTACTGCATAGTTCGATTTAGGTTTGGCAGGCTTTTCTTCAATGGAAATGACCTTCCTGTTGTTATCGAATTCTACAACACCATAGCGTTCAGGATCGGAAACATGATAGGCGAATACAACGCCACCATCCGGTTCATTGTTTTCAATCAGCAATGGTTCGAGTCCTGTACCGTAAAATATATTGTCACCCAGCACAAGTGCCGCTTTATCATTGCCGATGAAATCGCTGCCGATCACAAACGCCTGCGCCAAACCATTGGGTATTTCCTGTTTGGCGTAATGAAACGAGCAACCCAATTCTTTACCGTCGCCTAATAGCTTTTCAAACTGTGGCAGATCAACAGGGGTTGAAATGATCAGTATATCTCTGATCCCAGCCAGCATAAGGATGGATAAAGGGTAATAGATCATTGGCTTATCGTAAATCGGCATGATCTGCTTGCTGATTCCCAGTGTGATGGGATGAAGACGGGTTCCGGCACCTCCGGCTAATATAATTCCTTTCATTTGTGGTTGTTTAAATTCTTAACTTATTTTTCTAAAGATAAATCCATTATTTAATCTATACATCAAAAAATACAAAAGGTTCACAATCCATAAACTTAGGATTATAAAAATGCTTATTAATGGCTTTCACCGGATTTTTTATCCTCAATTTCCAAATCATCAAATTCAACATCCTCATCTTCATCTTCCTCCAATATCTCTATGATGGGCTCTTTAAAAGTTTTTGTCGTTATCCATTTATCAAGTGTAAGGATGAGTGAAGGCAGTACAAAAAGATTGGAGAGCAATGCCACAACCAGTGTAAAACCAATGAGGTAACCCAGCGATTGCGTTCCTCCGAATGATGAAAGTACAAATATCGCAAATCCGAAAAATAATACCACAGATGAATACACCATGCTGAACCCCGTTTCGCTGATAGCAGCTATCACCGATTCGCGTATGGCCCATTTGCTTTGTTTGAGTTGAAGTCTGTATCGTGAAAGGAATTGTATGGTATTGTCTACAGAAATACCGAGTGCAATACTGAAAATTAATACCGTCGAAGGTTTAATCGGTATTCCAAAATAACCCATCATCGCTGCAGTCATGATGAGCGGGATGAGATTTGGAATCAGCGAAACAATGATCATCCGGGCTGAAGTAAAAAGCAGCGCCATCAAAAGTGAAATGATCAGAATGGCCAACAACAGACTGGTGAACAGATCCTTATCCAGATAATCCGTCCCTTTTAAAAAGACCACGCTCGTTCCGGTGAATTGTACATCAAACTTATCTTTCGGAAAAATTGAATCAACTTTGGGACTGAGTTCTTTTTGTATCCGCTCAATATCGTTTGTGCCAATGTTAGCCATTCGTGTGCTGATCCTTGTATATTGACCTGTGCTGTCAACAATAGAATTTAAAATATTCCTCTCCCCTTTTTTTGCAGTTGGAACGTACGACAAAATGAAGTTTCGTTCATTGCTGTTGGGCAGGCTGTACATCTTTTCATTGCCGTTGTAAAAAGCCTGTTTCGCAAATTTCAAAACTTCGGCTATTGAAAGCGGTTTCGATAATTCGGGATAGGCTTCCAGTTCCTTTTGCAGGTCATCAATGGATTGAATTGTTGACATTTTCTGAACCCCCTTCGCTTTCCGGGTATCAATGGCGATTTCAAAAGGCATTACTCCTTTAAAATGTTTTTCAATAAACATCAGGTCGGTGAACAAAACATCTTTGTGAGGGATGTCATCAACAATCCGCCCGGTGGTTTTGAGTCGTAAAATTCCAAAGCCGGAAATGATCAATATGATCAGAGTAATTACATAAACATAATTGCGCCGGAAGAGAAAAACAAATTGTATTTTTTCGATGAGTTTGCCTATAAAACGCCTGTCGAGGTGCTGTGTATGCCTTTCCTGGGGAGGTGGAAGATAACTGAAGAAAGTTGGGATAAGCACAAGGCACAAAATATAAGCCACCATGATGTTGATGGAAGCGATGACGCCAAATTCAACCAGAAAACGATTACCGGTACTGATGAAGGCTCCAAACCCAACAGCTGTAGTAGCATTGGTCATCAGGTTGGCGCTTCCTATGCGCTGCACTGCACGCGCCAAAGACTTAACCTTATTGCCGTGACTTTTAAATTCATAATGATATTTATTCAGAAGAAAAATACAATTCTCCACTACGATTACAATGAGCAACGGCGGGAAGATGCTGGTGAGCATCGTGATTTTATAGCCCATCAGGGTCATAGACCCCAAAACCCAGGTAACGCATATCCCCACGATGATCATTGGGAAAAACACTGCCTTGAAAGAGCGGAAAAATACGAACAAAATAAGCGCGGTTATCAGAACAGCCAACCCGACAAATGACAATAGCTCGCGTTCAAGTTTCTTTGCTGTCACCACCCTGATATAGGGCAGCCCTGAATAATGAATGGCAATGTTGTACTTTTTACTATAACCTTCAGCTAAATCCCTTATCTCTTTTATCAGGTGAACGCGGTCCTTTGTTTTTAACTTCGATTCTTCGAGCGTTACCGCCATCAGGTGAACGCCGGTTTCCTTGTTGTAAAGCAACCCATCGTAAAACATGAGTGAATAGATCGTGTTTTTCAGGCTGTCGAGTTCGGTCTGTGTGATTGGTTTATGCTCAGAAACAGGATGAAAGTCGAATTTTTTTAAACTATCATTCTTAACCAGGTGAAAGAGTTTGGTAATTGAAACCACTTCCTGAACCCCATTAACATTCCTGATATTGGTAGTAAGATCGTACCAGTCATTATACTTATCCAGGCTGAAAAAATCCTTATCCTGAATGGCAATAAAAAATACACCATCTTCTTTTCCAAACCTTTTACTAAATTCCTGATAGATAATGTTGGCTGAATCGGAAGGAGGAAGCAGGCTGCCCGAATCGTACGAAAGCTGAACATGAAAGGCATTGTAGGCCATAAATGCAGTAAGCAAAGCGATAGCGATAAGGTTGCCAAGCCTGTTGCGCAATATATGTCTGACAATATAAACCCACATTTTCTCCCGGGGAATAAGTCTTTAATATTGAAATAATTTAAGAGTTCACGAAAGTAAAACTTTTCAGCTTAGATGCAAAGAATTTAACGAATTGACTAGAATTTGGATTGACTAAAATTGTTTGAAGCATATCTGAAATGGAGACACAAATCATAGAAAAGTCAACTTAATCCAGATATAGTCCATCAACAAGCTCCGGGCAACCAGTTATCATTCTTAATTCCAGTTAAGGATTTTCAGAAAATCAAATTCTTCTGGATTTACTACATACTGCCTTGCTGCATCATAATCTTCCTCAGTTATATAATGTAAATTATTCAGGAATACCATTTCTGATTTTTGACAATTCATATCTACAAGACGTGGTTTTACTTTTCCATTTTCATCCTCTACGTCTTTCAAAAATAGCGGTGTAATATCTCCTTTGGGATCAGACGTCACCATACAACCCGTCTTTCCCTGATCGAATAATTTTTTAACTCCAATACCCAGCAGTGAACAATATAACAGATCAAAGGCTGTCGGGATTACGCACCTCAATTCATAACCCAATTCAACCGGTCGGCTTTTCACGTTAAATTTAATTTCCTTTAACTTCCGTTGAAGCAAAAGGTTAAAAATATGGGCTTTGCTCACATTTCCCAATTCAGGGTGACCGTGATCATCATAAGTAAAGGAAATATCAGTCGCCCTGATTTCAGTATCGGTCATAAAATGAAAAACCCCTTCACTGATGACAGCCGCTCCATAGTTAATTCCTAAAATTTTCCTTTTGAGCATACTTGATATGATGAGGTTTATGATCTTTTCAAATGATACACGTGTATCTGAAAACATTTCCGGGATGATTATCATAGGATAATGACAAGCGGCGCCGATACCGAAAGCCAAATGACCGGCTTCGCGCCCCATAGCGGAAACAATGAACCAGTTTCCGCTGGTACGGGCGTCTTCATAAACGGTCATGGCAATTTTAACTCCGGCTTCCTTGGCTGACTGGTAGCCGAAAGTCGGAGATCCCTCCGGCAGTGGAAGGTCATTATCAATAGTCTTCGGTACGTGAATATTCTGTATGCTGATGTTGTTCTCCGAAAGGAATTTGCTTATCCTGTTGGCAGTTGAGGCTGTGTCGTCGCCACCAATTGTAACTAACAATTTCACATTGTTGTTCACAAAGAAATCAATCTTGAATTCATTATCTTTCGGTTTATGGCGGCTCATGTGAAGCAACGATCCGCCCTGATTCATGATCTTGTCGCAGGTCATAAAATCCAGGTCCATCACAGTCGGTTTTGGGCTGAATAATCCTTTGTAACCATCGTGAATTCCTATTACTCTGTATCCATCCTTAAGAAAAACTTTTGCAACGGAGGCTATCACAGTATTGATACCAGGTGCTGGTCCGCCTCCGGCAAGTATAGCAATTGATTTTTTCATTTATTAATGTTTTTTAGCGGGGCAAAGATAAAAAATCATCCATTGTAAAATTTTCCGTTCTACGAATTTTGAACTCATTCAAAATCTATTCTTAAATTATGTGAATCCTATGTCGCATTTCATTGTTTTTTTATAACAAAATAACATTCTATATTTGCTGCATGGATCATTCAGGTTCGGTTCTGTAAATAAAAAATATTTATGCAAAAATTTCGGTTTTTACTCATTGCTCTGGTTATTGCCAGTGCAGCCATTGGTCAGCAATGGACAGATAATTTACCTCAGGGAAAATTACAAAATGGAGATTTAACTTTTTATGAAATTCAAAATGCGTTTGATGATTATTGGGCTTCTTTCAACGTGGATAAGGAGGGATATTATTTGGAAAATGGACAAAAGGTTAAAGCTATTGGCTGGAAGCAATTCAGGAGATGGGAATATTATTGGGAAGACAGAATTGTAAAAGAAACGGGGCAATTTCCAAAAACTTCGGCAAGTGAAGAACTTCAAAAGTATTTAATGGAAAATCCGGAAGGGAAAAGTGCAACCGGCAATTGGACAAGCATAGGCCCCAGTTCTACATCAGGTGGATATGCCGGATTGGGAAGGTTAAATTGCGTAGGTTTTGTTTCAGGAGATAACAATACAATTTATGTTGGCGCTGCTTCCGGTGGAATATGGAAAACTTCCAATGGCGGATCATCCTGGACACCACTTGGCGACAATAATGCTGTTCTTGGGGTAAGCGATATAATTGTGGTTCCTGGTTCAAACCCTCACACCATTTATATAGCCACCGGCGACAGGGACGGCGGTAGCTTATGGTCGCTCGGTGGTGGACAATACAATGACAATAACAGTGTTGGAGTTCTCAAATCAACTGATGGCGGAGCAACATGGAATACAACCGGATTATCCTTCACTGTCAGTCAGCAAAGGACCGTCAATAGATTGCTTATTCACCCAACCGAAAATAATACCTTGTATGCAGCCACCTCGGTGGGGGTTTATAAAACTACCAATGCAGGAACAAATTGGACCCTGTTGACTTCCAATGTTTACATTGATATGGAATTTAAGCCGGGAACACCAGCCACCATATACGGTTCCAATTTAAGTGGAGATATTTACCGTTCCACAAATGATGGTTCCACTTGGACCCAAACTTTGAGCACCAGTAACTCACGAACTGAGCTTGCTGTGTCAGCAAATAATACTGCTGTTGTTTATGCTATCCTTGCAAATAGCAGCGGATTGGCAGGGATTTATAAATCAACGGATAGTGGCGCCAGTTTTACACAGGTTTTCAGCGGTTCAACCACAAATATGTTGAATTGGGATTGCAACAGCACTACATCAGGAGGTCAGGGTGGGTACGACTTGTGTATAGCTGCTGATCCGACCAATGCCAATAATGTTTTTATCGGAGGGGTGAATACCTGGAAATCAGCAAACGGAGGAACTTCATGGAGCATTACCAATCATTGGACAGGAAGTTGCAGCGTAAGTGCAGTACATGCCGACCAGCACAATCTTGCCTATCAGAATGGAACATCTACTCTATTTGAATGTAATGATGGAGGATTTTATAAAACTACTAACAATGGTTCCTCATGGACCCATCTAGGAAGCGGTTTGGCTATCAGCCAGATTTATCGTTTAGGTGTAGCACAAACGGTATCAAACGAAAACATCATCGGTTTGCAGGACAATGGGACCAAATCATTTCTATCAGGTACATGGTATGATGAGATTGGGGGAGATGGTTTTGAGTGTGCTATAGATTATACAAATGCGAACACATTATACGGAGAATTGTACTATGGAGATATCAGAAGATCAACCAATCATGGTGGCAGCTGGTCTAGCATCACTTCGGGATTATCTGGTTCAGCCCATTGGTGTACACCTTTTGTTATAGACCCTAATGTGAATACAACATTATATATCGGATACCAGGATGTGTGGAAATCTACAAATCAGGGCACTTCGTGGACACAAATAAGTAGCTGGGCGGGATCGACTCTTAAATCTCTTACGGTTGCACCTTCTAATTCGAGTTACATCTATGCTGCCACTTCCAGCGTTTTATACCGGACAACAAACGGAGGAACTTCATGGTCGAATATTACCGGTACAATTCCCGTCGGATCAGGAAATATTACTTATATCTCTGTTAAAAATGATGATCCGAATACATTATGGGTTTCTTTGGGCGGCTATAATACCAGCAGCGTATATCAAACAACAAATGGCGGCAATTCATGGACAAATATTTCAGCCGGACTTGCCGGCTATTCCGATTATGTGTGTCATTCAAAACAAGCAGAATACCTCCCAGGTTGAATTGTATGCCGGAACCGATGTGGGTGTTTACGTGAAGTTGGGATCCGCTAACTGGACAATGTTTTCAAATGGTTTACCCAATGTCGTAGTAACCGAGTTGGAAATATATTACAATGCCGTGACTTCAAATAGCAGGATTCGTGCAGCTACTTTTGGTCGGGGGTTATGGCAATCTGATTTATTAACTGTTGGAACTCCCCCGGTAGCCAATTTCAGCGCTAACATTCTCACTCCATCTATCGGTCAGACGGTAACTTTTACAGATCTTTCGACCAACACTCCAACAAGCTGGTCCTGGTCTTTCAGCCCTTCCATGGTGACGTATGTGGGTGGAACAACATCAGCATCGCAAAACCCGCAGGTTCAGTTTAATGCAGGTGGATTATACAGTGTTACACTTATTGCTGCAAATGCCAGCGGTTCAGACGAAGAGACTAAAACAAACTACATTGCAGTAACAGCGCCCCCAATAGCGAATTTCAGCGCAAGTATTCTTAATCCTGCAATCGGCCAAACAGTGAGTTTCACAGATCTTTCTACGAATACCCCGGCCTCCTGGTCATGGTCCTTCAGCCCGGCTACTGTAACTTATGTAGGAGGAACAAATTCTGCTTCACAAAATCCTCAGTTACAATTCAATGCAGCCGGATATTATACGGTAACATTAACAGCGACAAATGCAGCAGGATCTGATGGAGAGACGAAGACAAATTATATTTTAGCATCTGCACCACCGGTAGCAAACTTCATTGCAGACAATATCAATCCTTCAATAGGACAAATGGTTAATTTCACTGACCAGTCCACTGGCAATCCTACTGCATGGCAATGGACATTTGAAGGAGGTAATCCCTCCTCCTGGAATGGCCAGTCACCTCCTGCAATTTTATACAATTTTGCTGGTACATGGGATGTAACTTTAGAAGTAAGCAATGGAACGGGCACAGATTTAGAACTAAAGCCGGATTATATTACAGTACCTGGGTGGGGAGCTTCAACAGCGACCTTAAGTTTGCCTGATGTTTCAGTGGCAGTTCCAGGAGAAATTGCGGTACCTCTTCATTTGGATGCAATTTCGTCCAACCTGGTTGTAGGCATGCAGATTTCTTTTTATTACGATCCGACCTATGTTACATGGATGGGTACTTCATCGACCCCTGGAGATGGTATTTCATATATCAATCCATCACTTACTCCACTTGGAGGAGACTGGTTATGGAATTCATTACCAGGCAACCTGATTTTCTCCTGGATAGACCCCACTTTAAGCGGAGTACCTTTTGCTCCGGGAAACCTTTTGGTGTTCAGGTATAATTACCTGGGAGGTCTCATGTTTGGACAATCCACTCCATTAACATTTTCACTGGCCTTAAAATATGCAGATGGAAAGGAAGCAAAAATTATAAATGAGATGACTGATGAAAATATTCAGCCTTACTTTTTAACATTGGTCAACGGTATTATATTAAATGATGGGAGCATAAAAACAGTAAATCTTAAAGTTTTTCTAGAAGGGCCATACAACGGGACAGGGATGACCCCGATGCTGACAGGGGTGATGCCCTTGACCCAGCCCTACACTGCTAGTCCGTGGAATTACAATGGAAGCGAAAGTGTAACAGTCGTTCCCGAGGATGTAATCGACTGGATACTGGTAGAGTTGAGAGATGCAGCGACACCTGCACAAGCGACGAGCGGGACGAGGATAGGAGAGCAGGCAGGCTTATTGAGGAATGACGGGAAGATATTAGATGTGGAAGGAAATGATGGCTTAACCTTTAGCAACATAACAATTAATCAGAATCTTTATGTTGTGATCCAACACCGGAATCACCTGCAAGTAATGTCCTCAACAGGGCTGACAGAAACGGGAGGGATCTACAGTTATGATTTCACAACCAGTTCGACTCAGGCCTATGGAGGAACGGATGCGCACATGCAAATTGGACCGGGAATCTGGGGTATGATGGGAGGCGATGGCAACGGCGATGGAGATATCACAGAAACCGATGAATCTCCGATTTGGGAAAGCGAATCAGGTACGAAAGGTTATCTTGATAGCGATTATAACCTGGACTCACAATCAGACAATAAAGACAAGGATGATGTTTGGTCACCTAATCTGGGCAAAGGAACCTTTGTGCCGGAATGATTTTAACAGAATATTAAAGTATTTATCAACAAGATTCTCTGAAAACAATTTTCAGAGAATTTTTTTATGTTAAGAATTATTATATATTTGTCCTCGATAGAAATATCAGGGTTGATCTGATTCTCAATATTGGAAAATAAAACAGATAAGTTACTTTAATGTATTGATTTGTTTGAATTAAACTTGTTGATATGATTTGTAATTACAATTATCCCATTTCTTTCCCAAATGTTATTTTAATAACTGATAAAAATACAAACAAATAAAAATTATACCTATGAAAACTAAGTTTTTACACTATTCAAAAAAGAATTTCCTGTTTACCATTTTTCTGTTGTCTCTTTTGTTCGGAGTGAGTAATATTGGATGGGGGCAAACCAAAACTGCAAATGATAACCTAAGTGCAAGTAAAAAAGTGCAAAGGATTCAAGTATTTACTGCCCAGCCCGATAAAGTTGAAGAGAATAATCAAATATTGGGAACAGTTGTTTCAAATGAGAATTCATTTGAAAATAGCCAAATTGCCGACCCCCCCGTGGATGGACCGCTTGCAAACAGAACAGCATCGGTCTCAGGTAACTGGAACAACACTGCGACATGGGGTGGACAATCTGTACCCGTGGCGGGTGATAATGTAACAATCAATCAAGGTGTAACTGTGACTGTGAATGTCAATGCTGCTTGTGCTTCAATAACTTTTGCTACTATATCTACTTCGAATTCAGCCATAACCATCAGTGGAACGAACTCTCTTACTGTTTCGGGGCTTATCTCAATGCCAAGACCATCTAATGGTGAAACCTGCACTATTAATGTAAATGCAGGTACACTTTCATGTGGATCTCTAACAATGAATGCTACAACAACCACTAGAAATGATATTATTAATATTACAACGGGAAATGCAACAATTTCAGGGACACTGACCACTGGAACAACGGGTTGCCGTTTTATATTTAGTGATGCAGGGACATTGGATTTGAATGGAACACGTACAAATTCGCCAACTATAATAGCAGTTTCTGGTAGTACTGTGAAAATCGGTACAGGAACCCTCACCGCAGCGCAATTCAGCGCTATGACACTTCCTTCTGGAAGTAACTTGGAATATTCCGGTTCTGCTGCACAAACCGTTTATGCAACTACTTATCTTGGTAATTTGGGATTTTCTGGAGCAGGTACAAAGACCATTGCAGGATCCGCCACAGTTACTGTTAACGGAGATATAAATAACAGCTCAACACTTGTCTTGACTGCGGGAACAAGTACAACAAGTACATGGCTGGTAATGGGAAGTGATGTGACAAATACTGGCATCATTGATGCGACAGCCAGCTACATCAGATTTATCTTTAGTTCGGCGAATGCGCAGACTTTCACAAATAACGGTACTGTAACCTCACCACTGTCAAGTTTTGATGTATCTAACACAAATGCTTCAGGCTTGACACTTGCAGGTTCCAATAGTTTCGTTGTAACAAGGGCAAACTTATTTACCGGTACTGTTACAAATTCGAATAAAATCACTTTAGGAAACGGAGGTACATCTTATGCGGTCGTTCAGAGAGGTGTGGCATCAAATACATCCTCAGCAGGAAGTTTTGATGTATTACCAGGATTTAATGTTGGAACCGGCGGATTAATACTTCTTTATGATAATGGTTCTGTTGCCTATAATACAGGTAATGAAGTTCCAGGTTCTTTGATCTGCGATTTATTTTATATTTTCGATGCAGCAGATGTAACCCTTAATTCTGATCTTACAATTAACGAGGAATTAAATTTTTATGGAGGAACTGGAACACCCACGCTAAGAATTGGCGCTAATAGCTTAATACTGGGCGGAACAATTACCTACACCGTAGCTGGAGCATTTTTTGGAGGAGCTAACTCGGACCTTGTGATGAATGGTTCAACTACTCTTAATGCTATAACCAATGGATTACACGATCTTACAATAAATAATTCTGGTGGAGTAACATTAGGTGGTTCAGTAACTGTAAATAACACCTTAACGCTCACAGATGGACGCTTGACCAATGGAGCTAATTTAACTATGGCTTCAGGAACAACAATTTCACGAACAGCGACTGGCACATTATCAGCATCTCCAACTTTCGGAACAGTTGTTAATGTAATATATACAGATGTTTCTGTTGTGAATACTGGATATGAAATCCCAACAAGTTCCACAGTTCTTTATAATTTGACAACAAATACAGGAGGCACTGTTCAAAGTGGAATCCCATCAGGCGGAACAGTATCTACGCTTTATTCACAGGGTTTTAATACTACTACTAATCCTTCAGATTGGGTAACAGAAATATTAATAGATGGTGGTACTTATGCCAGTCCAGCTATAACTTATGTTACAACAGGAACTTATCCAACTGTCACACCTACAGAAGGAACCCGTTGTGTCCAATTTAATTCATATGACTGTGATCCGGGTGACCAGATCCGTTTGAAGAAAAATTCTTCTCCTATAGCTACTACTGGCAAGACAGATATCACTGTTATTTTTGACTGGTATATGGATAATAGTTATACAAATACAGATAATGTTACAGTCCAATGGTCAACAAATGGTACTACATGGAACAATTCGTCTACATATTACAGGTATAGTGCAACGAATGGTTGGGTGACAAATAATTGTATTTTGCCTGCAGGGGCAGAGAATCAGGCTACAATATATATTGCTTTGCTTTTTACCGGTGCTTATGGAAATAACTGTCACTTGGATAATCTTAAAGTTAATATAAATACTCCAGGTATTCCAACAGCTTCAACAGCTTCAATAAACGGAACTCTGGATCTAACAATCGGCACATATACAATTGGAGGTAATACTCTAGCCTTAAACGGGGGAATTTCGGGAAGCAACGCAATAATAGGCGGGTCAATCAGCAATTTAACTGTCGGTGGGTCCAGTGCCAACCTAGTGTTACCAACCATTACCAATGGATTGAATAACTTTACTATTACACGGCCAAATGGTGTAAGTATCACTTCAACAAATTCACTTACAGTTAACGGCACTCTGAACAATACTGTTGGTAATAACGGACTTATCATCAAAGCTGATAATATCGGAAACATGGGTTCCCTGATTCATAACACCGCTAACGTACCGGCAACTGTGGAGCAATATTTAGCTCCTGAGCGCTGGCATTTGGTTACGCCTCCTATTTCAGATGCTACAATAAACGTTTATTATGATATCTACCTGAAAGAATACAATGAATCTGATAATAGTTGGACAAATCTGGAGATTCCTACCACTATCCCAATGAATGAAACTCTGGGTTACTATGCATGGGTAGAAAATGACTGGCTGCCTCCTTCAAATACAGTTTCATATAAGGGACAGCTCAATACCGGAAACTTTAACCTTACCGGATTTGGTTATAATCCTTCTACTAATCCAACCTATTATGGTTTCAGGTTGGTAGGCAATCCCTATCCCTGTGCCTTGGATTGGAATACCAATGCCAGTTGGAACAGGGTGAATTTGAGTGGTTGGATGGTGATAAAGGATAATACGACTTATAAGGGATGGAATCCCTTCTTACCTGGTAATGAATCATGGAATGAAATGACAAGTGGAATTATTCCTTCAACCCAGGGTTTTTGGGTAAGGGCAACCAATACAGGAGCTTCGATGACAATACCGGCTTCACAGCGGGTACATAGTTCTCAAACTTTTTATAAAAACGGTAATGAGAATCCCTTTCCAACTGTTAGATTGAATGTTGAGAAGAATGGAGCAATTGATGAAACAGTTGTGATATTTCATCCTGATGGACATTCAGGTTTTGATGGATTATATGATTTGGGGAAATTCTCGAATGGAGAAGGCTCACCAGATATTTACAGTGTGATTGAAGGAAATGAATATGCTGTAAATGTTATGCCGGAGGACTATACAGATGAAGTAATCCCAGTTTATTTTAAAATTGGAGTTCCCGGAACCTACCATATTAATACTTCGAATGTAGAAAACTTTACCGGAGGCATCAATGTATATTTACAGGATATAAAAACCGGGAATGTTACCACTCTTGTAGAAAATACAACTTATGAATTTGAATACTTACCAACGGATGAACCGCATCGATTCAATCTTCATTTTAAAGATTCTTACTTTGGTTTGGAAGATGAAATTGAATTTGGAGGAATTAGTGTTTATTCCTGTAATGATGTGATTTTTATTAATCTCCCAGACGAAAATTCAGCAGATATTATGGTTTATGATATGATGGGACGCCAGATTGTAACAAAAGCGAATTGCTGAAGGGGTAATTCGTTTCAAGTTAATGGAGAAACCGGATTCTATCTTGTCAAAGTCCAAACCGGCGATCAATTTGTAACTCAAAAAGTATTTATCAAATAAACATTTAAAAATCAGCAATCTAAAGCCTCCGGTTAATAATTTCCGGGGCTTTTTTTATTTTCCCAAACTCATCATTTTTAAAATAGTTGAAATTTTTTTGTAAGTTATAATTAAAGAATTATATATTTTTGCGAATGAACTTTCCTTTAATTCAGGTTGAACAAAAAACAGATATGATGAAATTTACAAAATTTATTACAGTGCTTGTATTTGCCATTATTGGTGTTACCCTTAATGCCCAGCAAACTAAAAAGGATACTAAAACCCAGGAGAAGCTTGACACCCGTTTTGATAATATGGGTTACTGGAACCGAATGATAGAATTGGGTGTTACAAAAGGCAATCCACCCGTACCATTTAAGCCTGCCGAATTCAAGGGAACTGAAATTTCTGGTAAGGGAGTTATGGTGCAGGATTCGCCGGATGTTGCAGTTACCAGCCTTACCAATGTAACACAAACAGAAAATTCTATATTTGTTGATCCTGATAACAATCAATATGTATTGAACTCTAATAATTCAACGAGTTGGAACGGCAGTTCTGCAGGAACATTATATGGAGCTGATTACCTCCAAACCGCCAATGGTGGAGCTTCCTGGGGAGGAAGTACAACCGGTGCTGGCGGATCAAACAGCGGCGATCCTACCACTGCCATCAACCGTGCAGGAAGACAGTTTGTTGGGTACATAACTTCAGCAGGGGGCATGGGTACTGCTTATTCTGATAATGGAACATCATGGACAGCAGTGACCGTTTACTCAACAGGAAGTCAGGATAAAAATCACATGTGGATCGATAATACTACCACCAGTCCCTATCAGAATTATCTTTACAATGCCTGGGTAGATTTGCAGACGGGATCTGCAAATTATGCGGATATCATCTTTTCACGATCTACGAACAATGGTGTTAGTTGGTCTTCGGTTATCAACCTTAGTAATGCAATCAATGCTGGCAGCCATAATCAAGGCGTCAATATCCAGACAGGACCTAATGGCGAAGTTTATACAGTATGGGCTGTTTACGATTCATGGCCGGCAGATGAAACAGCAATCGGATTTGCCAAATCAACCAACGGGGGAGTATCATTTGCTGCTCCAACAAGAATAATTACAAACATCAGAGGAATCAGAAACACAGCTGTTCCACAAAACATGAGGGTGAATTCTTTCCCTTCCATGACTGTGGATAATAGTGGAGGACCGAACAATGGAAATATTTATGTTGTGTGGACCAACATTGGCGCGCCAGGTGTCAATTCCGGAACAGCAGGAGCCTATATGATTAGGTCAACAAATGGCGGTTTAAACTGGTCAACACCTGTAAAGATCAATCAGGGGACAGGCACTGCTTATATGCCCTGGATTACCTGTGACCAGGAAACTGGAATTATTGCAACTGTTTTTTATGATAACAGAAATACTGCAACAGCTTCCTGTGAAGCCTGGGTGGCCTACTCACTTGATGCAGGTGCGACCTGGAGTGATTTCAGAGTGAGTGATGTCTCTTTCACACCATCTCCAATTTCCGGATTAGCAACAGGTTATATGGGCGACTACCTTGGCATAACAGCTAAAGGTGGACGGTTTTATCCATGCTGGACCGACAATAGGACTGGATATATGACGTATGTTTCACCTTTTGTTATAGGTCTAAATGCTACATTTACTGCAAGTATTACAAATGTTTGCGCCGGAAACAGTGTTACATATACAGACCAGTCTTCTGGAAATCCGACTTCATGGAGCTGGTCATTTCCAGGAGGAACTCCATCATCCTACAGCGGTCAGAATCCACCAGCCATATTCTATAATACACCCGGAATTTATAATGTTTCTTTAACAGTCAGTGATGGTGTAAACAATAATACCATGACAAAAACCGGCTATATAACGGTTCAAAATATTTTTGCTGATTTTATAGGTTCTCCTACTACTGTTGTCGTGGGGAATACTGTCACCTTTACTGATATTTCTAGTTGTAATCCTACCTCCTGGAGCTGGTCGTTTCCGGGTGGGACCCCTTCAACAGCAACTGGGCAGGGACCCCATATTATCACCTATAGCACACTTGGTACCTATAATGCAAGCCTTATTGCTACGAATGGCCTGGGAAATGATACAGAAACGAAAACAGCCTATATCAATGTTATTTCGCCAGTATTCAATATGACCAATGGAACAATAACAACCTGCTCAGGTGATTTCTACGATTCAGGAGGTTCTGGTGGTGCATACTCAAATAATGAAAATTTTACGGAAACATTTTATCCGTCTACTCCCGGGGCAATGATCCAGTTTACTTTTAGTTCGTTCAGTACAGAATTAAATTATGATTATTTGAGGATTTATAATGGAACGAGCACTGCCGCTCCTTTGATTGGAACTTATAATGGAACTGCTGGTCCGGGAACTGTTTTAGCATCTAATCCATCAGGTGCGATAACTTTTAATTTTACATCAGATGGCAGTATAACATCAACAGGTTGGGCAGCGAGTATTAATTGTGTAATCCCAACTTATCCCGGATTGTGGACAGGTGCCGTTTCAACAGTCTGGGAAGTGGGTTCAAACTGGGACAATGGAATTGTGCCGACTTCCGGTGTTGATGTCACCATACCGGCATCTGTAGCAAGTAATCGCTGGCCAACCCGGACAGGAGATTTGATCCTGGGTACAACCTGCAATAATATTACCATGAATGGTGCTTCGGAATTGACTATAACAGGTAATTTAACGATTCCTGCTGGTAAAACCCTAACATGTACAGCAAATTCAATGATTCGATTAGCAGGAAATTGGAGTAATTCGGGAACATTTAATTCCGGTAACGGAATTGTGGATTTTAACGGAACTTCGTCAGCAACCATTGTTAACCCAACAGTCCCGGCTACAACTATTAATAATATCGCAAGGTCAACTTTTGCTGTCGGGATGGTTAATCTGACAGGTGCGACTACCGGTCCAACTGGTGATAATGGGGGATCAAATGTATCAATTGGATTTACATTTAATTTTGATGGAGCGAATTATACAACAGCCAGAATCTGCACAAATGGATGGTTAGCTTTTGGGATTACAACAGGTACCTCTTCAACAAATGCCAATTTGTTTACTACCTCAACGCCCAACAGAATTCTTGCTCCCTGGTGGGATGATCTTTCGGATGACGCAACAAGTGTCGTAAGTTATAAAACAGAAGGATCTTCACCTGACAGGATTTTTACAACAGAATGGAAAGGTGTACTTTCATACAGAACAGGTGCTACCGAAAGATTAAACTTCCAGGTGAAATTATATGAGAGTTCAAATATGATTGAGTTTTGTTATGGCACTGTTCAAGCTGGTACAAATAACGCTAGTGAAAGTGCATCCATCGGCATTGAGGATGGAACTGGAGGAACTGTTCATTTTATTGAAGCTACGACAGGCTCGATGACAACAGGTGTTTCGAATCTGACAAGTACTTCAAACTGGCCAACCGTAAATTATCGTTTTAGTCCAATACAAGGAACTTTATCATTTAACAACCTGATCATCAGCAAAACTGGCAATAGTGCTTCCTCTAATTCCGATATAAACGTATTGGGTAATTTTATAGTTCAACCTGGAAGTAATTTTACCAATTCAGCTACAAAAATTATTAATGTAACTGGAAATGCATTATTTAAAGCAGACGAAACTGGTATGGCTTCTTTTATTAATAACGGCACTTTCAATGTAAGCGGAATAACGACGGTTCAGGAATACATGAGTTCCGAACGCTGGCACCTGGTTTCTCCGCCTGTTGCAGGAGCGACAATTAATGTGTATTACGATATTTATCTTAAGGAGTACAATGAACCAACGAATGGCTGGACTTATCTTGTTCAGCCTACAACGATCCCGATGAATGTCGGTCAGGGTTATTCATCATGGGCTTCGGATAATTATACCGGACCCATAACAGTTGCTTATACTGGAACGCTTACCAGCACCAATGTAAACTTTGCCAGCTTCAGTTACTCACCAGGGACAAATCCTACCAATTATGGTTTTAGGTTAATCGGCAATCCCTATCCATGTGCCATTGACTGGAATACCAGCTGGCCGCAAAGCAACCTGAGTGGATGGGCCGAAATTTATGATAACGGAACCTACCGGGGATGGCATCCGACTTTGGGTGGATGGCAGGGAATGACGAATGGGATTATTCCTTCAACCCAGGGATTCTGGGTGAGGGCTTTGAATGCCTCAGCTACTTTAACCATTCCGACTTCTGCAAGGGTTCATAATTCAAAGGCTTTTTACAAAGACACACAGTTATTTATGTATCCGATCATCAGGATGAGTGCGATTGGAAATGGTTTTAGCGATGAAACAGTACTCGCATTTCTTCCCGATGCAACCGACGGTTTTGATGGTTACTTTGATCTGGAAAAATTCTATAATGTTGATCAATCGCCACAACTGTATTCTATTATTGGAGACAGAAGTTTTGCTTATAATGTAATGTCTTCTGAATATGTCAACAAAGTGATCCCGCTTGGGTTCGAAAATACCATAGCTGGCACCTATCAGATGGATGTAACGATGATCGATAATTTCGATCCGGGAATAAATATTTATTTAGAGGATGTTCAAAATTCTCAGGTAACGAAATTATCACAAGGGACGGAAATTAACTTTGATCACAACCCGATGAACGACCCTCATCGATTTAACCTGTATTTTAAGGATTCATATTTCGGTGAAAAGGAAACATCAATGAAAAATGTAAATATTTATGCATTTGATGACGTCGTTTACATTGAATTCCCTGGTAATGAATTAACAGAAGTTATTATCTACAATATGATGGGCCAGGAAATGGATCGGAAAGAATCGACGGGATATGGCGTATTAAGGATCAAGATTGATGCTAAGAGCGGTTATTACCTCGTTAAAGTCCAAACCGGCAATCAATTTGTAGCAGAAAAAGTATTTATTAAATAACTTTTTTAATCAGTATTTTAAAGCCTCCGGTTAATATTTTCCGGGGGCTTTTTTATATTTATATATTTGGGTTTGTTAATTTGAATAATTAATTTAATTTTGCGGCAAAGCAAACATTAGGTCGTTTTAATTCCAAATAGCGTTCAATAATAATTTACATTAATAATTTCAAAATGAAAAAATCGTTTTACGTTTTACTCATGGCGACATTTGCACTCACAGTATTGCAAATTCAGTCGCAAACTTCAGAATCCACACAGGGGCCAACACTAATTATGACATCGGAGTCTGTGATTGAGGTGCCTTCCATTGCATCTCAAATGGCAGATGGTACTTTTAAACCCGCAGAAAATATTCCAAAGGAATTCAATCCAAAAAAATGGGGAAAAAGCAATTCAGTTCCGGGAAAAGGTTTGCCTAAGGGGAACGATCCGCTCATACAAAAACAAATGCAAGTTCAAGCTGTAAAAGGGAAAGCCCCTGTTTTAACATTTGAGGCAGCCAGTGCAACAGCAACCCCAACAGACCCTACAGGTGCCGTTGGCCCCAACCATTTTGTGAATGCATGGAATA
Source organism: uncultured Bacteroidales bacterium (assembly GCA_963840975.1). GTDB lineage: Bacteria > Bacteroidota > Bacteroidia > Bacteroidales > JAADJA01 > JAADJA01. The sequence continues at coordinate 133,044 of CAWJBC010000017.1, read as the reverse complement.
CCTCTTTCAGGATTTGGAATAAAACAGGAAGTCCTTTAACAAGTGCGGCTTCACTCGGAACCATTTTAAATGGTACAACCGGCGATCCTATTGTTTTTTATGATCGCTATGCCGACCGCTTTGTTATTACCGAATTTTATTCCAATGGGTTGAGTATAGGCGTTTGTAAAGGATCCGACCCTGTGAACGACGGATGGTGGGTATATAATTTTAATACAAATACGTTTCCCGACTATCCAAAATTTAGTGTTTGGTCGGATGGATATTATATAACCGCAAACAAAGACCAGAATACACCCACAACAAGTGAAGTAGTTTTTGCTGTTGAACGGGAAGCCATGCTTACTGGAGATGCATCTGCTCAAATGCTTGGTTTCTCTTTGCCTCAATGTATCACTGACGGTTTTTACAGCCCTGCCGGATTTAATTGTAACGGTTCTACCTTGCCACCTGCCGGAAATGCACCCATTGTGTATATGCAGGATGATGTGTGGAGTGGAGTTAGTACGGATCACTTAAAGATATGGAATATAAATGTTAACTGGACAACACCGGTTAACTCAACAATTTCGAACCCCCAGATAATTAATACGGCTCCATTTGACGGATTGTTTGATGGTGGTTCGTTTTCCAATCTTCAGCAACCTTCAGGAACAAGTATTGATGCATTACAGGCAACCATTATGTATATGGCTCAATACCGCAGATTTTCAGGCTATAATTCCGTCGTATTCAATTTTGTCGTTGACCCATACAATGTGGACGATGATTCAGGAATTCGCTGGTATGAACTGCGGCAAACAGGTGATGGTAACCCCTGGGCTATTTATCAGGAAGGTACCTATATTCAACCGAACGGGCACAGTGCATTTTCAGGTAATATGTGCATGGATGCGAGTGGAAATATAGCACTGGCTTATACAGTTGTAAGCCCCACCCAATATCCCTCGTTGCGTTATACAGGAAGATTTGCCGGCGATCCCCTGGGTACCATGACTATGGCCGAAGAAGTTATATATAATGGAGTATCGAACGACCCTTCAACACGTTATGGTGATTATTCGCAAATGACAATTGATCCAACCGATGATGCAACTTTTTGGTCCATTGGTGAGGTTTTTAATTCCGGAAGAAAAAACTGGGTAGGTGTATTTCAATTTGCGCCTCCTGTGCTTACGGCTGAATTTACGGCAACTCCAACAAGTGTTTGTACCGGCGGATCAGTTACTTTTACCGATGCTTCATTAGGAACACCAACATCATGGAACTGGAGTTTCCCTGGAGGAATCCCTTCGTCATATAATGGAGAAAATCCACCGGCCATTACCTATGCTGCAGCCGGTTCATATAATGTTACTTTGACTGTTGGCGATGGCATTGATACGGATGTTGAAACAAAAACAGGATACATTGCCGTCCAAACTGTAATTGCTAATTTTTCCGGAACTCCAACCAGTGTTGTAGTAGGGAATACCGTAACGTTCACTGATAACTCTTCATGCAGCCCCACTGGCTGGAGCTGGTCATTTCCCGGAGGTACACCTTCATCTTCCAATTTGCAAACTCCTCCTGCGATTACCTATAATACCCTCGGAACTTACGATGTAACACTTTCGGTTAGCAAACCAGGCGGATCAGATATTATGACCAAGACCGGCTATATTACAGTCGTTCCCCCGGAGTTTAACATGGCAACCGGAACGGTTACTACCTGCACAGGTAATTTTTATGATTCAGGAGGAGCATCCGGAAGTTATGCCAATAGCGAAAACTTTACAGAAACCTTCTATCCCTCCACACCGGGCGCTATGATCCGGTTTACTTTTAATACCTTCAGCACCGAATCAGGTTATGATTATCTAAGAATTTACAATGGAACCACCACAGGAGCTACATTGATAGGAACATATAATGGAACAACAGGACCAGGCACCGTTACAGCCTCCAATGCATCAGGCGCTCTCACCTTTAATTTTACATCCGATGGAAGCGTTATCTCAACCGGCTGGTCAGCAGCCATCAGTTGCTATAGCACTACCGTTCCTCCGGTTGCAGCATTTACAGCATCCAATATAACGCCACCTTTATCTACAATGGTAACTTTTACTGACCAGTCAGATGGATTCCCGACCTCATGGTTGTGGGCCTTCAGTCCGAATACGGTGACTTATGTAGGAGGAACCAGTGCTACCTCACAAAATCCACAGGTACAGTTTAATGCCCTTGGCTATTATACTGTTACCCTCACTGCAACCAATACCTATGGTTCTGATTCGGAAATCAAGACAAATTACATCAATGTTGTACTGTATGAATACTGCATTCCGACCTATACAACAGGAACTGGTTCGAATGATTACATCACATTGGTACAGTTGGGTAGTATAAATAATGTAACCGGTGCATCTGCAAGCCCATATTACACCTATTATAGTGCGCTATCTACCGATCTTACTCCCAACACGGCTTATACCATAACCTTAAGTCCGGGAACGTATGCAAGTGGAAATAATATTTCTGTGTGGATTGACTATAACCAGAATGGTGTTTTTGATACAGCAGAGAAGCTCGGGAATGTTACTATTCTCGCGACCCCGGCAACCGGAACAATCAATTTTACTGTTCCCTCCACCGCCAGCATTGGGACAACAAGGATGCGTGTAAGAGAAGTATGGAACAATACTAATTTTGAACCATGTGGCAGCTATAGCTATGGTGAGACGGAAGACTATAATGTAAATATTCTGGGTACAGACATATCTGTTGATGTAACTGCCTTCCTCGAAGGACCCTACAACGGAACAACGATGACACCCGGACTCTCAGGATTGGTTCCCCTGAATCAGCCATATAACACCGCTCCCTGGAATTACACAGGAACAGAAAGTGTTGTTACGGTTCCGTCCAATTCTATTGACTGGGTACTTGTCGAATTACGGGATGCAACCTCAGCAGGTACGGCCACGAGTGGAACCAGGATTGCAAGAAAGGCCGCCTTCTTGCGCAATGATGGAAGGGTCATCGGTTTGACAGGAACCCCTGTACTGAATTTTGGACCGCTGACCATAACAAACAGTTTATTTGTGATTGTACACCACAGGAACCACATTAGTGTATTGTCGGCTAGTGGATTAACTCAAACAGGTGGTATTTACACTTACAACTTCAGCACAGGTTCAGCCCAGGCTTATGGGGGAACCAATGCGCATAAGCAAATAGGACCCGGTGTATGGGGCATGTTTGGTGGAAATGGTGACGGCAGTGGCGTGATTGATAGCAATGATGAAGATCCGGCATGGGAGAGCCAGGCAGGAACCAAAGGTTACCTCAGGAGTGATTACAACTTCGATACTCATTCGAACAATAAAGATAAGGATGATATCTGGTCACCCAATCTTGGCAAAGGAGACCAGGTGCCGAATTAACAAATATTATTAAATGATTTCAAAAGCCTGTGGTAAAATTTACCGCAGGCTTTTTTTGGAATATCCATTTTTAGTTTTGATATTTGCCATAATTTGAAATTCATGGTTGATCTGGTTTCCAAATTTGAAAATTAAAATAGCTGCATTGTAAAGATATTTGTATTGTGGTTTAATTTATTATTAATTTAAATAAATTTAGTATTACAATTGGAACCTTTTTATCCTTTTATTTGTCTCATAATTCAGTTCAGGTTTTCAAATGAGTATTCTTTAATATTTTACGTCAATTATTTTCCATTTAATCCTTTAGAAAAATAGAAATATATCTTAGTTAATAATTTAATTACATTAAAATTTAAAATCATGAGAGTTATTATTTTTACCTTATTAACGTTGTTCCTGTTTGGAACAGCAAATCAAACTTTTTCACAAACGGATCAGGATAAGACAAAAAAAACCCCAAAAACAAATGAAACGATCGATCCCCATATCGACAATATGGGTTATTGGATGAAGATGGCGGAAAAAGGCCTAGTTCCCTATAATGCAGTTGTTCCTGTAAAGCCTGCGGAATACAAAGGAAGTCAGATTGAAGTTAAAGGAATAATGGTTGCTGATTCTCCAGATGTTCCGGTCACAAGTTTAACTAATGTTACAGAGAGTGAAAACTCTGTTTTTATTGATCCTGATAACAATCAGTATGTTTTGAACTCGAATAATTCTACTAGTTGGAGTGGTGGATCTGTAGGAACATTGTATGGAGCAAATTACTTCCAAACATCCAACGGTGGTTCATCCTGGGGAGGATCAGCCAGCGGCGCCGGAGGAAATAATTCCGGCGACCCTGCTGCTGCAATTGGTCGGGATGGAAGACAGTTTGTTAATTATATTGATAATTCAAGTGGCCAGGGAATTGCCTATTCTGATAATGGAACTTCATGGTTAACAGCAACCATTGCGCCTAATCCCGGCTCCCTTGCCGATAAAAACCACATGTGGATTGATAACTGCCTTACCAGTCCATACGAAGGAAATCTTTATGCCGCCTGGACTGACTTCGGTGGAAGTTATAACTACCAGGTAGTATTTTCCCGATCAACCAATAATGGCCTTACATGGTCAACAAGAGTACCTATTTCCGGAACTATTTCTACATTTGACCATGGGGTTAATTTACAAACCGGACCCAATGGCGAAGTATATGCATGTTGGGCAACATACCCAAGTTCTGGATTAACAGAAGATGGAATTGGATTTGTTAAATCTACCAATGGAGGATCTTCATTTGGAACTGCCGTTAAGGCGATTTCAAACATTAAAGGAATAAGGGAAACTGGTGTTTTGAAAAATATGAGGGTAAATTCTTTTCCTGTTATGGCAGTAGATATTAGTGGAGGAGCAAACAATGGAAATATTTATATTGTATGGACTAATATTGGTACTCCGGGTGTAAACACTGGTACCAACAAGAGCGTTTATATGATCAAGTCTACCAATGGAGGAACCTCATGGTCAACTGCGGTTAAAGTGAACCAGGGTGCCTTCACCAATGGAAAAGAGGCATATTCTCCATGGATAACATGTGATATTGAAACAGGTGCGTTAGCAGTGGTTTTTTATGATGACCGGAATACTTCCAGTACGGCTTGTGAAACCTGGGTTGCCTATTCAACAGATGCCGGAAGTACATGGACAGATTTCAGGGTGAGTGATGTATCATTCACTCCGAATGCAATTCCAGGACTCGCAAGCAGTTATATGGGAGATTATTTGGGTATTACATCCAAAGGTGGAAGAGTTTACCCTTGCTGGACCGACACCCGCAACGGGTTGTATATGACCTATGTTTCTCCTTTTACTTTGGGATTAAATGCTGCTTTCACAGCTAACAACACCAATGTTTGCACAGGTAGTTCAGTAACTTTTACTGATCAATCATCAGGTTCACCGACAAGCTGGAGTTGGAGTTTTCCGGGAGGAAGCCCATCAACCTACAGCGGACAAAATCCACCGGCAATAGTCTATAATACACCTGGATCATATAATGTTTCCCTTACCGTTTCAAATGGTGTAACTAATCATACAGAAACAAAGACAAATTACATCAATGTCAGCAATGTAATTGCAGATTTCGCAGGCACTCCAACAACGGTTGTTGTAGGCAATACAGTAACTTTCACCGATAATTCTTCTTGTTCACCTACATCATGGAGCTGGACTTTTACGGGTGGAACCCCTTCAACGGCAACAGGTCCGGGCCCTCATTTAATTACTTACAACACAATCGGCACTTATAATGCTTCCCTTACTGTTACAAAATCCTCAAGCAATGATACAGAGACTAAAACCGGATACATTAGTGTAATTAACGCAGTCTTCAACATGGCTAATGCAACAATTACTACCTGTTCGGGGAGTTTTTATGATGCAGGCGGATCATCCGGTAGTTATTCAAATAATGAAAACTTTACAGAAATTTTTTATCCTGCAACGCCCGGAGCAAAAATTCGGTTTACATTCAGTTCATTTAGTACAGAATCTGGGTATGATTACTTAAGGATTTATGATGGTACAACTACTGGCGCAACATTAATTGGTACTTACCATGGTACAACTGGACCCGGAACCGTAACTGCCACTAATGCCTCTGGTGCTTTAACTTTTAATTTTACTTCTGATGTTAGTGTTACTTCCACAGGGTGGGCAGCAGCAATTAGTTGCTTTGGATCCGCCACACCCCCTGTAGCGAATTTCTCAGCGAGCACCACCACTCCCGGTGTAGGAGCCACTGTGAACCTTACAGATCTTTCAACGAACACCCCTACAAGCTGGGTGTGGTCGTTCAGTCCAGCGACAATAACTTATGTAGGAGGAACAACATCAACTTCTCAGAACCCACAGGTGCAATTCAATGCAGCAGGTTATTATACAGTAACACTGACTGCTACTAATTCTGCAGGTTCAGATGGAGAGACAAAGACAAATTATATCCTGGCAACAGCACCTCCAGTCGCTAACTTCTCAGCAAACAATGCAACGCCGTATATAGGCCAGACAGTGACCTTTACGGATTTATCTACCAATACACCCACAAGTTGGACTTGGTCCTTCAGCCCTGCGACAGTAACTTATGTAGGAGGAACAAATTCAGCTTCGCAGAATCCGCAGGTACAGTTTAATACAGGTGGATTTTACAGTGTAACACTTACAGCCACGAATGCCGGTGGTAGCGACCCGGAAACAAAGAATAACTACATCTCTGTGTTTTATGCACCAGTCGCTAATTTCAGTGCAGACAATTTAACCCCGGCCATTGGTCAAACAGTAACCTTTTCAGATCTTTCAATCAATTCACCCACCTCTTGGGCTTGGTCTTTCAGCCCCACAACAGCAACTTATGTGGGAGGAACGACTTCAGCATCCCAAAATCCACAAGTACAGTTTACAGCTGGAGGGTACTATACAGTAACACTGACCGCTACGAATGCCAGTGGATCGAACCCTTTAACGAAGACAAATTACATTATAGTCTCAGATTGGGTAGGATCAACTGCAACCTTGAGTTTGCCTGATGTTTCTGTTGCAGTACCTGGAGAAATATCGGTTCCACTTCATTTGGATGCAATTTCGTCGAACCTTGTAGTAGGAATACAGATTTCTTTTTATTATGATCCGACCTATGTCAGTTGGATGGGAACTTCCTCAATCCCAGGCGATGGTATTTCGTATATCCATCCATCACTTACTCCTCTTGGTGGAGATTGGTTGTGGAATTCCTTACCAGGCAATTTGATTTTCTCCTGGATAGATCCCACCTATTACGGAGTATCTTTAGCACCGGGCAATTTGTTGGTCTTCAGGTTTAACTATGTGGGCGGTCTCACGTTTGGTCAATCTACACCACTGACATTTTCATTGACCTTAAAATATGCAAATGGGAAAGAACAGAAAATAATAAACGAATTGACGGATGAAAATATTCAACCTTACATTTTAACATTGGTCAACGGTATAATATTAAATGATGGGAGTATAAAGACCTTAAATCTTAAAGTTTTTCTGGAAGGTCCATACAACGGTACAGGAATGACAGCGATGCAGAGCGGAATACTGCCATTGAGCCAGCCCTACAATGATAGTCCCTGGAATTACAATGGAAGTGAAAGTGTAACGGCGATTCCTCCAGAGGTAATTGATTGGGTGTTGGTAGAGTTGCGAGATGCGGCGACACCTGGACAAGCGACGAGTGGGACGAAGATAGGAGAGCAGGCCGGTTTACTGCGGAATGACGGGAAGATATTGGATGTTGATGGAAATGAAGGTTTAACCTTTACAAACACAACCATTAATCACAACCTGTATGTTTTGATCCAACACCGGAATCACCTGAGAGTAATGTCATCAACAGGACTGACGGAAACCGGAGGAATCTACAGTTATGATTTCACAACGAGTTCCGGTCAGGCTTATGGTGGAACGGATGCACACAAGCAAATAGGACCAGGTGTTTGGGGTATGTTCGGTGGAAATGGTAACGGCAATAGCGCTATTGATCTTGATGATGAAAATCCGACATGGGAGAGTCAGGCAGGCACAACAGGTTACCTGAAAAGTGACTACAACTTCGATACCCACTCGAACAATAAAGACAAAGACGACATCTGGGCGCCTAACCTTGGTAAGGGAAACCAGGTGCCAAATTAAAATTGGTTACATACAACTAATTATGATAAATAAGACCAGGAATTCCCTGGTCTTATTTTGTCTCCTTGAATTAATGTTTACATTTGATTTTTAATGAAATCTTAACCACAAAATTTAAATAATTTAAAAACACAAACTAATGAAAAAATTTGCATTGCTGCTTTCTTTGCTGTCAATTATATTTTTCAGCAATTTTGTCTTTTCACAGGAAAAGGATTTGGGGTCTTCTGTTACGAGTGCACTCAAGGAACAAATGGATCAGAACAAAGACAACGAACTCATCAGAATTAATATCCGGCTGATTAGCCAGTATGATCTTCAAAACCTGTATGAGGCAACTGCCAATTTGGATCGCAATGCAAGAAGATCTTTAGTAGTAAGTGAATTAAAATCCTTTTCTGATAAAACTCAAAAAGACATTTTAAGCTTTCTGGAAGCAAAATCCGAAATAAACCAGGCCCAACTTATTTATAGTTTATGGATCAACAACGTTATTACATGTATAGCTTCAAATGAGGTAATTGCTGAACTTTCATTTCATAGCGATATTGATCGGATTGACTGGGATGAATCAAGAAAAATGATCATTGAAAACGAAATATTACCCGAAGATGGACCTGAAGGAGAAAATGGAGGGAAAGAAATAACATGGAACGTTACAAAAGTGAATGTTCCTGCCATTTGGGCAATGGGATACACAGGAGAAGGAATTAAGGTTGGCGTTTTGGATACAGGCGTAAACTATAACCATGTTGACCTTCAGGACCACATGTGGAATGATCCCGGTTACCCCAATCATGGCTATGATTTTGTGAACAACGACAACAACCCCTTGGACGATCACGGGCATGGTACCCATTGTGCAGGAACGGTTGCCGGCGATGGAACAGCCGGTTCACAAACAGGTATGGCTCCGGATGCAACAATCATTGCACTAAAAGTTTTGGATGCTACCGGGAATGGTAATGAATCAGGAGTATGGGCAGCCATCCAGTTTATTGTGGATCACGGCGGCGATATCATCAGCATGTCACTGGGTTGGCAGCATAGCTGGGGAGTTGACAGGGCATCCTGGAGAAACTCTTTTAATAATGCCCTGGCTGCAGGAGTCATTGCTTCTGTTGCTGCAGGTAACGAAGGTGGAGACCAGGGCACTTATCCCATACCTGATAACGTAAGGACTCCGGGAGATTGCCCACCACCATGGATAAATCCTGACCAAACCTTAACCGGTGGAATTTCAGCTGTTGTCTGTATCGGAGCAACAGATATTAATGATAACATTGCATACTTTTCGAGTCGTGGACCGGTTACCTGGTCTGCAGTAAGTCCTTTTAATGATTATGCCTATAATCCCGACATGGGATTGATTCGTCCTGATGTTTCAGCTCCGGGAGATAATATTAAATCTTTGGATTATGCCAGCAATAATGGCTACGCTGATGGCTGGAGCGGTACATCTATGGCAACTCCATGTGTTGCTGGAGTTATGGCCCTGATGTTGAATAAAAATCTAAATTTAACACCCGCCGAAATCAGTGAGGCACTTGAGGTAACGGCTATTGACTTTAATGCTCCAGGTAAGGACAATGTTTTTGGTGCCGGACGGATTAATGCTCTGGATGCTTTTAACTATGTCAATTACCCGGGTCCGGTTTATAGCAACCATACAATTGAAGATCCCAATAATAACGGTGAAGTTGAAGCGGGTGAAAATATTTTGTTAAGCATAGAGATGTATAATGGAAGTGATTCGCCCTATAGTAATGTTTTCGTTAATATTAGTACAGATTCACCCTATCTGACCATTACTGATGCCACAGAAATCTATGGGGACTTTAACCCAGGGCAGTATATTTCAGTTGCAAACGGGTTTGCATTTGATGTGGCTCCCAATACTCCCGGCATGGAAGCCATCCGTGTCAATATTGAAGCTACGGATGGAATTGAAATCTGGACAAGTAAATTTGATATTATTACCTATGGGCCTAGTATCCATTTTGGAAATATTACGGTCAGTGATCCACTCGGTAATAACAACGGCCGATTGGACCCGGGTGAAACTGCAGACCTGATCATCATTGCCCAAAATATTGGTCAGGTTAGCATAGCCGATGTGCTTGTTTCTACTATGGCATTAAGCGGATTGATCACTTTTAATAATAATTCGGTAAACATACCGGTTTTACCCCCTTCAGGAAATGAGGAGGTGGTTTTCAATATCACTGTTGAAAATGCTGCACCTATTGGTATTGGTGTGGAATTTCATTTCGATATGGCAGCAGGTGTTTATAGTGACGAGAAAGATGTTATTTTACCAATTGGACTTATTGTTGAAGACTGGGAAACCGGGAACATGAACCAATACGAGTGGCAAACAGGTGGAAATGCAAACTGGGCGGTATCAAATCAATCTCCTTTTGAGGGAACTTATTGTATTAAATCCGGGGATATTAGCGATAACCAAAGCAACTGGCTGTCTCTTGAGTATGATGTTTTCAGCAATGACAGCATATCTTTTTGGTATAAGGTTTCGTCGGAAGCCAACTATGATTTTCTTAAGTTTTATGTAGATAATGTTGAACTTGATTCCTGGGCAGGTGACGTTCCCTGGAGTTATGCCGCCTATGCGTTGAATGCCGGAATGCACACTTTTAAATGGCAATATAGCAAAGACGTAAGTGTTTCCACAGGTAGTGATTGTGTATGGGTTGATTTTATAGAATTGCCGGCCCAACCTACAACCACCGCTTATGCCGGATTGGATGCCATTTTCTGTGAAGGAGAAACCCATCAATGTGATGGTTTTGCAACCCTGTTTAATAGCATTAGTTGGGCCTCTGATGGCGATGGTACCTTCGATAACTATCAGATTTTAAATCCTGTCTATACACCTGGTGCAATGGATATTTCAAGCGGCTCGGTTATTTTATCTTTATCGGCTTACGGTCCTGAAATTAATGTAACGGATAATTTAACCCTTTCTATTAATATGGCGGCTGTTGCCAATGCAGGTGAAGATGCCAATGCCTGTAGCGAAGGATACTTTCAACTTTCAACTGCATCTGCTGCAAATTATGTTTCTGTTGAATGGACAACTTCTGGTGATGGAATATTTAATGATGACAGCCTACTTAACCCTGAGTATACACCGGGTACAACCGATATTTCAGAAGGAACCGTTACATTGACATTAACAGCAACAGGCAACGCGCCATGCGGAACAGCTAACGATGAAATTTTCCTGACTATTAATGATGTCCCATCAGTATTTGCAGGTGGCGATACAGAAACATGTGCCAATATACCACTACCAATGTTAGCAGCTACCGCACAGAACTATACTTCTCTTGAATGGAGCACTTCCGGTGATGGGATATTCGATGATAATATGATGCTAAACCCTCTTTATACTCCTGGCTTAAATGATGCTTTAAACGGAACAGTCACAATGACTTTAACAGCTTATGGTAATAGTCCTTGCCCTGATGTTTCTTCACAGGTGGTTGTCAGTATAAATGCAGAAGCCACAGCCTATGCCGGTGAAGACGGCGAGGTTGAACAGGGTGAATCTTTTTCTATATCCGGTGCACTGGTTCAGAACAATACGTCAATTCAATGGACTACTTCAGGTGACGGATCTTTTGATAATGTTAATACGCTTAATCCAATCTATTCACCCGGAACAAGCGATATTGCCGCACAGGAAGTAATACTAACTATAACTGCGGTAAATGCTAACTGCGGCAATGTTTCAGACCAGATGACCCTGGCTGTTAATCCTTCAGGTATTCATGAGAATAATGCAGGATTTACTTTTATGGTTTCACCAAACCCGAACAATGGTGCATTTACAATAAAGCTGAATGGTGAAAAGAACGAAGTAATTGCAATCCGTATTTATAATTCGCTCAGCAAACTGGTATATGAAGCCAACAATATTAAAGTTGACAAAGAATACCAACAAACTCTGATGCTTGACCTTGAAAAAGGTTTGTATATTATCCGAATCGAAGGAAGAGAATTGATATTGAATAAAAAGATAATCGTTGAGTAATTAAACTTTGCAGAATTTCTTTTTAAGAATAATAATATTATGACTCTTCTGCCCTGGTTTATGGAAATATCAATGCTCACAACTAAATTGCTCACTTAGAAAGGAGAATATGTAGAGAAAATGATGACAGCAGAGCTGTAGTTAACCGCCATGATAAAGATCCCTTTTGGGAGAGTTAGACAGTAATGAATGGCTTTTACAACTTCAATACCTAATACGACAATAAAGACAAGGTTGATATATCAGCGCCAAACCAAAGTAATAGTGGCCAGGTTCTGAATTAATTTCTACTCGATTTGTGCAATAAACTAGCGCTTTTGGTAATACTGCAGCTTTTTGAAATTATAGATTTCTTATAGAAATATAGCCAAAAAAAAAGCTGCATAAAGGTTTGGTTAATTGATGGTTGCGGGTTTAGGCTTATAACATCACTCTTGCCGATTCACATTTTTGTTTATATTTGCCTTATTGCTCTTTTTTTTAACACAGTGGATAATTTAGATAGGAATGACAAATTTTCGTTTATCTGAAAAGGGGATTCTATCAAATTTGAATTTAATTCGGAGTCGTTTGGTTTTTAACCTAAATTATTAATATGAAACAATTTACACAAGTCCTGCTAATCACTTTATTGCCCTTATTTGCTTTTTCTCAAACTTTTGAAGAAATAAAAAAGATTACAGTGGATTACGAAATCGAAAAATTAGAAGAGTTAGCCCAAATATATAAAACCAGGGCTGAAGTTGAAAAACAAAATGCCATAGCATTAGCAAAACAAAACGGTTGGTTTGTGCGAAAGGATGAAAATGGAGTACTTTATGAATTAATGGGAATTTCTGAAGAAGGAAATCCTCTTTATTATGTGACGAATAATATAGATGCTGCCAAATCAACACGGGCAAACACACTGCATAATGGAGGAATATTGGGCTTGAACGTAGAAGGACAAAATATGACAGCTCACGTTTGGGATGGTGGTTTAGCTCGAAGCACTCATCAGGAGTATGATGGTATTGGAGGAAGTAACCGCTTTTCAATTGGTGATGGTACGACAACCCTGCATTACCATTCTGCACATGTTACAGGTACTATCATGGCTTCGGGTTATTCAACAAATGCAAAAGGAATGGCGCCACAGGCTTATGCAATAGGTTACGAATGGAACAATGATGTATCCGAAGCTACAACAGCCGCCGCTAATGGCATGTTATTGTCCAATCATTCTTATGGATGGGGCGCCACCAGCATACCTGATTGGTATTTTGGAGCTTATAATTACAGGTCTAGGGAGTGGGATGTTGTAATGAATGGCGCTCCTTATTATTTAATGGTTTGTTCTGCAGGAAATGACGGCAATGATAATACCTCAAATGGTGATCCTTTGGATGGAAACTCAAGTTACGATAAGTTATCAGGTTTTAAAACCTCAAAAAACAATATCGTAGTTGCCAATGGAAATGATGCAAATATTGATGCAAATGGCAATCTAATTTCAGTTGTTATCAGTTCGGGTAGCAGCCAGGGTCCAACGGATGATTATCGCATTAAGCCTGATATTACCGGAAATGGTACCAGCTTATATTCAAGTTATGAAAGTAGTGATAATGCTTATGGCACAATTTCCGGAACGTCAATGGCTTCGCCCGGTGTAACAGGCACACTTCTTTTACTCCAGCAGCATTACAACAATTTGTACGGAAGTTTTATGAGAGCGGCAAGTTTAAAGGGATTAGCGCTTCATACGGCAGACGATGCAGGACCTGCAGGACCTGACGTCGTTTATGGTTGGGGATTGATAAATGCCAAAGCAGCCGCTAATGCCATTTCAAACAATGGTGCCGAATCCGCTATCAGCGAACTTAGTCTTAGCCAGGGAAACAGCTATTCGGTGAACGTTCAATCCGACGGTGTTAGCAACCTCATAGCCTCAATATCGTGGACAGATCCCGCAGGAACGGCTAATACCGGAACAGCCAACGATATTACACCTGTTCTTGTCAACGATTTGGATATAAGGGTAACCAAAAGCGGCAGCACTTATTACCCTTACAGATTGACATCTATAACCACCAATGGAACAGGTGACAATGTTGTTGATCCTTTTGAAAAAGTTATTGTCAGTGGCGCATCGGGTAATTACACAATTACCGTGACACACAAAGGCAGTATATCCGGAGGCAGCCAGAATTTTACATTGATTGTAACAGGGAAAACCGGCTTACTTGCTCCTCCGGTCGCTAATTTTGCAGCAAATATTATTACTCCAGGTGTAGGGCAAGCCGTGACATTCTCAGATGCTTCTACCAATGCCCCAACATCCTGGAACTGGTCTTTTGATCCTGCAACCATTACATTTGTCGGAGGCACCAGCGCCAACTCCCAAAATCCGCAGGTTCAGTTTAATGCAACAGGATTTTATTCAGTAACATTGTTGGCAACAAATGCGTATGGCTCGGATTCGGAAATAAAGACCGGATATATAAATGTAATCCATACCATACCCCCTTATGTTGACGGTTTTGAAACCTTTGTTCCTGGTAATTATTTAGCTCAAAACTCTCCATATTGGACCACCTGGTCTAATTTGCCTGGAGGGACAGAAGATCCGGTAATTGTTAGCTCGCCTGCACACGGGGGAACGAAATCAGTGAAAATAGATGGAGTGAATGATCTTGTATTACCGCTTGGAAATAAAACTTCCGGAAAGTACATCGTTAGCTTTTACATGTATGTTCCCTCAGGTTATTATGGTTATTACAACCTGCTGCACCTTTTTAACGGAGCAAGCAGTCAATGGGGCGCAGAAATCTTCTTCAATACCGGCGGAGCAGGTTATGGAAATGCTGGTGGAGCCAATTCCTTTACATTTACCTATGGTTATAATACATGGTTTTTTGTGAAAAACATTATTGATCTGGATAACAACCTTGCTCAAATTTTCCTGAATGGAAACTTGCTCAAACAGTGGCAATGGAGCCTGGGAGCGCTGGGTGATGGTACACTTAACCAATTAGGCGGATTGAATATGTATGCCTGGAATGTAAATGGTACGCCTTTGTATTATTTTGATGATTTCAGCTATTACGAAATAGCACAGCTTGATTTGAGTGTAATGCTCGAAGGTCCATACAATGGTTCTTCCATGATGCCTAATTTAAATAGTATTCTTCCATTGGCTCAACCCTATAATGTCGCACCCTGGAATTATAATGGAACTGAAAGTGTTGTTGTCAATCCAAATGCAAATGTTATTGATTGGGTACTTGTCGAATTGAGAGATGCCTCTAATGCTGAACAAGCTACAAGTGAAACGGTAATTGGGCGGCAAGCTGCTTTTCTGCTAAACACGGGTAAGGTAGTTGGACTGGATGGTTCATCAATTCTAAGATTTGAAACGCCTATATTCGGTAATCTTTATGCTGTAGTTCATCATCGTAATCACATCAATGTTATGTCAGCAACTGGTTTAGCAAAAACCCTTGGTGTATATACCTATAACTTTTCAACAGGATCAGGGCAGGCAAATGGCGGAATCAATGCACATAAGCAAATAGGACCTGGCGTTTGGGGCATGTTTGGTGGTGATGGAAACAAAAACGGTACTATTGACCTAAGTGACGAATCTCCAACGTGGGAGGTAACTACAGGAACTAGAGGTTACCTGGGAACGGATTATAACTTCGATTCTGAGGTGAATAATAAGGATAAGGATGATATTTGGGCGCCGAATTTAGGATCTGGCAGTCAGGTTCCAGACTAATGTTTGGAAATAATATACACATAAAGCTTTCGGATTGGGTTCCGGAGGCTTTTTTTTATCTTTGTTAAAAAATCAAATGAGAACAGTTATCCAGAGAGTTGATATGGCTTCAGTCGAAATTAGCGGAGAGTTGAAAAGTAGCATTGGTAAAGGACTGTTGGTACTACTGGGAATTGAGGAGGCCGATACCACAGAAGATGTTGACTGGCTGAGTGGCAAAATCTCCCGACTCAGAATATTTGATGATGAGAATGGAGTGATGAATTTGTCAGTTATGGAATCCGGAGGTGAAATCCTGATCATCAGCCAGTTCACCCTCTATGCAAGCACCAAAAAAGGCAACCGGCCTTCCTATATCAAAGCCGCCCGACCTGAAATTGCTGTTCCGCTTTACCAGCAGTTTATCAGGCAGATGGAGTTGGATTTAGGCCTTCCGGCAAAGAGCGGTGAATTTGGTGCCATGATGAAGATAAGCCTTATCAACGACGGTCCGGTGACTATTTTAATAGATACAAAGCAAAAAGAATAAACTTTCAGAGGGTTTTTTCTGTTTCTTAATGCTTTGCAGAAAATCCTATTTCAGCTTTTCCATGAAAGGTTTTTCATCCACAATCACTCGGGTGTGGGTACCGATGCCTATCAATCCCTTTTCATCCCAGGCATGAACCTCAAATATGATTTTAGGATACCTCACCTCCCTGATAAATGATTCACCGGTTACCTTCATGCCGATTGGAGTGCCTTTCAAGTGTTTCACGTTTATTTCTGTTCCGACGCTTGTGAATCCATCAGGAAGTAATGAATGAATGCTTTCGAGGGCTGTACTTTCCATGAGTGCGATCATGGCCGGTGTGGCGAAAACATCTACCATTCCTGATCCAAATGCCTTTGCAGAATGTACTTCGGATGTAATTATCTCCTTTGAATACCTTTTCCCCTGCTCAATATTTAATTTCATCAGTTAATAAACAAAGTTTATGGTCTTTTTTAAATTGGGGTGGAGGCTGAGGTAAACAGGGCATGTGAAAGCTGACCGTTCAATGATCTTTTTTTCTTTTTCGGAAAAATTGTTTTTTGGAAATGTCAGTTCAATTTTAACTTCACCAACACGGCGTGGATTTGATTCCATGATCTTCCAGATTTTTGCTGTTGTCCCATCAATGTTAAAATCATGTTCTCGAGCGGCAATACCCATAATGGTGATCATACAACTTCCCAGGGAGGTAGCCAGTAAATCAGTAGGAGAGAAAGCCTCTCCTTTACCTTTATTATCAGGTGGTGCATCGGTAATTATCGTTTTCCCGGACCTGACATGTGTTGCTTCGGTTCTTAATTCGCCTAAGTAAACTGTTCGTACGGTTTCTTCCATTTTATTTGAACTTTGAAGAATTGTAAATAAATATTGTGGTATCGAAAGTGCAAAATTAGATGAATGGATTCAAAATCAATCCAAAGTTTTTAAAATAAAAATCCCGGTTCTGAAAAAATCAAAACCGGGACCAAAAACAAGAGGTTATCAATTTACTTTTTGTCAGGATCAGTCGTTTTAGTTTCTTTAGTTTCAGTGCTTACTGAGGTAGATGTACTAGTTTCTTTCTTCTTATCATCTGCCTTTGCTCCTGTCTTGTCAGTGCAAGGAGTCTTGCAGCTTTTCATTTCAGCAGAAGAACAGCATGATTTTTTAGCTTTTACTTCTTTTTTTGGTGGATCATCATAAACAGATGAACTTACCGTATTGGCAACAACTGTGTTAATAGCCATAATACCGACCATCATAATGGTCATAATTGATAATGCAAAAAGAGATTTTTTCATATTCA
This sequence comes from uncultured Bacteroidales bacterium, assembly GCA_963840975.1. Classification (GTDB taxonomy): domain Bacteria; phylum Bacteroidota; class Bacteroidia; order Bacteroidales; family JAADJA01; genus JAADJA01. The sequence goes on along the minus strand of CAWJBC010000017.1, from coordinate 115,278 downwards.
ATGTTGTTTTTAAGTGTTTCACTAAATTTTATTTATTTAACGATGCAAACATATAAAAAGTTTATTTGTTATGTTGTTAATGAGTTGTTAAATACTGTTAATTATTTGTTAAAATTTTTTTTACACCTGGTATTTAAAGCTAATTTTGATTTATGAACCGGAAGGTATTATCAATAATCATAGTGTTAACAAGCATTTCGCTTATTGCCGCCCTGGTAACCCAATTATTGTGGGTAAGGGATGCCGGGATGCTGAAGGAAGACCAGTTTAATAATAACATCACGGTAGCAATGAAGAGCGTTGTGAATCAGATGATGACTTTTGATAAAAGATATTCGGTTGAAACATCCGGCATGGACAGCATATTTTATTGGAACCATGTTGACCTTCTTTCTGTAATACATCCTCATGTTCTGGACTCCCTTCTTAGAAATGAAATTGCTTCATTGCACATCAACAGTACCTATTTTTATGCTGTTTACAGGGAAACCGATAATCTGTTTATTATGGGAAATGGGGAGGGCAAACTTCAGCAATTGATCAATTCACCGCTTCATGTTTCACTTACAAGCCTTTGCCAGTCTGATAATTATGTACTCTCTGCATTTTTCCCCGATAAGGGTTCGGTTATTTTGAACCAGATGATTATTTTACCAGTAATGTCGGGTTTGTTTTTAATGGTGCTGGTATTCAGTTTCTTCTTTACCATTTATTTCATCATCAAACAGAAGAAACTCACAGACATGAAAACCGATTTTGTTAATAATCTGACACATGAATTTAAAACACCTATTAGTACCATTTCGGTTACTTCCGAAATTCTTAGTAAGGAGCAAGTGATCCATTCCCCGGAAAAGGTAAGCAAATATGCCCGTATTATTTATGACGAAAATTTAAGGCTTAAAAATATGGTGGAGCGGGTACTTCAGATCGCGGTAATCAGTAAAGATGATTATGAGCTCAAGCTGAAAGAGGTTGATCTGCACGAGATCATCCGCGAAAGTGTTGGGAACTATCAATTGCAGGTTACACAGCGAAATGGAGATATACTTACAAGATTGAAAGCCCATCAGCCTTCAATTTATGCCGATAGAGAACAATTGTTGAACATCATGAATAATTTATTGGATAACGCCTCCAAATATTCTACTGAAAGTCCTCACATTACACTGACCACCTTGAATCAAAATGGCAAAATACAAATTTCAGTGGAAGATAGGGGAGTCGGAATAAGTAAAGACAACCAGGATGCTGTATTCAAAAAATTTCACCGGTTGCAGAGAGGGGACATTCATGATGTGAAAGGCTTTGGGATCGGCTTATTTTATGTGAAAACCCTGACCGAAAAAATGGGAGGGAAAATTGACTTAAAAAGTGAACTCAATAAAGGGAGCAATTTTATTTTGAGCTTTCCAACGATAACAAATTGATGTAAAAAGATAAATATTATGGAAAACATTACCGAACATAATGGTGCGAAAATTAAGATCAGGAAAGATCCCAGGCGACGTATTTTGCTGGTGGAGGATGATCCTAACCTGAGCTTTGTGATTAAGGAATACCTTGAGATGATGGATTATGACACTACTTTGTGTAAAGACGGAGAAGCAGGACTAACCGAATTTAACAGGGGAAAATTCAACCTTGTAATATTGGACGTGATGATGCCAAAGAAGGATGGGTTTTCCGTGGCAGAAGATATCAGGAAGGTTGACGACTTAACGCCGATTATCTTTTTAACTGCAAAAACCCTCAAGGAAGACCGGATTAAGGGATTCTTATCGGGTTGTGATGATTATATCACCAAGCCCTTCAGCACAGAGGAACTCAGTTTAAGGATAAAAGCGATTTTGAAGCGATGTGCTGTTTCTCAAAACGGAGGAACTGAAACTGTTCAAAAAGTATTTGGCCTGGGGAAATACACTTTCGATTTTGGCAATCTGGTGTTGAAATCGAATAAATCTGAGCATTCGCTTACCCGCAAGGAAGGCGCCTTACTGAAGTTGCTATGCGTTTATAAAAATAAGTTGCTGCCACGCGAAACCGCCTTAAAGACAGTTTGGGGAGGCGATGATTATTTCTTCGGGCGTAGCATGGATGTTTTTATCGCAAAACTGAGGAAACATTTGAAAGGCGATCCATCCATCACAATTACCAATGTTCATGGTTCGGGTTTTAGGCTTGAAATCCCTGAAACGGAAGATCAGGATAACAGATAGAAAATTCATTGAGATTTATTCATAACAATCATTTCAGGGTATCTTGATCTTCATCCCATTGGATGATAAATTCCTGCTTATTGTTTTTTTTGTCAGGCAGCTTTTTTTGATCTTCGGGCAATTCAGGCTTATTAATTTTTTCAGGTTGGTCTTCCTCCCAAACAATTTTAAAGTTTTTACCAGCGTCCGGCTTTTCGTTCAGTTCATCCTCTACTTCTGTCTGACCTTTATCTTTTTTGCTGAACTCCTTCTTAAAAGCATTTTTTATCTCCTGTTTTTCGTCCTTCATATCAGCCGCAATCTTTTTTCTGACCTCTTTGGTATCGTATTTTATATCAGGATCCTTGGCATTACCGGTCATGTGCAGAAATAGGGTGGTTTGCCCCAGTCCATCTTCCTCCGGGAAAATTCCTTCAATTTCTTCTTCCTTTTTCTTTTCTTTTTTCGACAATAGCTCTGAAAGCAGCACCCTGACATGATAATCAATGTTGTTTTTAAATGTATGGTTTCCGAAAATCTTGAGGTCAAGGGTGTTGGATTCAATATTCATTTCAGGTATATAAATCACCTCTTCCTTAATTTCTATCTGGTTTTTAAGTGTTGAAAAACGAATATGCTCCAATTCTTGTTTCTTAATGTATTTCGACAATTTATACAAAGGGGCGTAATTGATCAATTCACCCTGCCGGATAACAATGTCACCCAAAGCATAAACACTCTTAGGATCAATATTCAGTTCTGAATCAATAAAAGATTTATAATAGATTATGGCATCTACTTTTCCGCCGATTTGTTCACTGGTAATATTCTGCTGACCGAATTCATGGAGTTCACCAAACAATTTTGAGATGTTCACATCCTGCAGGTCTGCTTTAAACGACAGCCAAAATTTATCGGTATAGTTTCCATCAATAAAACCTGAGAGATTGGTTTTGCCTTCCATCGAATAAAGCGTGGCATCATTGATCTGAAGCCTGCCCTGCTTCATAACTGCATTCCCTTTGATATTACTCGCCTTAAATGTGCCGAAAGTGAAATCTTTAATGTTGAGGTCAAGGTTAAAATTAACCAGGTTAGAAAATTTCATCCGGTATCGGGTTCCCGACTTATCTTTCCTGAAACTGAGCAGATCGTCAAGGTTGAGTTTTTCAGATGAAAAATCGGCTTTGATTTTAATGCTTTCGCCCGGAACAAAAACGTATGCCAGTACATTGAGCAGATACCCAGCCATCTTAAAATCACTGTCATTGATCCTGCCGCTAAACTCCTCAATAAGTAAATCTTTATTGTTGAATTTAAACGACCCGCTCATGTTGTGGTAATTTACCGGGTTATTCTTCATCTTCAGGTTGACATTGTTAATTTTCAATGATCCTGAAGTTTTACTCGAAATGAAGTCGTTGATGGTAAACTTGCGCAGGTTTTTCAGGTTACTACTGAATGTAAGATTCAGGTCAAGCCTTCCTGAAATTGATTCAAACCCTTCGATATGAATTAACTCCTCCAGTTTTTCCAGATTGATTCCAGAAGTGAGGGTGGCTGCAATGGTGGGTGTTTCAAAGTTTGTAATGGTTAGTTCACCCTGTAGCTGACCCGTTTTAATCCCGGCATTAAAGTCGTATAATCTCAGCTTGCTGGTTTCTTTATTGTTGGAAATTCCATTAACAAAAATGCCCTTAAAAATAACATTTCGTAAAGTGAATCCTGAAGGCTGATCCGTAAATTTTCCTCTGTCAACCGAAAATTCACAGACCAAATGCGGCAAAATGTTACCTGAGAATGCCCCTGCTATCCTTGCATTCATTGAAAAATCACCATCGAGTGAATAATCTTTGATGCTTTTTTTAAACTCTTCGGGGATCAAGTCAAGGAGAGCGGGTATTTTCGACCATTCAGTATTCAGTGTCAGATCCAGTTCATTGTTATCTGCTCCTACACGGATAGTTCCTGTCATATTTATACTGATCCCTGATATCGTGACCTGCGCTTCCCTGAAAGTATAAAGCCCTGCCTCTTTATCAACATTCATCACCATACGGGTATTGAATTCCCGTTCGACAAGGAAATAGTAATCTCCTGAACGAAAGTGGGTGGTCGAAATATCACCTTCCAATTCCAGAACATAATTCTTTTTGGTGAATGCTCCTTTCAGATTTCCTTTCTTTACCTTAAAAATATATTCCTGCTCAGAAGGTTGATGGCTATATGAAACAGAAACATTGTTAAGGAGTACTTTTTGAAGATTCAGATTGACGAAGGTGGTCCGTTTGTCTTCAACTTGGTTGAAAATGCTGAAATTATTTTGCAGGTCGTTTAAGACAACCAGGTTGAGAGACGCATTGTCCAGTACAATTTTTTCAATCGTATAATCACCTGTGAGTATGTCAAAAATATCAAAAAGCAGGGATATTTTGCGGGCTTTAAGAAGCGGATCAATATTGTTAGGCAAACTTTCATTGGTCTGAATGTCGTTCAGTTCCAATGAAGCATCCGGAAAATTTTTAAATAGAGAAAGATTGATCTCCCTGACAGAAACCTCGATGTTCAGTTTTTTGCCTATTTCACTTACGATGATCTGTTTGGCTTTGTCTCCAAAAAAAACGCCCACTATTACAAGGAACAAAATAACGGAAGCTACGACGATTCCAATGATCAGCAGAATTTTCTTGAGCAATTTGCGGGATGTTATCATGAATTTTAATCAGGAAACGGGTCAAAATTTTTTTTACAAAATAACGACCATTTGGTTAGATTATTTAACATTTCCAAAAAGATAACCAAAATTTTCCTAATTTTGCACGCCTGATCAATAAACAGTTTAAACTATTAAAAGTAAACAGAAATGAGAAAATTTAATGTAATCCAGATGGCTTCTCTGGTAATTGTATTGGCATTATTTGCCGGAAGCTGCACAAATGCACCCAAACCGCCTATGAAAGCGAAACTAATTCCATTAGAGGATTTTTTCAAGAATCCTGAGAAAAGCCGTTACCAGATTTCGCCTGACGGCAAATACTTTTCATATATGGCGCCTTACGAAACAAGGATGAATGTCTTTGTTCAGGCGCGCGGAAGTAATGAAGCCATTCGGATCACCAGCGAAACTGACAGAGACATTTCGGGTTATTTTTGGCCCAACAATGAACAAATCCTTTACCTCAAAGATAACGGGGGTGACGAAAACTACAAATTGTATGGCGTGAACATTGACGGATCAAACCTCAAATGCTTCACCGATTTTGAAGGTGTCAGAACGCAAATAATTGACGAACTTATTGAACAGGACGACGAAGTCATTATCGGCATGAATAAAAGAAATCCTCAGGTTTTTGACCCTTACCGCCTTAATTTAAAAACAGGTGAAATGGAGATGATAGCTGAAAACCCCGGGAATATTCAGGGATGGATGTTCGATCACGATGGAAAACTCAGGGTAGCTTTCGCAATTGTGGACGGTGTAAACACAAGCATCCTTTACCGTGAAACTGAAAAAGACGAATGGAAAGATGTCCTTACGACGAGTTTCAAAGATAATATGTCGCCTTATTTCTTCACCTTTGACAACAAAAATGTGATCGGTACCTCCAACCTCGGAAGGGACAAGAGTGTTGTTGTTGAATTCGATATCGTTAATGGAAAAGAATTGAATGTGCTTTATGAAAATCCCGATTACGATGTGGAAGGAGTTTATTATTCACGCATCCGAAAAGTGTTAACCGCCGCAAGCTATACTTCATGGAAAAGCGAAAGGCATTTCTTTGATGAAGAGACAAAAGGTCTTTTCGATAGATTGGGTAAAGAACTCGGACAGTACGAAATAGGTATCAGCGGTTACAGTAAAGATGAAACCGTTTTTATCATTCGCACATACAGCGACCGTTCTTTAGGCTCATACTATATTTATGATAAAAACACCGACAAACTTGAAAAGATTGTTGAAGTAAGTCCGTGGATTGACGAAAACGAAATGGCAAGTTGTACTCCTGTTAAATACCAGGCACGCGATGGTATGACGATCAATGGATACCTTACTCTTCCAAAAGGATATACAATGGAAACCGCTAAAAACCTGCCGGTGATTGTGAATCCGCATGGCGGACCCTGGGCACGTGACGATTGGGGATTTAATCCTGAAATACAATTCCTCGCCAACCGCGGATATGCCGTGTTCCAGATGAACTTCAGGGGATCAACTGGATATGGCAAGGCCTTCTGGGAAGCCTCTTTCAAAAAATGGGGACTTGAAATGCAGGACGATATCACTGATGGAACCAACTGGCTTATCAACCAGGGTATTGCCGACCCGAAACGAATAGCTATTTATGGCGGAAGCTACGGAGGATATGCAACCCTGATGGGATTAGTAAAAGAGCCAACGCTTTATGCTGCCGGAGTTGATTATGTGGGAGTTTCCAATATGTTCACCTTTATGCAAACCATTCCCCCATACTGGAAACCCATGCTCGACATGATGTACGAAATGGTTGGCGATCCTGCTGCCGACAGTATTATGCTCAGGGAAGTTTCTCCCGTTTATCAGGCTGATAAAATTGTTGCTCCGCTTTTCGTTGCACAGGGTGCCAACGATCCACGGGTCAATAAAGATGAATCAGACCAAATGGTGGCTGCATTAAAAGCCCGCGGAGTTGATGTTGAATACCTTGTGAAAGACAACGAAGGTCACGGATTCCGCAATGAAGAAAACAGGTTTGAGTTTTACAGGGCAATGGAAGGATTTCTTGTAAAACAACTTGGTAATTAATAAAATATCCTAACTACATACAAGCCGGTCAAAATTAAAATGACCGGCTTTTTTATATCTGTCATGAAAAATGATTGAATTATCATCTGCCCGCTACCGCACACATTTGTAATTTTCCGAACACCCATTAAAATTTTTTTAAGACAGCAGCCGTTATAATTTACTGAATATCAAAATCCAGATTGTATTGGCATGATAATAGGTTTTTAACTAAAACAATCAGCGTTTAATTGGGTTTAATAATACACTAATTAAGGATAATAATTAATGATCAAGTTACAAGGGATTAATAAAACATATACAACCGGTTCCACCAATTTACATGTATTAAAGGGTATTGACCTTGAAATTGGGAAAGGCGAAATGGTTTCCATCATGGGTTCATCAGGTTCAGGCAAATCAACCTTACTTAATATTCTGGGCATACTGGATAATTATGATCAGGGCGAGTATTTCCTGAATGGGGAATTGATCAGAAACATGAGCGAGAAAAAGGCGGCGCACTATCGCAATATGATGATTGGGTTTGTGTTTCAATCGTTCAATTTGATTTCTTTTAAGAATGCAATGGAAAATGTGGCACTGCCTCTTTATTACCAAAAAGTTAACCGGAAGAAAAGGAACCTGAAGGCGATGGAATATCTCGAACGTTTGGGACTGAAAGATTGGGCATTGCATTTACCCAACGAACTTTCAGGAGGACAAAAACAACGACTTGCTATAGCGCGGGCTTTAATTTCAAACCCGAAAATGATCCTTGCCGATGAACCTACCGGAGCGCTTGATTCACAGACATCAATGGAAATGATGGATTTGTTCAAAGAGATCAATCAATCGGGGATAACTGTTTTAATCGTGACCCATGAAAGGGATATTGCCGCCAAAACCCAAAGGATCATCCGCCTCAAGGACGGAGTTATTGAATCCATTGTGAGCAATGGTGAACGGAAAAAATGGCTCGAAGAACAGGTGATGGCATAACGTATTTATGATTTATGAATTACGATTTAAGATATTGAATGAACAAATTTGAATTGATAAATAGAATTAAAAAATTTGTAATTGGCGTAGTTGATCTGTACAATAGATTACCCCATAATTTGGTTAATAATATCTTTTTTGGACAATTAATTCGCAGTAGTAGTTCAGTTGGTGCAAATTATAGAGCAGCTTGCAGAGCCAAATCTTCACCTGATTTTATCAACAAGTTGAAAATTGTAGAAGAAGAAGCTGATGAGTCTGTTTATTTCCTCGAATTATTACTTGAAGTGAATGAAGAGAAATTTAAATCAAAAATTGAAGAGTTAATAAAGGAGGGTAATGAACTTCTTGCGATTTTTGTTAGTTCTATAAAAACATCAAAGCAAAATCTGAAATCGTAAATCAAAATTCTAAAATTGAAAAATGTTTGATTTAGACAAATGGCAGGAGATTTACAGTACGATCAGTAAAAATAAGCTGCGTACTTTCTTAACAGGCTTTAGTGTTGCCTGGGGAATCTTTATGCTGATTATTCTGCTTGGTTCAGGTTATGGTCTTGAAAATGGTGTAAGGAAGGAATTTGAAGGCGACGCTGAAAATACAATCTGGGTCAATCAGGGTGTAACCAGTATGAAATACAAAGGATACAAACCCGGTCGTTTTATTGAATTCAAAAATGAAGATTACAATCAAACACAAAAAATAAAAGATGTTGAAACCATTTCCGGACGTTTCAACATTTGGGATAATAAAATCCTTTCCTATAAAAATCAGTATGGCACCTTTGATATTATGTGTATTCATGCAGGATATGGAACCGTTGAAAACCTCACGCCAACCAAAGGCAGGTTCTTAAATGATGCTGATATTGCTGAAAGACGCAAAGTCACAGCCATCGGGAAAACAGTGGATGAGTCATTGTTTAAGGGTGAAGACCCCATTGGCAAATACATACAGGTAGCCGGTATTCCTTTTAAGGTTATTGGTGTATTTGAAGATCCGGGAGGCGACAGAGATGTGGCAAGGGTTTATATCCCTATTTCCACGGCGCAAATGGTATTCAACCGTCCCGATGAAGTGGGTACGATCTCCATGACAGTTGGTGACGCCTCGGTAGAAAGAAGCAATGAAATGGTTGAACAGATTAAAAAAGATATGGCGCAGCGACACCATTTTAATCCTGAAGACCAGCGGGCGATTTTTATCTGGAACAATGTGGAAAATTACATGCGTTTTATGACATTATTTGCAAATATCAGGTTGTTTATTTGGATCATCGGGATTGGTACCATCATTGCAGGAATTGTCGGTGTCAGTAACATTATGATGATTGTGGTAAAGGAAAGGACGAAAGAAATTGGTATTCGTAAGTCAATGGGCGCCACACCCGGATCAATCATTAGCCTTGTGTTGCAGGAATCTATCATGATAACTGCTTTTGCTGGTTATGTCGGACTGGTCCTCGGGGTTGGTCTTCTGGAGTTGGTTGCAAGAAACCTCCCTGCATCCGGTGGATATTTCGCAAATCCTGAAATTAATATGAATGTTGCAATAGGAGCAACCTTAATTCTTATAGTTGCTGGTGCATTGGCTGGTTTTGTTCCCGCACGGAAAGCAGCGGCTGTTAAACCTGTTATCGCCTTAAGAGATGAATAATATCATTCTGTATGAAGATTTTTGATCTGGATAAATGGCACGAAATCTATTATGCTTTAAGGAAAAATCCTTTGAGGACTTTCTTTACAGCATTTGGCGTTTTTTGGGGTATCTTCATGCTGATTATTATGATGGGTGCAGGCGAAGGACTTTACAACGGAGCCACACATGATATGGGTGGCATGGCTACAAACAGTATTTTTATGTGGTCGCAAAATACATCTATGCCTTACAAAGGATTTCAAAGAGGAAGGTATTATCGCTTCAACAATGATGATACACAGGCTTTGATTGACAACATTCCTGAGATTGGAGTGGTCGCTCCCAGATTACGCGGATGGGGAGGAGAAGGTGATAACAATGTGGTCAGGGGTGACCGTACCGGTGGTTTTAATATTCAGGGTGACTATCCCGCAATCAACATCATTGATCCCGTGACCATTAATTCCGGCAGGTTCATTAACGAAAATGATCTGGCTGAGAAAAGAAAAGTTGCTGTGCTTGGAATTCGTGTGGTGAATGATCTATTTGAACCCGATGAAAATCCATTGGGTGAGTACGTTCGTATTCAGGGGGTCTATTTCAAGGTCATTGGTACATTTCAGTCGAAAAAGGGTGATCAGCAGGCTGACAGGGATAACCAATCCATTTTTCTTCCTTTTACTACCCTGCAGAAAGTTTATAATTATGGCGACATGGTTGGCTGGTACTCTATGACCGCGAAGGAACATGTTTCTGCAAGTCTTGTTGAAGAAAAAGCAAAGGAATTGCTTAAAAAAAGACATAGCGTTCATCCTGATGATGACCGTGCCATTGGCTCGTTTAACCTGGAAAAAGAATGGAGCAAAATGACCAATCTGTTCAATGGCATCAGGATACTTGTCTGGATCGTTGGGATTGGCACTCTGCTCGCAGGAGTCATCGGTGTAAGCAATATTATGCTTATCGTGGTAAAAGAAAGGACCAAAGAAATTGGAGTGCAACGGGCAATTGGGGCTACACCCATTAATATTGTCAGTCAAATAATAATTGAATCGGTTTTTTTAACATCATTTGCCGGATACTTCGGACTTGTGCTGGGCGTTGGTTTGCTTGAACTGATAAATTACTTTCTGACTTCAACCGGTGCAGAATCAAATATGTTTAATAACCCGGAGGTTGATTTTAATAAAGCCATGACAGCTTTGATTATCCTTGTGATTTCTGGAATATTTGCCGGTATGATCCCGGCAAGAAGAGCCGTCAGTATAAAACCAATTGACGCCTTAAGAGATGAAATTTAATTATGAACAAAATATAATTTTATACAATGAAAACTTTCTTTAAAATATTTATTCTGGTGGTGGTGGTAGGAATATTTATTTTCACCATCTATTTTCTTTATAATAAGTCTCAGGCAAAGCCTGTGGTGTTTGAAACAACGACTCCGGTCGTAACAAATATCATAAAAAAGACTGTAGCTACCGGTTCAGTTGTTCCCCGGAAAGAAATTGAAATAACGCCTAAAGTCTCAGGAATCATCGAGGAAATCTATGTCGAAGAAGGAAAAATCATTCGCAAGGGTAACCTGATTGCGAAAATTCGCATCATCCCTGATATGGTGAATCTCAACAACGCTGAATCGCGGGTTAACAGAGCCAAAATATCACTCGAAAATGCCCTACAAAATTATAATCGTCAGAAAGACCTTTTTGAAAAAAATGTGGTTCCAAAATCCGATTATGAAACTTATGAGTTACAATTCAAAAATGCCCAAGAAGAACTAATTGCCGCAGAAAATAACCTTGAACTGATCAAAAAAGGACAAACCAAAAAATCGGGCGAAGCTACCAATACCATCATCACATCCACCATTGATGGTATGATCCTGGATATTCCTGTTGAAATCGGGAATTCTGTAATTGAAAGCAATACCTTCAATGCCGGAACTACAATTGCAATCATTGCAGATATGGGTGAAATGATATTTGAAGGAAAGGTTGATGAAAGTGAAGTGGGAAAAATCAGAACCGGAATGGACCTGATACTAACAATCGGAGCCATCAACGACATAAGTTTTCATGCAATATTAGAGAACATTTCGCCAAAGGGTGTGGAAGAAAACGGTGCTATACAATTCGAGATCAAAGCAGCCATTGACCTGATTGATAGTGTTTTTGTAAGGGCTGGCTACAGCGCAAATGCTGATATTGTTCTTGACCGTCGTGATAGTGTACTTACCATCAGCGAAGGACTGTTGAAATTTGAAAACGATTCAGCTTATGTTGAAATAGAAACTGAACCTCAGACTTTTGAAAAGCGATTCATAAAAACAGGTCTTTCAGATGGAATCAACATTGAAATTTTGTCAGGTTTAACCAAAGATGATAAAGTTAAAAAGCAGAATTAATCAGAGTCTGAACCTGTATTAATATTCAGGTTCAGACCCCATATTATTGGTAGAAAGCGCTAAAAGAAAAAATTATTTGAGAAAATAATTTTTTTTTACAATAATTAACTAAATATTTAGTTAATAAACTAAATAAATAGTTCAACGATGAAAGATCTTACTAAAGCTGAGGAGCAGGTAATGCAGGTTTTATGGAAAATTGAAAAAGGATTCGTTAATGATGTTCTTGAGCATTTCCCAAATCCAAAACCGGCTTATAACACCATTTCTACTATAATTCGAATTCTCGAAAAGAAAGAATGTGTTGGTCACACAGCTTATGGTAAATCACACGAATATTATCCACTCTTTTCAAAAAAGGACTATACCAGTAGTTTCTTTAAGGGGATAATGAAAAATTATTTTAGTAATTCTTATCAGTCGCTGGTTTCTTTCCTTGCAAACGATAAAAATCTGAGCATACAGGACTTGGAAGAAATCAAGAATCTGATGGAGGAGGAAATTGAAAAACAAAAATCTGAAAACAATGAATAGTCTGTTGCAGTATTTATTTCAATCAGGGATTAACCTGGCAATACTTTACATCATTTTCTGGTCGTTCATGCGCAACGACACATCCTTTAAAATGAGCCGTATTTACCTTGTTTTAACTGTAGTTATTTCCATTATTTTACCACTTTTCAATTTCCGTTTGACCGGGGAGTCCCTTTCAACCAATTACGTTTATATGCTCGAAACCATAGTCGTAACTCCCGATCATATTGCTGAATCAATTTACACCAATCAAAACTTAAATCAATTGTGGTGGTTGATTTATCTTGCCGGGACCGGATTTTTTATATTGCGGTTTTTGTTCCAACTCTTAAGGTTAGGATTAATGATCCTGCCGGTTGAGATAAGAAGAATTGGAAACTTAAAAATTGTGTGCACCAAAAAGGTCTATTCGCCATTTTCATTTTTTAATTTCATTTTCATAGGCGATAATATAACGGATAAAGCCCAGATTGAAAGAATCATTGCACATGAGCGGGTGCATATTCAACAAAAACACTCCATTGATCTTATCTTATTGGAGATTCTGACTATTATCCAATGGTTCAATCCCTTCGTTTGGTTATATAAGCACAGGGTTAAATGTCTACATGAATATCTGGCTGATCAGGGGGTTTTATCAAAGGGATTCAACAAAACTGATTATCAGCAAATGCTGTTAGATCAAACATTCGGAGTTCAATTCAATTATCTCACAAATAACTTTAATCATTCATTAATTAAAAGGAGGCTTATTATGATGTCAAAATCAAAAACAAACCAGCTAACATTTCTGAAAATGGGACTAATCTTACCACTGGCAATAATCATTTCAGTGGTATTTTCCATCACCTTTTCAGGAAAAGTAATTGCCCAGGAACCCCAAAAGGATGCACCAGTAAGCAAGGAAAAAGCAACAACAAAAATTGATGAAAAAGAAGATGTCGTGTTTACAGTTGTTGAAAAGATGCCTTCCTTTCCGGGAGGAGAAGAAGCCAGAAATAAGTATATGATCGAAAACATAACATACCCGCCTAAAGCCCGGCAGGAAGGTATCCAGGGCAGAGTATTTGTGACTTTTATCGTTGAAAAAGATGGAGCAGTCAGTAATGTCAAAATCTTACGGGGTATAGGCGGCGGTTGCGATGAAGAAGCTGTTCGGGTGATTTCGATGATGCCGAAGTGGAATCCGGGTATACAGCGCGGTCAACCTGTCAGGGTGCAGTTTAATATGCCGATACATTTCGCACTTGGTGATGGTGAAAAAAAGGCGAAGACTGGAGAGGAGTCAAAAGAAATCATACCTCCACCTTCACCGGAGAAAAAATAAATTCAGTTAGAATGAAAATTCTTAACCTGTTAGTATTTGTTATGATATTTACTGGTTCAAGCGGACAGTTATTTCATAAAAAGATTAACACAACTAATATAGATGGGAAAAAGGATGGTATTTGGATAACCTATTTTGATATTGAAAATAAACAAGTAGAGAGCCGGGAGCATTACAAAGATGGCTTTGAAACAGGTAAATGCCGGCATTATTATGCCAACGGAAATATCAGACTCAAATGGCGCTATTATAAAAACAGGGTCAGGGCAAAGTATTATTATGAGAATGGTAAACTGGATCAAAAGGGTTGGTCTAAAATGGATTGGACAGCAACAGATGTCCATTATTACTGGCATGGTCAATGGAAGTTTTTTGATGATAAGCGAAAACCAATCCGTAAAACTTTTTACCAATATGGCGAGGAAGTCTCCGGTTCACAATGAGTATGAATATCACAAAGGATAAGAGTTGATACATTTCAACTTTCAATCTTTTAAAAATGCCTTCATATTGATTATGGAGGCATTTTTTTATTTTGCCAAATAAACTCACCAATTTCTGAATTTAGATATTTTCTTATATTTGCAATGGTTTTCAATTTGGGAATGCAAATCCCGAATAGAAACTTGAAAAATTCAAAATGTTTTGAATAAAGGCTTAACAATCAGCGATCTACCCTCATGGCATAGAGTTAGTAAAATTGTACACCAGCAAATCGAGTGTATAATTTAAATTTTAAAGCAATGAAGTCAATCTGCACATTAGTAATCGTTTTAGTTGTCACATTAAACCTTTCAGCCCAAATCACCTACGACACATCTTATACCCGCCAGTGGAACAGTAAAACAAGTGTTTGGGAAAGTTTTGACCGCATCATTTCTTCATTTGAAGATGGTCTTGTTACTTCCGAAATGATTCAGGTAAAAAAAGAAGATCAATGGGTGAACTATAACTTTAAAGCCTATTATTATGACAATGGACGAATTATAGAAGAATTTGAGCAGTATTGGAATGAACTTAAACTGAAGTGGGAAGATAATTACCGTAAATTGTATTCTTATGATGGTGACGGGAAGTTATTGCAAATCATGCATCAGAATATTTTTAAAGGAAAATATGTTAATTCCAGCAAAGAGATATTAATTTATACTTCAGATGGTAAGTTGAAAGAAAAGATCGTTCAAAAATATTCGAATAAGGATGCCAATACTGAAAAGGCATGGTCGAACTTCCTGCGCTATCAATACTACTACAATTCAAATGATATTTTAGTCAACGAGAATCTGGCTGAATGGAATGACAAATCGTGGGACAATACCTCAGTAAGTTATAATTACGACTACGATTTCAACGGGAATCTCTCCGAAAAAACCAAATGTAAAATTTCAGGCGGAAATTCAAAAAACATCAACCAGGAAACCTTTGTTTACAATAAAATGAACAAACTTCAATCCCACACTATTTCTGAATGGAACAAAAGGGGAAAGAACTGGATGGATAATTATAAAGCGGAATATGAAAATAATTCCGATGGGAATATCGTTTCTGTAAAAGTTCAGAAAATAGAAAACGACGAGTGGATGAATTGCTTTAACACTGTTTTTAGCGGCAATAATGTAACACTTAACCAAATTGAAATTGGCGACATGATGACTTTTTCAATTCATCCTGCTGACTTTGGAAATAAAGCAACCCTGCAATTTAGCAATCCTTACAATGAATCGTATTATGTAAGTATTCACAGTGCCAATGGTTTGTTAATATGCTCAAGTAAAACAAACAAAGATCAGATTTCAATAGATTCGATGAACCTGGAAAGAGGTTCATATTATGTAGAACTACAGGGTAGTAGTTTATATTCAGGAAAATTCTCGATTGAATAGATCATCTTACCATGTAGATTACCTTACCTTGATTTGCTAAGCCACCCGCAAGGGTGGCTTTGTTTTTATAAAGGTTGGATAAGAATTGTTTTTGATCCCAAATATTATGGCCGGGCATTTTAATAAATGAAATTCCTGCCTTTCTTTTTACTTTAATCCTAATGACCTTGAAATTATTCCAAGATCATAAAAAACCCGCGAAAAGGATTAATTTAACCTGTTTGAAATAATTTAAAATGACCCTTTGTAAAAAAATATAAATAAAACATTGACTTTTCTATATTCCTGACCTATCTTTGCACCCCTTTTTTGGCAAGCAAATGAATTAATTGTTTATTGATTATGAAATTATCTCAATTCAAGTTTTATTTGCCACCTGAGCTAATTGCCGATCATCCCCCTCAAAATCGTGATGAGTCAAGGTTAATTGTTTTGAACCGAGCAAGCCAGGTAATTGAACATAAAACTTTCAAGGATATTCTGAATTATTTTGGCGATGGCGATGTTTTTGTCATCAACAACACTAAAGTTTTTCCGGCACGATTGTACGGAGAAAAAGAAAAAACCGGGGCTCGGATAGAAGTTTTCCTTCTTCGTGAACTGAACAGAGATAGTTTATTGTGGGATGTTCTTGTTGACCCGGCAAGGAAGATCAGAATCGGAAACAAGCTATACTTCGGCGAAGAGAGTGAATTGGTGGCAGAGGTGATTGATAATACAACCTCCCGCGGAAGAACACTCCGGTTTTTATTCGATGGCTCTTACGAAGAATTCAGAAAAATTTTGCAGGGATTGGGCGAAACACCCTTACCCAAAATTCATAAACGGGAGGTGAGCAAAGAGGATGAGGAGAGATACCAAACCATTTATGCCAAGCATGAAGGCGCTGTTGCTGCTCCCACCGCAGGGTTTCATTTTAGCCGTGAATTGATGAAGCGACTTGAGATAAAAGGAGTGAACTTTGCAGAAATTACACTACATGCCGGACTTGGAAATTTCAGGGATATTGAAGTGGAAGATCTGACCAAGCACAAAATGGACTCGGAAGAGATGATCCTGGAGGAATCTCAGGCAGCTATTATCAATAAAACAAAGTTAGCAAAGAAAAAAGTCTGTGCTATTGGAACTACTTCGATGAAAGCCATTGAAACGGCTGTTTCTATTACAGGTATGGTAAAACCCTATAAAGGCTGGACAAATAAATTTATTTTTCCTCCCTACGATTTCAGTGTGGCAGATGCAATGGTGACCAACCTCCATTTGCCAATGTCTTCGGTAATGATGATGGTTGCTGCATTTGCTGATTACGATTTACTGATGAAAGCCTATAAAGAAGCCATTGCTGAAAAGTACAACTTCTTTACTTATGGCGATGCCATGTTGATTTTATAAACCGTACCAACCCCTCCGATTGAGGGGTTTTTTGTTCAGATAATCAATGAAAAAGTTCGTGATAATTGTGGCGGGTGGAACAGGTACCAGAATGCTTGCCAATATTCCAAAGCAATTTCTGAACATTATGGGTAAACCTGTTCTGTTCCACACTATACTGGCATTTAATAACTTCATTAAAGGAATTCCGATTATTCTTGTTCTTCCTGAACCTTATATTGATTACTGGAAATCAATAACAAAAAAAAACGATTTCACCATTCCGCATCAGGTGGTAGAAGGAGGATTGACCCGGTTTCATTCCGTTAAAAATGGACTGGAACAGGTGGATGAACCTGGTCTTGTCGCAATTCATGACGGAGTGAGACCTTTGGTAAGCATTCATACATTACAAAGGGTTTTCAAGAATGCCGAAGCAGAAGGAAACGCTATTCCGGCGGTGCCTATAAACGAAACAATGCGTAAAGTTGTGAAGGAACACTCTGAACTTGTTAACAGAGACCATTACCGGTTGATCCAAACTCCACAGTGTTTTCATTCGGATATGATTAAAAAAGCATACGAACAGGATTATAGAGAAGAATTCACTGATGATGCCTCAGTGGTTGAAGCATTGGGAATCAAAATTCATCTTGTTGAAGGCAATCCTGAAAATATCAAAATTACCAGACCCGGGGATTTAAAATTTGCCGAAGCCTTTCTTAAATAGTGTTCAAAACCGTTTGTATTAGATTTCTTTTAATGCGCCTCCAACCAGTTCGCTCCCGTATTCATTTCGACTAAAACCGGAACTTTCATTGGAATCGCCGTTCGCATAAGTTCGTGGACGAGAGGCTTAAGATTTTCTAATTCATCCTTATAAACATCAAAGATCAATTCGTCGTGCACCTGAAGGATCATTTTTGATTTAAAACCCTGCTCTGTGAGCGCATTGTAAATATTGATCATTGCTATTTTGATCATGTCGGCTGACGAACCCTGGATAGGTGCATTGATAGCATTTCGCTCAGCGAAACCACGCACAACGGCATTTGCTGAATTAATATCCCGGAGGTACCGCCTTCGTCCCATGATGGTTTCAACATAACCGTTTTCTCTCGCACCAAGAATGGTTTTGTTCATATAAGTTTTGATGCCGGGATACTTTTCGAAATACTGATCAATGATATGTTTTGCTTCACTTCTTGGAATATTCAGTCTTTCGGAGAGACCGAATGCAGAAATACCGTAAACGATCCCAAAATTTACCATTTTGGCATTCCTGCGCTGATCATTGGTAACTTCCTCAAGCGAAACACTATAGACTTTTGAAGCTGTAGCTGTATGTATGTCGAGACCCTGGTGAAAAGCTTCAATCATTCCTTCATCCCCGCTTAATTCGGCAATAATGCGAAGTTCGATTTGGGAATAATCAGCAGAAAGTAATGTGTATTTATCATTTCTTGGAATAAATGCTTTCCTGATCTCTCTTCCCCTTTCGGTTCTGATGGGGATGTTTTGAAGGTTGGGTTTGTCGGAACTTAACCTGCCGGTTGCAGCCACCGCCTGGTTGTATGAAGTGTGAATCCTGCCGGTACGCGGATTGACCATGTTGGGCAAAGTATCAACATAAGTTGATTTCAGCTTGGTAAGGGAACGGTAATCAAGAATATTCTGGATGATAGGATGTTTGTTGAGGAGTTTTTGCAATACATCTTCAGCCGTTGAATATTGTTTGGTCTTTGTCTTTTTTGGGTTTTCGGATATATTTAATTTCTCAAACAAAATTTCTCCCATCTGTTTTGGAGATGCTATATTAAACTTTTGCCCTGCCTGCTCATGAATTTCCTTTTCCAGTTCCAGAATTTCTTTCTCAAGCTGAATGGAGTAATCATTTAATGTGGGAATATCTAGTTTTACGCCTTCTGCTTCCATCGAAGCTAACACCGGCACCAGCGGAACTTCAATTTTTTCAAACAGGTCAAGGGTTCTGGTTTCTTCCAGTTTAGGTTCAAAAATATTTTTTAGCTGTAAAGTAACATCAGCATCTTCGCAGGCATAATCAACAAGCTCATTAATTTTAGTTTGCTGAACCTGCCTCATTGATAACTGTTTGTTCCTGTCTCTTTCAGTTAGTTCGTCATATTTGACGGTTTGATAATTCAGGTAATTTTCTGCCAGCACGTCCATATTGTGCCTCATATCGGGTTGCAGCAGGTAATGCGCTAACATGGTATCGAAAAGTTTACCCTTCACCTCCACATCGTACCATTTCAGCATTGAAATGTCATACTTAATATTTTGCCCGATTTTACCGATAGAAGGAATTTTCAAAAACGGACCTGAATTCATGAACAATTTCGCGGCATTCGTTGTAATTTTCAGGCAGGGAAATGAAAAATGCTTCACCCGGCTTCAATGCAAACGACATCCCAACCAATTCCGCATTTTGTGGGTCAATTCCGGTGGTTTCAGTGTCAAAACAAAAGATAGTGCATTGCTGCAATTTTTCCAGCAGTTCCTTTCTTTTTTGAGGTGAGTTAATGAGTGAATACTCATGTGGGGTGTTTGTAATGTTTTTAATGTTTGCAACGGTGGTGTTTTCAAGCGGTTCTTCTGATGCAGCGAACAATTCGCCCTGAACGGTTTCTGAAGCGGAATCTTTTATCGAAAGATCGGTAAACACACGTTTAGCAAAGGTTCTGAATTCAAGTTCATCCAGTAATTCTTTCAGGGCTTGCCGGTCGGGTTCCGAAATTTTAAGTTGTTCGTCATTGAACTCAATGGGGACGTCAAGTATAATGGTTGCCAGTGATTTGGACTGCAAACCCTGTTCCCTGTAAGCTTCAACATTTTCCTTCATCTTTCCTTTGAGCTTATCCGCATTATTCAGCACATTTTCGAGGCTACCGAATTCGGCTATCAATTCTTTGGCTCGTTTTTCACCAATTCCTGGAATGCCGGGAATATTGTCGGAAGCATCACCCCAGAGCCCGAGTATGTCAATCACCTGTTCGGGGCGCTGAATGCTGAATTTTTCACAAACTTCTTTAATCCCCATAATTTCTGCTTTATCACCCATCCGTGCCGGTTTATAGATGAATGTATTTTCGGTAACGAGCTGGCCAAAATCCTTATCCGGTGTCATCATATAGGTAATAAATCCGTTTTCTTCAGCCTGTTTAGCCAATGTACCGATCACATCATCGGCTTCGTAACCATCCATGTAAATGACAGGGATGTTAAAAGCTTCGATCAGCTTTTTAATATAAGGAATTGAAATGGAGAGGTCTTCCGGCATTTTTTCTCTGGTCGCCTTGTATTCAGCAAAATCTATATGCCTCGCAGTGGGAGCTATCGTATCAAAGGCAACGCCGATATGGGTAGGCTTTTCATTTTTCAGGACATCGTAAAGTGTATTGGCAAATCCAAGTACTGCCGAGGTGTTCAACCCTTTTGAGTTGATCCTGGGATTTTTGCTGAAAGCAAAATATGCCCGGTAAATCAGTGCCATTGCATCGAGCAGGAAGAGTTTTTTTGGTTCCGACATAAACTGTATTATAAGAATTAATGATACGTATTGGACAAAGATAGCTAAATCCAAGCCGTTGACATTTTCATTATTGAGACCGCATCGAAAAGTGGTTTATCGTCATTGCGAGCGTAGCGAAGCAATCTTTTGTTGTTGGAAATCAACAGATTGCTTCGGGCTTTGCCCTCGCAATGACGTCCAGTTTGTATTTTCGGAGTGGACTCAATATCTATTCAAAAAGATAACACAATTCCTGTATTATTTGTTGGCTTTAAATTTATTGAAAGTTAAAATCAGTTTATTAAATGCCTACTTTTATAGTGTAAAATTTGAAAGTGAAATAATATGTCCAAATCAAAAAAATCATCCCGGAAAATTTTCGTTTTAGACACTTCGGTGATCCTTTACAATCACAATGCCATCAATAGCTTTGAAGACAATGATGTGGTGATCCCCATCACTGTTTTGGAGGAACTTGACAATTTCAAAAAAGGCAACGAAACCAAAAATTTCGAAGCGAGAGAGTTTATCCGAATCATGGATCGCCTGTCGGCTCATGGTTCATTGCAAAACTGGATCCCTCTTGAGTTTCCGAATGCCGGTATGTTCAGGGTGCAGATGGATGAAACTCCGGTGAACGGTTTGAACGCTGTTAAAATATTCGGTGACAATAAACCTGATCATAGGATACTGAATGCAGCCATCAAAGTAAGTGAAGAGAAAGCCGGATACAAAGTGATATTGGTTACAAAAGACATTAACCTCAGGATCAAAGCGAAATCACTGAATATCCCTTCGGAGGATTTTGAAACGGGCAAGATAAAGGATCTGGATTCATTGTATTCAGGAATTACCCTTTTGGAGGATGTGGATCCGCTTTCAATTGATAAAATTTACCGGGATGGATTGTGCGATGCCAAAGACATTGGTGTTGACAAGCCGATACCGAATCATTATTTCATTTTAAGAAATGATAAATCCTCTGTCCTGACTTTTTATAATCCTAAACTACAGAAAGTTGAAAGGGTTGAGAAAAAGCCTGCCTATAAAATCATGCCCCGAAATGCCGAGCAGGTGTTTGCTCTTCATGCCATTACCAACGACGATATTAAACTTGTGACATTACAGGGAGTGGCGGGCACGGGGAAAACGCTGCTTGCATTAGCCGGTTCGCTTGACCAGAAAAGAAACTTTAAGCAAATTTATCTGGCTCGGCCCATCGTTCCCCTGAGCAATAAGGATATTGGTTTTTTGCCGGGGGATATCAAATCGAAATTGAATCCTTATATGGAGCCTTTATGGGACAACCTGAAATTTATTCAGAGCCAATTTAACGAAAAGGACAAAGAGTTCAAAAAAATCACGGAAGCGATTGAGAGTGAAAAGCTGTTGATTCAACCACTGGCATATATCCGCGGAAGGAGTATTTCGAATGTTTGTTTTATCGTTGACGAGGCGCAGAACCTGACGCCACACGAGGTTAAAACTATTATTACCCGCGCCGGCGAAGGAACGAAGATCATTTTTACGGGCGATATTTACCAGATTGACACGCCTTATCTTGACTCGCAAAGTAACGGGCTTTCTTACCTCATTGATAAGATAAAGCATCATGAGATTTACGCCCATATACGTCTGGAGAAAGGAGAGAGGTCGGAACTGGCAAACCTTGCGAATGAGCTGTTGTAGGGCAGCCAGATGTCCGATGTAATTATTATTCCTAACAATTAGAGCTGAAGCAATTACCCTCTTGGATGGAGAAATGGAAGATTGTTTATAAGAAATGAATAAAGGTTGAGAAGAAATGATGGATGGAAATATTGAGATGAAGGATTTAAGTGAAGAAATGACCGATAATACTGAAGATATGGCAGTTTGGGGTGAAGAAATAACCGATTGGACTGAAGGTATGTCAGATTGAGGTCTTGGGGTGATGACTTAGGGTGAAGAAATGAACAATTGGTATTGCGTGATGATGAAGTGGTGAGAGGAAATGAGGAATTGGGTTGGATGAATGATGGTTGTGGGTAATGGAGTGGTAAGAAAAGGAAACACGAAGGCACTGAGAGCACAGAGAAACACGGAGAAAGAAGTGAATTGTTGAATTGCTGAATTGAAAATAAAACCTGTTAGGTTGGAAAAGACCTAACAGGTTTTGTTATTTATGCCTGGGGTTGTTCGGGCTCTTCGGGTTCGAGATCAATGTCGAGATTGAAATGAGTTCCTTTATTTACTGTGACCGGATCGGAATCGAAGGAGGTGAAATTGGTGAGCATCGCCCTGAAGGTGTAGGTTCCTCCATCCGCCAGGGTATGAGAATATTTGCCATTGACGTCGGTAAAGACGATCTTACCTGTTTCGTTGCACAAAACATTGACTCCAACGAGGGGTTCCTCGGTTTCAAAATTGACGATGGTACCTGAAACAATGGTGTGTGCATTTCCGGAACGCTTGCCAAGGTCAACAATGATGCGTGCAGAGGTGTAGGTTTTGTAAAAATCGGGCTGGGTAGTCATGAAACTGAGCATGAGGAAGTCAAGCTTGGTGCGAAGGATGCCGTTGAGGTCGTGGAAGTGGATGCGGAGATTATCAGTGGCAGTGGAGATTTCGGAAGTAGCTGTGCGACGAAGCGGAATAGCGGCTTCGAACTGATCTATGAGGACGCCAAAGGCATCGAGGTCGGCTTCACGGTAGCCATAAGGGGCTAACAGGAGAATGT
Organism: uncultured Bacteroidales bacterium; assembly: GCA_963840975.1. GTDB lineage: Bacteria > Bacteroidota > Bacteroidia > Bacteroidales > JAADJA01 > JAADJA01. The sequence goes on along the minus strand of CAWJBC010000017.1, from coordinate 91,905 downwards.
AGTTTTTGGCTTCGGTGTGGACGATACGGGCTTTATTGACTAAATCCTGCTCGCGGCAATGGTTGAGATTGTTTTCGCTGAAGCTGATTTTTTTGAGCAGTACCTGATCATCAATCAGGACTGCATGGGAGGCAACCGGCCCGATGGCCTGGAGTGCTGAATTGAGCAGTTGTTGTTTGATGTTCTTTTTACTTACTGTAAAGCCTTTTGGGCTGGAGGCCTGTTTCTGGCTTTGGGCATGGATGGCGGCAATAGCATTTTTTAAAAGGGCTTCGCTGCTAACAAAAACCGGGATTAACTCCCAGGATGGTTTGTAATTGGCGAGGACTGTGGCGGTTGTCTCGGCCATGTTCAATTTGTTGATCTGATCGTCTGTCATAATGATTGGGGTTTTAAAATATATAGGGAAATAACGGGGAGAAAGGGGGGGTATTTTACCTGAAACTGATTTAAAGCAACCGGAAACTGATTAACTTGCATATTAACCTGAAGGCGGGATGCGAAATTGGAAACTTGACCCAAAGGGATGCCACTGGCAAAATTGGAGATTTGGGATTTGAAATTGACACAGATTCATAGATGGAAAATGGAAATAAGGGAAATAGAGGTATAGGGGAAATAGGGAAAAGCGCAGCAGGAGCAGGAGCAGCAGCAGGGGCAGCGAATATAACAGGAACAGCTGCAGCGGTAGTAGCAGTAAAAATACAGAAGTCCTGTTGCTATTTTATTATCAGGAATTTGCCGGTGTAGGTTTTTTCGGTGGTTTGAAATTGATAGAAATAGATGCCGGGGCTGATGTTGCGGCAATCCCAGGCGGTTTTGTCTCCTGATATTGGCATTTGGGCGACAGATTGACCAAAGGAATTGGTGATAAGAATTGATGTTGGCTGAAAATTAAATGGGGCTAATAAATCTGAGAATTCAAACATGATATAATCTTTCCCTGGGATGGGATAAATATTTAAACCGCTATTATTAGTTGCATTTAGTTGAATACCGGTGGTAGTATCGGTAACTTCTAAAATCCAATATTCGTCTGCATAGCTTCCGTTATATGGTGTACATTCTACGTCATATGAAGGACCCCAATCGGTTTGACCGGCAATAATATATTTATTATAATCTTTTTTTAATGTTCCAAATTGTACTTGCTCGTTACCCCCGCCACCAATACATTGTTGCCACAATAAATCTCCTTCAGAACTTAATCTTACTACCCAAATATCATGGTAGTACTGACTCAAAGTATGGTTTCCAATCACATCTCCATCAATAGATTGTGTTGCTCCAATAATAGTAAAACTACCATCATTCTCAGGTATTATATTATCTGTGAATTCGTAATTTGAACCACCCAAGCATTTTTGCCAAATAATGTTTCCGTTAAAATCAATACGCACAATCCAAATATCACCACCTCCATGCCATCCTGATATATCTCCGTCGTTTGAACTGGCGAATCCGGCAAAAATGTAGCCATCTGATAATTCATTTATTGACCATATACCATCATCTTCCGTTCCTCCATAGCATCTTTGCCATTCTATATTTCTGGCTGAATCCAATTTTACCAATACAGCTTCGTATTTATTACTATGTGGAATACAATTTAGATTTCCCCCTTCATCCAGCATTGATTGGCCTCCAACAAGGTATCCACCATCAATGGTTTGTATTATAGCCATTCCATAATCAAACCACGATGCCCCTAAAGAGAAATCCCATTCTTTTTCCCCCTGATTGTTTAGCTTGACCATCCACATATCATAAGCACCGTAATTAATAGTAATGTCACCATCAGTAGAACCTGTCCATCCTAAGGCAACTACACCTCCATCATTGGTAGAGGTTCCTGTCCACATTTGATCAAGCATATTTCCTCCTAAAATCTTGTCCCAAATAATATTACCTAAATTATCTACCTTAATAATCCAAAAGTCGGTTGATAGGGGATAAGGATCGTAACTTATATCTCCATCCGAACTATAGGTACAACATAATAGATAAAAATTATCCTCATCTGCTGGAAATATCCTGAATATCCCATCTCCTTCTGAGCCACCATAAGATTTAACCCAGCCCAATTCACCAGCATTACTGGTTTTAATTAACCAGCAATCGGTACCTCCATAATTGATTGAAACATCCCCATCATTTGACTCCGACGAACCTACTATAAGATATCCATTTTGGTTTTCTATAATATCATAACATTCTTCAAATTGTGAACCCCCATAACAGTTCTGCCAGTTTATTTGTAAGGATTGAGCAGATGAAAAAAGACATATAAGAATTAGTGGTAAAATTATTAGTTTCTTCATCAAATTGAATGTTTAAATTGTTATCAAAATCCAATGTAAAAATGAAATTTTAATGACATACAATAAATTTAATAAATGAGAACTCGGTTGAATTTGAATATTTTAGAAAATAAAAACCATTTCCTAAATTTAGATACTCGATGTCAATAAAATCTGCACTTAAATCATCAATAATAATCATAACCTGACCGATTTGATTACAAATTTCAATCTTCTCGTACGAAGAATAAACATTCCTCTTAATATACAGCATTTCATTTACTGGGTTTGGATAAATTTGGATCAAATTATTATTAAGTACTTCCGGGATACCTTCAAATCCATCACAAAACTGAAAACTATCGAAGGCAAGTCCATCAAGATTATCAGCAATCGGATCACTAATGAAAGTAAATTTGTAAAAAATTGTGTCACCCCAATTTACATTGAAAACACTACCCAGTTCTGCCAGAGAAACCCAGAAGTTTTGCCATCCGTAAGAATTTCCTGTTAGTGTCGGTTTAGGGGTAAACCAGTAATAATAATCATTATAAATTGTATCAGTGATAATATTTATCCAAGTGGTTCCCTGGTCTAATGAAATTTCAATAATTCCATAATCATTCAGAGAGTCAGAATTAACGAAATAATAACCGGCAAGTTCTGCTGAATGCGGCAATGAATATCCACCCTGATCAATGTGTTTAAAAATAAAAACTGAAGTGTCGTTTACAGGATATGAATTAATAGTGTCAGTCATAATTACATTCGGTGATGAGTAGGCACTATTTACGACTGTTTTTTGTGGGATACCAATTTGCCAAATATTATTTGGATTTGTAATCGTGTCAATTTGCAATAAATAGTCATAAGGTGTAAAATTTTCATCAAAATCCCAGTCTTCCGGGACAGCTATTCCACCACATTGAACTTGTCCAAATGAAATCGCAACTATTAAAATTAGCAAAATTGAAAGTAAAGTTTTATGCATAATCTTTTTATTTTAAAAAGGTAAATCAAATTATTATAAAAGGGCGAGAAGTGTGTTCCTTCTCCCCCTTTTTTTGTTAATTATTTACTTATTACTATTTTACCTGATTTTGAAAAACCACCTGCCTCCATTACATAAAAATACACCCCATTGGCAACTGTTCGTGTATCCCAAATAAGTTGACCCTGATTAACGTTTATATCAAGAATTTCTATTAGTTTACCGGTTACATCAGAGATATTTATTTTACCAGCGATTGATTCATCCGGAATTGTATAGTTAAAAGCAGTCCATTCCTTTGCAGGATTAGGTTCGACATTCAATTCAAATCCATAGGTTTTAGAAAGTTCGTTTAAGTTTACATTGCTGCTTTTATAACCCTGTGTACCCTCAGTTTCCAAGCATTTACAGAAATTATAACCAAAGCCGCTTTCAAGAATACTTTTTGCCTGTGATCCTGCAGTTCCATTACTATTATTTGCAATGATAACAAGGTTAGCAATTTCTGTACTATCCAAATCTGATATAATTCGACCCTGTTGTCGCAAACTGATTGTCAGGTTCAAAACGTCTAAAAAATAATTATATTCGTTAAGTTCAGTACCTGATAGGCTGTAAAAAGTAGGCATCATATTAGCCAATGTTATCGCGCTGTTAAAGTTATTTTCCTCAATATAAGTTGCAATAATTTCTTCGTCTGCACGCATTCCACCAAGGTTATCAAGCCAATTACGCAAATTATTGTAGTCCATAACCGAATCGCTTAATATACTCCGAATTATATCGTGCGCGGCAATTGTTTTTTCTAAATTATGTTTTGCCATTTGTTGTTGCAACACTGTTTTATAGGTTGTTCCGGTCGAAACTTGCTTTAGAATATCGATCATATACTGAGGTAATGGATTTTCCTTATCCTCAAGATATTTAATTAATTCCTCCTTCTTTAGTTCATCGGGATTCGCTGCCATGATTTCAAAAACTACACTTTCAGGTAGTACCTCTGTTTTATCAGCGGCTTCTTTTAAAACCTCCATTGAAAGATGGGGAGACTTACCCAGAAGTTTTGCTCTTAGTTCCCACATATCCTGAGGCCATGCTTCTTCAACTTCCTCAACCATAGCTTGCGTATTTCCGCCATCTTTCAAATTATCATACAGACTTTTAACACTAGTATAATCAGTTAAAGACTGCTCATAATTTTCTTCAACTTCCAGCAATTCTGCTTCAGTAAGCTGGGTGCGGCCCCCAGTACCTCCACCACCATAATGGGAAAGGCATCGGTTCACATTTGCAACCCCTTCACGTGTTACATAACTTACAGTTTCAGGATACTCACCAGGACATGTCTGACAATAATAATACCCTACAAGATGATTTCCACCATTGTAGAAATGCCAGGTAGAACCGGTTGGTGAAAACTTATTTCCAGTAGAATGAGAAATATCACCTTGTAAAGATTGAATACCAGAAATACTAGAAGGAGCAACATAAATATCAGCATAATTACTGATATTATCATTACAGAAATAGCTAAGACCCAGATTTGAATAATTTGTTTTCCAATTTTGCCCTTCCGAATAATTGCCATAGCTTAAGCCTTCAAAATCATTATTGTAGATTTGATCGGTGGCTTTAGTATTTGCGATGCGTATGCCAGTGTAATTACCGGTCGGAGCTCCGGAAGCCTTAGCAAAATTATTTTCTTCTATTGCAAATCCTGTGCAATTATCCGTATATATACCATAAGCGGATGCTTTTTCACCACAAGTTTCTTTTTCTTGTTCCGCTGCTTCTCCAAGGATAAAATCATTAAAAAGGATCACAGCGTTATTGACAAGATTCATTTTTATACCATAACTGTTATCTATAAATTCGGCATTTTTTATCGAAAATGTTGACGAGCTTAAGGTTAGATTTTGTGCAAATACTCCCCTGGTTAAATTTTTAAAAATGCATTTATCTAAATAACTATCCGGACATGGTAACATATTTGAATTGCAAATAGCTGATACTGAAAATGTAGAGTTATCAGAGCTAATTCCATCACCAACCGGTGAGGAATATGTTTGATTATTTTCAAATGTACAGCCTCTAAAGCTGATTCCATATACAGATTTTAATCTCACGAAAGCAACATACCATAAAGTGCTATAATAGTTATCATCAACTACAAATCGTGCATTACCGAAACTACAGAGGTTCGACGTTACATTGTTAGGAGAAAAGGGATTATGATTTTGGTAAGGCCTGATTGTGACCGGCCACTCACAATTATAAAATGTAGCGCTTGGTTCTGTCATGCTTCCATTGGCTAATACTTGAATTATTCCTCCTGTCTTTGTATCATCAAAATTTCCGTTTGGTAAAAATCCTCCTGCAATAGATCCGTGAATAGCATTTTCAACGATTGCTCCATTTTTTAAAATTAATTGACCTTGAGCACAGACCCCCTGAATTGTATATTGGTGCATACCAGGATTACCATAAACGTATATGCCTCCCCATGGGCTTGAGCAATCTGATGTAATAGTACCACCATCAATTATTAGTTTACCTCCAGAAGTCCAGTTGCCATTTGGTAATTGATATCCTTGTTCAACTGTTATTTTTGCACCGCAATACATAAATACATCAGATTGAATAGTCAAAGTCGTTCCTGCATCAATAACCAAATCGTAGAAAATCCTTTTTGGACTCGACCAAACTGATTCTTCGGGATACATTGCGCCAGCGTCCTCATTGCTGAAATTGACAGGGGTTTTATAAATCGCTCTGCCGGTGGTGGAGGCATACAAATAATTACTGCATGGATCGTAATCCAGGTCGGTTACACAAGCAATTGGCATTCCTTCAGAAAAACATTCCCATTGATCCATGCTTGGTTCTCTATAATACACACCGGCATCGGTTCCAGCAAATAGCCTGTTATTTGAACCAACCTGATATTCCAATGCTATTAACGGTAATGCAGAAAGGCCTTCGGAGTAATCATAAAATGTCTGTCCACCATTTGTAGAATGAAGGACTCTGAATTTCTCATGGACAAGTCCTGTCCATTCCCTCCATACTCCTCCAATACTTATCCACAGCTCATCAGGATTGATCGGGTTAAAAACAATATCCTCAATTGTTTTCCAGGCCAGGGTAAATGATAATGTGCCATATAAACTACCCGTATTACTATATACATTACTAAAACTTAAATCCTGCCATGTATTTCCATTATTTATTGATTTTATTAACTTATATGATGCAGTTTCGGAATCAAATTCAAAATCCGCTAAATAAATAATATTATTATTTGTTATACCAATTGCTCCTGATTTCGACATTTCAGAATTAATAATCCGAGTAGTTAATAAATCAGAATTTTCATCGTAAATCATAAACTTCCCTTTGCGTCCAAAATACAATAAATATGGATTATTTGGATTTAATTCATATTCCATGCCTATAAACCAATCATTAATTGAGTAGATTGAGGAAATAATTGAATTCACATATTTATACATTGTCATATTATCCTGAAAATAGTAAATATTAGGATTGTTCCAGTTTATTTCGCAATCTCCACCATCGCCATATATCCAGAATCTTTCCCATGCACCATTTTGAAACCTAAAAGAATTGCAATGAACTGCTCCCGACACAATAAACTCAGATTCTGTATTATTTACACCTAAACCTATAAAATCCCCGATTGGTAAAAAGTTACCATTGAGATTTTGTGTACTATTATCAGATAAATTATTTGGATTTACTTTAAGTAAAGTAATACCACCATCAGTAGCTGCAAGAACATTTTCATAACCGTTAATAATTCCTAGGAAACTAAAATCTCTAATATCCATATGCAAAGAATACTCATTTAGTGGTACATTAATTTTTGTATATGGAGCTTCATCTTTAAAAATACTAAGACCAATATGTCCTAAATATACTATATTGCTTAAAGGTGAATACTCAATTTCATATTTAAAACCCGGATTGTTCCCATTTGTTATAAAAGACCAAGTCGCGCCATTATTCGTAGTTTTATAAATTTTCCTTGTTTGATCAACAGGATCAGGTCCAGTTTGAACATCGACTAACAAAAACATTTTATCAGAATATGGCGTTGTTAACATTGCTCTTTGAAAATTACCAAATTGATTATTTGAATTTAAGTCCGTCCAATTACCAGTTGATGAATATTTATAAAAATGTCCATTACAGCCATATTTATAGAATGTTGTAATATAAATATTCCCATCATCATCAATTTCAAGATCAAGATAATAATTGAAATTTGTAAATAGAGGATTATAGATTTGTGTCCAAGTATCACCAGTATTTTCACTTTTATATAGTTTATCATTAGTTATTACGTATAATGTTAGTCCATTACTTGGATCATTGTCATTAGGATCCTGAACAATTTTATTAGCACAGGGTGCATCTTGAGTTGGAAAGTTTTCAACAAATTCCCAAGTAGTGCCATTATTAAAAGATTGTAGCAATCCAACACCATAATAAGTTTCATGATAATTATTACCAGAGGAGGCAATCAGATGATTAGGATTGAATTTATTTCTAATAATTTCGCTTGCATTAAGCACGGGGACTCTAAGGTTGTCAGTTACAGCAACCCATGAATTTCCTGAAGTCTGATGTTTCCAAATACCGCCTCTCTGAGGTCCAATAATAATAGAATTAGGATTATTCGGATCACCTAATACCTCATCGACCAATCCGAGAGATTGAGTTTGATATGAAACAGGTCCTAATAATTCCCATTCTGCTGGGTCACTTTCTGTACAGTAACTAGAAATACTATTTAAGCTGAAATCATTTAGAGCTTCATAATAAGGTAAATAACTAAGCTGACCATCAACTAATCCCATACGGCTTTTCCAAAAATTCACGAAACGATAAAAATCTTTTATATTACCTAATTTTTCTTCAGGTAATGACTCAGGGTATTTACTTTTGTAATAATTTTCATAATCATGAATATCTGACCAAAAATTAGTTGGATCCGATGTTATTTTATACCAAGAATAGTCATTTTCTTGAGAGATACTTAGTTTTAGAATTGACATTACTAATATCGTAAATAATACACTTTTCATATTTTTCATATTTTTATAATTTTAATTATATTAGCAATTCCCTTGATTTTTTAACATCGCTAAGGATTTTATACGATGCATATAAATAAGATTGCCAATCTCCGTGTGCTTAATAAATAATCCTTACTTTTGCCGTATCACCTCCTTTCTTGTTAAGTTTTAATTTCAGGTCGAATAGAAATAATATCTTAAATGAAGGGAGGTTTTGCTTTTTGGGCAACATCCCTTTGAAATATTTAAAAAAATGTGTTCATTTAAAATCCGGCGGTTGAATGATGATTTATTGAACTCAAAAGTAAAATAATAAAAACTAATATTCAAATTATTTTTTATCATTTTGGGAAATTAATTTATATCCAGAAATTTATAAATGTAATTTGAAAAGAGTATAAATTATGAGGGATAGGAATATTAATATGTTGAATATTGGAGGTAATGGTCTTTTACTTGATATTTAGAACCACAAAATATTATTTGTAGTCCATTAATTTGGCTGATCATACCGAATCGGAACAGGGTCGCCAGTTGGGTTTTTATAAGGCTCTAACCTTACATGATATATTATACTAAGCCAGAGCCTTAGCCGAACGGGGGAAATGGGGGGATATTTTACCCTAAACTGATTTTTCTTGCTTTATATAAAAATATTTTTTTTAATTTTACCGAAGATCAAAAGATACAAAATTTAAAGAAGAAAATTATGTTCCCTTTTGTTTCACCGGTTCCGGTCTCAGAAGGAAAGCTGCCTCCAAAAGGAAGAGATAAACGATTGGTGGATGCCAGGAAAGTTACAATACCCCCCCCCCTCAATAAGTTACAGATTTTTATATTATTTGCCCGATACGGTTAATGTGTACCGGTTATATCTTTTTTGAAATAAAAACCAAAATAGAAATTCCAAATGCCAATCTCGCCGGAGGCGAGACAATAAACAAATAACAAAAACAAAATAATTTGTATTAAAATTTAAAAAAAATGAAGAGGAATATTATTGTAACAGGAATAATAGCAGCAGTCATTATGGTTATGGTGTTTGCCTGCTCGAAAGAAAATACTAATGACAAGCCGGCAATCAAACACGAACTGACGGCTTATGAAGTACACATTACCAATACCCTTAAAGATTTTAAACAGAAAATGGATTTTATCCGCGCCAATCCGCAACTGAAAAGCGGCGAAAGTGTACCTGCCGACTCGGCGGTATGGCTTCTTGAAGCAACAATAAACTTTTCGCATGCATTTCCAAACGAGTTTTACAGCGAATTTGAAATTGACAGCCTGACTTTAGTGGTTGAACGGAATGCAGACGGAACCGTTGATATGAATGAGCTGACCAGCAAATATGACGAAATGAAGCAGGCAGTTGCGGATGCTTATCATAACTCAGGTTATGAAGTTAAAGGACTGGCCGTGGTGGACCTGACCGAAACAATGGTAACAGTAGGTGAAATCATAATTAATGTAGAAGCTGTTACAGGAAACCGGGGTGTTGATCCGGGACCCGGTTTTGGTGTGGATGGGCCATTTGTGGAAGGGGATGACTGGTGGTATGGGGAAGATGAAGGAAAGTGTGATTTGACAGTAACATCATCAGACGCCGCACAAAAACTGTGGATTGCTATGAATGATTATATCCCAGATCCAGGGGGCAACTATTTTTTCATCAACCTGTTTCAGATTGAGCGTAAAGGTGGAAATACAAATGTAAGAAGAACAGGTGATCCGGAACCTCCGAATAATGTGTATGATTATTATCTTTATAGTGCTTCCGAAGCCATTGGACCTGTGAATGATGATATGAAATGCCTGGAACACACTGAAATGAACTTCTATTTCAGTTTTCTCAAGTATTTGCTTTTTACAAAATTGCCGCAAGGAATGCCTCCTGGATATAGTATTGTTACTGTTTTAAATATGGAGGGAAATTGGGAGTGGATTTCATTAGAACCTCCAACCAGACATTATTTTCACAAAGGATTATTCCAATATGGTGAAAAAATATTTGGCGACCCTGAAGTAATAGAATTGTAGAGTTTTATAAATTATGAATAGGGTTTAAAACTAAACCCTATTCATTAACATTATTTTATTATGAAATCGACATACTATTCTATTTTGACTATTCTATTTATCATAGGATATACTGTAAAATCACAGCAGTCATTTGAGTTAATAATATCAAATGAAGAAAATGAAGGTCTATCATATACCATTGAAACAAATGAGTGGTATTTTTCATTAGGTGTACAACATCTTCCTTACAGTTTAGATAAATCACAACCAGTAATATATAAGATAAACCATGCCGGAGAAATCTCTGATTATTATTTTCCAATTAAGCAAGATACAAGTTTTGGAGTTAATCTTGGATTCCTTAAGCCAAATGGAAATTTATTTATCGCAGGAACCCTTAAGGATTCATCAACGATAGGTTATAAGCGTAATATTACCTACCTATGTGAAATGACACAAGACCTGGATATTGTATGGGAAAAAATGTACCCGATACCTTTTCCTCCACACCATAGCACACATCGGATTGAAAATTTCTTGATAACTCCCGATAATAATATCATCATTGAGGGAAGGATTGATACTTCTTTATACGATTTTAATGACATACTCTATCTTGCAAAATACGATATGGAAGGAAATCAGATTATCTTTAAACCTTTCATGGATTGGAAGGATAGCATGGTGGGAAGCGATTTAATATTTAAGCCCGACAGTACCGGATTTTATCTTTTTGGAAATTTTGCTTATGGAAGTATCGGTTATTCAAAAAACTGGATTGAATTCGATATGGAATTAAATGTTGTTGATCATGGATTTATTATGGATGGGTTATGCTATATAAGTTGTCCGTTAACTGTAAAAAGGTTGGAGGGCGGAAACATTATTATGGCTAATAAGGGGACTTTGATTAATCCGAATCAGCCACATGAACTTGAAATGCGTGTAATGGACCAGGATTTGAATCTTTTAAAGGATACTGTTCTTTTACATGATGAATATGTTGACATACCTGATCATAGAGGTATGGGATTCACTGACGAAAATAACATTTGGGTAGCAACTTTTGAAATGATACCGCCCAATTTTATGGGAACTGATGTCTTCAGGTTCTTTATTTTCGACGCGAACCTCAAGCTAAAAGGAATGAAGGTTTATGGGGGAGATACCCGGTATTGGTTTTTCGATCTGTTAGCTACATCTGATGGAGGCTGCTTACTTACAGGAATAGTTCCGGAATATGAAGGATCTGATTCTAATGACAGTTATCTGATTAAAGTAATGCCATCTGACATTATTACAAATGCAGAAGAAACCCCTTACGAAAGAGATATGGATGTATTTGTATATCCAAATCCGTTTTGTTATGAGCTGAAAACAGAGACATTGCGAACAGGATTGACATTAACCTTATTTGATTCGATGGGGAGATTAGTTTTTAAAAAACAAATTGGTAGTATTCCCTATTCAGTCGTTAGTACCGGGAATTTATTACCCGGATTCTACTTTTATCAGATTTCTAATAAGAGCTTAATTGTACAAAGCGGAAAATTAATGAAACACTAGTGCAACTGCTATTGCTATCAAGAACGAACCGGTTGGGCTTCCGGGAGAGATTTCTGAATTTGCCAATTAGGCGAATGAATTATTATAAAACTGCCATGGAAGTTGGTGGGTATATATGGATTCTTTGGCAAACATAAAGGATTCCATATATATTTCAGATTACAATGAGAAAAGGGAGAGCTACGGTAAAAATAGTGATGATTATTACGAGTTTGCTGATTATAAATTACATTCTAAAGAAAAAATCAACTGGATATTTTTACATAAAAATAGTAGTACAGGGGAATTAACCGAAAATCTTAGCTGTTATTCAACTCAAAAAGTGAATCAGGAAACAAATTATTTCGCTGAGATACCATTTATATGCAAGGAAAATGGGAGTTACAGAACGAATGATGAATCAGGATTTGTAATCATCGAAAATTATTTTTTGCATTCATTATCATACAATGATGTTATAAAAATATGGAATCAATCCGATACTTTTTATTTTGCTAAAGATATTGGATTAATTCAATATAAATTGTCCAACAACGATTTTATTTTGATGGATTATTATATTAACTATTAATGAAATTCAATTATGAAAGCAATATTAACTTTTATTTTATTAGTAATGATCAAATGTATAATATATGGTCAATCCGATTCTGTGATTTTAACAGATAATACTATATTATTACCAAAAATAATAAGAGATAATGGAATTGATACATGTAATTCATGTTTAAAGCCATATGGGAAAAAATTTAAGGTAAATTCAAATTTTCAAAGCTGGAATAAAACCAAAGATGAGAACTACAATATTTATTTAATAAAGGTAATTGCAAATAATTCAGAATATTTAGATCTGATTTTTTCAAAATTCATAATTCGTACTGGATGTTATTTAAGATTATATTCCTCTACCAACACATATAAAGAATTTAATTTTTTAAATAGCAAATTTGACGGAACAAAAAAAGTATTGACTGTTAAAGGGGATTATGTCTTAATCGCATTTTTAGTGCCATTAACAATGGAAATAGAAGATGATATTGAATTATCATCAATTACCTATGTATATAAAAATGAGAATTTTTCAACAGTTAAATTATTGGATTGTCATCATGATGTAAATTGTCCAGAGGGCGATCCTTACAAAAGTATTATTCGCTCAGTAGTTCTTATAAGGAATTTATGCGACAATAATGGTGATTGTTGGCGTTGTTCGGGAAGTCTTTTAAATAATACTAATGAAGATTTAACACCATATATTCTTACAGCTCATCATTGTACTCAAGGCGCAGATGATAATTTGGACGAGGCAATTTTCTATTTTCACTACCAAGCAAGTAATTGTAATGGCTTACCTCCATTTGATCCTTATAGTTTTGATTATCCTTACAGCATTACTGGGGCCGAATTAAAAGCTCAAAGAACTGCAACAATGGGTTCTGACTTTGCTTTATTAATGTTGAATGAATCGATTCCCTTGTATTATAATGTCTTCTTTTCGGGGTGGTCCCGAGAGTGGGGCTTGACGGGTTCTAATGTAGTTGGAATTCATCATCCTCAGGGCGAACCTAAAAAGATATCATTCGGTCATGTTATTGGAATGTCAATTGCTGATTATATTAATGTCAATTGGGATGATGGTACTGTTGAAGATGGCTCTTCAGGAAGTCCGGTTTTTAAAAATCAACAAGTTGTTGGTCAATTGTCTGGGGGGCTGGGAAGTATGAATTGTGAGAATTTAGGTGACGTACTTTATGGTCATTTTGCTTCGAGTTGGGGAAGTACATGGGGACCCACTCGACGCTTAAGGGATTGGTTAGATCCATTGGAAAACGATCCTGAGAATTGGAATGGACTTTCTCCTAATAGCCTATGTTCTCAATATTTATACATAACTGGAAATTATCCGGCCACCAATTACCAATTTGAACCAGTCCAAATTCAAGCGGCTAATACTATTAATATTTCAAATATGGAGGTTGAATTTGCAGGGAATTACATATTCAAAGCAGGCAACAGTATCGTAATGACCACTAATACTTTACTCAATTCTGGATTATTTAGAATAGAATCTTGTTCAACGGTTTCAAAGACATCAAAAAATAATACTATTGCGCAAATTGACGATTCATCATTATTTGAAATAATAACAGAAAAAAAGTTTTCAAGCTTATAGTAACACTTCAATTAATGTGGAAAGCCTAAAAATTTACCCTAATCCCCATCCTGGAATTTTCAGTATTGAATGGAATGATGCAAACTATTCAGAATATTCAATAGAGGTTTTTAACATGATTGGCAAACCGGTTTATACCAAGCAACATGCACAGCCAGGTATAACTCAGGTGGATATTTCAGACCAGGCAAAGGGTATATATTTCGTTCAGCTACAAGCTGGGGATAATGTGGTCACGGAAAAGGTGGTTTATCAGTAAAACAGGATGATGATTTTTACCTGATTCAATGATGCTATACGATACATTAGTGATGAAGCGGGGCGCTGACAATAGAAAAGAAAATTTGAAATTGCCAAGGAAGCATAGGTTAAAAATGGAATTATTTTTATAGTGATGAATGCACTGCTGTTGCAAGAAATTGAGGAGTTGACACTGTATATCATTAATATACAGAAAGAAATGGAATCTTTAAAAAAATCAAATTAAAAAATAAAAGTTATGAAAAGTATTTTTTTCGTATTAATATTCGCTCTTATTTACAATAAAATGTTTTGCCAGGTACTGTGTGATTATTTTGTTGCAAGTCCTATTCAAAACTATTATATATGCGATGATAATCCTTGGGTACTTGTATTTGAAGATGATTTTAATGGGAATGAATTAGATCAAAAGAATTGGTCTCCCATAACAGGTGTACCAAGGGACGTGGAATTTACATCGCAAAAAGCATGGCATAAACCTGAAAATATTGAAATTGAAAATGGTGTATTAAAAATAATATCAAAAGAAGAATTATTAAATAATATGCCTGTTGTCATTAGCTGGGACCCCCTTATAATAATTTACGAAAACTTCAATTATTCAACAGGTGAAATTTGGTCAAAATATAATTTCGGCTATGGAGCATTTGAAGCAAGAATAAAAATTCCAAAAGGAAAAGGATTTTGGCCTGCTTTCTGGACATATGGTGAGAATCCTACTCATAATGAGGTTGATATTTTTGAGTTTTGGAATGAATCGGATATTTGGAACAACTATGATCCTAGTAAGCTTGCGAAAGTTCACAATATGACAGTTCATCACAGATATTATGCCTATCCAGAATCTAAAATGTGCCATACCGATTATGCCGACAATGATTTTTCCCAAGATTTTCATATATTTACTGTTATTTGGGATTTTGATAAATTGCAATGGTTTGTAGATGGTGATTTAAAAAGAACGGATTATTTGTGGTATTTTATTAATGGTCAAACAATAGGTTGTTTACTAGAAGCATTTCATGAATATAAATTTAACACAATATATCCATTAGGTGCGATGGCAATAGTTCTGAATGTTGCGATTCAATATGGATATGATGAATATGGTAATAATAGGGAGCCTGATGAATCAACTCCTTTCCCAAGTCAAATGGAGGTTGATTGGGTAAGATATTATCAACGGAAGCCATGTCAGAATATTAATATTATTGATGCAGCACAATATCCATTAAGCGATGAAGATTTTAATGTAATAGTAGGTGAAGATGTAACAATTAATTGCAATTATGAGGTACAATCAGGACAGCAGCTAAGAATAATAGCAAAAAATAGTATTAAATTATTGAATGGATTTAAGGTAGAACCAAGTTCAAGTTTTACAACTAAATTAGATGCAACTTTATGCAATTCAAATTCTTTGAATAGTCTACTAGTTGAAGAAAATGATGATTCAACTTATAAAGATACCCAATTGGAAAAAATTTTGTCGACATCGGCAAGCTCAAGTGTAAACATTTTCCCAAACCCTTCTAATGGAAATTTTACAATAGATTTTGGTAACAAGGATTATAAAAACTATATGCTTATGATTTTTGACATCTCAAACAGGTTAATGTATTCAAATGAAAAAATTAATGAAAAAATACTTCATTTAAATCCAACCTTTTTATCAAAGGGTATTTATTTTTTAAATTTGATAAATATTGAAACAAGTGAAACCATAACCAAAAAATTAATTATACAATAGAATGCGATTCAAGATAATCATTCTGACAGTAATAATTGTCATTACCATAGATTCATTTTGTCAGCGACCTGAAAAATTATCAGCAGAAGTTGACATGAATTTTTTCCACTATTTGATAAGTCAAAACAGGAAGAATTATTTTAATTATGGGTATTCAATTTTGTTCTCGTATAGCAATGATAATTTTAAAGTTAGTTCTGGAATAAATTATTCAACCAAAAATTCATACTATTATGGAGACCCTTCATCTTTTGACCAATTAATAAGAAGAGATTATAGATTAAGCTATTTAAATATTCCTCTTTTGATTACTTATGGACACGAGCCGTCAAGAAAATTTAATGTTCAATTCGTCGGTGGCATTATTTTTAATAATATTCTGGATTATGATATTGTATCTTATCATACTTATGGTGGTCCGGTATATGAAAATGATGTTGATGCAGATCAGAAAACCGGGATATCTTTAAGAATGGGAATGAATGTTTCGCATGCATTTAATCAGAGGTTGATCCTTAATTTATCTCCTTTTATTGATTTTAAATTTGTCCTTGATCATTATGATAATTATAGACCAAATTACAAAAACCTAACTGATGACAGATTTTTACTGGGAGTCAAATTGGGAATTGAATATGTTATCTGCAAGTTTCATCATAACGAATGATAGAATTCTCTTTCATCCGATTTTTTGAAGACAAATTTGGTATAAGGAGGGGGCAAGGAATAAATTCATTATTCTTCCATGTTCGATTTTACAACAGGGCATCACTCAGTTGGTCTTTCAATCCAGACAAAGTGAATATATTTTATTAAGTTACAGGCAGGGGATAAGGTGATTACGGAAAAGATGATTTATCAATAAAGTAAAACTTTGATTCATCCGATGACTGAGAGTCATTAGAATTCTTTAAAACTTCGATGTTCGATTCCGAACAATTATTTATCTTTGCCCTTTGAGTAACAAAGGTTTATCAATTAGCATATCAGGATGAGTAAATTAGAAGCAAAAATTTTAATCGTTGACGATGATCAGGATGTGTTGTTAGCGGCGAAACTTTTTTTGAAACAACACTTTGATATTGTGCATACCGAAAAAAGCCCGGAGAATATTCCCAATCTTCTGGCAAATGAAAACTACGATGTCATTCTTCTTGACATGAATTTTTCGAAGGATGCCACCAGCGGAAAAGAAGGTTTTCACTGGCTGAATGTGATACTTGAAACCGATCCGGCGGCGGTGGTGATTTTCATTACGGGATACGGCGACATTGAACTGGCGGTTCAGGGAATCAAAGAAGGGGCTACCAATTTCCTGCTGAAGCCCTGGGAAAACAAGAAACTACTTGCCACCATTACGGCTAACCTGAAGGTAAGGGAATCGAAGAAAGAACTGGAAGACCTGAGAACCAAGCAAAAGGTTTTGATTGCCGATTCCGATCAGGCGTACAGCGAAATCATAGGACAATCGCAGGCAATGGAACAGCTTTTGGGTTCGGTTCAAAAAGTAGCGGCAACCGAAGCCAATGTTCTTATTCTTGGCGAGAACGGAACCGGTAAGGAATTGGTCGCCCGTGCCATCCACAAAGCATCGAGCCGTAAAAATGAAGTCTTCATCAGTGTTGACCTGGGTGCCATTAGTGAAACATTATTTGAAAGTGAACTTTTCGGATCGAAAAAAGGAGCTTTTACGGATGCCATTGAGGATAGGGCGGGCAGGTTTGAAGCAGCCAACAAGGGAACCATCTTCCTGGATGAAATCGGAAACCTGACACTTGCGCTCCAAAGTAAGCTGTTGAGCGTGCTGCAAAACAGAAAGGTGGTGAGGCTGGGAACCAATAAAGAAATTCCGATTGATGTGAGGTTGATTTGCGCTACCAACATGCCGCTTTACCAGATGGTGCAGGAGAATAAATTCAGGCAGGATCTGCTATACAGGATCAATACTGTGGAGGTGAAGGTTCCGTCGCTCAAAGACCGGCTTGACGATTTGCCTCCCCTCATTGACCATTTTTTAAAGATTTATTGTAAAAAGTACAATATTCCTTTAAAACGAGTAAGCGCCTCTACCCTCAAACGCCTTGAAAAACACAATTGGCCCGGCAACATCAGGGAGTTGCAACACTCAGTTGAAAGGGCGGTGATCATGAGCGAGTCGCAAATGCTGGAGCCAACGGATTTTTTCCTATCTCAAATGGAAAATAAAATGGACGATCTCAACTCCACATCACTTAACCTGGAAGATACAGAGAAAATGCTCATCAGAAAGGTCATTGACAAATATGGGGGAAACATCAGCAAAGCAGCAAAGGAATTAGGATTGACAAGGGCTTCCTTGTACCGCAGAATTGAAAAATATGAACTATAACCGCTTTTCCTTTCATGTTGTGGTGAGAGTATTGCTGTTGCTTGCAAGCATATTTCTTTTCGTGTACCTTGTTACTGTTGCAAAACACGAAGTCAGCAGCATTATCCTGGGACTGGTGATCGCTCTTGAAACTTACTGGCTGGTCAACTATGTGAATAAAACCAACGCCAAGCTCACCCTCTTTTTCGACAGCATCAGGCATTCTGATTTTGCCACATCTTTTACCGATAATAAACTGGGTAAAAGTTTTGAAAGGCTCAACAAATCCTTTAACCAGGTGATAGAAGAATTCAAAAAGAGCCGCGCCGAAAAGGAAGAGCATTATAATTACCTCCAGACTGTGGTGCAGCATGTTAATATCGGAATCATTTGTTATGACAAGGATGGGAAGGTTGATATGTTCAATAATACGGCTAAGAAATTATTCGGGAAAACGATACTCCGGAATATTCAGGACCTGAAAGATGTAAAATTGGAGTTACCTGAAATTCTTGGCAAACTTACTGCGGGTGACAAAACATTGGTGAAGATTTTTACGGAGGATGAAATGAAGCAATTGTCGCTTTATGCAACTGAATTCAGGATGCGGGGTGAAGAATATACACTTGTGGCTTTTCATGACATCCATGCCGAATTGGAAGATAAAGAAATTGAATCGTGGCAACGATTGATCAGGGTGCTAACGCATGAGATCATGAATTCTATCACTCCCATCTCATCATTGGCTTCAACAGTGCATGAAATGATGATAGACACCGAAACCAATCGTCCGGCAATGAAGATATTGGATGAAGATGATATTGAGAATATTGAGAATGCACTGGTTACAATAAAAAATCGCAGCCAGGGTCTGCTGAATTTTGTGGATATTTACCGCAACCTAACGCGTATACCCAAGCCGAATTTCAGGTATTTCAATGTCAGGGAGGCTTTTGACCGGGCGGAGTTGCTGCTAAAACCCAAAATTGAAAAACTAAACGTTAAATGCAATTGCAGGGTGATCCCTTCAGACCTGATGCTCACGGCTGATCCTGACCTTCTCGACCAGGTGATCATCAATCTATTGCTGAATGCCATTGACGCCGTGAAGAACAAAGAAAATCCGGAAATTTCGATGATGGCTTATAACAACCAGAACAACAGAACGGCAATTGAGATCGTTGATAACGGAACAGGTATTAAACCTGATATCATTGATAAGATATTTATGCCTTTTTTTACTTCCAAGTCTGAGGGTTCTGGGATAGGGTTGAGCCTTTCGCGGCAAATTATGCACCTCCACAAAGGCTCGATTCATGTGAAGTCGAAAATGGATGAAGGTTCGGTCTTTACCCTTACTTTTTAATTTTTATAAAACGAATGAAAAAAATAATGATCATCGGATTGGCTTTCAGTTTGCTTTTTGCGTCGTGCAATGATAACCAAAAGAAAGAAGCCGCTTCAGGAAAAACAACTGATAAACCCAAATTTGCCGCTCCGGCATTTAATGCAGATTCGGCTTACATTTTTGTTCAGAAACAGGTTGACTTTGGACCCAGGGTTCCCAATACACCCAATCATTCACAGTGTGCCGATTATTTGATCAATACTTTGAATGCTTATGCTGATACGACTATCGTTCAATCATTCAAAACAGCGGCGTATGATGGAACTGTCCTTAATGGTAAAAACATCATCGGCTCATTTAACCCCGAAAAGTCTAAAAGAATTCTTTTATGCGCCCACTGGGATTCCAGACCTTATGCCGACCACGATCCGGACCCTGCTTTGCACAATACGCCAATTGACGGGGCAAACGATGGAGCCAGCGGCGTCGGGGTTTTGTTGGAAATAGCACGGTTGGTCTCAATTACAAAACCTTCGGTTGGCATTGACATTATCTTTTTCGATGTTGAAGATTATGGTCCTCCCAAAGATTATCCTGGTAATAACCAACAAGATCAATATGGATTAGGTTCTCAGTACTGGTCAAAAAATCTGCATGACCCGGATTATACTGCCAGCTACGGAATTTTACTTGATATGGTTGGCGCAGCTAATGCCCGTTTTTATATGGAAGGATATTCCTTAATGTATGCCCCGGGAATATTGAAAAAGATTTGGAATACTGCCCAGCGTAGTGGCTTTACAGAATATTTCCTGTGGGAGCAGGTTGGTTACATTGATGATGATCATAAATACATCAATGAAATTGCGAAGATTCCAACTATTAATATCATCCATCTTGATCCGGGTTCTGCAAATGGAAGTTTTTTTGAATACTGGCATACAACCGGAGATAATCTGAGTGTGATTGATAAGCAAACTTTAAGGGTAGTCGGACAGACATTACTCAAAGTGATATTTGAGGAAATTTAATTCTGCTCGTCCTGATTTATGCGTGAGCCGGTGACTGGAATAATCCGGACGGAAATAGTATGGGATTCAAAATCCCTTTTATATTACTTTCGGATTAGCCAACGCTATAGGCCATCTCACAAATCCGAAAGAGCAAAGAGGAAAAATAATCAGGTTTAAACCCTTCAGAATTTTATTTTTTCTTCAAATTCCTCAAGGGTCATTGCTTTTGTAAGGGAGAATGATCCGATACGGGTTCGGCACAACGAGCTTAGATAAGCCCCGCTTTTCAAGTCCTTTCCAAAATCTCTTGCCAAAGCGCGAATATAAGTTCCTTTTGTGCAAACTACTTTGAACGAAATTTCGGGCATCTCCGGATTGATGATCTCAAATTCAAGAATATTTATTCTTTTTGGAGGGAGTTCAAAATCTTCCTTATTTCGGGCTTTATGATATGCCCTGATTCCGCCAACATTAACAGCAGAAAAGGTTGGAGGTATTTGATCCTGTTCGCCGATATAAGATTTGGCGGTTGCTCTCAATAATTTCTCATCAATATGTTCTGTATCAAACTGCTGATCCACCTCCGTTTCTTTGTCGTACGAAGGGGTAGTTGCACCGATAAAAAAAGTGCCGGTGTACT
Organism: uncultured Bacteroidales bacterium; assembly: GCA_963840975.1. GTDB lineage: Bacteria > Bacteroidota > Bacteroidia > Bacteroidales > JAADJA01 > JAADJA01. The sequence continues at coordinate 70,392 of CAWJBC010000017.1, read as the reverse complement.
CTTTTTCCTGGTTTTGAAACTCTTCTATTCGTTTGGTGAATTTTCCGGTACAGATGATCAGCAAACCCGAAGCCAAAGGATCGAGCGTACCAGCATGACCTACCTTAATCTTTTTTACAGGGGTGTTTTTTTTGATCAGGTTCCTTACTTTTTTTACCGCATCGAAAGACGTCCAGCCATAAGGCTTATTGATCAGCAGAATTTCTCCATTTACAAAATCAAATGTCATCAGCTTATGGTTAAATCAAATCCAAAAGCGATAAGCGCCAATATCACCACGCCAACGATAATCCTGTAGTAACCAAAAACCTTAAAACCGTGTTTGGTGAGGAATGTAATGAATGATTTGATCGCGATCATTGCTACGATAAAAGCCACGATGTTACCGACGATTAAAATGCCCAGGTTTCCTGAATCAATCGCCTGGTAATTCGACATCAGTTTGTAACCTGAAGCTGCAAACATGGTTGGAACAGCTAAAAAAAACGAAAATTCCGCTGCCGTTTTCCTGTTCAGCTTTTGCGTCATGCCACCGATGATTGTTGCTGCAGAGCGGGAAACACCTGGTATCATTGATATGCACTGAAACAATCCGATTTTGAAAGCCGTCGGGTAGCGGATGCTTTGGTCGTCGGATACTTTGTTAAACCATTTGTCAACAAACAAAAGCACAACTCCACCAAGGATCAGGGTAACGGCAACCACGTAAACATTTTCCAACATGCTGTCAATAAAATCGCTGAAAAGTAAACCAAGTATGGCAGCAGGGATAAATGCGACAAAAAGTTTCAGGTAAAAATTTACCGATTGAATAAAATGGCGCCAATACAGCACGACTACTGAAAGGATTGCACCAAACTGTATGTTGATGATAAAGGCTTTTACAAAATCATTGGTCTCCATTCCAAGTATTCCCTGGGTAAGTATCATGTGCCCGGTGGACGAAATGGGAAGGAATTCGGTGATGCCTTCAACGATTGAAATGATAATTGCTTCTAACCAGGTCATATAACGAAATGAGAATTATGATTGATAAATATTGGAATCCAGCCTGATGAAATCATTGAACAAACCACTTTCAAAAATTGAACAAATAACGGTTCAATCTTTGGGTTTCTTCATGATGGCGAATATCTCCACAACAAATCCTGCCAGAACAAGAATGGGAGCAAGGGTGAGCCTTCTGAAATTGAAAATATCTTCGCTGAATACATTTGGATCTTTAGAGCCTCCTCCGATCATCAGGATAAATCCGACGAGTATCAGCGCCAAACCGATCAGAAGAAGTTTGTAGTTTTCTTTGCCAAAGGCAAAATCGGAAGTAGCTAATTTTGGCTTTTCAGGAGCAGAGGGCTTAATTGTTTCCTTTTGTTTCATGATTATTAAATTATGCTTCAATATTTAGGGGGCAAAAGTAACATTTGTTTTTCAATAATAAAGCGAATCCGTTTTCAGCCTGATATACTTGCGGACTGCAAAATAGTTGGATAGCCAGGAAATCAGGATGCCTGACAGGATCACCATCCCGAACAAGGAAAGGAACATATCAATATCCTGAAGATTAACCAGCTCAGGCAACTCGCGTTGCGTGATATAAATAATTCCGCTCAACAACAGGATAGCTACAATGGAACCAATTACTCCCTGAAATATCCCCGCTACGATAAAAGGCCGGCTGATAAACCGCCGGGTTGCTCCTACAAGCTGCATTGAGCGGATGATGAACCGCTTTGAATAAACCGACAACCGGATGGTGTTGTTGATGAGTGCAATTGCAATAACCATAAGCAAAAGACTAAATCCGAGGATGATAAAACTGATTTTTCTGACGTTCTTGTTTACAACATCCACCAATGATTCCTGGTAGAAAACTTCTTTCACATTGTCGTTTTCAAGGATTTTCGTTTTGATGATAGCCAGGCTGTCGTTGTTGGCGTATTCCGCTTTAAACCTTACCTCAATGGTAGGTAGCAGGGGATTGAAACCCAGGAAACTGGTGAAGTCTTCACCCAATTCAGCGGCAAATTCCTTAGCGGCTTCTTCCTTTGTGATGTACTTGGTTGATTTTACAAACTCTGTTGCATCCAGAATTTTCTGAAGTTTGATGATCCCGGCTTCTTTCACATTGTCCTTCATGATGATGGAAAAACCGATATTTTCTTTCACGTAGTCCGACAGTTTTTTCGCATGAAGGACTATCAAACCTAACAAACCCAGCATAAATAGTACCAGTGAAATGCTTACAATCGTTGTGATGTAGGAATTTTGCAGCCGTTTACGGTAATATCTTTCTTCGCTCTTTGCCATTCTTGCTTAATAAGTGTCCAAAAATAATAAATTTAAGCATGATGAAAACTTTAATAATTGTTAAATTGAGTTATGAAGGGTTAACTCAAAAATCCACATTTCCCTGTTCTCTTTTTCTATCTTTGCCAAAAGATTTAACCAATGTTGGAAGTTAAACGATTTGGTTTTCAGGATAAGGAACTTTTTGAAGCCTGCTGTAAAATCCGGATAAAGGTTTTTGTGGAAGAACAGAAAGTGGATCCGGCATTGGAATACGACCATGAGGATGAAAGCCATTTCTATCTTTTATTCAATGATGAAAAGCCAATTGCCACTGCCCGTTGGCGCGATACTGAAAAGGGTATCAAACTGGAACGATTCGCATTGCTGCATGAATTCAGGAATCAGGGTTTGGGAGCCACTTTATTAAAGGAGGTTTTAAAAGACGTCCGCAAATTAAATAGAAAGATTTACCTTCATTCTCAATTGAAGGCGGTCAGTTACTACCAGAGGGCCGGATTTGTAAGGGTCGGGGAAAAATTTACGGAAGCAGGGATAGAGCATTATTTGATGGAAAAAGATGGATAATCAATTTATTTTTTGAATTGCTCTTCCATTTTGATGAAAATAAATCAATTCCTTAAACCCAATTTCTTTCAATAGCTTCAGGGCTTCATTATAATAACCATCTAATTCCTGTGGCTGATGTGCATCGGAACTCAAAGTAATTGGTATTTTAAGGTGATGAACTTGTTCAAGTATAGCCGGACTTGGAAAAAAGGTTTCGCTGCGTTTTTTATACAATCCACGGGTGTTCACTTCCACTATGCAATTCGATTCAGAGGAAATATATTTGAGCGTTTTCCAGACAAGATCTTTATACCAGCTTTCCTCTTCTGAGAAATAGCGATTTTTATTGTGCATTTTAATTTTGTCGAGGTGGGCGATGATATCGGGTTTTTGGGTTGCCACCATTTCTCTGATTTGTCCGTAATAGGCTTCCACTCCTTTTCGGATATGACCATTGAATAGCTTTTGTAATCCATCATCATAGGTTTCCTGTTTAGATCCGTCAATAAACCATAATTTCTCAATTTCCTTATTCCTCACGAGGTGGACGCCACCAATGGTATAATTAAGATTTCCTGCTTTTGAAAATTCAGAAAAATCCCGTGTAATTCCCGGAATGAAGTCAATTTCCATCGAAAGCAGGATGTTGATTTTGTCTTTGTATTTATCTTCAAGATTCCGGATGGTAGAAAAGTATTCTGTCATTTTTTCTTCCTTCAGCGAGAAATTGTTTTCAAAGGGCACAGGTGCATGGCTGGAAAAACCAAGGGTATGAAATCCCAGTTTGATAGCCTGTTTTACATAAGCTTCCGGTTCTTCTTTGCCATCGCAGAAGCGGGAATGGGTATGCAAGTTGAATAATTCCATATTAAAATTCCTCATTAACTTCAATCAGCTTATAAACCTTATCTCCTCTCCTTACAAGTTCTTTAACAGGTATGGAGCATAGCTCGCCTTTTACGGTTTGGGTAACATTTTTCATGTCAACCCTGATCTCGTTTATGACATCCTCGTAAACACCGGTTGTCGGGCCGATGATCTTTATTTCATCACCAAGGTTAAGGTTCTGAGTTTCCATCTTTATTTCCGCTACCTTAAGATTATTGAAAAAATTATTGACCAGTCCAACATAAACTTTTTGTTTGGAAGCCAAGGAACCGTATTGTTCCGTCCATTCACCGGTTTTTCTTCCAAGGTAATAACCATCCCAGAATCCGCGGTTATAAACGGTTCCAAGTTCAAGGTTCCAGGTTTCAAGTTTTTCCTTGCCAAAAGAGCCGTCAAACCAGGCATCCACCGCTTCCCGATAGACCTTGCTAACCGTTTTAACATAGTCTGCCGACCTTCCACGACCTTCAATCTTGAGTACCCTGACGCCGGCTTTCAGGATTTTGTCAAGAAAATCAAGGGTTTTCAAATCTTTGGGTGACATGATGTATTCATTGTCAACCACCAGTTCAATTCCATCCTCATCAGTAACATGGTAAGGGCGGCGACACTGTTGTAGACAGGCGCCACGGTTGGCGGAAGAGTTCAGGTTATCGAGACTTAAATAACATTTTCCTGAAACAGCCATACACAGCGCGCCATGAGCAAATACTTCTATCTGAACAAGTTTTCCTGAGGGTCCTTTGATTTGCTGCTCTTCAATAGCTTTGGTGATAGCTGCCACCTGATTCAGGTTTAGTTCACGGGCAGTCACCATAACATCGGCAAAATGCGACCAGAATTTAACCGCTTCAAGGTTGGTGATATTGGTCTGGGTTGACATGTGGACTTCCATTCCAGCCTGATTAGCATACTGAATCACTGACTGGTCGGAAGCAATGATGGCAGTGATCCCGTTTATTTTTGCAGCATCTACTATGGTTTTCATTTCTGCAATTTCTTTATCGTAAATCACAGTATTGAGGGTAATATAAGTGCGGAGATTATTTTGCCTTGCAATGGCTGAAATTTCCTTCAAATCATCCAGGGTAAAGTTCTTACTCGATTTGGAGCGCATATTCAGATGACCAATCCCGAAATAAACCGAATTGGCTCCACCCTGTATTGCAGCCATTAAGGATTCGTAAGAACCTACCGGAGCCATGATTTCGATATCGCTTGCAGTCAATAACATTTTTTATATTTTCGGTGCAAAGTTAAAAGGTATTTCATTAATATTTGTATCTGAATTCCTGTGGTGTAAATCTTAATTTTATGAAGCAAATCAACCCTAAAAAGAAAATCTTTTGTTTGTTTATTGATCGAAATGAAGTGGTTTTTGATATTCCAAAGAATCAGATCAAAGGGTTAGAAAACTATTCATAAAAATGGAACACTGATCTTTATGATATTTGCTGATATGAAACATCACTGATCATGATAATTTGCTTTCTATAACACAACCTCCAATCCCAAATCAATCAAAGGCAAAAAATCCTTATCATTATGCAAAAGCGGAATTTTATTTTCAATACAAAATGTGCCAATCAACATATCTGTTGTTTTGCGAACCGTAAAGCCCTTCTTTCTCAGGTAGCGGAAATTATCAGCGCTTTTGATCGCCATTTCTTTATTGGAAATAGTATAACAGATTAAACTGCCAAGGGCTTTTTTTGCTTTTCGATAATCTATGTCTTTTCGAAATCCCTGTAAAATTTCAGCGAGGATAATATCCCCAATGGCAACCAGTTCTGACGAAAGTGATTCATTAAGCTTATGGGTATGCTTATTTTGCAGTCCAGTGAAATAATCAATCCAAACGGAAGTATCAACAAGTATCATTTATCAAGGCGCATTTGGTTAAGATCGCCTTCCCATGTGAGTTGTCCGCGTAAGTCACGTATTTTCAACTGCTCTTTTATCCGTATCAACAATTGCAAAGCCTCTTCGACAACTGCTTTTTTCGATTTACCGTTACTGAGCAAAATAGCCTTATCCATCAATTCGTCATCAATAACAATGTTTGTGCGCATATTCTTTTACATTAACCTTACACATTTATTGATGCAAATATACACATAAAAGGATAATGATGATAATTTATCAAACAAAGTTGTTTTATTTACAAAAACTTGGTCTTACCTTTTGCGAGTCCAGAGTCGGGATATGTCTATTTTTTGCAAACCTGCTTTCTGGTGATATAACACCCGGCTAACAAAAATGTAACTAACAGTTTGGTTAGTTTTGAAAAATGTCTGAATCATCGTGTTTATTTATAGGAAAATTTTTGCAGATTTTATTTTTTTATATAAATTTGACCTGTGAAAAACAAAATGAAAAACAACATTAACCTTAAAAAAATGAGTATGAGAGTTTATTACAAAATTACAAGTACAATGATGATTGCAGCGCTTACATTGACTGTTGTAGTCAGTGGTTGCAAATCAAAAGAAAAAGCTGCATCAACCAAAGATCAGGGCGAAACGCTGATTGAAGTTTATTGTTCCGGACCGGAATATCAATCGAACAATGAGTTTTTCCGGGCTAACCAGGTAGGCGAAAGTGTTGACCAGGCAACTGCCAAGAAAAAAGCGATGAGTAATGCCCGCGCTGAACTCGCTGCCGCCATCGAAACCCAGGTGAAAGGAGTGATTGACAATTATGTGAATTCACGCGAAATGAACAACCTTGAAGAAGCCGAAGAGCGCTTCGAGTCGTTGACCCGTGAAGTGATCAACCAAAAACTGAATGGTGTTAAAACCATTTGTGAAAAAACCACCAAAACAAGCTCAGGCAATTACAAGACCTACATTGCTCTCGAACTCGCCGGTGATGAACTGATGAATGCCATGAACGAGCGTCTTTCGCAGGACGATAAGCTGAAGATTGATTATGACTATGAGCAGTTCAAAAAGACCTTCGATGCTGAAATGGATAAAATGGCAAAGGAAAGAGGTTACTAAATTACCTCTTTCATGAATCGCTGAGGCGCGACCAGGTTTGATAGTAAAACTACATTCCTGTTGAAGCGCCCTGGCGCTTCATGGCTGAATTCCAGACTGAGATCTGTTTTCACTGATTAATTTGCTTTATGGCAACAGCACAAATCTACTGATCATGCCTTTACTTCTGAATTATAAAAAAAATTTGTTGGGAGTAGTTTTGCTATGCTGTTCCTATGTTTTTTCTCAGGAAAACAGTATGATCTCAACTGATAATGATTATGAGAAGTTTAAAGGTACACTCTATAAAGAAGTGAAAATAGGTTCGGCAGATACCGTTAAAAACACCCAAATCCTCCATCCAGCAAGTTTACCACCCTGGCTGTTCACAATTCCGGCATCAGATAAAAATCATTTTTATTCCATTGGGATTTCCGACCCGGGTTTGCCGGAAGAAACTGCCCGCAGGCAAGCATGTTTGAGGGCCAAAGCGGTTACCACCCTGCTGCTTTATCCGCGAATTAGCGGAATAACCGATAATTTTTCAGGTGAAAAAATAACACCCGGCTCGGAAAAGTTTACCACAAAATATGAGAACCTATACAAAGTTTTTTCAAAAATGACTTTTACCGAAAGCAATTTTGAGGAATTGGAATATTTTCTCACATCGTTTGGTGAAGCCATTATTCTGCTTAAATATAGTTTCTCAGATGTGCTTCAACTGACCGATACGATAGATGTTAACAGTGAAATTTACCAGGTTGAACGCCAAAAAAACAATGTTTTTGAAACAGAGGAAAAAATCAGTCTTGAAATTCACCGGTCCACTGCCGGCAATCCGGCGGAAGAATTGACCTATTCAATTCACACCCTCAACAACCTTCTTGAAATCAATTCGGGAATGAATAATGAACTTGTTCCTTTTCCATATTTCAATTTCAGGTACGCAGGAGGGGAGAATCCGCCCTCAGTTGAAACAGACGACAATTACAGCCATAAGCTGAACTACGGGCTTTGGAAAACCTATTTTGAAATCCTGATTCAAAAAACCCTTTTATTGTCGCAGTCTTCTTCCTTTGCCATTAAGCAGGTAGGAGATGAGCATACAACAGGAAATAAAAATTTATCCCGCGAAATTTCTGAAACAAAGCCCTCATTAACGATTACCGGGCTGCGGGTTGCCAATAATTTTTTAATGTTGGATATGGATTATTTAAAAAAACATGAATGATCAACGATAAAAATTTCGAAAAATGAAGAAATTATTTATACTGCTGTCAGCAATAATTATCGGCGGAATCATCCAGGCCCAGACTTTTGAAGAATTCAAAAAACAAAGAGCGGATGAAATGGCTGCAATGAAGCAAAAGCAACAGGAATTTATCAACCGGATGCAAAACGAATTTGATGAATATGTCAAACAAAGAGATCAGGAATTTGCAGAGTACCTGAAAAAGCAATGGGAACAAATCAGAATTATGAAGGGTGAGCCGTTGCCGCTAACACCCAAGCCACCTGCGACCCCCGAATATAAACAGGAACCTTCGCGCGAAGGGCAATGGACAAAAATGCCCGTTATCAAACCTTCGCTGAACATAAAAAAAGAAATGCAAAAAGAGGTCAAAACGCCGGTTGTTCTCAAAACGGATGAGGAGGTTTATGACAAAGGAAATATGACATTCGGATTTTTTGGTTTCCGTTTGGTTCTCGATTACGATCAGCAGATCAAATTCGATCCGCCAAAGATTGTAAATCCTTCAACCATCAGCGGTATTTGGGAAAAATTGAGCGGAACAAATTATACCAGCCTGTTGAATCAGTTTCAAAAGTATAAAACAGATATGAACCTAAACGATTATGGTTATTATTTGATGGTTCAGCAATTTGCCAAAACCATATATCCTGATTCTCAGAATGGTGAAGACTTGCTTGTATGGAGTCTCCTAACTCGGTCAGGGTATAAATCCAGGATTGCTTATGCTGATAATAAGGTGAGCCTGCTTGTCCCATCGAAATACACTTTGTACGCGAAGAATTTTATGAAGGAAAACGGATTGAATTATTACCTGATGCGGGATATAGGATCGAATATTTACACCTACGACAAAGATTATCCTGACGCCAACAATCTGATTGATTTTTCTATTGAAAGCCCGCTCAATCTGACCCGTAATGTGAAACAAAAATCTTATAGCTTCAATTATAATGACAAGCCCTATTCGTTTAACTTTTCAGTGAACCAGAACCTGATTGACTTTTATAAGGATTATCCACAATCCGATTTGAATGTTTACTTTGATGCCCCCGTTTCCAACGAAACCAAAGAATCCATTATTGATAATTTTAAACCTGTTATCGAAAAAATGAGTGAAGCGGAAGCCGTTGGATTTTTGTTAAAGTTCGTTCAGACATCGTTTCAATATCAAACCGATCAGCAGCAGTTTCTCAAAGAGAAATTTTTCTTCCCGGAAGAGGTATTCTATTATCCCTATTCCGATTGTGAGGACCGCTCCATACTTTTTGCATATCTCGTAAAAACACTCCTGAACAATAAAGTTATCGGTATTGAATATCCCGGCCATGTGGCGACCGCTGTCCATTTTAATACTGAAGTTGAAGGTGATTTTATATTGTACAATGGTGAAAAATATGTAATTGCTGATGCCACTTTCGAAAATGCACCACTCGGTATGGCGATGCCTGAATACAGGAACAGTGAGGGGAAGATAATTGAAATAGATCAGTACATGAACAGAGGTGCTGAGAATAAATCATTTTGGGAACTGGCACGAAAAGCCGGAGGCAACAGGGGCGACAATCTCAGGGACATCGTTTTTGATGAAACCGGAAATGCTTACCTCACAGGATACTATACCGGTACAGCAACTTTTGGGAGGGTCAGCCTTACAGGCAATGCTGATATGAGATGTTTTTTTGTAGCCAAATTTGATAAAGACGGAAATGTTATTTGGGCAAGGAAAGCTGCAGGTACAAACAATGCTTCCGGATTCTCCATTTTATATGATGCTTCCGGCGACATTTATATTTCAGGTTCCTTTGATGGTAAAATTGAATTTGAGAATGGAATAACGTCATTGAAATGCATGGAAGGACTATCAGATGTTTTTATTGCAAAATATTCGGGTTCGGGGCAATTTATATGGGCAACCAAAGTAGGGCTGGACACTTATCCGCAGGAAAATTATCTTATATACCTGGCAAAATGCACCAAAGGCGGAGTGAACAAAGGAACAGCCTTTTACAATGAAAATGAAGGTTTCAGCAACTATGGATTACAGGCAGGTCCAATGGGCTTGCTGTATCTTACCGGGACATTCCAGAAATCTACTGGTGCTGTGATTGGAAGCCTTGCTTTAAATACCAATGAATTAACGGAGTTCAATCTTATCGAAAGCCTGAAAGCTGAAAGTGACAAACTGGTCGCCTCGAAATATGAGAAGAACATTGCCGGCGTTTTTTCCGTAATGAACCACATTAAACTTACAGGAGTGAAAATATCGGGCGAGGATGTCAAAAAAGCACTCGATTTGTATAATCCGGGATTTAAAAAATCGTACACTGAAATATACAACAACATCGGGAAAATCAATTTTATGCTTAACAACGATGGCATCGTGAAGCTGGAAACACTGGATGGCTCGTCTGTCCTTTTCGACAAGCTTAAAATCAGCAGCGGAGCTACTTTGAAGATTTCTGCATTGCAGAGTGGCGATGCACAGTTGGATGTACTTTCCGGGATTACCGTAGGGAAAATGGTGATCTGGTTCGATCTGAATTATGTTAAACTTTATAAACTCAACGGAAATCTTCTGTTTGACTATGATTCGGATCATACCCAAAAGATGATGAATTTGAAAGCAGATATACTCGAATAGAAATTTAAATTTCAAAATATGAAATCTATACAAGCTCAAAAACTCTTGTTGATGATTCTGATGGCCGGGATTTTTTTTGCAGGATGCAAAAAGGTAGAACTGGTTCGGGTGGCTTATGTAAAAACAGGAACAGTTACCGGCATTCAACCTACCTTTGCTACTGCTAACGGAACAATAGTTGACCTGGGCGAAGGAGGAATAAAGGACCATGGTTTTTGCTGGTCAGAAACAATCATGGCTCCTACAAAGAATGATTCTGTTAGAAGCAAAGGCACAAGCAATTCGTTGGGGAGCTATTCATCAGTTCTCAATGGGCTTTCCAGCAACACGAGTTATTATATCCGCTCGTATGTGGAAGATGATAACGGGATTGTGTACGGTGAAGTGATAACATTTTTAACTCCTACCAGCGGAGGTGGAGGATATTGGCTGAAGTATAACGATGGTATAAACCATACGGGTATTGGATTGACTGATGGTTCCAATTTTGATTATGCCATTCGCTTTCCTGTTTCATCTTTGACAAATTATGACGGTTTCAGGATTTCAAAAATCAGGTTTTTCCCAAAAGAGTCGGCACAGTATTATGTTGAAGTTTACGAAGGTGTGAATCCACCGTCACTGGTCTATTATGAAACGGTAAATAACACAACCTTAAATACCTGGAACGAATACAGCCCTGCTAATGTTTATCATATTGATCACGACAAAGAGGTCTGGGTTGGAATTTGGGTTACCAATTATTTTATGGGAACCTATCCTGCGGGCGTTGACGACGGACCAGCTCAGTCGGGTTTGGGAGATATGATTTCTTTTGATGGCGGTGTGTCGTGGGAATCTCTTTATGCCGGGAATTCTGCTCTAAATTATAACTGGAACCTCGAAGTTTATATCACGAATCAAAAAGGAGAACAGGTTCAATTGGCAAATAATCCTGAAAATTTCATTAAAGTAACTACGCCTTCAGTTGGTATGGATGTTACGAGAGTTGTTTCTGAAAAGGATATAAAATAAATTTACAATTGTGATAATCTTTAACAACATGAGAAATTTCAATATATCAACCCTGTTGGTTTTACTTTTGGTTTTCTTCTTTTTGACGAATTATATAGTCAATGCACAATCCGCAGCAAAAATCGAAAATATAAAATTTGATGCTGAGGGAGCGAAGTTAGTAATCACTTATGATATCATGAAATCGAAAGAAGGAGAGACTTTTGAAATATGGGTTAAGATAAAAACTGCCGCAGGAAGAGAAATAGTTCCAAATACTGTTTATGGAGATGTAAAAAAAGGAGTTTCCGGAGGTACAAACAAGCGTGTGGTCTGGGATGTGGAGGCGGATAATGTTGACCTCAGCGAGGAATTTTCGGTTGAAGTATATGGTCGGACAGACACCAAAACTACTACTGCAACCGATGAACTTTCAAAGGAAAAACCTGTAAAGGTTAAGAGTGAGGGAGTAGGTATCGGTAAGGCTTTAATACTTTCTGCTGTGCTTCCCGGACTTGGAAACAGAGCGGTAAAGGGTAGCGGAGCACAGTGGTTAATAGGTGTTGGCGGATATGGTTGCATCATTGGTTCCATTGTTCTCAACAGGTCAGCGTACAATGCTTATGAGGATTATAAACTTGCTGATGTTCCCTCCGACCGTGACGATTATTTCAGCAAAGCCGAAAATAATAATAAAATTTCAAAAATTTTGATTGGGAGTGCAGCAGCAATTTGGATTGCAGACCTTGTGTGGACTGGCCTTCAGGCTGGGAATGCGAAGAAAAGCTCCAAATCTCCTGTTTCACTCAATTACTACTATGATCCTTATTTGAACGAACCTATGTTTGGATTAAACTACAGGTTTTAATTCATGAAATTTTTTCACTATGAAAACTAAAATAATTCATCTGCTATTTATTGTCCTTTCGATTGCTACTCAGGGTCAGGTGATATCAGGTAAAAGCGAACAGAAAAAAGTAACGTTCACCAAAACAGAACACGCTGTGGTGACCAAACTACCCGATCTTGTAATCACCGGTGAGAAATTCACAGATGAAAATCAGAATAATATTATTGATGCCACCGAAAAATGTCAGATCAGCCTTAATGTAGATAATATTGGAGAAGGTGCTGCCAATAATGTAAATGTAAAGATAACCCTGAAAAATACCGGGCTGAAAGGTCTTGAATTTTCGAACTTATATTCACTTGGTGATTTACAGGGAAACACCAGCAGAACAGTTAAAATACCCGTTGGCAGTACTATGAATCTGCAAAATGGAATGGCTGAATTTGTTATTGAAGTTCAGGAAGAACGAGGGCTTGACGCATTCCCACTGGAACTGAAAATTGAAACCAAAACCTTTGCCAGTCCAAAGGTGATAGTTGCGGATGCAGTTTTTAGTACCGAGGATGGAGGATTGATAAAGCTGAACTACCCGATCAACCTGAAAGTGATCATTCAAAATATAGGACAGGGAGATGCAAGGGATGTGGTTACAGAATTTAAATTGCCCAATGCAAATTGTATTTTCCTGGGTGAGAAAAACCGGTATGAATTAGGAACTCTTGGCAGGGGAGCAACGGCTGAACTCGAATTCCTCTTTACTGCAACACGGAGATATGTCCTCAACGATATTCCCGTCCTGGTTGACATCAATGAATCACTTAATAAATTTGCCAGGGACACAACCCTTAATGTTAGCTTAGAACAAAGACTTACTGCCCGAAATGAAGTTGTAATCAGCGGAATCACAACTGTAGCTCCGGATATTAAAATTGCCTCTCTTACCTCAGACGTGGATAAGAATATTCCGGTTAACAAAACTAAACAACCTTACCGATATGCGCTGATCATTGGCAATGAGGATTATGCAAAATACCAGAAAGGGCTGAATACTGAAACCAATGTTGCTTATGCCCGAAACGATGCCACTGTTTTTAAAGATTATGCCATAAAAACCTTGGGTATTGATGAAATGAATGCACATCTCCTGCTGGACGCTACCACAGGTGAAATTTCTCAAAAAATTGATCTCATTTCAAAGCTTGCGTCTAAATCGGGAGAGCAGGCGGAGCTGATTTTTTATTATGCAGGTCATGGGCTTCCTGATGAAGAAACAAAAACGCCTTACCTTATTCCTGTTGATGTTACCGGAACCAATCTTGCGTCAGCTATAAAACTTGAAGATGTATATAAAAAATTGGGTGAAAGCGGCGCTGGCAGGGTAACCATTTTTCTTGATGCCTGCTTCAGCGGCGGAGGAAGGGATGCAGGACTGATAGCGGCACGCGGGGTAAAAGTGAAGGCTAAGGAGAACCTGATCATGGGCAATGTGGTTGTGTTTACTGCCAGCAGCGGCGAACAATCCGCCATGCCTTACGATAAGGAGCAACACGGTCTGTTTACTTACTTTTTACTTAAAAAACTAAAAGAATCAAAAGGAGATATAACTTATAATACGCTGGCAGATTATCTTTCAAGCAATGTTTCGATAGAATCACTGCGCGTAAATCAGAAGGAACAGGATCCAAAAGTAAATGTCAGTTCGGATATTGAAAATGTGTGGAAGAATTGGAAATTGATTCAGAATTAATTTATAACTGAGAATACAATAACAATAAATTCACCACATAGGCACAATAGAAACATAGGTTAACACATAGTTTTAAATGAAAACAGGACAAAGTAGAATTGAGTCCACTCCGAAAAGACAAACAGGTCGTCATTGCGAGGGCGAAGCCCGAAGCAATCTGTTGATTTCCAACAACAAAAGATTGCTTCGCTACGCTCGCAATGACGATAAATCACTTTTCGGAATGGACTCAAGAATTAATATTCAAACGTACGTTTTGGCTTTATTTCTATTTATAAATTCAGGCTTATTACCCCTGAATCTTTTTTCTCAAAAGGAAATTGAAGTGACAGCTCGTGGTAGTTATGAAGCACGCGACCTTACCCTCGAGGAGGTCAGGAACAAAGCCATTGACGAAGCCAAGAAAAATGCGATGGTAAAAGCCGGAATTTCTGAAAATGTGCAAGTTTCGGACTTTCTTTACACCTTCGAAGATGATGAAAAATTTAAAGAGATTTTTCAATCTTTCGTTTCTACTGAAACCGGTGCCGAAATAATAGTTGAAGAAGTAAATGAATTAAAAAGAAACATCAATGAATTCGGAAATATTCTTATCGAGGTTGAGATTTCTGCAATAGTCTATAAACATGAAGATACAAAAGATCCTTCCCTGGTTATCAAGGTGGATGGGATCAAGGAGTTCTATCTCGAAAATGATCCGCTTGATTTCAGTTTTACACCCTCCAAAGATGGCTTTCTGAAAATCTTTAACGTAACGGATGAATCTGCCTTTATTCTCTATCCATACAACGATCCGGCTTATGGCTACCTGAATGATGATCCTGAACGGATTTTCAAAAAGAATGAAAAAATCCATTTCCCCATTAATCAAAATATGGATGGTTATTATTTCGGAATTGACTATGAATATAAAAGCAAAGAATACAATCTGCTTATTTTTGTTTTTACAAAGGATAATATTCCCTTTTTGGAAAAAACAGAGGTGAATAAAATAATGAAATGGATTTACCAGATACCTTTAAATGAAAGGGCAGTAGAGCAGTACGGAATTGTGGTGAAAAGGAAATAATTTAATCATGGATAAACCGGATCGGTATAATTCTTGCCTGAAAAGGAGAATGTGAAAAAATAAATTTAAAAAAACCTGCAATATGAAAAAGATCACTTTTCTGTTTACGATAATAATGGGTTTAGCCCTTAGTGCAATTGCACAAATTGATAAAATGCGCGACCAGATGGATGATGCCGGAGCCGAAGAAAAAGGCATGTTAACGCTGAGGTTTTTCAATGCTGAAACCGGTGACCCTGTATCCGATGCAACCATTAACATCCAGGATTTTCAAACTTTTACAACCGACCTTGAAGGCAAAATAAGATTTGCCAAACAGCCTGATGGTGTTTATCCATTCTCATTCGAAAAAGAAGGTTTTATTCCTGAAAATAACAAATTTGAGATCATTGCAGAAACCATTTTCCGCAACAGGTTTACGGTTTCGCCGGTAATTTCGATGGGAGCCATTCGGATTGTACTGGACTGGGACAAGAAGCCGGATGATCTTGATGCCCATTTTGTGAAAGAGGGTGATTACCATATTTCTTACCGCGAGAAAATAACTTCTGCGGATGGCAAAGCTGTCCTCGATCGCGATGACCGCGATGGGTTTGGCCCGGAAACCATTACCGTTAAAGATATTGACGAAAAAGCCGAATACACCTATTACGTAAAAGACTTTAGCAACCAGAACAGCAAAAACTCGAAAGCCCTTTCCAAATCAAATGCAATGGTTAAAATTTATGGCGAAGGCAAGCTGCTGAACATCTGGCAACTTTCAGAAAAGCAAAAAGGCAATGCCTGGATGGTGTTTTCAATCCGGAATGGAAAACTTGTTCCCACCGATGAGGTAAAGAATTATTATTGATTTTTCTGAACAATTTGGTTAGTCAGGTGTCTTTACACTGACTGTTTTATCTTTTTCAACTTTGTTTTAATCAAAAAAGAAAATGCAGATCAGTATTTTTTTAGCTGAATCATTAAATGTAATCATCATTTTATCCAAAAATTATAGCGTATGAATACAGGAAAGATCATTGTACCGGTAGATTTTACACCAGCCTCAGATCAAGCTGTAAAGCAGGCAATTGCAATAGCGAAAAAAGCAGAACTTTCCATCCTGCTATTTCATGTCATCACCAATGAAGCAAAGAAAAAAAGCGAAAATGAAAATCTTCATATCAAGCTAAAAGAATTGGAGGCAAGTATATTAAAGGAAGGTGTAAAATGTGATTATCAAGTTGCTACCGGCAATATCTTTGACGAAATTCCTGCCTTCGCCAATAAACCCAATCACCGGATTGATGGTAATCGGAACACATGGAATACAAGGTTTTAAGCAAAAGTTACTGGGTGCAGATATGTTAAAGATTATCCGGAAGGTAAATATCCCCGTTCTTGTTATTCAGGAAAATTGTTTATGCAGGAATTTTAATCCGATAGTATTCCCGGTTGGTGGTCACGATGGATTTATGGCGCTGGTTGATTCCGCTGCAATGATAGCTGGATTATTTGGTTCCGAAGTACATATATACTCAATCAGCCGTAAAGGTGATGAAGGATCCAAAAAACTGAAAGAAAACACAGCCCAGGCGATTAAATATTTTAACGATAAGAAAATTCCAACCCAACGGATTGAGGAAGAAGCAACAGTTTTTTCTGTTGGGTATGCAAAACAAACCTTACAGTATGCGAAGAAAGTAGATGCCGGACTGATTTCAATCATGTCGGTTAAGACCGAAGAATATTATTATTTCGCTCAGGCTGATAAGGAATCCCTGATCAATAACGAGTTTAATATTCCGGTTCTCTGTGCAAGCGGTGCAGTTAATTATTGATTTTTATCAAATCTTTATTTTACGATTTTTAGTTTCAGTTCATTCAACTGTTCCTGCGAAATTTCAGACGGAGAATCAATCATCATATCCCTGCCAGAATTATTTTTTGGAAAGGCGATAAAATCGCGGATACTGTCGGAACCGCCAAACATAGCTACCAGTCTGTCGAAACCAAGAGCAATTCCGCCATGCGGTGGAGCGCCGTATTCAAAAGCATTCATCAAAAAGCCGAACTGGTTTTGTGCTTCCTGGTCGGTAAATCCAAGCAACGAAAACATTTGTTTTTGCAAATCTTTGTTGTGAATCCTAATTGATCCACCACCAATTTCAACTCCGTTGATCACCATGTCGTAAGCATTTGCACGGATGGCGCCCGGATCGGATTTCATCATACCAATGTCTTCAGGTTTTGGTGAAGTAAACGGATGATGCATGGCATAATAGCGTTGTGTTTCTTCGTTCCATTCAAACAATGGAAAATCAATGACCCATAGTGGTTTGAAGACGTTGGGATTTCTCAATCCAAGGCGATTACCCATTTCGAGCCTCAATTCGTTCAGGGCTTTGCGGGTTTTGTTCTTTTCGCCGGCAAGGATAAGGATGAGATCGCCCGGTTTTGCACTAAATTGTTCCATCCAGCCCATTAAGGCTTTCTCATCAAAAAACTTATCAACTGTTGATTTAATTGTTCCGTCAGTGTTGTATTTAATATAAACAAGACCTTTGGCTCCAATCTGAGGTTTTTTCACGAATTCGGTTAATTCGTCCAATTGTTTGCGCGAATATTCTGCACATCCTTCTGCGCAAATACCCACTACCAATTCTGCTTCATCAAAAACTCCGAATCCCTTGCCCTTAGCCAAATCATTCAACTCTGTGAACTTCATGCCGAATCTCAGGTCGGGTTTGTCGCTGCCATAATTTTTCATGGCATCATCAAAGGTCATTCGTGGGAATTCGTCCAGTTCAATTCCCTTTACTTTGCTGAAAAGATGCCTTGCCAGACCTTCAAATGTGTTCAGAATATCTTCCTGGGTGATGAACGACATTTCGCAGTCAATTTGTGTAAACTCAGGTTGACGATCAGCACGAAGGTCTTCATCCCGGAAACACCGTACGATCTGGAAGTAACGGTCGTAACCGGCAACCATCAGGATTTGCTTAAAAGTTTGGGGTGATTGCGGCAAAGCATAAAACTGCCCTTCGTTCATCCTTGACGGAACAACAAAGTCCCTTGCTCCTTCAGGGGTTGATTTGATCAGGAAGGGCGTTTCAATTTCGAAAAATCCAAGAGAATCGAGATAATTCCGGGTTTCCATCGCCATCCTGTGACGCAGCGCAAGATTTTGTTTCAAAGGATTTCTCCTCAGGTCGAGGTAACGGTATTTCATTCTGAGTTCATCGCCTCCATCAGAATTATCTTCAATGGTGAAAGGAGGTGTGGCAGAAGAATTAAGTACTTCAAGTTTTTCTACAATGATCTCAATTTCTCCTGTAGGCATCTTTGAGTTTTTATTGCTGCGCTCAGCAACCTTTCCTGAAACCTGAATTACAAATTCTCTTCCCAGTTTCCTTGCCTTACCGCAAAGTTCCGCATTGGTTTCCATATTGAAAACCAACTGGGTAATTCCATAGCGATCGCGAAGATCAATGAAGGTCATACCGCCCAGGTCGCGCGATTTTTGAATCCATCCGGCAAGGGTCACATCGGTTCCTTTTTGATTTAATGTCAACTCGCCGCAGGTATTTGTTCGTAACATAAATGAGATATTAATTTTAAGGGTGCGAAGTTAAAGAAATTGGCAAATAAGATTCCAAGAGGTTAGAATTACATTACAGAAACAAAATCGAACCAAACTGCAGTTTTTTGAGGTCGACTTTCTTATCAAACATATGTGGGTCTTTGAAAATGTATGGAAGTTTTTGAATTTCCTTTTCAAAACCCGACTTAGTTTGTTGTTTACTAAATTCAAAAGTTGTTCCATGTATGTCTTGTTGATTTGCTCCTAATTTTTGCTTTATAACCAAAATAAAATCAGGATTAATTTCATATCCGATAGAATTTCTGTCAAGGTTTTTAGCAGAAAGGGTTGTTGTTCCGCTACCTACAAAGGGATCAAGAACAGTGTCACCAACGAATGAGAACATTTTTATTAAACGTCTTGGTAATTCTTCTGGGAACATTGCAATATGATTGTTTTGTCGTGCCCCTGAAAAATTCCAGTGTCCAGCGAAAAATGTGTTCCATTCCTCTGCTGTCATTTTGGAAAGTTCTTTTTGTTCCTTGGATGGCTTTGGAGCATCACCAAGTTTTTTGAAAATGAGAATGAATTCATAATCCAATTTGAGTACTTCCTCCATCAAACAAAGGACCGTCATTGAGTTCAACTATCTCATATTCGAGAGCGTGAAGATATTCTCTGACTTTTTCACCCTCCTTGAATTTGCTGAGGCTCCCCAAAATAAAAACTTTATTTTCATGAACC
Organism: uncultured Bacteroidales bacterium; assembly: GCA_963840975.1. GTDB lineage: Bacteria > Bacteroidota > Bacteroidia > Bacteroidales > JAADJA01 > JAADJA01. The sequence goes on along the minus strand of CAWJBC010000017.1, from coordinate 50,806 downwards.
CCGCAAGCGCCGCCAAAGAATCCATGTTTCATTCCGGGTAAAAGAATATCATTGGGTTCGACAAAAAGATTTTTTAAATTATATCCATTCAGAACCCTCGAAATACCTGCATCAGAGGTGATAAAATGATCGTTTTTTAAAGCCAGCAGGTTGCACCGCGTATATCCCTGACCGGAATGAATGAGATCAATATCTTCGGCATGATCGGAAATCACGGAATCAGTATATCGAAAATTGTGGATCAGGTAATTTTCGGTGCAGACAGCATTGTATTTGGCGGTTGCGGGATACTTTTCACCAACAGGCGATTCACCTTCAACAAATGAAATGCTTTTTTTTGCGAGCATATTTTTATACTTATCCGGAACATTGGGAGCCACGATCAACTTATCATTCATTTTACAGAAAAAAATATCCGGGTGGCAGGAAATGGCAGGGTAAGTAATCCCTATAGTAGTGAAAAGGATAATCTCACCATAGCCTGCAAGTGATTTTTTTGCGATGGAAGGTGCTCTTTCATCTAATAAAATAGTCATTGTTAATATTTTTTTTACCTTTTAACAAATTAACTGAATTTTACTGAATGTGATTTAAAGATTAAAATTTCAACCGAATTTTATTTCCTTATAATTAAATCCATTTAAATTCGATTTGTTTATCTTTGTATAACGGTAACAGATTATACGAAACAAGCATTGACTTTTCAAATTAAATATATTAATTAATCATTTAAAATCGAAATGTTATGAAAACAATTTTTACCACAAAAAGCCTGGTCATCTTATGTCTTTCTTTCGCCTTTTGGTTTCAGGCAAGCCCACTGATGGCGCAGATCAACACACAATTATCAAATGTAAATAATAATAGTATGGTTCTTTCGGACGATACGCCTCCTCAGTTGATTTCAGTTAACGACAAAAGTATTGTACCAAAAATTTCAGAATCAGTTATCCTGCACAAATCAGTGGCAAATGTCAATTCGCTTTTAATTACAATTATCGAAAGCCAGTCAGAGAATTCAGCTCATAACATGGATTTGAACTGGCAAACTGTTGCTACTAATATGGGTCACACAGCCACCATTTTGCCGCAGACAACATTGGATAACACCGATTTTTTTTCAACCACAGATATATTGATCATATCGTCCGGAGTTATTGGAATACCAATGAACAGAAGAGTTATCATCCAACAATTCATCGAGCAGGGCGGGCCCGTTTATTTACAAAGTGAATACCTTTCTTCTTATGAAACCAATATAACCTTCCAGGCAATTGTGAATAATCTTGGAGGAACTTTTAGTTGGGAAGAAACCACAAGTGGCGATCTGATACCCATGAATATTACAGGCGACTTGTCTATTGATCCAAATACTATTCCTAACTTAAGCTACTTTTGGTATGGCAATGTCGGAAGCGGAGATGCAACCATAGAAAGTAATATGGAATATGCCGGACAGTATTATGGATTTATTTTCACTCCTCCCAGTATTGATCAGGGTATAGTGATTTCCAATTCGGATCAGGATTGGGCCAGGGAGGCTGAAGAAAAGGAAATGTTTATGGAAAATATCATTACTTATTTATCGGCCACCATTACCGGAATAGATGAAAAAACGACGACTGTGGGTAATTCTTATAAATTGCATCAAAATTATCCCAATCCTTTCTATGTGTCCACCGAAATAACCTATTTGCTTCCGGAGTCAGGAACCGCAATATTAAAGATTGTTAATCTTCTGGGGTCAGAAGTGCAAACCATTATTGACGAAAAAAAACCGGCAGGGGAATACACAGCTATTTTCAATGCTGATAATATTCCAGAAGGAATTTACTTTTGCACCTTGCTGGTAAATGGTACAGTTTCTGGAACAATTAAAATGATTGTGAAAAAATAATTTTTCGGTAAATTAATTCAGAAAAAGATTTTTTTTATAAAATCCTGAATGTATAAATCCTATTCAGCAGACTGGGGTCAGAAACAAAAGCGGTTTGTTTGTAATTGAGCAGGATCATTTTTTTATTCATACCATTGTGACCAATAGCGTAATTCATCTGGTCGGTAGGTACATTAATTATAATACATTGACCTTCTTTATTGAGCAGAGGTTTCAGCAAATCATGCCAAATCTCAGTCAGCACAAGCTCGCGGAATGAAGGATGGAACGGACCGGCAACCAGTTCTTCACCGGTGATAAGCCCTTCGGAAGGATGCAATCCGATGCGTATCACCTTGACATTGGCATTTTCGAAAATTTTTAATAGTTCTTTCGACCAGGTCACAGCTTCAACCAATGAAAGCGGATGATATTTGCCTTTTCTGTAAAGTTCTTCCAGTGCTGTTCCTTTGATAACTAAGGCAGGGTAAATACGGGTGCTATCGGCTTTGAGTTCAACTATCTTGCTGGCTGTGTGGATTGCTTTTTGCAAAGTATCACCCGGAAGACCGATCATCATTTGAAGTCCGAGAGAAAAGCCGGCTTCTTTAATTATACCTGCTGCTTTTATAGTATCTTCGGCGGTATGTCCGCGACCTGATTGCTTCAGCACTTCGTTGTCCATTGACTGTGCGCCGAGCTCAATGGTTGTTACATGGTATTTTTTTAAGAGTTGCAGCAAATCCGTGGTGATGTAATCCGGTCTGGTCGAAATCCTGATTCCGGAAATTCTTCCTTGTGCAATAAACGGTTGTACAATTTTCAGAAAGTTTTCCTGCTCATCAGGATTCAGACCGGTAAAATTTCCACCAAAATATGCCAGTTCGGTTTCAGTGCCTTCCTTTGGAATCGTTGATAAATATATGCTGATTATTTTGTTAATTTCCTCGGAGGTAGGGGCTTTTAAACAACCTGAAATTTTCCTTTGGTTACAATAGATACATTGAAAAGGGCAAGCCAGTTCAGGTATGAAAACAGGTATGTTGAAATGTTTTTTTTTCATCGGAATTTCTGGCATCAAATTTATGTAATTTCGCAATTATTAAACATCCTGACTTTTTTAGAGTTGACACATTTGGATCAACCATTAAGCAGTTAAATATGAACTAAAAAAATAAATAATTATGAAAAGTAGTAATGCAATGAATTTATCACTGAAACTTTTCCTCTTTTTGATGATAGGAGGGCTTGTTTTCAGCACCAGCGCTTGTAAGAGCAAGAAAAAACTGGCGCAGGAAGCGGCTGCAAAAGAGTATGCCGAAAAAGTAGAAAAAGCGAAAGCCGAACTTCAGTCCATCCTCGACGACAACGGGACCATGCCACTGGCTGAGATGGAACGCCGGTTGAATGACATTAAATCCCAAAACCTCAACGATCCGGGTGTGAATGCACTTATTAAAAAAGTGGAAGATAAAATAGCTAAAGAAAAAGCGCGGATCAAGCAGTTAGAAGATGAGAAAAACCTCGAAAAAAAGAAAGAGCCGGCGGGTTATGGTTACATCAACGATTACTTTAACCAGATTGCCAATGCAAAAGATGTAGCCATTGCCAATGCAAAAATTGCCGAAGCAATGAAATTATATGCCAGCAAAGATGTACCGGTTTTGATTATCATCAGCCAGGCTGACGGCATTACCGATTACGATAAGCCTACCACCATTGAAAAATACCTGAACTTTGTAAAAGATCAGAAAAAATATACCAATGATGTTTTCAATGTAAAACTTGACTCTTACGGACAGATCACGGAACTTGAATTAATTAAAAAATAAACACATGAAATCGAAAATATTTTTAATTGCAATCATATTGGTCTCATTCACTCTGAGACTTACAGCGCAGGATAATCTAAGTCCGCAACGTAAACAAGCCATTGATTCTCTGGCACTGGAAAAGGTGCGTGACCTGAGCAAATATATCAGCCTGATAGGCGATAAAGGAACTGAATATTCTGAAGCCACACGGGTAATTGACCGTGCTGTCGAACTTTTTATGGAAGGCAGTGAAGTTGGCGTATCATCGCTCACCAATGTTGATGATGTAAACTATTATCCGGTTAAAACCTATCTCGAAAGGTTGATGCGACTGAATTACAGTAAAGTTGATGTGGAGTGGTATAAAATAGAGTATGTAAGTGACCTGGAGCGTCAGCCTGATGGAACTTATGTAGGTGTGATTACCATTTTTCAGAAATTTTCCGGATACGACAAAGAGGGTCAGCTCATTTACCAGGATGTTACCAAAAAAGACATCACTGTTTATGTAAAAAGGAAGGAAACCCAAATTGCAGGTCGCCTGATCGGTTTCTGGGATGTATTGCTGGGTGATATAAGGGTTAAGGAAACGTCCAAGCCCTGATTTAGTTTTAGAGCCTGTTTAAAAATGTAAAAGTTAAATTTTTCACTGAATTTCAAAACAGACTCTTAATCACAATATAAATAATTGAAACAGGAGGCTGTCTTAAAAAATTTTTAAGACAGCCTCAATCAATTGATCTTTTCATAATTCTGGTGTTCGTATGTCGTGGTATAAAAGATTCTTTCTCATATTACCTTTCTTGGTATTGACTTCTCAGGCAATTGCTCAAAACACAATCGGAAACCTTACCGGTGATGAAAGCGCATTATATGCTCAAACCAAGCAGGTAAACCAGTTTTTCAGGAGATTCAACAACGAAGAAGATCGTTTTGGCATTCGTTATTATCCCGGCGACAGTCTTTATCGCGATAATATCTTCAGAAAAACATACCTGAACATGGTGTTTGATCAGTCCAGTATTTTTATTGATCCGGATACCAAACAGGAATTTATCGAAGATGTTACCAGTGCCGAATCTCCAACTTTTCTTGAATTTCATGGCGGATCGTGGTTTGCAGAAGTTACCGCTTCCTTCATCTATTATGGAAATAAAGAAACCCTGCTTTTATTTCTTCAGCTTGAAAAAGAAAATCTTGGTTCGAAATGGGTGTTTACCAACGTCTATTTCAATCGTTTTCTCCGGCTGTTTTATAAAGGAGAAGAATCTGAAATCAGCAAATCCTTTCTTCATCCTATGAGCCATGAGCTTGACTTTATGAATATTTATAAAGCATTCAGGGATAAGAATTATGTAGAATATTATGCAAGCCAAACATATCATCCGGATTATCTTTCGCTTTTATTTTACGAGATTAAAAATGGAAACATGACCTTTGTAAGTTCGGGACAAATGAAGTTTCATTTTTTCCAGATTGATGGCTGGTATTTCGAGCTGTCTTATTTTAACAGACCCGGAAACAATTCAGGATGGCTGATATCGAAATTATATAAGATCACAAATATTGAAAAAGAAGAACTCATTAAATTCTATTTGCCTTGAAAATATTTACCCGTTTATTGATTTTTCTTTTACCGCTCTGCTTGTCAGCAGTCCTTTATGCGCAAAAGAAAGGAGCCTTAACGCCACAGGAACTTGAAAAATATAAACAACAGGTGACTAGCCTGGTGAAATACACCGAAAGTACCATGAACTTTCTGGGTGACCCGAAATCCATTATGAAAGAAAGGGAAATCGTTATCAACCAGAGTTACCTCAAGATGTTCCTTAATGACAAGATTCAGATTGAAGATGACCTGGACGAAAACCGGGAGGTTCCGTTGTACAAAGATGTTCAGGCTTACTTAAAGGACATCGGGTTCTTTTACAAGAGAGTGAAATTTGAATTTGTTATTGCCGATATCACCCATTTGGTTAATGATCAGGAGCAGCATTATTTTAAAGTGACCTTCAACCGCTCGTTAAATGGCATGACGGTAACAGGCGACTCGGTTAGCTCGCGCAAAGTCAGATATATGGAAGTCAATCTCAATATCAATTCGAGCGACCTTAAAATCGCCAGCATTTATACAACCAAGTTAGATGAAAAAGAAGAAACCAGGGTTTGGTGGAATAACATGAGCTATCCATGGAAAAAAATACTCGGAAGCAACGTTTTTATCGCTGATTCTGTTGAACTTTCCAGCGTTTCTTTCTTTACCGATAGCATTGCAGTTATTGCCGGAAATGATGGCTCTGCACTTTCACCGGTAGATACTGTTTTGATTTTCTCGTCCGGATCACCCGACAACCCTATGTTGAACCCGGAAATATTAGTGGCAACGGACACAATTTATCGTCAGTCGGAATTAATTTATACCAAACTCAAAGGAATTCTGAAGGAGCAGAAAATTAATATTTCCGAAAATCATGAAATAAGAGACCTCAGCCCATTATCGGAACTGACTGAGCTTAGGGAAATAAATTGTTCCAATTCAATGGTGACCGATCTTTTTCCTATCCGAAATTTGAACCATCTCGAAATTCTGAACTGTTCGGAAACTCCTGTTGATGATATACAGGCTATGCATTATACAACTACCCTCAAAGATTTGAATTGCGGTTTTACCCTGATCAATGATTTGTCGCCAATAAACGGATTGGTTAATCTGGAAAACCTGAATTGCGAAGGCATTAAAATCACCAATCTCGATTTTGTAACCCAAATGAAAAACCTCAAAATGTTCGACTGCAGCAAGACAAGGATTTATGATTTAGGTCCATTGTCGGAATTATTGACAATCGAAAACCTCGATATATCAGGCACAAGTGTGGTGAGCCTGGAAATTGTAAAAGGACTCACCAACCTCACTTATCTGAACTGTGAAAACACTGCAATTTCTTCTATCGAATTTCTGATTGCTCATCCCAAACTCGAAATTTTGAGGATCAGTAATACAAGTGTGGGTTCATTGGATGCCATGAAAGATATGGAGAACCTGAAAAGAATTTATTGCGACAATACGGGCATTCCTAAAACTGAAGCCATTCAGTTCATGCGCGACCATCCTGAATGTCTTGTGATCTTTGAATCGGAAGATTTATTTAACGGTTGGAAAAACCTGGAAGAACCCTGGAAAGAAATTGTCAGAAAAAACGGAGAGATCAGCGAACCACCTACACAGGAGGAGTTGCATCAGGTATTGACCATTGACAAACTTGATATTTCGGGCAATAAAGAAATAACTACCCTCAATCCCGTCAAAAGACTTTTCAATCTTAAAATTCTCAATGTTGCTTCCACAAATATCACGGATTTTTCTCCGATAACAGAGGCTATCGAACTGGAAGAACTGGATGTTTCGGGCAATACCCTAAGTTCAATTGACTTTTTAAGTACCAACAGTCGCCTGAGGACCCTTAATATTGAGAACACTGCTGTTGAATCACTTTCACCGGTTGAAAAAATAACCGGGCTGAAATTTATTTATGCTGATAATACCGGGATCAATGATGTCAAAGCTTTTCAGTTCAGGAAAAACAATAATGGTTGCATCGTAGTTTATAAAACAAAGGAACTGGAAGCATGGTGGAAATCTCTTCCGGTTTCGTGGAAGAATCTTTTCTCCGGCAATTTCAAGATTGATTCACCCCCAACCAAAGAGCAGTTGCACCAGATATTATTCCTAGATTCGCTTTCAATAGGTGACAACAATCAAATTGATGACCTGAGTCCGATTTCAATACTGAATGGTTTAAAAAGGCTCAACATAACCGGCAGTTCGGTAAGCAGTCTTCAACCAATTGCCCTGCTGACTGACCTTGAAATTATTCAATGCAACCAAAGCCCTGTAATAGATCTGACCTCCTTGTCGGGATTAAGCAATTTGATTAATCTGGATATAGGAAACACTCCGGTTGAAAAGCTTGATCCCATTGCCTCATTGCTCAATCTTGTGTCGCTAAATGCCTCGGGAACACAAATAAAATCAGTTGATCCGGTGGAGGGTTTGATGAAGTTGGAAGAAATCAAACTGAACAATACCTCCATCAAAAGTCTGAAAGCATTACTTGAACTGCCCAAACTAAAATTGGTGGAGTGCTACAACACCAAAATTTCATCAAAGACGGTTGATAAATTCAAAGAAGCAAAGCCGGGATGTAAGGTGGTTTATTATTAGGATAACTTCCCACATCCTGTGTCTTATTCAAAAGTGAAATTCAAAATAGTCTGGCCTAAAGAGCGGTTTTGAATTTCCTACTTTGGTATTAAATCTTGAGTCCACTCCGAAAAGACAAACAGGTCGTCATTCCGAGGGCGAAGCCCGAAGCAATCTGTTGATTTCCAACAACAAAAGATTGCTTCGCTACGCTCGCAATGACGATAAATCACTTTTCGGAGTAGACTCAATCTTTGTTTATATCTGTATGATTTTTGGAATCAGATAAGAATAAACATTGTTGTCCGATTAAATTTAGAGATTCTTCGCTAACGCTCAGAATGACAATGACGTTGTATATGTTTTGGGGGAAGGGGGCTTGCAGGCGGCTCAGCCGCCTGCAAGCCCCCTTCCTAAAATTCAACACTTTGTCATTCTGAATGGAACGAAGTGAAGTGAAGAATCTCAAGCCTATTATTTCATTTTCATCGGACAATAATGAAAAATAAATTGAAACCATCTACCCATAAATGATGTAATAGTTATGTGGAATTAGTTGTAAAAACGATTTCGGCTAATTTCAAATTAATGGTTACAGTTGTGCATTAGAACATGATTCTTTTACGTACAATATATTACAGTTCATCCCCATCAAACATGAATGGAGGCAGCGAGGTAAAGATTACAATTTTTTTGAATAATTAAAAACATGAATGAATATATAATCAGAAAAGCAACTTTGGATGATATCCCATTTCTGTCGGAAGCTATCATAGCTGCTGAAAAAGGAGCTTCGAATAACCTCAGTTTCTCAACCCTTTTCAATTTGCCTGAATCAAAAGTCAGGGAATTACTAATTTCAATTCTGGAGGAAGAGGTAGATGGTTGTGAATTTTCAGTAAACAATTATTCTATTGCTGAGTTTGAGGGGAAACCCGTTGGTTCTTCCTGTGGATGGATAGAAGGTTTTAAGGAGGAGCCATCCCATGTACTAAAATCTAATTTGATAAGCTATACTTTTCCCAAAGAGAGCCTTCAATCTCTCATATCAAAATCGGGATTAATCAAAGGTATCGTCATTGCAAGAGAAGAAATGGCTATGCAGCTTGAATATGGCTATATTGTCCCTGAACATCGGGGCAGGAAAATAATCGAGAGCCTGATTGATGACCTGACCCGGTCATGTTTAAGCATATACCCGGAATTAAAAAAAGTACAGGTTCAATATTTTAAAAATAATATTCGTGTGATAAAACTCTTCAATCTCCTTGGCTATGAGGTAGCCAAAGAAGTAGTTGTTGATGATGATGAAATATTGAAATATATACCGTGTAATACAAAAGTTTTAATGGAAAAAATGTTGAATTAACCACTTGTTCAGTTTGATTAAGTTCGAGTGAAACTTAAGCCATATGTTATAATTATTTTCGATATTTTACTTTAAAATTTCACAATATGACCCAGCCGTGCATTTTTGCCATTTGGGGACACTTTTATTAATTATGACTACTTTTACTACCCATAAAAGAAATGCTTTTTAAAGGAAAAAAAAATCAAAAAAATCTCTGTCTTATGGCCCCGTTAAAACAATTACAGGATTACCTGAAAACCTTAATGGTTAAAGAAGGGAAAAAAATTTCTCTTTCTGATTTTGATACCGATTTTGATCACAAAATGATCAATAAGAAGGAAGGAGAAAAGCTGCTTGAAGATGGCATCAAAAAACTTGCACAAATGCAGGACATACTTTATGCAGATAATCGTTATAGCGTTCTCATTGTTTTGCAGGCAATGGATGCAGCAGGTAAAGACAGCGCCATCAAGCATGTCATGAGCGGGTTTAATCCGCAGGGAGTGAAAGTAACCAGTTTCAAAACTCCATCCAGCGAAGAATTGGATCATGATTATTTTTGGCGACATTACAAAGCTTTGCCGGGAAGGGGCGAGATCGGGATATTCAACCGGTCGCATTACGAAAATGTCCTCGTTACGCGGGTTCATCCTGAATATGTTTTAAACGAGCAAATTCCTGGGATTGAATCATTAAAGGATATTGATCAAAAATTCTGGGAGAACCGCTATAAGCAGATCAACCGTTTCGAAAAGAATCTTTATGAAAACGGAACCGTCATCCTGAAATTCTTTTTGCATGTATCAAAAGATGAGCAAAAGAAACGGTTTCTTGAGCGCATTGACAATCCTGCGAAAAACTGGAAATTTTCCTCAGCCGATGTAGCTGAACGGAAACACTGGCATCAATACCAGGAAGCTTACCAGGAAATGCTCAGCGCAACATCAAAGGAACATGCACCCTGGTATGTACTTCCAGCGGATGATAAATGGTTTACCCGTATTTGTCTTGGCTCAGTCATCTTTCTTGAACTCGAAAAGCTAAAGCTGTCCTACCCGAAATTGAGCAGTGGTGAGATGAAAAAACTATTGTCTTCAAAGGATGAATTGTTAGCTGAATGATTTGCCGCGTCTGAGTTTTATTCCATCATCAAATTGTTGCTGAATGGATAGATTCCTTACATTTGGCTCATGGTTCAAATCAAGGAAACGGATGAATGCTAAACATTTTTTTAAACTGCTGGGACCTGGTTTATTGTATGCCGGAGCGGCAGTGGGAGTTTCGCATTTGGTTCAGTCCACCCGTGCCGGGGCCGGTTATGGTTTCGATCTGCTTTGGATACTGATACTCGCCAATGCGATAAAATATCCTTTTTTTGAATTTGGTCCAAGGTATGCTAACGTCACCGGAAACAGCCTGATTGAAGGCTACCGGCAGATCGGGAAATGGGCGGTAGTGCTCTTTGCAATACTGACTGTTTCAACCATGTTTGCAATCCAGGCAGCAGTAACTATAGTGACGGCAGGATTGGCAGGGAATATTTTCGGTATTGACCTGAATCCGGTATGGATCAGCGCCATTATCCTATTTGTCACTATGATCATCCTGATGATTGGTAGATACAGTGTTCTTGACAATCTCATCAAAATAGTTGTGCTGGTGCTCACTGTTTCAACCCTTGTGGCAGTATTTTCAGCCATTGGAAAAGGATTCCATCCCAACCCGGATTTGGCTCACAGCTTTTCCTGGATCAAGCAGGCTGATATTTTTTTTCTGATCGCTTTCATAGGTTGGATGCCAGCTCCCATTGATGTTTCGGTCTGGCAATCTTTATGGACTATCGAAAAGAACAAAAGTCTCAGTTTCAAACCACGACTAAGCGAAGCACTTGTTGATTTCAAAATAGGATATTTGGGAACAGCTTTATTAGCGATTTGTTTCCTTACGATGGGAGCTTTTGTTTTATATGGAACCGGTGATGAACTCTCATCTTCAGGTGTAGTTTTTGCCGATCAGTTGATCGGCTTGTTTACAGAAAACATTGGTAGTTGGTCGTATTATTTCATAGCGGTTGCGGCCTTTACTACCATGTTCAGTACAACCCTTACCTGTCTTGATGCCTATCCCAGGGTAATGAAACCACTTACAGCGATCTTGTTTCCAAAATTTAAAACTAAACCAACCAAAATTGACTGGCAATTCTGGTTTTGGATCATTATAGTGGTTGCAGGCGCTTTGTTGTTGATGAGCATCCTCAGCAGCACCATGCGTGTAATGGTTGATATAGCCACCACTATTTCATTTATTACCGCTCCATTACTGGCAATCCTTAATTATAAGGTGGTAACTGACAAACACATGCCGGCAGAAGGTAAACCCAAGCAATGGCTTAGGATTTATGCTTTGATTGGAATCGTTTTCCTTTGCGGATTTACCCTGTTTTATCTCTACTGGCAATATTTCTGACCAGTTATTTAGTATAGCTTAACGATTAAATTGAAACAAAAAAACCCCTGTTTTACAGAGGTTTTTTATAGGAATTAATATGATTTTATTCAACCAACATCTTTTTCGTAATTTTAGTTTCGCCGGCTTTAACAGAGTAAAAATACATACCGGGAGTTAATTTTGAAACATTCAATTCAACGCGATTCAGACCTTGTTTCAAAGTAACTGCATCTGTGCTCAGTACTTTTTGTCCGGTTATATTCACAACATCAATCGTAATCGGGGTGGTCTTCCTGATATTGATTTCGATAGTTGTCTTATCTGAAGCAGGATTCGGATAGTTTTGAAGAACGTCATATTCAAATATTGGATTTACGATTTCTTTACTTCCGCTAATGATACCAAATATACTGGCGTTCATTGACCAGATTGTGTTATCTGAATAGGGATCCAGATCGCCGCGAACTGCCAATCCCGGCAAGTTATCGGTTTGATAGATCAGGTAAATATCCTCATCCGAAGTAGATGCCAGGGAAGGGTAAACACATTCATCATAGGTATGAACAAGATCATTATTGAGGTCCACAAAATGACCCCAAAAGTCACCATTGGGTGAATAACGTGCCCACAAATGTCTGTAATCTTGCTCATTATTATTAAAGCCCTCACTAATTGAAGCATACACAATATATATCTCATTATTTTCAGAGATGGTAATCTGCGGCATACTTGAGGCTCCAATGTAATATGCACCAACTTCTCCAATGATATCCAGAACACCATTATTGTTGATATCCTGCATCCAGCCGATCAGGCTATAATCTTCCTCCAGTTCCGAACCGGCTTCACCATAAGGGTTCAATGCATCCATTGAATTTGAAAAGGTGGACCTGTTCTCATTCCAGTAGCCTACTCCGTCAACCAATGGAAACCAGTATGTCTGGGTGGCATCTGCACGTGCCCGGTTTATCCCGAATACAACATGAACCATTCCTTCGCTGTCAAAAGCAAGGTGGTGAGCGCCATCAACACAATAAAATGTGTCTGTTTCAAAAGGTGCAGCAGGATTGAAAAAGGGATATGGGCATTCCCAAATTACGGTTTTATTCCAGGTATCTCCACCATCAGTTGATTTCATCAAAACGAAATCGCGCCATGAATCACCCACTATGAATGCGATATTGTCATTATCAGAGGCTGCCCATTCATACATATCTGCACTGAATCCGGTAAAATTATCCGAACTCAATCCATCGAGGATTACATTTTGCGGATCCCAGGTCGTGCCTCCGTCAGTTGTCCTGGAATAGAGCAAAGCTCCGTCAAGCCCTTCATATATGGTACCTGCATTGGCAACCGGAAATGTAATTGCAAGTGTATGGATAACATCATGATTAGCACCGGATGTTGTAGCCCGTGGCCATGAAATTTTCTGACCGGCAGGAGCAGGCAGCACCCCTTCGGTCCATGTTCCAGTGCCTTTTGTTTCTCTGGTCAAATAGCTAAGCTGTCCCAAAGTAAAATCATGAGAAACGACAACTTCTCCATTTTCACCATAAGGTGCGTATGATGGCCATCCTGTTCTGATACTTTCAATTCTTTCAGTTGGCGCATCTCCCCAGGAGTTTCCGTCAAAATAATTATAGCCGGTGCCCCGTTCAGGAAAGTTTGGATCAACAAGTCCTAATGTCCAGGTAGCACCCATGGTTCCATCATCAAAAACATGAAAACGGTTTTGGCAACTTGTATTGCTTTGTAAGTCGTAACGGGTATTTCCTATCGAAGATTCCTGTAAAAGCATTGTTGATTTGTTTTCAGGAATAGAAGGAATGTTAACAAAATCATTTTGTTCATTTAATAATGGTCCTTTTCTCAATTCAAAGTTCCGTTGTTTCTGCGAAGGAATGACACGGTTTTGCGCAAACCCCAACATTCCAATGCTACAGATTACTGCGAATAGTACTATTTTTTTCATTGTTTTGTTTTTTAATGAATAATTTCTAAAAAATATTGACCGCTCAAATTTAATTAAAAAAATTATAAGCGGTTGCGAAAATAAGGTAAAGGCTGGTTTAAATCAGGATACGGTAAATATGTTAAACAAAATTTCTTTAATCAGAAATATTTCAAACAATTGCTTATTTACACATTCATGATTTTTTTTCTGATCTCGGGTATCTCTGTTGCCTTTTGATGAACGGCACTGCTTCCAAATATTTTGCGGTAAGTAATGTGTTTTTTCCCGGGATCAGAACCCAATGCTTCAAGTGTTGCCTTCATTTTCGGATTGAAATCACCAACCCAGGAAATCTCAAGCTCTTTGTAATGAGGCCTTTTTTCAAAAAGAGGTTTTCGTAAATGCCAGAATAATACCGATTCCAATCCCAACCCCTGAAATTCTGGGTCTACTCCCATAATCGTTACCCTCGACCGGTTGATCCTTTTACTGTTCTTTAGCCACCAAAACTTTATCCTATTCCAGACATGCAGTTTACCTTTAAAATGTCTGAGAAGCTGGTTTACATCAGGAAACATAATTATAAAAGCAATGGGTTTGTTATCATGATAAATAAACCAGATAAAATCTTCGATCAGAAAAAACTTGGTTTCTTCAAAACCCTTTTTAACTTTTGCAATATTCAGGGGCGAAAAATGTTCGTGGTAAACCCAGGCTGAATTATAAATGCTTGCAAGGTCGGCAGCATATTTTTCAAATTTTTTTTCCCTGATGTGTTCGAAGGTATAACCGGGTTTTCGCATCACCCATTCTGCAATTTTCCAGAATCGGTCAGGAAAGGGTTTGGTAAGGTCAAGATGCCGTGATTCCTGTTCAAAAAATGGCTCAAAGCCATAAGATTCAAAAAGCTCCCTATAGTAAGGCGGATTGTAATTCATACCAAATGCCGGTGGCATAAATCCTTCCACCAGCAATCCCCAATAATTATCATTTTCACCGAAGTTCACCGGTCCATCCATGGCGCCCATGCCTTTTGATTCCAGCCATCGGGCACAGGCATCAAAGAGAATAAAAGCAGCTTCCCGGTTGTTGATACACTCAAAAAAACCAAGACCTCCGGTTGGTGGCTGGTACTTTTTCGCTTTGGAACTATTATAAAATGCAGCAACCCTTCCAATCAGTTTTCCATTGGCGTCCTGTAAAACCCAACGGATGGCTTCCCCATCTTCAAAATAGTTGTTTTTTTGTGGATTGAATATAGAATTTATTATTTTATCCAAAGGACAAATCCAGTTTTTATCATTCCGGTAAATGATATGAGCCACCCTGATAAAATCCGCAGCCTTGCGCCTGTTATTGACTTCTATTAGCTTCATGCAAACAGTATGCGCAAATTTAGCATAAAATTGGGTTGGTCCTGGTTTTATTAAAAAATCTGAATGAATATGGTTTTAATGGGAACTATCGTTTTTAGCCCATTTGGTGGCAATTTAAGAAACTGCCTGATCCCTAACAAAATAATTACTTTTGTAAAATAATAAAAAGCGAATGACACTTTTATTTATTTATTTGTTTATTGCATTGGTTGTTTCTTTTGTTTGTTCTATAATGGAAGCTGTATTGCTGTCAACACCTTTATCTTTCCTGAAGGTTAAAGAGGAGCAGGGGAAAAGTGGCGCCAAATATATGATTAAGTTGAAACAAAATATTGATCAACCATTGTCAGCCATACTGTCAATGAATACGGTTGCTCATACCGTTGGGGCTGCAGGTGTTGGAGCTCAAGCTACAATCGTTTTTGGAGATGCCTATTTTGGAATCGTTTCTGCGATACTCACCCTTCTTATCCTCGTTTTTACTGAGATAATTCCAAAAACCATCGGCGCTCGATTTTGGAGAAAATTGGCGATGATTTCAGGCGTAATTATTCGTTTTATGATTTTTATTCTTTATCCACTTGTAATAGCTTCATCATATTTAACAAAAATGTTTTCGAGCAATTCGAACGAGCAGACTACAAGCAGAGAAGAAATATCTGCCCTGGCTAATATTGGAACAGAAGAAGGCGTTTTTGGTGAAAAAGAGAACAAGATTATACAGAACCTCATTCGCCTCAAAAGTATAAAAACTTACGAGGTGATGACACCAAGAGTGGTGGTTTCAGTTGCAGATGAAAATATGGATTTGAATGACTTTTTAGAAAACAAGAATTTCCTTCGCTTTTCCCGAATCCCAATATATTCAGAAAATGACGAACATATAACTGGATATGTTTTTCGTCAAACAGCGTATGAAAAACTTGCTGAAGATGTGAGAGATCTTAAACTTAAAGACATAAAAAGAAATATAGTATTTGTTCCTGATTCAAAACCATTATTGGGAGTTTGGGAGTTGCTGTTAGAAAAAAAAGAACATATTGCTGTCGTAATTGATGAATATGGTGGTATGGATGGCATTGTAACAATGGAAGATATTATTGAATCTTTATTAGGGTTGGAAATTGTTGATGAAAAAGACACGATTACAGATATGCAACAATATGCACGCGAAAGGTGGAAAATGAGACAGGAAAAGTACAGAATTATTAACCATATTGATAATTCTAAGGAAGAATAAAAACGGAACGCAGCCTCCTGTATAATTTGTATGGGTAGTGGGTATTCTAGCTTTATCTTCGCTACAAGAACTATATAATTTGATAGTAAAGTATCCTGTATCCGACAATATGGATTCACATTTCCGGTTATCAATATTTCAAACTTACAATTGATGTTGATGAAACCATTATATTTGCCACATTCATAATAAGTAACTGGAGGTGAAAAAAATATATTGGCTGGTTATTAAGTCTTATCTGGGTCCGTTTATCATGACCTTCTTCATCACACTGTTCGTCATACTGATGCAGTTTTTGTGGAGATACATTGATGATTTGGTGGGCAAGGGTCTCGAATGGTACATCATTGCCAAACTATTGTTTTATGCCTCCTCAACCTTTGTGCCCCTTGCTTTACCTCTGGCTATTTTGTTGTCTTCCCTAATGACCTTTGGAAATCTGGGTGAGAATTATGAATTGGTGGCGATGAAGGCTTCGGGGATATCGCTCAGGCGGATCATGATGCCGCTGGTTGTAGTGTCTGTTATCATCAGTGTTGTGGCTTTTTATTTTTCCAATAATGTACTTCCCATAGCCAACTTAAAATTCAAATCTCTTTTGCATGATGTAAGGGAACAAAAATTAGCACTCGACATTAAAGAAGGTATTTTTTATAACGGCATGGAGGGATATTCCATAAGGGTCGGGAAAAAGGAAAAAGATGACAAAACCATTCGGAACATTTTAATCTATGATCATACGGATAAAAAAGGAAATACCAATGTTACAGTTGCTGATTCAGGAAGGATGGCGCTGACCGATGGCGGTTCGGTGCTTGTCTTTACTTTGTATAGCGGCTACAATTATCTTGAACGAACCGACCAAAGGCAGTACAGGTATCAAAGGCAGCATCAGCGGACAAAATTTCGGGAAGAGATCAGGAGTTTTGACCTGATGAATTTTGAAATGACCCGTACCAACGAAGAACTTTTTAAAAGCAATTATTCCATGCTCAACCTCCGGCAATTGAAAAAGGCTGACGATTCACTCGTTTCCAGGCTTTTTGAAGGACAGGAGAGAATGAGAAAATCAACAATCCAGGAATTTTATTTTTACAATCAGCTTGATTCAGCCAGACTCGCAATTCTTACATTTGATAAACCATACGTCAGTAACCTTTTGGCAGATTATGATGAAAGTAAAAGAAACGAATTGATTGATAATGCCCAGAATGCCTTGCGAAAAGCCAGGCAGAACATTCTGAATCAAATGAATGATCAGGAAAGCAAAGTCAGGTTGATTTATAAACACCATGCTGAATATCACCGGAAATTTACCCTGTCGGTGGCTTGTTTTGTCTTATTTTTCATTGGCGCTCCTTTGGGTGCCATCATCCGGCGTGGAGGATTGGGATTACCGGTAGTAGTTTCTGTTTTATTTTTTGTTCTGTTTCATATTTTGTCCATCATCGGTGAAAAGGCGGTAAAGTCAGGTGTGCTGGATGCCAATACAGGAATGTGGATTGCGCCTTTTATCCTGTTGCCCCTGGGTATTTTTCTGACTTTCAAAGCCACAACCGATTCACCTCTCCTGGATTCTGACGGCTGGAGGAAATTTTTTGGAAAGTTTTTTAAAACACGGACCAACCGATGAAAATTCTGTACGTTTGTAATAAGTCGCCTTACCCGCCCAATGAAGGCGGATCGTTGGGGATGTATGTTTTTATCAAAGGAATGTTGGATGCCGGTCATCACGTAAAAGTACTGGCATTTAACACCAATAAATCCTTCATCAACCCGTCGGATATACCTGAAAGTTTTGTTGTCTCCACCGGTCTGGAACTGATCAAAAAGGATCTTTCGATCAAGCCTTTTGAAGCTTTCCTCAATCTCTTCTCAAAAAAATCGTATCATGTCGTTCGTTTTTATTCTTTTGAATTTGAAAAAAGACTGGTCGAGATTTTAAAAAATGAAGATTATGACATCGTACAGGTGGAATACCTTCCTATGGCAATTTATCAGCCGGTGATACGAAAGCATTCGGGCGCAAAAATTGTCTTTCGCTCCCATAACATTGAACATTTGATCTGGGAAAGGATAACTACTAACACTAAAAATCCTTTAAAGAAATTGTACTTGTCTTATCTTACCCATAAACTGATGAACTTTGAGTTGTCCTCATTGCCTCTTTTTGATGGAGTAACCACGGTAAGCCATATTGATGCCGCATATTTCAAACAAGTCCGACCTAATGTACCCATACTGAATGTTCCTTTCGGTGTGGATGTTAGAAATTATGAAGTAAAGCCCTCGGGGTTTGAGTTTCCTTCGTTGTTCCACCTGGGAGCTATGAACTGGATTCCGAATGAGGAAGGGATACGCTGGTTCCTTGATAATTGCTGGGCAATGATTCACCAGGTATTCCCCGATCTTAAGTTTTATCTTGCCGGACGCCTTATGCCTGACTGGTTAACCCAATTAAACCTGCCCAATGTGGTGGTTTTGGGTGAAGTGCCCAACGCTATTGAATTTATGCAATCGAAGGCAATAATGGTAGTTCCTCTTTTTTCAGGAAGCGGCATCAGGGTAAAAATAGTGGAGGGGATGGCTTTGGGAAAAGCAATTATTTCGAGTGATATTGGAGCTGAAGGAATCGAATATCAGGCTGATGAGCATCTGCTTATCGCCAATACACCCGAGGAATTTCTGGCAGCCATAAAAAAATGCGTCGAAAGCCAGGGAGAATGTAAACGGTTGGGAACGAATGCCCGAAAACTGATCGAAGAAAAGCACAACATGCCGCAAATTATCAAAAGGCTCGAAGGCTTTTATAAAGAAATTTTAGAAAAATAATCTATATTTGACCCGGTATTTATTGCAGGACAATAGGGTGTATTATGAAGATTTTCGTTTTGTTGCCGCGATTTCCGTTCCCGCTTGAGAAAGGTGATAAGCTGAGGGCATATAACCAGATTAAGTACCTTTCGGCATTTCACGAAATTCATCTTTGCGCCCTTACAGATATACCGGTAAAGGACGAATATCGGAAAACACTTGAGCCATTCTGCAAATCCATCCATGTTCTGAAACTCAATAAACTTTCTATTGTTATCAATATATTCAGGGCTTTCTTAAGTGGAAAACCCTTACAGGTAGGGTACTTTTATAATCCGGCAAACAGGAAAAAAATTGATAGGTTGATCAGCGAAATACAACCCGATCATATTTATTGCCAACTTGTGCGTGTGGCGGAATATGTCAGAAAAAATGCCATCCCAAAAACACTTGATTATCAGGATGTGTTTTCACAGGGAATTTTGAGGCGGGTCAGAACTTCACCGTTTTACATGAAACCGCTTCTAATGCTGGAATACAACAGACTTTGCAAATATGAACATGACGTATTCAACGATTTTGACAATAAAACCATCATATCCTATCCTGATCGCGATGGCATTCCTCATCCCGACAAGGAAAAAATTATGGTTGTCATTAATGGTGTTGATACTGAGTATTACAAGCCGATGCCTGCCGAAAAAAAATACGACCTGCTATTTACCGGCAATATGGGCTATCCTCCAAATGTGAATGCAGCCATCTTCCTCGCCACCAAAATATTACCTCTTGTACATAAGCGGTTACCTGATGCCAGGCTGGTTCTTGCCGGTGCAACTCCGCATTTGCAGGTACTTGAACTCAGGAACGAAAAAGTTGAAGTCACAGGCTGGGTATCCGACATCAGGAAATACTATGCGGCTTCAAGGCTTTTTATAGCACCCATGCAGATCGGAACCGGTTTGCAAAACAAACTTCTTGAAGCAATGGCTATGAAAATCCCATCCATTACTTCCCCATTGGCTAATAACGCTCTCAATGCAAGAAATGGCGAGGAGATCAGGGTTGGGGACAACGAACTTGAATTTGCCGATATTGTGGTGGACTTGTTGACCCATCCCCTAAAGGCTGAGGAGTTAGCCGAAAAAGGGTTTGAATTCGTCCAGAGAAATTATAACTGGGCATCGGCTACCGGCAAGCTTGAAAGGTTAATTACCAAAGGAATTGAATAAAATGGACAATGCCATACTGGGATTGATCGGACTCGCCTTCCTGCTTTTCATTGTTGGATTAGCCGGAAAAAGCGTTGCCGTCAATAAGAAGTCGTTGACGAAAGAGTGAGTTATTTCAGCGATTAACTGTATTTGCTTTGATTTTGATGTTACTTTCGGCAGTAGTTTATGCTTTTATAATTTAATCAAAATGGAAAATCCGATTGACCAGAAACAAAGGGATGAACGCATGTGGGGCATGTTTTGCCACTTAAGCGCGCTAGCGGGTTACAACATTTTACCGGGTATCGGATTCGTTGTGGGTCCATTGGTACTTTGGGTCATCAAAAAACAGGAATTTCCATTTGTGGATGAACAGGGAAAGGAGGCGCTTAATTTCCAGATTTCGATGATGATTTACATGGCAGTAGCAGCTATTTTAATTTTGGTATTGGTGGGTTTCTTGCTTTTGATCTCTTTGGGCATTTTTCAGTTGGTTATGATCGTCATCGCATCCATTAAAGCCAATAACGGAGAGCACTTTAAATATCCTTTGTCCATTCGGTTTATCAGGTAGCCAATTGCAAATATGGAAACATTGATCACTGGTTACATGAATTCTCCCCTGGGAATCATCCGTTTGGAACATTCCGGTAAGGGTCTTTGTTCCCTGATTTTTGTTGATCATGGGTACTGCTGATCTTTTTCTTCCGGACGAACTGAATGAGTATAGCCTCCAATTGATAGAATATTTCAATGGATCACGCAGTGAGTTTAATATTCAACTTGATCTGAATGGCAGCAGTTTTCGTAAAGCTGTCTGGAACGAACTGCTCCTGATTAAATTTGGACAAACGATGAGCTATGCCGATTTAGCACGAAAAATGGGTGACATTAAATCCATTAGGGCAGTGGCAGGAGCCAATGCGGTAAATCCTGTTTCCATCATCGTTCCCTGTCACCGTGTGATTGGATCGGATGGTAGTCTTACCGGCTATGCGGGTGGCTTATGGCGGAAGAAATGGTTGTTGGAACATGAACAAAGCCATCACCAAATGAGTTTGTTTTAAAAAATTGACAAATGATTAAAATTGATCAAAATCTAATTGCCGGATTAGCGGGTAAAGCTTCAAACTCACAACGTAAACGGATCAACCTCAATTTTCACAAAGAAGCTTCTGATCCTCTTCAGCGCTTGCTGAATGTGATGCAACCCGGAACCTATCTTCAACCGCACAAGCACGAAAACCCTGACAAGCGGGAAGTCTTCATCGCACTTACCGGGAAATTTCTTGCCGTGGAGTTTGATGAGTTTGGCAATATTACCGATTCTATGTTACTTGATCCGGCTAATGGCTATTTTGCTGCCGAAGTTGCTGCAAGGACTTACCACTCCATCATCTGCCTTGAACCTGACTCAGCTATTTATGAACTGAAGGATGGACCTTATGATCCAGCTGACGATAAGCACTTTGCAAGCTGGGCGCCAAAAGAAGGTGAGGATGGGTGCGGAGAGTTTATAAATAAAATTCTGCTCGACTGTAACGTCAAAAAATCCTGAACATTAAAATCTTTTACCTTTGCAGGATTCAGTAAATTGATAATTATTTAAAGTAAATGGCTCAACAACCCTCCATTCCTAAAGGCACCCGCGACTTTTCACCCATTGAGATGGTGAGAAGAAATTTTATTTTCGATTCTATTAAGGCTGTTTTTCAATTGTATGGATACCAATCAATCGAAACGCCGGCTATGGAAAATCTTTCAACATTGCTTGGGAAGTACGGTGAGGAAGGGGATAAGTTGCTGTTTAAGATTTTAAATTCCGGGGATTATCTGGATAAAATTCCAGGTGAAAAACTAAAAAATCCAATACAGAATGAAATTACAGGAATAATTTCTGAAAAGGGTTTACGCTATGACCTTACTGTACCATTCGCGAGATATGTCGTCCAGCACTTAAATGACATTACTTTTCCTTTTAAACGTTTTCAGATACAGCCGGTTTGGCGGGCAGATAAACCCCAGAAAGGCCGTTACCGTGAATTTTTTCAGTGTGATGTGGATGTGATCGGAAGTTCGTCGTTGTTAAACGAAATAGAATTGGTTCAAATCATCAATGACGTATTTAAAAAGCTTGGCGTTAAAAACACCATAAAACTTAACAATCGTAAGGTATTGTATGGAATTGCTGCATATCTTGGCGAAACTGAAAAATTTACTTCCATTACAGTCGCCATTGATAAGCTGGAAAAGATAGGGATCGAAAAAGTATCGGATGAATTGGCTTTGGCTGGTTTATCGCCTGATTCCATCAGCCGGTTAATACAAGTGTTAGAATTTAAAGGGAGCAGCCTGGAAAAAATTGAATTTCTGCGAAAAATATTAGCAGGGACCGATTCAGGCAGAGAAGGAATAGAAGAAATCGCTTTTGTTTTTGACCAACTCATACACCTTGAACTGGACGCTCATGTCGAATTTGATTTGACCCTTGCCCGCGGATTGAATTATTATACGGGGGCTATTTTCGAAGTCGTGGCGCAGGATGTAAAAATGGGAAGTATTTGCGGTGGCGGAAGATACGATGACCTTACGGGCATTTTCGGTTTATCCGGAGTTTCGGGAGTCGGTGTTTCTTTCGGTGCCGACCGCATTTACGATGTGATGCTCGAACTCAACCTTTTTCCTACTGAAACACAAGCCACCACTCAGGTTATGTTTGTGAACTTTGGCGATAAAGAACAGAAATACTGCCTGCCTCTTGTCAATAAATTGCGTATTGCCGGAATAAACACTGAACTATTTCCCGATTCAGCCAAACTCAAAAAACAAATGAGTTATGCCAATAACAAAAACATACCTTATGTGGTACTTATAGGTGAAAATGAAATGAATTCAGGAAAAATGACCGTTAAGGAAATGGCTACTGGTGAACAGATCGAAATTACCCTGGATGAACTAATAAAAAAGATAACCGGTTGAATTGAGAATTTCAACCGGCGATTACTTTAACTTTATTACTTTTTAAAAGGTAATTTATTTCTGAATTTTCACATCAAACTCCAGCATTCCTGATTCCATTCCCACCACATCATTTACCTTTAACAAGCCGTATTTACCCGACTGCAGCAGAAATGCATAAATCTCATTCGGATCGAGCTTGCTGGCTTTCTTATATTTATTTTCAGGATCAAAGGCGTCAATAACCCTTGCATCGTTGTCAATAGATTCAAATTCAGCTACGGACATCGTAGTAGAAACAAAAAAAGTCAGATTTTTTGTGGTGTAGTTTTCAGGTGATGTGGCTCCTGTAAAAATTCCGGTAATATTGGAACCGGGTGCAGCCAATGTCATCAAATTTTGATGCTGCGGCGTATCTTCATAAAAACAGAACATGTCAATATCCGCCTGGTGGTTGAATGCCTGTGCCTGAAAATATCTGGTAATGGTATCATTTGAGTAAGAGGCAAAGCTCTCAACTGTTGGATTATCCTGCGCGCCAAGCAATATTCCGGTATATGTTTTAATCGGTCCGAAATCTCCTGTTACCGTTATTGTAAAATCTGTTTTGTGACCTGCATTGTCAGTAATTTCAAATTTCCAGGCCTCTTCATCATCAATGGTCTTGTTGGTTATAATTTCGATGGTAAAATTTTTCGTGTTGATGGTTGAATCAATTATGGAATAACCATTCAGCCTTGCGGTAAATTTTACAAGCATGTCAGTTCCGTTATACACATTATACACCATAAACCTAAGGGTGTCATTGTATTGCGCACTGATATTTGAGGAAATATAACCATTTTCCTCAAGGAAGGAAATGGTTGGGTTCCCGGGTGTTGGTTCGTCGTCTTTACTACAACCCGCAATAAATAATGTACCTGCAAGCAACAGGAGGCTTGATAAAATAATTAGTTTTTTCATGTTGTTTAATTTTAATATTTTTCGAGTGGCAAAAGTATGCATTTCGGTGTATAAAATAAATAGAATGCAGAATTTTTTTTGGAGTTTCCGGATCAGCTATTTTCATCGAACAATAAACTGTAATAGCGCCGGATGGTATTTTCCAATTCCGTCATCGAAACAAACTTACTAAATCGTTGGTACTCTTTCCCTTCAAAAAAGAGCAGGAGGGTTGGATTGGCATATACCTGAAATGTAGCCGGAATCATCAAATCTGATTTCGAATTGATAAAAATCAATTTCATTTTTGGGAATGAGTGTGTAATCAGTTGTTCTACTTTTGGTCGCAGTGAGATGCAGGGAGCGCAATCGTCGTTGTAAAAGTAAAGCAATACCGCTTTTTCCTTTTCGATATGGGATGTTAGGTTACTGGTATCCGGCATTTTTTTTAGCGTTTATTTATTCATGCGAATCAAGAGTAAAAAGATTAATGCCACGAATTCACTAAAAATAACAAAATTCTTTTAAGAATATACAAAATTTTCTTCGTGTAACTTTTGCCATAAGCATTCCATTGGAGGTGGCTAAAAATGAATTAATTGTAATTTTAACTCTTTATTTATATAATTCACAAAAAAGTGATGCTTGTATTAAAAATTCATACTTTTACCCGCAAATGTATTCAAATAGATATGAATAGCTGGTGCTTAAAATTTAAAATTAAAATCAACCGCTCCGCACTCTGGTCCTGATTGCTGCAAACTGATTTCAAAATTTACACTGGAATCAGATTTCAAATATTTTTATTAAATTATTTATTCCCAATTGTAATTCATAAATTTTAAATTGTAATTCATTATGACATATATAATAAAAGGTGCGGGATTAACCATTGAGGACGTTGTGAACGTTGCCCGCCATCATCAGCATGTTGAGCTTCATCCGGAGGCATTGGAAAGAATTAAAAAGTGCCGCGCCATGTTGGAGAAAAAAATAATTGCCGGCGAAATCATGTATGGCGTTAATACCGGAATTGGTGAGTTTTCGGAAGTTGTGCTTAATGACGATCAGGTAAAAGATTTTCAAAAGTATTTGATCTATAACCATGCAGCGGGGATTGGCGATCCAATGCCTGTTGAATGGGTCAGGGGAGCCATGCTGGGCAGGATCAATGTTCATGCGCATGGTAATTCAGGTGTCAGACCTGAGATCACCCTGACTTTGGTCGAAATGTTAAATAAAGGTGTCACTCCCTGGGTTTGTAAAAAAGGTTCTGTTGGAGCTTCGGGCGATCTTGCCCCAATGTCGCAAATCGCTTTATTGATGATGGGTGAAGGCAGGGCATATTTTAAGGGAAACCTTTATCCGGGAAATGAAGCAATGAAGCTTGCCGGGATAGAAATTCCGGGATTGATGGCTCGTGACGGACTGGCTACTATCAATGGGTCAAATGTAATGACTGCCATGAGCGCCATCTTTCTTTATGATGCTAACCGCTGGCTGAAACAGGCTGAAATTGCTGCAGCTATGTCGCTCGAAGCCCTCAAGGCGAACATGAAACCCTATACAGAAAAGTTGCATGAAGTTCGTGGATTTAAAGGGGCTGTCAGGAGTGCAAAAGCCATCAATAAACTGGTTCAGGGTGGCGATCTCAAAGAAGGCAGAGTAAAGCACAAAGTTCAGGATGCTTATTCCATGCGGTCAACTCCTCAGGTTATAGGAGCTGCCCACGATGCCCTGGCTTATGCTCGTTCACAGGTTGAAATAGAATTGAATGGTGTGGGCGATAATCCGGTATTTTTCCCGGATGAAAATTTGCAGTTATCGGGAGCTAATTTCCAGGGAACACCTGTTGCTTTGCCAATGGACATGGCTGGTGCAGCTATTACAATGATCAGCGTAATGTCGGAGAGAAGGATGAACCGGTTGAACAACCCGGCTTTAAGTGTTGGATTGCCCGCTTTCCTGACCAAAGGAGCGGGAATGTTTTCAGGATTGATGTTGAGCCAGTATACAGCCGATACCTTGATAGTTGAACAACGGATTTTGTCAGCTCCGGCATCCATTCAATCCATTCCGGCTGCAGCCGATCAGGAAGATTTTGTTTCGATGGGCATGAATACCGCCCAAAAGAATTTCCAGATATTGGATAATGCCTACGGCATTCTTGGAATTGAAATGATGGCAGCCGCTCAGGCACTCGATTTTCGTGAATATAATTTTGGCAAAGGTGTTGCAAAAGCAAAAGAGATTGTGCGCAAATACGTCGAATTTCTTGAGATTGACCGTCCTCTTTATGATGATCATAATAAGATGAAAGACCTTGTCGAATCGTGTGAGGTCCTCGATGAAGTTGAAAAGGTGGTCGGCAGCCTCGAATAGTCCTAAAAATACAGGCATGGAATCTTCATGGGAGTTTCAGCAAAACGAACAAAAACCGGTTAAACGACCGGATCTGCTGACCTATTTGTGCATCTTATCATTTATTGGCAGCGGTTTGGCAGGCATTTCAAATTTGTTCATTTTCCTCTCTTATGACGATATGGTCAACCTTATGGATGATATTAAGATTGATCTCCCTGAATTCGATTTAATGATGTCGGGCGGCAGGAGGTTCTTTTTTACAGGATTTGTACTCTATTCTCTTTCTTTATTCGGAGCCATTTTTATGTGGAAACTTCGGAAAATAGGTTTTCACTTTTATACCGGAGCACAAATTTTTATTATAGCCCTTCCTGTCGCCTTTATCCCTGCTTATCCTTTTTCGATTCTGAGCGTTCTGGTTTCTGCCGCTTTCATTGTTGGTTATGCTGTTCATCTTAAAATTATGCAATAATAAAAGTTTATAACATGGATGAAATTGAACAACAGCCACAGATAGAGAAAAGACCGCTGTTATTAGCCATGCTTTGCTTTTCTGTTTTTGTTTATTCTGCATTTTTTGTCCTTTTGTTTTCGGTTACGGCTATTTTTAATAACTGGATCTTCTTTGTTTGGAAAGATTTTTTACCTGAAAACCCTATCGAAAAATCCGCCATTCTGAAGTTATCACTTGTCGGTATTGTATTATACGCCGGCTCATTTCTTGGAGCTATATATATCTGGAGGTTAAAACGGGTGGGTTTCTTTCTTTTCATCGTATCCTCCGCGTTGATTGTTATTTTACCTTATTTATTAGAGTTCGGAAGTATTATCAATGTCATTGTTTTTTCGGTTCTTATAATATCATTTTTATTTTTTTACCGAAAATTTAAATAAACCAAAAGCACAATTATAAAAATTGTTTACTTTTGATACAGGTTTATCAATTATAAAATTGATTTCCTCTGATAGGAAAATGATGCAAGTTGGTTATTGAGTTAATTTATTAAGAAAAGGTTGTTAATTTATTATTAATTATTATTATTATTTGTTCTTTAAAAATCTGTATTTTGTGTTCGGAAAAATTGTGTGAAAATAATTTTAACAAATTGCTGTAAACATTAATGAATCAAATTAATATATTATCAATGCAGTTTATATTTACTAACCTTAATTCTTATGTTATGAGAAAATTTACCCTCTTTTTTGCATTCATATTACTTATAGGGATGCAGTATGTTCAAGCACAGGGAAAGGCTATCTCGGGCACAATTATAAGCGCCGACGATAAAAAGCCCATTCCTGGTGTACAGGTCGTTGTTGAAGGAACGACCGTTGGAACCGTTACAAATCTCGATGGTTTCTACGAGCTTACCGTACCGGCAAGCGCCAAACGCCTTGTCTTTTCCTTTATTGGAATGGTAAGCCAGGTCATTGAGATTGGTACTCAAACCACCATTGATGTTACAATGGCAACAGATCTCCTTAACCTCGAAGGTGTTACAGTGACCGCTCTGGGTATTTCCCGTGAAAAGAAATCACTGGGTTATGCCACTCAGGAACTTTCAGGTGATGAGATCAACCAGGTTAAATCAAGTAATTTTATTTCAACCCTTTCAGGTAAGGCTGCCGGGGTGCAGGTAAAGTCATTCGGTAATATGGGTGGATCCACAAACATTCTTATCAGGGGATCGGCATCTCTTACCGGGAACAACCAGGCATTGATTGTTATTGACAACGTTCCGGTTAATAATGATAATACCAATGCCAGAGACCAAATCAGAGGACGTGCAGGTTATGATTTTGGTAATGCCGCCACTGACATTAACCCGAACGACATCGAATCAATGACTGTTCTGAAAGGAGCTGCTGCTACAGCACTCTACGGTTCACGTGCTGCGAATGGTGCCATTATCATTACAACCAAAAAAGGAACTCAAACCATGTCGAAGAAAAAAGTACTTGGCGTTTCTATTAGCTCAAACGTTACAACGGGCTTTGTTGACAAGAGTCAACATTCCCGAAATACCAGACAAATTATGGTGCTGGTTATGGTTCTGATTATTATGGTGATCCTCCAATGGCTGGTTTTGAACAAATTTATGATATTGATGGTGATGGAAACCTTGATTTTACTGTTCCTACACGTGAGGATGCTTCAATGGGTCAGGAATTTGACGAAAACCTGATGGTTTTCCAGTATAATTCTTTTTATCCACAATCAGAATACTATCAAAAAGCAACTCCGTGGAAGAATGCCGAAAACGGTCCGATCACCTTCTTCGAAACTCCCTGGTCATATACCAACAGTGTGGATGTAACCGGTGGGAGTGAAGCTTCAACTTTCAGACTTTCATATACCAATCAGGAACAATCGGGTATTATGCCCAACAGTCACATTTCAAAGAACAATGTGCTTTTCAATGGTTCGTATGATGTGGTTAAGAATCTTAAAGTTTCGGCATCTGCTAACTATATCAATACCCAGGGAAAAGGGCGTAATTCAACCGGATATAGCGATAACATCATGTCCTCTTTCCGTCAATGGATGCAAACCAACGTTGATTGGGCAGAACAAAAGCAATTGTATGAGGATTATGAAGAAAACATTACATGGAATCCCAATTCACCCAATGATTTAGCACCTGCTTATTGGGACAATCCTTATTGGGTGCGTTATCAGAATTATGAAACCGACGTAAGAGACCGCATCATCGGTTATTTACAGGCCGACTGGAAGATCAATGATTATTTTAGTATAATGGGTCGTTATTCGCTCGATACTTATAGTGAATTGCAGGAAGAAAGAAAAGCAGTAGGTTCAGCAGCCGGTGAAATGGGTGTTGCCTCCGGTGGAGTACGTAGCGACGTAACATCAGGTTATTCAAGGTTCGATCGTACCTTTATGGAAAGGAATATTGACCTGATGCTGAAATTCCAGAAAAACCTGAGCGATGATTTCAGTCTTGCTGTCCTTCTGGGTATCAACAGCCGGAGAGGCCGGGCTGATCAGGTGTTTGCTTCAACTGATGGCGGACTGATCGTTCCGAATCTGTATTCACTCAGCAACAGCACTAATCCCATGCTTCCTCCGGAAGAGAGATTGGCTGAAACAGCTGTTGATGGAGTATTTGGTAGCGTATCGTTGGGATATAAGAGTTTTCTCTACCTGGATGTTACTGCAAGAAATGATTGGTCATCCACTTTACCAAGTGACAACTGGAGTTATTTTTACCCTTCTGTTTCAGCCAGTTTTGTTTTCTCAGAGGTAGCAAAAGTAGATTGGATGAACCTGGGTAAAGTAAGACTTGGCTACGCACGGGTTGGTAATGATGCACCCTGGGGAATATTAAAAGACACCTATGA
Source organism: uncultured Bacteroidales bacterium (assembly GCA_963840975.1). Classification (GTDB taxonomy): domain Bacteria; phylum Bacteroidota; class Bacteroidia; order Bacteroidales; family JAADJA01; genus JAADJA01. The sequence continues at coordinate 20,888 of CAWJBC010000017.1, read as the reverse complement.
TCAAAGTCCTTCATACAGCGGGACGTCAATGTTCTCCTTACCCAATGCAAAAAATAATTCAACATTGGAACCTGAACTCAGCAGTAGTATTGAAGCCGGTTTGGAGATGGCATTCTTCAAACGCAGGTTAGGTTTCGACCTTGCCTTATATAAGACCAATACTACCAACCAAAGTATCCCTGTACCGGTTTCTTATGCAACCGGATATCTGCAGAAATACTTAAATGCCGGTGAGGTTGAAAACAAAGGTATTGAGTTGATGATTTATGGTGTTCCCATTAAAAAGGAAAACTTTAAATGGGATGCAACTGTGAACTGGGCAAGAAACATCAACGAAGTCATTGAACTTTATGAAGGTGTAGATGTGCTTCAATTGGCTGCATTACAGGGAGGACTTACCATCAATGCCCGCGTTGGCGAGCCTTATGGTGTAATACAAGGACGCGATTATGTTTACGACGACAATGGAAACAGGTTGATTGGTGCAAACGGTCGTTACCTCAAAACTGCTAAATCCGATATCGTCATTGGCAATATCCAGCCCGATTTTAATTTGGGTTTCAACAACCGCTTCACATACAAAAACTGGGCACTGAGCTTCCTGATTGACTGGCAGCAGGGTGGAAGTATTTTCTCATTGGATCAATACTATGGATTGTATTCCGGGCTATACGAAGAAACCGATTTTACCAATGATTTGGGCAACCCTGTTCGCGATCCGTTACTTGAAATCCTGGACGAAAATGGCGATCCTGACTTATACTTATGAACCAGGAACGGTGGTTATATAAATGATGGTGTTTATGCCGAGGTACTGTTATTAATGGAGTTGACGTATCAGGTCAGCAGAATTTTACACGGGTTCAGGTAATAACGATTCTGCATTTGGAGTTGGTGCATTTCCAACCTCTCAATTTGTTTACGATGCTACTTATGTAAAATTAAGAGAGCTTGTTATTACATATTCCTTACCTTCAGCCAAGCTGGAAAATTCTTTCTTTAACGGAGTTTCTTTCAGTCTTGTCGGATCCAACCTCTGGATACTTTACAAGGATCTTCCGCATTCCGATCCCGAAGCAAGTCAGGGCTCAGGTAATGTACAGGGATGGCAGAGTGGCGCTTTGCCTGCCGTTCGCAATATTGGTTTAACTGTTAATCTTCAATTCTAATAAATAAAGTTATGAAAAGAATATATTTAATCTTAATTGTGTTGATCGGGATTTCAATATCCTGCACCAAAAATTATGAGGATTTCAATACGGACAAAAAGAAGCCCGTTGAAGTTCCTGGTAATTCATTATTCGCAGTTGCCCAGAAAAGACTTGGCGACCAGGAAGCAACTCCAAACGTTAACCTCAACATCTGGAAGTTTATGGCACAGTACTGGACTGCCACAACTTACCTTGATGAACCTAATTACGACATCTTTACCAGGACCATTCCTGATTTAACATTCCGTACCTACTACCGTGATATTTTAGCCGATTTTGCTGAAGCAAGAAAGGTAATAAGCGGCGAAGAACCTGTTGGCGAGGATGCAACAAAGGCCAAACAGAACAGGCTTCATATCATTACACTGATGGAGTGTTATGCTTACCAGGAGCTGGTTGATATTTTCGGCAATGTACCTTATACCGAGGCATGTGATATTGATAATATTCATCCGGTTTATGATGATGCTGCTACTATTTATTCCAGCCTGATTGAAAGAACAAAACTTGCTACAGATGGCCTGGATGCCGCTTTCGAAAGCTTTGGCAGCGAAGACCTGTACATGGGAGGTGATGTGGCAATGTGGAAAAAGTTTGGTAATTCTTTGTTGATCAAATTGGCGATCAATCTTTCGGATGTAAACTCCTCATTGGCAAAGTCAACCATCGAAGGCGCTTATGCCGGAGCTTTTGCATTTGGTGATATCTGCCAGATCAGCTATCCGGGTGCTTCCAACTCCAACCAGTTGTACGTTGAAGTTATTCAGAGCGGACGTCATGATTTTGTACCGTGTGAAACCATGGTTGATATCATGAACGATCTGAACGATCCGCGTCTTGCTTTGTACTTTACACTGTACGACAATACCACTCCTGATGATCCGAGTGATGATTTCTATAAAGGCGGACCTTACGGCGCTCCGAATAATTTCACACAGAACTCCGGGTTTAACGAAACTATTCTCCAGCCCGATTATCCTATGGTTATCCTGGATTATACCGAAGTTGCATTCTACCTTGCCGAAGCAGCCGCAAGAGGCTTTACTGTCGGTGATAATGCACAGACCTGGTACAACAATGGTGTTAAATCTTCCATTCTCCATTGGGGAGGTACTGAAGGAGAGTACGATACCTACATTGCCCAGGCTGATGTGGCTTACGATGGCGCTAACTGGAAACAAAGCATTGGAACACAGGCATGGCTTGGCCTCTATGTAAGAGGCTTGCAGGGTTATACTTCGTGGAGAAGGCTTGATGTACCCACCCTCATCATGCCACCCAATCCTGACGACAATGCCAATGGTCAGATTCCAACTCGTTTTACTTTCCCGGTTAATGAGCAAACATTAAATGCTGAAAGTTGGGCCCAGGCTGCACAAGCAATAGGCGGTGACCTTTTATACAAAAAGATTTTCTGGGATGTAAATTAATAACAAGAGTTTTTCAAAAAAAAGGCTGTTCCGAAAGGGCAGCCTTTTTTTTGTTGCTTAGTCCCGTCCTTTTACTGCAAAAACAACATGGGTGTTAAGTTGTGTGTAAGTGTTTGCCCTAAAATTTGAATTTAATAATGTCGCCTCTACGAGGCTGAACTTCGTTTGCGGGTTTTGCTACCATAATTTCGTCTCTACGAGACTTTATTGTGACAAAAAAAATTATTTCCAAACATGGTTGCCCGATTAAATTTAGAGATTCTTCGCTAACGCTCAGAATGACAATAATGTTATAGATGTTTTGGGGGAATGGGGTTTGGAGGCGGTGGAGCCGCCTCCAAACCCCATTCCTAAAATTTAACACTTTGTCATTCTGAACGGAACGAAGTGAAGTGAAGAATCTCAATCCTATTGTTTCGTTTTCATCGGACAATAATTATTTCCAAAATCAACTCCCGATATTTTATGACAGTGCCATTTTTATTACAACAGATTATTTAAGCATTTGTGACTAATCAGTCAGTTAAGAATCTTTTAACTGGTATAGAGGAAATAAAGGTATAAAGGGAATATGTGTTACGGTTAAAGCAATCTGGTTTGGAAGTATAAATTTCCAAACATGGTTGCCCGATTAAATTTAGAGATTCTTCGCTAACGCTCAGAATGACAATGACGTTGTAGATGTTTTGGGGGAATGGGGCTTGGAGGCGGCGGAGCCGCCTGCAAGCCCCATTCCTAAAATTTAACACTTTGTCATTCTGAACGGAACGAAGTGAAGTGAAGAATCTCAAGCCTATTGTTTCGTTTTCATCGGACAATAATTATTTCCAAAATCAACTCCCGATATTTTATGACAGTGCCATTTTTATTAAACAGATTATTTAAGCATTTGTGACTAATCAGTGAGTTAACGAATCTTTTAACTGGTATAGAGGAAATAAAGGTATAAAGGGAATAAGTGTTACGGTTAAAGCAATCTGGTTGGGAAGTATAGATTTTAAATGTGAGTCCACTCCGAAAAGTGATTTATCTTCATTGCGAGCGTAGCGAAGCAATCTATTGGTGCTGGAAATCAATAGATTGCTTCGGGCTTCGCCCTCGCAATGACGTCCTGTTTGTCTTTTCGGAGTGGACTCAAATGTAAAACTTAAACCCTGTATTTCCTCTATTCCATTATACCCTTTATACCAGCTCACATTATTACGGTAGGTGAATAAAATTTCATTGTTAATAATATACTGTTTGGTTACAAGCATTTTAATTATCCCCAAGGAAATGAATGTAAGCCCAAGTGTTGCCAAATAAGTAACTTACCGAATACTGATTCCCCGCTACCAATAACTGGTTTATTCTTGTTTTTTGTTTTGAATAGATGTATTTTGCAGCGTTTTTTAAATTCAGGTCAATTGAATTTTATAATTCCTTAATTTTGCTTTTTAAGTTTAGTTGATACACATATTGTTTAATTAATAAATGTTTAGTTATGAAAAAATTATTACTTGTATTGTTTGCATTAAGCTTTGTGATGTTTGGCTTTAGCCAGAATAGAGCCTTATTGCCAAAAGATGTTAAAAATGCTTCTGCCGTAAAAACGAAACCTATTAAGGATGCAGGATCTCAGGTGGAGGTCGTTACCCCCGGATTGAAAATCTTAGGTATTATGGAAGAAGATAAAGTTGGAAATACCTGGTATGATGTACAATCAAACCGTTCGATGCAAAATCGTCTTTACCTTTATGATGATGGAACCATGGGCGCGGTATGGACAAGAGGTCCTGAGTCAAATCCAAATGGTAATACCAGAGGAACAGGCTATAATTTTTATAGCGGTAATGCCTGGGGTCCACTTCCCGAAAACCAGATCGAATCTTATAAAACCGGATGGCCTTCATATCATCCTTATGGTGAATCGGGTGAAATTTTTGCATGTCACCATCTGACTTTGGGGCTTGCATACGGAATACGTGATAATAAAGGAACAGGCGACTGGACAATGGCGATACAAGCCGGTCCAACGGGTGCAGTAGATATTTCATTTCCAAGGGTAGTTACTACCGGAACCTCACACAATATTATTCATTTAATTTCAACAACATGGGTAGCCTATAATAATCAAACTACAGCTTTTTTATATTCCCGGTCTGCTGATGGAGGCGCTACCTGGGAAATTGAAAATCATTTATTTGATGAATTAGGGGGAGATTATTATTCTGAAATTGGAGGAGATACTTATGAATTTGCTGAACCGAAAAACGGAATTTTAGCCTTCCTGGTGGGTGACAACTGGACGGATTTGATGCTCATGAAATCAACTGACGATGGTGACACCTGGGACAAAACTGTGATTTGGGAATGCCCTTATCCTTTGTGGACCACAGGCACAATTACCGATACATTTTATTGCCCCGACGGTTCCCATCATGTAGCCATTGATAATAGCGGTCTTGTTCATACTGTATTCAGTATTTCGAGGGGATTATCAGCCGACGGTGCCAGTCAGTCTTATTTCCCCGGTGTAGATGGAGTAGCTTACTGGAATGAGAACCGACCTACTTTTTCGAGTGGAATGGATGCTTTGAATCCTTATGGTGAGCCAGGTTCGGAACTGGAAGAAGACTATAGCCTTATTGGCTGGTCGCAGGATATTGATGGTGACGGTTCGCTTAATATCCTTCCCGAGATAGCTGCTTATAACACCGGATTATCAAGTCATCCTCAGATAATTATTGATGATCAAAACCGGTTGTTTGTGATTTATTCTTCAGTAACCGAAAATTATGATAATACTTTTTCAACCTACCGCCATATTTGGATACGCACTTCCCCTGACGCAGGTACATCCTGGGGTGATTTTTATGACATGAATTCCGACTTTGTTTATTGGTATGATGAATGTGTTTGGCCATCAGCCTCTCCCAATTCGGATGAATACATCTATTTTATGTATATGGCCGATAATACACCAGGTTATACTACAACCACTACTGAAGAAAATAGCATCAGGGTAATGTCGGTACTAAAAACAGACATTCTTAACGGTGTAAATGATAATAAAGCGATCATAAGTGAAGCAAAGGTTTCGCAGAACTATCCCAATCCATTCAACAACACTTCTACCGTTTATGTGATGCTTGAGAAATCAGCAGATCTTGAACTTGAAGTAAGCAACCTCATGGGACAGGTGGTTTATTCCACTCCTGCAAAACAATATCCTGCCGGAAAAGCAGAATTGACCATTCACGGTTCAGGTTTGAAATCAGGTATTTATTTCTATACCATACGGTCGGGTGAAGCATCCGTTACCAAAAAAATGATGATTGAATAAGACCTGAAAAAGTTTAAAAAAAGACTGATCTGGTTTAGGTCAGTCTTTTTTTTTGACTTTGTTTATTTATCTTTGCGGCGGAGTTGTTGGGGATTCTGCAAAAGGCAGTCGGCAGTCGGCAAAAGGCAAAAATGAGTCGGTCTCGCCTCTGGCGAGAGCAGGCAGTGGAGAAGATTTAGATGAGCAACAGTTAATTTGATCAAGCAATATTAAATTCATCATAAATCTCTTAGAAATGGCTGGAGGATTCAGAAATTTATTGGTTTATAAAAAAGCATTTGCTCTTGCCCTCGAGATATTTGAAATAACAAAGGGTTTTCCTAAAAGAGGAAATGTACTCACTGACTTCACAAATCAGAAAATCATCACGGTCAGTTTGCTCTAATGTGGGTGAAGGGTACAGAAAAGGACAATATGTGGCTCATTTTGTAAGTAAAATATCAGATGCCGATATGGAGAATACTGAAGTTCAGGTGTGGCTTGATTTTTCTCTGGCATGTAAATACATCATTCAGGAGCAATACGATGATCTGAACAGTAAGTCAGATGAAGTAGGAAGAATGTTGAATCACATGATCAACAACCCGGAAAAATATTCTTAAAAATTAAAAATTGATGAAGATCCAAAATTCACCAACTGCTTATTGCGGACTGCAGACTGCCGACTGCCGACTGTTAACTGCCGACTGCAAAAAACAAGATTAATCAAATAAATCACCGGAATGTAATACTTAAAATAAAAAAGGAGGGCTTATGATCGAAACTATTAAAATCGGAACACTCAGATGGCATCATGTCCTTAATCCCTCCGACGACAACCTTAACTATCTCAGAGATAATTTTCATTTCCATCCCCTCGACATCGAAGACTGTAAAGAAGAGCACAATCAGCGCCCGAAAGTTGACATCTACGACGACTACTATTTTGTGATACTGCATTTTCCTGATTTCGACAAGAACAACAGGTTTCTCCGGATCAGGGAGGTAAAAATATTCTGGGGCGAAGACTTCCTGATCACTATTGGAAAATCGCATTGGGTAGTAGCGGATATGTTTCGCGAAGGAAAGGAACTGGAAGCCCGTAACGAGGACTTTGAAGTGGGGACAAGCGATGCCCTGCTTTATACCATACTCGAACGCCTGATGAAAGCCACACAGAAAATCATCAAAAAAATTGGCGACGATGTGGATTCGATTAACCGAGCCTTGTTCGATTTTAAGGCAGAATATACCATTGAACAGATTTCGGTGATCCGCAAAAACATTATCCTGCTGAATACGATGTTCAAACCCCAGCTTCCGCTCTTTGCCCGATTCGAATCGAAACAGATCGAAGGTTATGCCAATAACATGGAAGACTACTGGAGCAACATCCTCGACTATTACAAACAAATGTGGGATATGACCGAAGATTACGCCGAACTGATTGAGGGATTGTCGCGTACTTTCGATTCGATGCAGGCAAACCGGACAAACGAAATCATTAAAATCCTAACCCTTATTTCGTCTATCCTGCTGCCGCTTACCTTTTTAACGGGATTGTACGGAATGAATGTGAACCTTCCCCTTCAGGACGATCCGCGTTCATTTTGGATAGTGATCACCGCCATGCTTTCAATAGTTGTATTTATGTACATACTTTTCAAGCGAAAAAAATGGATGTAGCCTTTGAAAATTGATTAATTTTGTGAATATTATCAAACTATAAAACATGAAAAAAATATTAATCGCATTGCTTGTTTTCATTTCCGTTAATTCATTTTCACAAGTTGTAACTGAAGAGACAAAACGGAAATTTACATTCGGGATGGATCTTTTTACAGATATTTGGCAGGATGTACCCAAAGAAATAAACACCGGCACAATCAATCCGGGTGTAAATATTTTTGGAACCTACAATTTAATGTTCGGCACCAGCAACGTAAGTTTTTCACCGGGTCTTGGAATCGGTGTTCATAATATGTTCAATTCATCGTTTGTCCATACCAATAACGACTCTACCTATTTTGTTCCAATTTCGACAGAACAACCGGACCTATCCTATAAGAAATCCAAGTTTGTTGCCACTTATTTAGATATTCCGCTTGAGATTCGCTATAAATCGAAAAGTGAATTCCGTGCAGCGATCGGATTCAAGTTTGGTTTTCTGATCATGAGTCACAGCAAATATAAAGGTGATGATTACCAGGATGGCACTACTGAACTGGTAATTTATAAGAAGAAAAAAATTCCCTACGTTGATAAAAACAGGTATGGTTTTACAGCGCGAATTGGATACAAATGGCTGAATTTGTGGGGATATTATCAGCTTTCTACCTTGTTTGAGGAGAGTAAGGGTCCTGAAATGTATCCCATTTCAGTTGGGATCACGCTCATTCCTTTTTAAGATCAGATCATCATAAAAATCAACATCACGATCATCCCGCAGACAAAGCCTGCATAAATCTGCCTCGGCTGGTGCGCCTGCAATTGTAGCCTGGCGAAACCGATCCATCCCGAAATAAAGATCACCGCAATGATCAATCCTGTCATTGCGATGTCGAGCCGGAGTGAAATACCTATCAGCGCCCCGGTCAGCCCGCCGCTTCCTGCCATGTGTATGCTAATTTTTTCCCTGAAATTGATTACAAGACAAACCAGAATCAGAACCGCCGAACCCAACAGAAAAAGATAAAATACATTGGGAATCTGAGTTTGCCTTATCAGATAGTAAGCTGTGAAGTTGAACATCGCTGTAATTACAAAAGGATAAACCCGCTCTTCCCTTGATGCCAAATAGATGCTGCTGATCATTCCTTTTTGTTTTAAAATAAATATGAATAGAACAGGAAAGACGAGAGTCAGAACAAAAACCATCGCGATAATGATCAGTTTTGCGTCAAATGGAATAAGCAGAGAGGTATAATTCGGAAGGTTAAAAAGAATGATTGTTAAAATGGAAGGCATTAACAACGGGTGAAATACAAGCGAAATTACTTTGGCTAATTTATCAGTCATGCCTTGTGCCGGTTACAATTCCTTTCTGAGCCTGGCGACCGGAATATTAAGTTGTTCGCGGTATTTGGCAACGGTCCGGCGGGCGATGTTATATCCCTTTTCTTTAAGGATGGTTGTTAGCTCCTCGTCGGTGAGGGGTTTGAGCTTTTCTTCTGCATCAATGCAGTCAGATAATATCTTTTTAATTTCCCTGGTCGAAACTTCTTCCCCGCTTTCGGTCTGCATTGATTCGGAGAAAAAACTTTTTAAAAGAAAAGTACCGAAGGGTGTTTGAACATATTTACTGTTGGCAACGCGCGAAATAGTTGAAATATCGAGGTGGACAATTTCGGCAATGTCCTTAAGTATCATAGGCCTTAACTTGGTTTCATCGCCGGTCATAAAATATTCACGCTGATAGTTCATTATGGTTTGCATGGTAATTTGCAAAGTGTTTTGTCTTTGCCTGATCGCATCAATGAACCATTTGGCTGAATCAATTTTTTGTTTTACAAAAGAAAAAGCATCCCTGTGCTGGCTTTTGTTTTTGCTGTTGGAATAGTCTTCGAGCATATCCAAATAGGTCCTGTTCAGCCTCAGTTCAGGTGCATTTTTGGAGTTCAGTTGAAACTCAAGTGAACCGTTGTTGTTATAGATAAAGAAATCAGGCAGGATATAATGGTTTGTTTTGGTTGAGTCGCTGTGCGAATTACCTGGTTTCGGGTTCAATTTGAGGATTTCATCAATAGCATTTTTTAGTTGCTGCTCATTGATGTGGGCTTTCTTCAGAATTTTATCGTAGTGCTTTTTGGTAAACTCATTGAAATGTCGTTCCAAAATCTGAATAGCTAAATCAGTATCAGGTCCGGGATCTTCCTGTTTCCGGAGTTGGATCAGCAGGCATTCCTGCAGATTCCTTGCGCCAACACCGGCAGGTTCCATATCCTGGATAACGTAGAGCATTTCGAGAATTTCATCTTTGGTAGCAACAATGTTGAGAGCGAACGCCAGATCATCAACCATCGCGGCCACATCTCTGTTAAGGTAACCCGAATCATCCAGATTGCCAATAATATAAGATGCAATTTGCTGCTGCTTTTCATTCAGATCGCGCATTCCCAGCTGGGAATGGAGAAGATCCTGAAATGAGTTACCTGAAACAAAAGGTACTTCTCTTCTCTCGTCGTCAGGACTGTAATTGTTGGCATTTAATTTATAGGAAGGGATATCATCATCATCTGCAATATAATCATCCAGGTCAAATTCGTCCTCGCTATTTTTAGTGTCGGTTTCTTCTTCTTTGTCCTGGTCATATTCGTCGGAATCAACCGGATCGTCATAATCCACATCCGCATCCAAGATTTCTTCTTCATCGGTTTCTTCCAGGGCAGGGTTTTCTTCGATCTCCTGTTTGATTCTTTGTTCAAGTGCAATAGATGGTATTTGCAACAATTTCATCAGCAGAATCTGTTGTGGTGACAGTTTCTGAAGTAACTTCTGTTGTAATCGTTGATTTAACATGCAAATTTCATTTTTTGACCGACCCTGATACTCTTTTTAGAAGAGAACAAATATCTGAAAATTAAGTGAACATTCAAAATAAAACTATCTTTCAAACTAAAATTAAAACTCTGCATTTTGCGGTGTTCTTGGGAAAGGTATCACATCTCTGATGTTTCCCATTCCTGTTATAAATTGTACCATTCGCTCAAAACCGAGTCCGAATCCGCTGTGGGGTACCGTTCCGAATTTTCTTGTTTCGAGATACCACCACATTTCCTTCTCTGGTACGTTCATTTCGCGCATTCGTTTCAATAGAGTATCATAAATTTCTTCTCTTTGCGATCCGCCGATGATTTCGCCGATTTGCGGAAACAGCACATCCATCGCTCTCACCGTTTTTCCATCATCGTTTAATTTCATGTAAAACGCTTTGATTTCTTTGGGATAACCCGTAACAATAACAGGTTTTTTAAAATGATGCTCCACCAGGTAACGCTCATGCTCCGACTGAAGATCAATTCCCCATTTATCAACCAGGAACTGAAATTTCTTTTTCTTGTTATGGTTGGAGTTTTGTAAAATTTCGATAGCCTGGGTATAAGTGATACGTTCAAAATCATTTTCGACGACGAACTTCAATTTTTCGATCAATCCCATAGGCGAACGCTCCTCCTGTTTTTTAGATTTCTCTTCCTCGGCAAGGCGATGGTTAAGAAATGTAAGGTCATCCTTGCAATGATTCAAAGCATAGTTGATGATGTATTTCAGCATTTCTTCCGCCAAATCCATATCATCGTTGATGTCGTAAAATGCCATCTCAGGCTCAATCATCCAGAACTCGGCAAGGTGACGTGAGGTATTGGAATTTTCGGCTCTGAAGGTTGGACCAAAAGTATAAACCTCCGAAAGAGCAAGTGCAGCCAGTTCCGCCTCCAACTGACCCGAAACCGTCAGGTTGGTTTCTTTACCGAAAAAATCCTCTTCAAAATTAACCGAACCATCCTCATTCAATGGTGGATTTTTAGGATCAAGAATTGAAACCCTGAACATCTGTCCGGCGCCTTCAGCATCAGAACCTGTGATGATGGGTGTATGGATGTTATAAAATCCTTTATCATTAAAAAATTTGTGAATTGCAAAAATCAGGGCATGACGAACACGGGTGATCGCGCCAAAGGTACTTGTCCGAAAACGCAGGTGGGCTTTTTCCCTTAAAAATTCCAGCGAATGTTTTTTGGGTTGCAAGGGATATTCATCCGGGTCGGCTTTGCCAATGATTTCGAAATGCTTCGCATTCAATTCGACATGCTGACCGCTCCCCGGTGATTGAATAAGCTCACCGCTAACAGCGACAGATGCACCGCTGTGGGCAAACTGAATATCTTCTTCTTTAATAACAGAATGGTCTACAACCACCTGAAGGTTGTTGATGGTTGAACCATCATTAATGGTAATAAATGAAACATTTTTACTGCCGCGCCTTGTTCTGACCCAGCCTTTCACAACCACCGTCTTTCCATAATCTTCTGAATCGAGAATATGCAAGATTTTTGTCCTTTTTATCTTATCCATTTTTAAATAGCCAATATATTGTTAGCTGCAAAATTAGAGACTTTTTTTTCGCCTTAATTATTTTATTGCGTTGTTTTTATAGAAAATTGCATTTACCTTACCTCCCAAAAATTGATTGGTCGGCTATCACTTTATAATTCCCGGTTAGTCACTACAACCTTCAGTCCAAGCCAAAAAGTTATTTTGAACCATAATTCTTCCCCCCGCCGAAGGAAGAAGGATAGCCTCATAGATATTTACAAAAAAATTTTAGCAGGTATTCAGCATTGTGAAACCTATTGTGTACTATGTGCCTATCCCGCCGGGTCGGGACAAGTTGTGGTAAAATCTTTATTACGGACTTTCAGAAGGGACTCAAATTATATTTTCAAAGATATGGAAACTGAATCAAAACCATATTCTCAATATTCAAAAGAAGAATGAAGCGATGATCTGAAAAAAAGTAATTTTGCCCCGGCATGGAAATAAACATTGACATCGTACCCCTTAATCATTGGCTCGAAATCGAACGGCAGCCGCTGATCATTTCAGGACCCTGCAGCGCTGAAACAGAAGAGCAGGTAATGAAAACCGCGCAAGCCATTTCCGGTATTCCCAATGTCAGGATTTTCAGGGCGGGTATCTGGAAACCCCGCACACGTCCAGGTCAATTTGAAGGAGTAGGTGTCGAAGGATTGAAATGGCTTCAGCAGGTAAAAAAAAGTACCGGTTTGCTTACCACGGTTGAAGTAGCCAATCCCGAACATGTTGAACTGGCTTTAAAATTTGAAATTGATATATTATGGATCGGCGCCCGAACTGTAGTAAACCCATTTTCGCTGCAGGATCTGGCTGATGTTTTAAAAGGAACTGATATTCCAGTGATGGTTAAAAACCCTGTGAATCCGGATATAAACCTCTGGATTGGAGCTATCGAACGTATCCATCAGGCGGGGATAAGGCGTATTGCTGCTATTCACCGCGGATTCTACTCTTTTGACAAAAGTCTCTACAGGAATGCTCCCATGTGGGAAATCCCGATAGAGTTGAAAAGAAGAATTCCAAGTCTTCCGGTGATCTGCGATCCAAGCCATATTTGCGGTGAAACAACTCATCTTGCCGAAATAGCTCAAAAAGCGCTTGACCTTGAAATGAACGGGCTGATGATCGAATCGCATATCCATCCGGATGAAGCGCTTACCGACAAACAGCAACAAATTACTCCCGATGCGCTTAAAAAACTTACCGGGTCACTGATCATCAGAAAAGAGAGGGGTACGGATGAATTCGAATTGGGACTGGAAAAACTAAGGAGTGAAATAGATGAAATTGATTCGGAATTGATCAGTATTTTATCGCGCCGCATGGGGCTGATAGATGAAATCGGTGAATACAAAAGAGATCACAACATCACCATTCTGCAATTAAAGCGCTGGGGGATAATGGTACAGGACAGATTGGATACAGCGGCTGATATGGGACTGAACCGTGAATTTCTGCAAAAGTTGCTGGAGCTTGTCCACACTGAATCCATCCGCCGGCAGACTTTGCTTTATCAGAAAGGGATGAAACAGCAATAATAATACTCTTGCTCAAGAATTCTCTGTTTCATAAATTTTGTGAACTGATCGGTCGGTTTTGTAAAATAATTTAACAATAAGACGCTCAGTTAAAAACCAATTTGTAAATTTGGCAACTAAAATTAAAAATCATGATGATTAATTATATTTTAACAGTGCTGATCGCTCCAATTATTGCCTTAACAATCGTTGCAATTGTTTGGATAAAACGAGGAAAAGACAGGTATCCAGGGCTAATCACCAGTTTTGTGTTAGGCATGTTCAGCATTCTCATTGTCATGCTTTTTCAATATATCGCCCGCAAATTCGGACTTGAGGATTTCAAAAATCTTCGCAGAATGATCTTTTATTCGTTTATCGTGATGGGGTTTGGTTCAGAATTCGGCAAATTTTTGATCCTGCGCTATTATTATTTTCCAAAGAAAAGTTTCAATGGCCCGCTCGATAGCATTGTTTACAGCACCATGATTTCGATGGGCTTTGCATTCGTAGGCAACATCATTTACCTGGCTTTACCCTATTACAGTGAAGTTGACTTTTTGTACGCCATTACTGTAATATTCGGCAATTTGTTTTTTGCCGTAATACTCGGCTTTTTTCTGGGAATGGCTAAAACCCGTGAGAACAAATTCGTTGACTCAATGACCGGATTGTTCGCCGCCTCATTTTTTCATGCCTTATATAATTTTTGCTTCATTTCGGAGGATTTCCGCTTGCTGCTCTTTTTAAGCATTGGCGCATTTATCGTCGTCATTCTCTTGTATTACAAAGCCTTTGAACTGAACGAAGAGTACAAGCGAAACCGGAAGCGTTAGGCTTTGATCAAAGCGGTTTATAAATTTTCCCCGGTAAACTTTTCACCAGTCCTTTAAATTCGAGGTTCAATAGTATGGCAGCAATTCTGCTGTTAGAGAATTGTGATTGCATAACGATGAAATCAACACTCACCTCTCCTTTATCCTGAAGTATTTTTAAGATCAGTTCCTCTTCGGGTGAAAGTTCTTCAAATAATTTTTTCTGTATGGATAATTTTTTGCCTTTATCTTCCCATTGCATCATGTATTCGATATCTTTGGCTGAATGGATCAATGCGGCTTTGTTTGTTTTGATCAGATAATTGCAGCCTTCCGAAAATTTATCGGTCACCTTTCCGGGAACAGCAAAAACATCGCGGTTGTATGAATTTGCGATGTTTGCAGTAATCAGCGCTCCACCTTTGATGGCTGACTCCACTACAATTAATGCATCAGCGATGCCTGCGATGATTCGGTTTCGTTTGGGGAAGTTTTCCCGGTCGGGATTTGTTTTGCTCATATAATCCGTTAACAGACCTCCTGCCGAAATCATCTTTTCAGCCATTGCACGGTGCGAAAACGGATAGATCCTGTCGAGCCCATGTGCCAAAACGCCCACGGTTTCCAATCCAGCCGAAAGTGCAGCCTGGTGCGCTTTTGCATCAATACCATAAGCCAATCCGCTTGCCACCAGAACATTTAAACTTGCCAGATCATTGATCAGTTGGGTACACATCTCTTTCCCATAATCAGATGCCCTTCGGGTTCCAACAAGGCTGATGATCTTCTCTTTGTTTAAATCGGCTGTGCCTTTGTAGTACAACATTATTGGGCTGTCAATGCACTGTTTTAGACGGTTGGGATAGGCTTTGTCAGTGTAAAACAGGGGTTTAATTTTGTATTTCTCAATGAAAGCAATTTCTTCTTCAGCCCGGTCAAGCACACTGTGTGAAACAATGGAAGCGACTGTAGATCTGCCTATACCAGGAATTTTCAAAAGGGCTTTTTTGTTTTCCCTGAAAACCGCCTCGGCGCTGCCGCAGTAGGAAATCAGTTTCTTACCGTTTACATCGCCTACGCCGGGTATTAATGTTATGCCTATCTGGTACTTCAGCAAAATATTGGAATTTCACTTCAAAAATAAGATAATTTGGGTTTTGCAAAACGAAGATTCTTATTTAATTAAATTTGCGGGTCATATTTCGATTGTGAAGAAGTCGCCTAATATATTGGTATGCCCACTCGAATGGGGTATTGGACACGCCACACGCTGCGTGCCCATCATCAGGGAATTGTTAAGGCAGGAGGCGAATGTGATCATCGCCGCAGATGGCAGACCGCTCGCCTTTTTAAGGCTGGAGTTTCCCCAACTTGAATTTGTAAAATTTCCCGGTTACAGGTTTTCTTATCCTTCAAATGGAAGCATGGCGCTCAAAATGGCTTTGCAGGTGCCAGCGATACTCAAGGGTATCAGGCAGGAAAGGCAAATCCTGAATCGCATCATATCGGAACATCAAATTGATGCAGTGATCTCCGATAACCGGTTTGGGGTTTCTTCCGAAAGAGTACCCTGTGTCTTTATTACACACCAGTTGAAGATCAAAGTTCCGGCTTATCTTTCATTTCTTCAACCTGTTTTGTCTAAATTAAACAACCATTATATTTCCCGTTTTGATGAATGCTGGATTCCTGATTTTGCTGATGAACCAAATCTTTCGGGCGAACTTTCGCATATTCATCATCAAGTGCCTAATACCTGGTTTATAGGTGCTCTTTCCCGCTTTGCCGCAGGCTTTTCCGATTCGAAAGCAATTTCAAAAAGCAGGATAAAATATGATTTCCTGGTATTGCTGTCAGGACCTGAACCGCAGAGAACGATTTTAGAAGAAAAACTACTTAATCAACTGAAAACCCATAATTATTCCGCTCTATTGCTTAGTGGAAAGCCTGAATCGAAAGAAGAGCGATCTTTTGGTGAAAACATTAAGATGCTTCCTCATCTTGATACCCGACATTTAAGAGAGGCAATGGATGAATCAGGGATTATTTTATCAAGACCCGGCTATTCGACCATCATGGATCTTGCAGTTACTGGAAAGAAGGCGATTTTTGTACCAACTCCCGGACAAACTGAACAGGAATATCTCGCCCGATATTGTATGAGTAAGAAATGGTTTTATTCGATGAACCAGTCAGAAATTGATTTACCCAATGCTCTGAAAAATAGTTCAGACTATCCAGGAATTCAAATGGAGGCGGATCCGCATATTTTGAGGGAGCGTATTTCAAAGTTATTAAAGCCGCTGTAATTCATTATGACAGAGCAATTGATAAATGATTTCATTATCGCATAAGTCTTTCTCGACAGTTTTTGGTGAACCTGAAAAGAAAGAGTTTATATTTGTCTGATTAAAAAATTGACACATGTTGATCAACTCAATCGTTTGGAATGTTGACCCCGAAATCTTCAGGGTTGGTAGTTTTGCTATTCGCTGGTATGGGTTATTGTTCGCCCTGGGATTCGTTCTGGGATATATTATCATTGGTAAAATTTTTAAAAAAGAAGGCATTCCCATTAAGCTGCTTGATACGGTTACAACATATATGGTTGTTGGGACAGTGGTGGGCGCACGGTTGGGTCATTGCCTGTTTTATGAACCGGAGTATTACCTTAGAAATCCGTTATTGATTTTAAAAGTTTGGGAAGGAGGTCTCGCCAGTCATGGAGCTGCCATTGGTATATTGTTCGCTCTTTTTCTGTTTTCCAGGAAAGTCAAAAAGCCATATTTGTGGATACTTGACCGGATTGTCATCGTGGTTGCATTGGCGGGTTTTTGTATCCGTATGGGCAACCTGATGAACTCCGAAATTTATGGCATCCAGACCTCATTGCCCTGGGGATTTATTTTTGCCCGTGAAGGTGAAACCGTCCCGAAACATCCAACCCAGATTTATGAAGGACTTTCATACCTGGCTATTTTTGCCTTGCTTTATTTAATCTATCTCAGAAAAGGGAAAGCGCTGAAAACAGGTTATATTTTCGGATTGTTCCTGATCCTGCTTTTTAGTGTGCGGTTTATTATTGAGTTTATCAAGCAACCACAGGTTGGATTTGAAGCGAACATGGCATTAAACATGGGTCAAATCCTAAGCATACCCTTTATCCTGACCGGCATATTCATAATGATCAGAGCTGTAAAGCAGCCATCCTGAATCTACTGGACGACATTTATTTGAGGTCGTTCATCTCCTGTTTGAAAACGGCATCAATCTTATCGAACAGTTCTGTCTGTTTGTTCATTTTTGCCATCATTGACAGACGCTGTAATATTCCTACAGCCTGCTCGTAATCGCTCTGGTAATATTTAAAAAGTGTTGGATTGAGCCGCTTGTAATAATCGAGGTTTTGCCTGTAAATCTCAAATAACCTTTCGCAAATTGCATTTCCTTTATCAGCGGCACCTGCATCGTAGTATACATCAGCAAAAGGAATCATGTACATGTCGAAAGTGATCTTATTATCCGGGAATTCCTTCAGGCACTCATCGAGCAATGCTATGGCTTTTTCTTTTTCATCTTTTGAAACCAGGTTTTCGGCGACCCGCATGAAATTTTGTTTGGGAATAATTGAATTCCTGCCGCTTTCACGGTCAACATAAACTCCGGGAGCATTCAGGTTGCCCCATTTACATTTGTTCATAAAAATATCATACGAGGAGGTAGCATCAATTCCTCCAACCCCGGAAATGTAGTTTTCGGCTTTTACCGGCATGAATTTATAAACCATTCCTTCCAAATGACAGTAATTTTCAACACCCAATACTTTGCTGATACTACTCGGATTTGCAAAATAAATTGGTCGCTTCCAGTTGTTGGTGGCAATAAGATCGAGCAGCATTAAATCATTTTTGTATAAATAATTCTGTTTAATATCCCATTCGATGAAGGGCACGACCTTGTCAGCCAAATAATCCGGAACCACTTTGTTATTCACAATGAAAGCAGAGTCAATGGTCAGTTTGAGTTTCTTGGTTGGAGAAAAATTAATCTTTTCGCCGCTGTTGAGTGTTAGTTTGCTTCTTTCATCTTCGCTTGCTATGAAGTCAATTACCTGTTTCAATTCCACATTTCCCTGAACATTGGTATTATAAAACACAACCGCATTGTTCACTCCGTTTTGGTATTGATCGTACGAAAGGGTAAATGGCAGCGGATCCGATTCATACACCTTGTTCATCATCTGGTGAATATACCAGTGACCTGAAGCCAGCATAAAATTAACCACCCGCACATCTGTCCTTATCCCTTCCACTTCCTGTGCATACCAAAGAGGAAAAGTATCGTTATCACCATTGGTAAATAAAATGGCATTGGGTTCACACGAATTCAGGTAATTGGCAGCAAAGTCGCGGGCAGCATATTTTCCTGAACGATTGTGATCGTCCCAGCCCTCTTTTGCCATGATAGCAGGTACAAGCAATAAGGATGCAGCGGTTACGGCAATGGCAGCCATTTTACCATTAAGTTTCCTGCTCAGCATCTCAGCCAGCGCCATCACACCCAACCCGATCCAGATCGCAAATGCATAAAATGATCCTGCATAAGCATAATCCCGCTCACGGGGCTGATAAGGATATTGATTCAGGTAAACCACTATGGCTAATCCCGTCATAAGGAATATGAGTGCAATAATCAGTGTATCCCTTTTATTTGTGTTGTAATGATATATCAGACCAATCAATCCAAGAAGGAAAGGAAGCATATAGAACTTGTTCCTGGCAGGGTTCTTCATGCTGTCGGGGAGATTGTCCTGTGGCCCTAACCCTAAGATATTTTCGTCAAACCAGTTCAAACCGGTTATCCAGTTTCCGTTTTCAATTTCACCCTGGCTCTCAATATCATTCTGACGACCGGAGAAATTCCACATAAAATAGCGAAGGTACATGTGACCGATCTGGTAAGAAAAGAAATACCTGAGATTTTCCCCAAAGGTAGGACGGATGCGGGTTTCCATTTTACCATCGTCGCCTTCCACTTCAATGCCGACTCCTTCCACCTTACCGTATTGCTTATACAATTGAATGTGAGATGACTTTTGGTTGCTCCACATCCTTGGAAAGATAGTCGTAAAACGAGGGTCATATACAGGTTCGGTTCCCTTGCGGTCGTCGGTAATTACATATTTCCCTTTTTTGGTATCTTTAACATAAACAGGATTACCATCCTTCAGATCAATGGTGGGGGCGTTGTAATATTGACCATATAAAATAGGCCAATCGCCGTATTGCTCCCTTGCAAGGTAAGACAATAAACTAATTGCATCTTTTGGGCTGTTCTCATTAATTGGTGTATTTGCGTTTGCCCGAATTATGATCATAAAAAAGGAAGAGTAACCGATCAGGATAAAAGTAAAACTTAATATAAGGGTATTGAACAGGGCTTTCTGTTTCTTTATTGTATATTTCAATCCCCAGATGATCAGACCGGTGAGCAAAATGAAATAAAAGGCAGTGCCGGTATTGAATGGCAAACCCATCGAATTGACGAAAAAAAGTTCAAAAAAGCTCGATAGTTTTACAATCCAGGGAATAATGCCATTCATAATAATCCCGATAATGACGATTGATAATACTCCGGTAATAATTATTCCTTTTGTGGAAGGTGTGTATTTCTTAAAGTAGTAAACGAAAGCGATAGCCGGAATGGCAAGTAAGTTCAGAAGGTGAACGCCAATTGATAGTCCCATCAGATAGGCTATTAATAATATCCACCGGCTTGAATGTTTATCATCCGCATCATCCTCCCATCTCAGCATAGCCCAGAAAACCACTGCTGTAAAAAAAGATGACATGGCATAAACCTCACCTTCAACCGCCGAAAACCAGAAAGAATCGGAGAATGTATAAGCCAATGCACCGACAATTCCACTCCCCAGAACAGCATACATTTTTCCTTCATTCATGTCGCCTGATTTCATCGCTATCTTGCGGGCAAGATGGGTAATGGTCCAGAACAGGAACAAAATAGTAAAACTGCTGCTCAATGCCGACATCATATTGATCATAAGGGCGACATGGGAGACATCACCAAAGGCGAAAAGAGAAAAGAACCGCCCGATCATCTGGAACAGTGGCGCTCCCGGAGGATGACCAACCTGAAGTTTATAGGCGGTGGAAATATATTCACCACAATCCCACCAACTCGCTGTATGTTCTACTGTCAGGAAATAAACGATAGTGGCGATAGCAAAAACGATCCAGCCAATGATACGGTTTAATTTTTTATACAATTCCATCGGAAAGAATTAATTTACAAATGAATGGCGAAATTAATAATTTCGGTTCATATAAAATGGCAAAATTCAAATATTAAGGAAATTTAACGGATAAAAATCAGCCAATAATTAAAATTCTTTTGATCTTAATTGGCATAACTAAAATATTTAATACTTTTGCGCATCGTTTTTAACGAAGCGATCTTGTCCCATGGTGTAACGGTAGCACTACTGATTTTGGTTC
>CAWJBC010000016.1:0-205636 GCA_963840975.1 uncultured Bacteroidales bacterium | reverse complement strand
GTTGAAAATGTTGTCAAACTGATCACATTCGAATAAGCTCCTGTATCAGCAATATTGAATGCCCTTAACCTGTAAAAATATTCCGTTTCAGGCTCTATCCCCGTTACGGTATAGCTGGTTGCAAAGCCAACATTCATATTTTCATACCCATTTACGAAATTTACAAATTCATCATCAAAAGCTATATCCAGCAAATACCCTGTCGCCGTAGCAGCCGGTTCCCAGATTGCCGTAAATCCTGAAGAGGTAATGTCAGTGCCTGGATTTGCAATAGTGAATAATCCCGCATACTCGAATAGTTGCAAAACTATCGGATCAACATATTGCTCAGAGTTTGTGGTGATCACTATCCCAGAGTTTTCCTCTTTACAAAAATAGAAGTGATTGGCATATCCGCCATCACTGCCGCCATTATGACCCCAAACAGTCCTGTTACCATAATCGGTTCTTTTGAATAGTCCCAAACCCGGGCGGCCATAGGAAAAGTTCCAGTTAGGATTTTGAAGGGTAGCCATGGAATCTACGGCTGCATCCGATAATACTGTCAACTCTTTAAAGTTTCCATCATTCAGCAACATAATTGTATAATTTGCCAGTTCAAGAGCCGTGGATCGCAATGACAGTCCGGGATAAGCAGGGTGTCCGTAATTCGGAACCGGAGTGTAATTCCCCCCCGACCAGGTATAGCCGGTTGCCAGATTGTTTACATTCAACTCCGCCAGGAACCAGGCGGATTTATCCATTTCAAGCGGCGCAAGCAATGAATCCTGTGCATACTGACTGAATGCAATCCCTGTTAAAGGTTCAATCAAATATCCGTTTAATGCTACTCCATAATTATCATAATGAAATTGTGTGCCTGGTTGCATGTTCCAATAGTTGCTATTATTATAATAGTGCCTTCGGCACTCAAAAAATTCTCAAGGAAAAAGCCCAGTTCAATGGTAGGATCTCCGACCGAGACATAGCTGTATATATTTCCGTTGTTAACGCTTGAAGAGTGCGACATCAGCATCCGGGCGGTAATGCTGTCAGCGCTATTCCAGGGATTAACCAATTGAAAGGGAAGAAATTCATTGATGTTCTGATCCAGTTCCAACAATCCGTCATCCCACAGTTGCATGATGCAGGCTGCGGTAATGGATTTTCCTATTGAAAAAACTGAGAACAGCGTGGAATCATTTACAGGGATGCTGTTTTGCAGATTCATGTGGCCATAATTGTTGTTCCAGACTACCGAATCACCTTTGATGATAACCGCCGAGAGTCCGGGAACATGAAATGTACTCATGTTGGCAAGGATGAATTCATCAATATTTGCCAGGCTGCTGTTTTGGCTGCTTAGGTTCTGGCTGATGAAAAGTCCAGCCACTAAAATGATGATTGAGAGAGTAAATTTTTTCATGATATTCTTGTTTTTTGTTACTTGTTTCTTGTTACTGATTGGGCCGTAACTAGCATCCAGTATTAAGCAACCAGCAACTGGTTTATAATTTTATTATTTTCTTCGTGACCATTTCATTTTCAACTTTTACCCGGCAGAAATAAACCCCTGCAGGCAAATCTTTCAAAACAAGCGTAAACTCTTTTTGACCAGGCTGTTGATGTTGGAATTGCCAGCTTTTTGAGACAAATGCCGGTGGTATTGTAAATGCAAATCTCCACTGAACTTTTTGACAGGCGTATTCAAGCTTAAAAAAGCCAGGTCATTGGTCGGATTGGGGAAAATTGAAATTTCGTTATTTCCGTAGAATTCGTTTAAAGAAATTTCCAAACATGCTTCTTCTACTTCTTCAGGGGTATTGCAACCGGAAGCGTTGTTTGAAATTTCAGTATCGCCGTTGGGAGCTGACAGGTAATTGCAAATACTCATTACATGGCAGGTTGACAGCATGGGATTTTCTTCGACATAAATATCTGTGATCGAACCGGCATCAATATTTCCAAGTCCGGTTAACTCCGTCAGGACATTATTGTAATAAACTTCAACATATCCGCCAATGGATGTCAGGCTTTCAAGCCCTGAAAAACTGGAAAGGGAATTGTTGTAATTAACTTTAAAATCTCCGCCAATGGTGTTCAGATTGTTCAATCCGGTGAAATTCACCAGTGCATCACTTTCATAAATTTCAAAACTTCCTTCAATTGAAGTCAGACTTTCAAGTCCCGAAAGTAAAGTAAGTACCGGATTTTCTCCAATCCAGATGTCGCCTCCGATGGATGTTAAATTGTCAAGTCCCAATAAATTAATCATCGATGTATTCCCACCGATTTCAAAGTTCTCACCGATGGTGGTCAAATTTTCCAGACCCGCTAAATTTAGAAGAACATCGGTTCCTGTAACTTCAAGTGCACCTCCTACTGTAACCAAATTATCAAGGCCAGATAAAGTGGTCAGTGATGTTGTGCTGGATGGCCAGACATAAATGATTAAGTCCCCGCCAATGGTCGTTAGATTTTCCAGACCTGTCAAATCCGGAAGGACTGTGCAGGTGTAAAACCGGAGTCTGCCTCCGATATTTGTCAGCACACTCAATCCGTTTAAATTGGTGATTTCATCCCCTTCGATCTGAACGTTCCCTTCAATTTCTGTACAATTTGGATAGTCGGTTTGGAAATTATCAATGTCTGCCTGGGTTTCAAATGTAATGCCATTGGGCAGGCAGGAATCTTCTGTTTGTGCAAACAGTAAAACCTGGCTCAAAATAAATACAATTGTAAATGTTAGTTTTTTCATGATGATACATTTATGTTCTGGGTTCAGTGTTCTGAGTTCTAGGTTAACTCTCAAAATGTGGTTCTGTGGACAAAACTCAGAACACAAAACGCTGAACTGTTAAAGTTTTATAATTTTCTTTGTTACCATTTCATTTCCAATTTGAAGGCGGCAGAAATAAACCCCTTCCGGCCAATTATTAATGAACGACAGGGATAAGTTGTTAAACGCCGGAATAATTGATCACAAATTACAAAAGCCTGAATTTTAATTCCGAAATGCAGGCAGCCTGCGATGGCCACCTGCTTTTCTTACATTGACTAAACCTCAGGGTCATATTAATTGATCTTGATCATTTTTTGGGTTATAATATTCCCGCCAATATTTAATGTCACGACATAAATGCCTGCCGGATATTGATCCGTCTCAAATTGAATTTGATGATTACCGGCAATTTTTTGTTCATCCATCAGCATTTCAATCTCCATACCCGCTGAATTAAATAGCCTTATTTTTACAGGTACATCAGCAGGAACAAAATAGGACAAGGTGGTTTTTCCTTCAACAGGATTCGGATATATATTGATTTGGTCATTGGTTAGTTCCTGTTCATCATCAACAGAACTTTTAAAAATTGAAGGCTTATTGAGTAATGCAGCAATTGCATGAGGATCGGAAATATGCGTATCATGACAGGTCTCTTCTCCCAACACTTCAAATAGCCGCTTGTGTTTATGATCCCCGGTCAGGTACTCATATAATTCCATCTCTTCTGCAGGTGTCATCATTTTATCAAATTCATCTGATATGATGGTAAGCTGCACACCGTTTTTCGGTATAAAGATTCCCGGGTCGGCCTCTTTCCTTGGCTTATAGGGATAAGGCAAGCCGGGAGGGATTTCTGCCCCTGATATTTGCAATAACAAAGGAGCGGGTTCAATACTATTATACCCATTGGCTAACACTTCAGCCGGCGAAGGAGCGCCCGGAACCATATTGGGGGCTGAATAACAGCACGTATTCGTAAAGAAAGCAAATGGCCAAGCATAGAATGGGAGGTTGAGCACCGTTCCATATTCAGGAGTAAAATAATCAATATAAGCATATAACCCGGCTGAACCACCCCCATTGATGTAAGCCCAATCGAGCGGAGCTGGGATACCAGGAGCCAACAAGACAGCATTTTTAATCCCAAATTTCTTTCTTAAATTGGTTCCTTCATCGATAAGTTTATTCTGTAGCAAGATGACTTCCAATCCGCCCAGGCTATGACCCATGATGGTGTTTGGGAAAATATTCAGCTCATTGTTCAGATAAGCAATGGCACCTTGAATTACTTCCAGGTAGTCCTCAATATACATGTCTTCTAGTAAAAAGTCGTCTCCTTCTGGCAGTCCACTGCCACCTCTTCCGGGCATGTCAATGGCAAAAAACTCATTGATCTCCATCTGGGGTGGATTTAGGAAGAGTTCTTCGGCCAGTGGCTTCAAGCAATTTGCTGTGTGTGCCATCCCTTCAATGGCGAAAATTTTCCCGTGATTGGCCCAGTTGGTTGCATTTTCGTTGACATAAACGTTGACATCAATGTCAATGGTAACGCCAGGTTGGAATTCGATGTCCTCAATAAGGATGTTGTAATCCATCGATGGTTGAGCATTCATAAACAGCACAGTGCATAAGAGCAAGGCTGTTGCAACAATAGTTTTTGTTAATGTTTTCATAAAAACCTCCGTTTTATTAAGTTAATAAATAGGTAAGCCACAATATGGTAACTTACCAAAATTTGAATTAATATTTAATGAATTTGGTTATGTATATTTGTTGACCTTTGGTAATTTTCGCAATATATGTTCCTTGCTGAAGTTTTTCTAAATTTACCGGAAGGCTATATGAGCCGGCAGGTTGAAAGGCATTGAACGGCTCATCCATTTTTTGTCCAAGGTAATTGTACAATTCAATTTTCACCATTTCATTTTCAGACTAATTCAAAATTGAAATGTGCCACGTTTCTAACCGGGTTAGGCTGAACAGTAAAGAAGGAAATCGGTTCATTATGCTGCTCGATTCCTGTTATCAGCAATTCATAGGCTCCAATATCAATACGGCCATTCAGAATACGTGGATTGCCACAAATCCAGGTTTCGGGCAGGTATTTATCATAAAACCATACTGATGTGTCAGGTGTTCCTGCGTTATAGCAAGGCGATTCTGCCTGCAATGAAAAGGGATGTTCTTCATTGCCACTGAATATTGGATCATTTCATCTGAATTGAATAAGTAATCCCCATTAAACATCGTGCCTCCAAATCCGGCTGCACCTTCTTCTATATCACAATAATAGAATCCCGGAATGCTAAGTCCTGTGCTAAAATAAACCTGATTTCCGGCATTGCTGGCTTCATTATTCCAGAGAATGGTGTTAATGATCTCAGGGTTGCATTGCGAATAAAAGTATAATCCGCCGCCAAATAATGCGGTATTTTCAGCAATGGTGCTGTTTATCACCTTACCATTGCTATTCGAATAAAAAGCAAGGGCGCCACCACGTTGAGAATCATTATTGTAAAACAAGCAATTTGAAATTATCGGATTTGAGTTTGTATATGCTAAAATGGCGCCGGCATAGTCCAGCGCATAATTATCATAAAAGATGCATTTCTGGATCAATGGGCTGGAATTCCAAAGTGCAATTGCTCCGCCACAGGTAACATAGGTCGCATCAAAGAGATCTGCAAGATTGTTTCTGAAAGTTGAATTAAAAATTTGAATATTGTCATAATTTCTTACAGCAAAAACTCCACCGCTGTTATATTCTCCACCACCCTGAGCCTGTCCATATTGAAATAAGCAGTGATTAAAAACCGATGGGCTGTTTGTTACTGCTGTTCCATCATAATCAAATCCATCCCACATGATATTGGGGTTGGAGCTTGTAAACATTATCTTTTCATCGACTGTCCCTTGAGCAACAACAGCACCCTGTATATTAAAATGATACGGACCACGCACTGCCACTTTCACACTTGATTCGATGGTAAGTGTTTCTCCGTTTTCAATAGTAAGATCACCATCAATATAATAGGGAGAACCTTCTGCAGTCCAGGTTCCGCTAACAGGTCCTTCGGGGACGAAAGTGGCCTTATCGTGAACGCCCATCACATTTCCAGCATCTATTTGGTAATAGGCGCCGCTTCTTCCATTCCCATCAGAATACGGACCTTGATAGGAAAGGCTGGATGTTATAGTCTTCATCAAATGGGTTCCCAGATCCTTCAGAAAAGACTGCGCAACAAACTGAGCATCAGCGGATGCATTTTGTGAAATATCATGGACATTACCAACAGATAAACAAGTCTCCCAATAATTTGTCATAAGAACCATCCTATTGGTATCCTGAAGAGTCCACAGAATGGGTTCACCGTTAATTTCGATTACAAAAACATTGTTATATTCATTCAGCCAGTCATGACCATTTTCAACACCCCAGTCTTCTCCCTCAACATCAGGTCCGAGGCTGATTAGTCCCATCTTCATTTTCAGATCTCCGATTTCAAAACCCCGGTACTGCAATTGAAGCAAGGTATTGAAAAAACCGGTTGAACCTTCCAGGAAATGCCCCAGGCAGGCATCCGGGCTTGTATTAATATCATCATAGTCCACTGAAGCAGAATAGTAAAGCATGTCATCGTGGCCATTACCGTAGGGTTCGGGTCCGGTGCCATCTGCATTCCAGGCAACAGTTCCTTCATTGTTGGCTTTAAGACCCTTGAAAGGCAGGCTTGGGTTTCCAACAGTGATGAGTCCGTTCAGAACATTGAATAAATTCCGTCTCTTCCGGTTCCAGAAAAAGCATCCCAACTGTGGCTTCGTTGTAAAAGGTTATTTCCATTCCATCCAGGTCGGATAAAAAAGCAGTGGCTACTTCGAAACGTCAACGCTTATCGCCACAGCTTCAATCTTTGTAAAAGAAGAATAATAATTTCAATATTGCCAGATGCCGGTCCAATGTATTGTGACATATTCGCATAATCGAATAACCCGGATAGTAATGGTTCTCCATCCAGTTCAAAAAGTAATTCCATGTTATAATAATTGGCATAACGTAGTCATTAAAGGAAAGCCAATCCATACCATCAATATCTTCTTCCAGGGATGTCAAGCCCGTATTTCATCTTAACCTCGTCCAGGCTAAAACCATTATCTGACAGTGCCTGATCAAACTCTGGAAACCCTGTTGATTCTGGCAAAAAGTGGGCACAGGCATGGTCAGTGTTTTCGGTAATGTAATCGTGTGAAGACAAGATAATAAGTTGATTAGTGAATCCAGGGGTCGGCTCTAGGTGACCGGTAGCTGCCGGTTCAGGTCCGCTTCCGTTGGCATTCCAGCCGGCAATTCCTTCTCCCTGCGACATAACCGACTGAAACTAATCTGGGATTGTGCAATAGCATAATGCGTTACCATCCCAAAGGTAAACACAGCCAATAAACATTTTGTAAAAGTCTTCATAAAAACCTCCGTTTTAAGTTAATGAATTGATTGATTAGATAATGAACTTATGTTCATTACTTTTTTGTGTTTAATATTTTCTAAAAGTATTATCCGGTTGATATAAAAACATGGCTGAAAACCACCGGAAAAAAAAACGGCAGAATACCGCCATATTATTTTTTGTCAGGATGATTGTTATTTGTGTACCTCTTGCAATCAAAATCAAATTCATGAGCGCAAACAGTTTGATGGTTAAAATCCATTCAAATATAATTCGCAGGAGAGGTAAATATGAAACAGATGTGTGAACGCCGGTAAAAAATGTGTGAACGTCCGGTTTGGATTTATAAACGCAGGAAAAAAATTAAACTGAAATCAGTTCAAGTCAAAAAAGAAGAGGAGCCTGGATTGAAAGGAAAAAGTATCTATTGCTACGACCAGGCTGTAAAGCCATTTAATCTCTTCTTCCCAGAGGCTTTCATCAGGGGTTTCGAGAATGATGGGCATGTTATCGAAACGGGGATCGTTCATCAGGCGACGGAAGATTTCTTCTCCTAACAATCCTTTACCAATGCTGTCGTGGCGATCAACGCGGCTGGCTAATTCTTTTTTGGAGTCGTTGAGATGAATGCCTTTCAGGTATTGAAATCCAACAATCCGCTCAAAATCATCAAAGGTTTTTTGATATCCTGCTTCAGATTTAATGTCATAACCGGCTGTGTAGGTATGGCAGGTATCGAGGCAAACACCAATACGGCTCTTGTCTTCCACTTTGTCAATGATATGTGCAAGGTGTTCGAACTTATAACCGACATGGGATCCCTGGCCGGCGGTATTTTCAATCACAGCAGTAACACCTTTGGTTTTGTCCAATACAATGTTAACCGACGCAGCAATACGGTTCAGACATTCTTCCTCGGTTATTTGTTTTAAATGCGCACCCGGATGAAAATTGAGCAATTGAAGTCCCAACAATTCACAACGCTGCATTTCATCGAGAAAGGATTTCCTTGACAGATCAAGATTTTCCTGAACAGGGTTGCCCAGGTTGATCAAATAGCTATCGTGAGGCATTATGAACCGGGCATCATAGCCAAACTTTTCCAGGTTTTCACGGAATAACCGGATGTTATCATCTGTCAAAGGTTTGGCAAACCATTGCTTCTGGTTCTTTGTGAACAAAGCAAACGCTTTTGCTCCTATCTGAATGGCATTGACGGGTGCGTTTTCGACACCACCTGATGCGCTAACATGTGCTCCAATGTATTTCATAATGTTAAGTTTTTTATAATCAATAAAACAGCAAAGTTAAACAACTGTTTATTCCCCATTCTTGAAATGAAACTGAGCATAAAAGAATAAAGCCACAATATGCAGTCAAATCAGTATTTAAAAGAACTTAAGTCCATATAATTGACTTATTTCTTGGAGTTTCGATCCAAATAATTTAATTTTGCTTTTAAAACAGGCAAATGAAAATCTATCGGAAATACCAGGAACTTGATAATTTTTTGGAACCAAATAAGGTTGTGGTTATCATGGGTCCCCGCCAGGTTGGAAAAACTACATTGATAAATAATTATCTTTCGGAAACCAAATTAAAATTTAAGATTGTAGCGGGAGACGATATTTTAATCCAGAGAACCCTATCTTCTCAAAGTTTAAGTGAAATCAAATCGTTTTGTGAAGGGTATGAACTAATAGCCATTGATGAAGCGCAAAAGATACCTGACATCGGGATTGCAATGAAACTTATGGTGGATCATATTCCCGGCATCAATGTTATCGCAACAGGTTCGTCTTCCTTTGAACTTGCAGGGCAAACCGGTGAACCGCTGACCGGTCGCAAGCGGACTCTTTTCCTTTATCCAATATCTCAAATGGAAATGCAACATCATTTTAATCAATTTGAATTAAAGGAAAAACTGGGTGAGTTTCTTATTTTCGGAAGTTATCCATCTGTTCTCACCGCAAACACCCTGTCAGCTAAAACGATGATATTAAATGAAATTACCGGGTCTTATCTGTTCAAAGATATTCTGGCTTTCGAACGGATAAGGAATCCTCAACTATTGATTGATCTGTTACGCCTGCTTGCTTTTCAAATCGGAAATGAGGTTTCCACAAATGAACTTTCGAACAACCTTCGTATTGATAATAAAACGGTGAGCAGATATCTGGAGCTTCTTGAAAAGTCATTTATTATTTATTCCCTGAGAGGATATAGCAGAAATCAGAGAAAAGAAATTACAAAAAAACCCAAATATTATTTTTTTGATAACGGCATACGCAATGCTGTAATCGCCAATTTTAATGCTTTGGAATTGAGAAATGATATTGGGCAATTATGGGAAAATTTTATGGTAATGGAGCGCATCAAAAAGCAGTCATATCAACCTTTGTATGCCAATAATTTTTTCTGGAGGTCGTGGACCAAAAAGGAAGTGGATTTTGTGGAAGAACGAGAAGGAAAACTTTTCGGTTACGAATTCAAATGGTCGTCTGATATAAAACATGCACCAGCTTTATGGCTCAACACTTACGCTGAGGCAACTTATGATATTGTTAATAGAGATAATTATTTTGAATTCGTCTGTTAGAAAAAGTCAACTATATGAAATGGGATTTCCATTTTCTTTCCCAGGATATAAGTCCAACCAAGGGAGATTTTGAAGGGTTTTCAATTTTCAATTGTGGTTTACTTGCTAAGTAAAGATTCCAAAATAACTTCCTTAATTCAAAAGTTGAAGATAGCAAATCTACCTGCCATCAGGATAATTACTATTTCGTCCCTTCCGGACTTATTCAAATTTTTATATTTCTTTCTACCAATATGTTATCCCTATCGGGATAGTCCCAGAGGGACGGAATATTGGTAGAAAAGTTAGCGGCAGGTAATCAAGTCCCGTTAGGGACGACATTATTAACACAGATTCATTTATTGCTCTAAATTTTTTTCAAATGATTTTAATTTGAAATGCAAAATATCAGATAGAGTTTCGGGGAAGTTATTTTGAAAGTTTCACTAAGTTATCTGCTGATAGAAACAAACCATCAATAAATTAATTAATTTTGCCGCAAATTAATACCATTGATCTGATGTCCAGGATTAGAGTTACTAAAGAATTCACTTTCGAAATGGCACATGCCCTTTTGGGTTATGACGGTTCGTGCAGGTTTGTTCATGGACATTCTTATGGTCTTTCTGTTACGGTTGTTGGCAATCCGATTGAAAAAACAAGCGATCCAAAACTGGGGATGGTGATTGATTTTGGTGATCTGAAAAAAATAGTAAAAGAAACGGTGGTGGATTTATTTGATCATGCCCTCGTG
Source organism: uncultured Bacteroidales bacterium (assembly GCA_963840975.1). Lineage (GTDB taxonomy): Bacteria > Bacteroidota > Bacteroidia > Bacteroidales > JAADJA01 > JAADJA01. The sequence continues at coordinate 195,098 of CAWJBC010000016.1, read as the reverse complement.
CTGAACGCTAAAACACCTCATGAGCATTTAAAGGAATCCAAAGATTTATTTGACAAACTGATTCTTGTTGAATACCAACCTACGAGTGAGAACCTGGTGGCGGACTTTGCTGCAAGGATTTCGGGCAGGCTGCCTGATAATATACAATTATTCAGTCTCAGATTAAGAGAAACAGCGACGAGTTATGCCGATTGGTTTTCAGAGGATCAATCCGATTAATTGTAAACTTCGTTAATCACATCCATATAAACAGCGCCATAATTTATAATACACCAATTCCTGAGGATAATAGCCTCCTCCCTCTTCAACCATTTCAGCGCTTTTTTTAATTCTTTTTTAAATAAATCTTTGTTAAAACTTACTTTTTGTAAAACGATCTCAGTGTATTTTAGCATAGCTTCAAGTTTAAGTTCATTAATAATTGATAGCACACCATTTGTTTTTCACTTAATGACTGGTAAAAGTTTAAATTCCAATTGTGTGCCATTTCATGTAAGTTATTCAATCATAGTTTTTTAATTTAATTATTAACACTTTTTTTAAATCCCTTTTTGAAACGACCTGTTGGATGAAAAACCAAATCAGGACAAAAACAATTCAAGAACGCAACAACTTAATGACTTCTTATCCATTTAAGTTTTTTTAACGATTTTTTAACGGAGCAACCCATCAGACTTTTCAAAAATTGAAAATAAAAGGTGACTGATCAGTCCGCTAACAATCTCATATTTGGCGGAATAAGAATTTGTTATGTGGTATAGGGGAAATAGAGGTATAATGGGAAAAAACGTTTTAGATAATGCAGTCTGGTTGGAAATAAAATAAGAGTCCACTCCGAAAAGCCAAAAAAGGGAGAATGCCACGAAAACTCTAAATCACGAAAACCCACAAAAGACGGAAAATCAATAAACTAATTTTAGTGAAATTTAGTGCTTTTGTGCTTTCGTGGCAAAAAATTACTTTTCGGAGTGGACTCAAATAATAAATGTAAAACCAAAACCTGATCTTTCCTCAATTCCATTATTCCCCTTATACCCCTGCTCATTACTACGCTAAGTTTAGAAAAATTAATGGCTAATAATATACTCTTCAGTTACAATAGAATAATTATTTCCGGATTAGTTTTATTAGAAGGGTTGCGTTGTCGCACTATACGGACGGAACTAACAATAGAAAAACCCAATCTTGAAACCTTAAAAATTTGTAAAGTTTTACAGATGATAACAAAATAAAACATTTAAATTTGCCCCAATTTAAAAACTTTCAGAATGACTGCCAAACGACAGAAGGTAGTGGAATTGGAAAATGTGGTTGTACGATTTGCCGGCGATTCTGGTGACGGAATGCAACTTACCGGAAATCTCTTTTCCGAAGCTGCTGCATTAGCGGGTAACGATTTTGCAACTTTTCCTGATTATCCTGCAGAAATTAGAGCTCCGCAAGGAACGGTTTCAGGGGTTTCAGGATTTCAAATCCATTTTGGTCACAAAGAGATTTATACATCCGGCGATCTTGCCGATGTACTTGTCGCGATGAACCCGGCTCCGCTTAATAAGAATTTACGATGGGTGAAAAAAGGCGGAACCATCATTGTTGATACAGAAACGTTTAGTGATAAAGCTTTAGAAAAGGCTGGCTATTCCTCCAATCCGTTAACAGATGGTTCACTGGTTGGTTATAACCTGATTAAAGCTCCGATCAGTTCAATGACAAAGAATAGTGTTGAGGACCTTGGGCTTGACAGCAAAATGGTGTTGAAAAGCAGGAATATGTTTGCACTTGGGATCATGTTCTTTGTGTTTAACCGTGAATTGGATACAGCCGATGAGTACTTTGAGAAAAAATTCAAAGCAAATCCAATTGTAGTTGAATCGAACAAACGTATTTTAAGAGCCGGTTACAATTTTGCCGATACCATAGAAGCGTTAAGCGGTATAACCTACAAAGTTGAGCCTGCCGCTCTTGAAAAAGGTACTTACCGCAATATTACCGGAAATGTAGCTACCGCCTGGGGACTTTTGGCTGCTGCTGAAAAATCCGGCAGGGATTTATTTTTAGGTTCCTATCCAATCACCCCGGCCACAGAAATTCTTCAGGAGCTTTCTTTACATAAATCGCTTGGCGCTAAAGTATTGCAAGCCGAAGATGAAATCGCAGGAATTGTATCCTCCATCGGTGCCAGTTTTGCCGGAGCATTTGCCGTTACAACAACGTCCGGTCCCGGACTTTCATTGAAAAGCGAAGCGATCGGACTGGCTGTGATGACTGAACTTCCCCTTGTAATTGTGGATGTTCAGCGTGCAGGCCCTTCCACTGGAATGCCTACAAAATCCGAGCAATCTGACTTGCTGCAGGCCTTATTCGGACGAAATGGTGAATCGCCGGTAGTTGTTATTGCTGCGTCATCTTCATCCAATTGCTTTTATTATGCTTATGAAGCCGCAAAAGTAGCATTGGAACACATGACACCCGTCATTCTGCTTACTGATGGCTATCTTGCTAATGGATCGGAAGGTTTTAAAATACCCAAAATGTCCGATTTGAAACCGATAAAACCGCCAATTGTTGAAGCCGAAGACCTGATTTACCGTCCGTACCTAAGGGATCCTGAAAAGTTAAACCGGTCGTGGGCAATACCAGGCACACTTGGATTGCGTCACCGTATTGGTGGTCTTGAAAAAGAAGACGTGTCAGGTAATGTATCGCACGACCCCGAAAACCATCAGATCATGTGTGAACTCAGGGCTGAAAAAGTAAGAAGGGTAGCAAATTACATTGACGACCAGAAGATTATTGGAGAAGATAGCGGTGATTTATTGGTAGTAAGCTGGGGGGGAACTTTTGGCGTTATGATTGAGGCGGTAAAAGAATTGCAGAGCCAGGGAAAAAAAATAAGTCTTGCTCATTTTCATTATATCAATCCATTGCCAAACAATACAACTGAAATCTTTAGCAAGTTTAAAAAGATCGTGGTCCCTGAATTAAACCTGGGACAATTTGTATTGTACCTGCGGATGAATTTCCAGCAATTCAAATTCCATCAATACAATAAAATTCAGGGATTGCCCTTTATGGTCTCAGAATTAGTTGAAAAATTTAACGAAATATTAGAGGAGAACTAATCATGACTAATGAAGTTATAAATCCTCAGGATTTGGCCCCGCTGACCAAGGAAGATTTTACAAGCGATCAAATGGTAAAATGGTGCCCGGGTTGTGGCGACCATGCCATTTTATCCTCCTTTTTGAAAGTGCTTCCCGAACTTGGTGTTCGCAAACAGGATGTGGTTGTGGTTTCAGGTATAGGTTGTTCTTCGCGCTTCCCTTACTATGTGAAGACTTATGGTTTTCATGGAATTCATGGAAGAGCCGCTCCCCTTGCTTCAGGAATTAAGATCACCAATCCCAACTTGCATGTCTGGATGATCACCGGCGATGGTGATTCACTTGCCATTGGCGGAAACCATTTTATCCACCTTTTAAGGAGAAACATTGACATCAACGTGATGTTGTTCAACAACAAAATTTACGGATTGACAAAGGGACAATATTCTCCTACAACACCTGCCGGTAAAAAAACAAAAACTTCACCTCAGGGAACCATTGAGCATCCTTTCAATGTTGGGGAACTTGCCATTGGCGCCCAGGGAACATTCTTTGCAAGAGTGGTTGACAACAACCCAAAGATGATGGCAGAGGTGATGTTCGAAACCGGAAAACACAAAGGAACTTCGCTGATTGAAATTTTACAGAACTGTGTTATTTTCTATAACAATGTTCACGCTGATGTTGCTTCACGCGAAACCAAGGATGAAAATCAATTGTTCCTCAGGCATGGCGAACCCATGATCTTCGGAAAAAACAACGATAAAGGAATTGTTTTGAAAGGAACCCAGCTTGAAGTTGTCAAATTAAACGAAAACGGCATAACCGAAAAGGACTTATTGGTTCATGATAAATACCAGCACGATACCGGTATCCATGTTATGCTTTCCAAAATGGCGCCACCCTCCTTCCCGATTGCTTTGGGTGTGATCCGATCCGTTACTAATTTTACTTATGATTCGAGGATGGAACAGATCATCGCTTCTGAAAAAGAAACCAGTCCGATAAAATGTATGGACGATTTGCTACACAGTGGAAAAACCTGGGAAATTTAATCCTCAATCATCACATAAGTCAAAGCCCCGCCGTCGGCGGGGCTTTTTCATGTAACCTGATAAAGTTCAGGGGGTAATTCTAATTCTTAGCAGGCGTCTGGTCGCTTCGCAAATTCGTTGTACTTAGGATGTCGGTCCATAAATTTTTTCACCGCCGAACACGAAGGAATAACCTTGTAGTTATTGGCAAGTGCATAATCCAGCCCTTCCTGTATGATCTCCCCAGCCAGCCCCCTTCCCCTTAAAGGTTCAGGAACATAAGTATGATAAAATTCTATTGTATCGTTGTTATAAAGAAAATATTCAAGTTCGCAGTCGAGTCCGTCAACCTTTTTGAAGAACCTGTTTTTCTCATGTATCACTTCTGTATTCATTGCTTTGACTTATAATTCCTTAAACTGTGTTTCCCGGTTTAAGTTTCAGCAAAACAACGAAAATTTATTGCGAAATTGGAATAACCCCCGAAAATAATTCTTCCGCCTGAATATTTGTATAAAAACTTAACGGTTTGAAATGTATAACCTGGTTTTGTACTTGTATTCGATGAATTTAAAGTACCAGTACAATTTAAATTCAACCTCAGTTCCATAGTCGGTTTGCGGATCATAATTGATCCTTTCAGTAAAAGGATGTCCGCTATTGGAATGCAAAACACGATAATTGAATTCAGTGGTGAAAAGAATGTTCCAGCTATGGTAAAATTCTTTTTCGTGGTACCATTCAGGTTTGCTGTTGGTTGCCATCCATGAAATGTATCCCGGTTCATCCACTATCAATTCATATTGCGTTGAGTCGCTCGCACCAGGATGATCTTCAATCCTTACCAGATCTTTATTGGAGGAACAACCAGCAATAATCATGAGGCATAATATGGGAAAAATTAACTTTTTCATTGCTCCTAAAAAACGATTGGCTACATGAAATTGTTGTGAACCAGGATTTCATATTTATCCCTAATTCTGTCCTTGAAACCATCAGGGTATCACAAAACCAAAGTTGTTTCTGAGTTCATCGGCAGTGTATTTTTCAATGGTCAGTTTTTTCATAAACACATCGCTGATGGGTCTGTCATTGGTATCAACAGCCACCTGTGAAATATTGAAAACGGTTTCCATGCCATTAAACACATAACCAAATACGGTATATTTCCCATCCAGAAAAGATTCGCCAATCGGATCGCAAACAATATAAAACTGCGATCCGTTCGATTTCCTCTCAGGATTGTAAAAATCAGCCTGACGGGCTGCGCCAACAGCGCCATAAACATGGTGCATTGTATCAATGATCTCTGCCGGAATTTCATATCCCGGACCACCGTAACCTGTTCCTTCCGGATCGCCACCCTGGATAACAAAATCATAATCCACCCTGTGAAAAAGCAAGCTATCATAAAAACCTTGCCCCGTAAGTGTCAGGAAATTATTTCTATGGAGCGGCGTTACATCATATAACCAGATCATGAAATTACCAAAATCGGTATCTACTTTCACAACTTCATATTTCGTCGGCGGAGTTTCCGGCTCTTTCTCTTCATCTTTTTTACAGGAAACGACTATTAACGTAATAGCTATTATGGAAATGAACAAATTTTTGAAGGTTGCATTCATCTGTGTTGTATTTTAACTTCTTCTTAAAAATCCTGTTGTAAAATTAAACCAATTTTGGGGCTCCTGCATCAACATTTTAAACATCAATCCAGTAAAAAACATTGGATACGACCTGAACAACCTGAATATAGCACCCGATTCAACCGGGAACCTGGCATCAAGTACATTCCTTATTTTAAACAGTTCATCGGTAGAAAGATTCCGGGTCTTCACATTGGAAGCATAATGGTTATACTTTGAATAATCATCAATGTTGGTAACGAGACCTTCCTTGATCAGTTCGTCACGCAATTCTGTTTTAAGGTGCGGTGTCAGGATGTTGAAAAGCTGAATATCAATTCCGATTTTTTTGGCATAATTGAAATTTTCGAGCAGGGTTTCTTTGGTGTCGTCAGGATGTCCAAAGATAAATCCTCCCACCACCATGATTTTGTATTTTTTTAGCTCTTTCACCACCCATTCGGTATCAGAACTTTTAAGCTGATTGCTTTTGTGCATGAACTCAAGCGCACTATCCGATACATTTTCAATTCCAAGGAAAACAAATTTTGTCCCGGAACGCGCCATAGCCTCCGCCAAACCGGGTGTTTTCCTGATGCCCCTTACGCTTGCCTGAACCGCAAAGGTCATATTCAGTTTTGACTTAACGATTTCATCGCACAATTCAAGATAGCGTTTTCCATCCAGTGTGATGTTATCATCGGTGATGAAGATACTGCGGGCGCCATGGCGGCGGGCATCTTCCAGATCGGTCATGATGCGCTCAGTGGAGAACTTGCGGAAGGTCTTGCCATACATGTTGCGGATACTGCAAAAATTGCAGTCGTAAACACAACCCCTCGAAGTCTCAATCACATCGCCGGGTGTGCCCATGATGTGAAACCCCTTTTTGTAAATCCGTGCGCTCCGGTTGGGAATGTTGATCTCTTCGGGACTGAGAAGAACGGGACGATCCGTGATTACAGGCTTGCCATCTTTGAGGAACGCAATGCCCGGAACTTTTTCAAACTCATTGCCATTGGGAAGGGTTTTTATCAGTTCATTGAACGGTACTTCTCCTTCTCCGTCAATCAGGAAATCAATGAACTTCATGTCATCGCCTGCAAGGATGTTTTCTTTATCGGCAGTGACATGGTATCCGCCAACAACGGTGATGATATTGGGTGAAAATTGACGGGTTGCTTTGATGAGTTCGAGCGTGGTATTGTATTGAAAGCTCATGGCGGTAAAGCCTGCCAAATCCGGTTTGTATTCATTTAATATTTCCAGTAAAGCTTTCTTTGGGTCTTTATCTTTTACGACCAGGTCGGCGATTTTGATTTCACATAAACTTTTGTCCACATTGGCAGCCAATGAAGCCAGGTTGAGGCTGGGAATCTTGGTGAGACGGTTGAAACCCATTACCGTGCGGGGACTTCCTACGAGCAGTATCTTCACGAGTTATTTTTTTGCGAAAATAGTAAAATAGGTGGAAAGGGGAAGGCTGGTTGCTTGTTTCCTGCTACTTGCATTTTAAAGAGAAAAGGTCATAAGGCTAAAATTTCTACCACAGTAGACACATAGGACACATTAGAATTCACAGAGGATTGGAAGTTGGGGATAAGATTTATCAGGTTGGAAAAGAACTGATAGGTTTATTGATCAATTTAAACCTCTATTTCCAGCACCACCGGGCAATGGTCCGAATGTTTTGCCTGTGGCAGTATCATTGCTCTTTTAAGTTTCTTTTCGAGGGATTCTGTTACCATGTTGTAATCAATACGCCAGCCGAGATTTCTTGATCTTGCATTCATCCGAAAGCTCCACCATGTGTATTGATGCGGTTGCCGGTTAAAGTAACGGAAGGTATCAATAAAACCGGTATCAATAAAGCCTGTCATCCATTCCCGTTCTTCCGGTAAAAAGCCTGAACTGGTGGCATTGCGAATGGGATCGTGAATATCAATGGGTTTGTGGCAGATATTATAATCGCCCGAAAGAATCAGATTTGGTTTTTTTTCCTTTAACTGTCCGATATATCTTTGAAAATCCTCCAGCCATTTCATCTTGAATGCCTGCCGTTCTTCACCGCTTGAACCTGAAGGATGATAAACGCTCATCACTGAAATATCTCCAAAATCAGCTCTAATCATCCTTCCTTCGAAGTCGTACTTTTCAATCCCCATTCCATACTCCACGTAATCGGGTTCGGTTTTGGACAAAATGGCTACGCCGCTATAACCTTTTTTTTGAGCTGAAAATATATATGACCGATAGCCTAATTCCAAAAATTGTGAAACAGGGATTTGGTCGGGTTGCGCCTTGGTTTCCTGAATGCAGATCACATCGGGGTTAGCCAATTTTAACCATTCGGTAAATCCCTTCTGCACCGCAGCCCTGATACCGTTGACATTGTATGTTATGATTTTTTTCATCAACTGAAATTTTGGCTAAAATAAAAATTCTAACAGGTTAAAAAAATAATAATTGACATGTAATACTATTGTAATTAAGGAGAAATTCATTTTTGAATTTGCGACAAATCTTAATAGTTCATATATTCCATTCATTTTCAATTTGCTTGAACATTTTGAAGCCGGGGTTAAAATTTAAAAACATTCGATTACATTTGTAACTGAATGTTTTTTAAAAACAGATGAAGATCCCACGATTTATTTTTCGTTTTTCAACCTGGAAAAGCAAGTATATTACCAACAGCCAGTTTGTTCTGATACTCAGTTTTGTTATTGGCATCGTGAGTGGGCTGGCAGCGGTTATCCTAAAAAATACGGTTCATTTTACCTTTTATCTGATATCCCGTGGTTTCCAATTCGAAAGGGAAAATTTTCTATACCTTGCTCTGCCTCTGGTTGGAATAGTACTGACAGTGGTTTATGTTAAGTTTATCCTGAAAAAAGACATCAGCCACGGGGTAAGCCGCATTCTCTATGCAATTTCAAAAAGGAAAGGTGTTCTGGATGGGCACAATACCTATTCTTCGATGGTGGGAAGCACACTTACTGTTGCCTTCGGTGGATCGGTTGGATTGGAGGCGCCAATTGTTCTCACGGGTTCCGCCATTGGCTCCAATCTGGGCAGATGGTTCCGGTTGAACCATAAGACATTAATCGTACTGATTGGTTGTGGCGCTGCCGGAGCTATCGCCGGTATCTTCAAATCACCTATTGCCGCCGTTATCTTCGCCATTGAAGTATTGATGATAGACCTGACGCTTACCGCCCTGATCCCGCTGTTGATATCTGCTGTTACCGGTGCAACGGTTGCTTTTTTTCTAAGCGGCAAAAGTGTTCTTTTCTTGTTTCATCTTACCGATCCTTTTGTTCTGAGCCAAATACCATTGTTTATTATTTTAGGTGTTTTCACCGGATTGATTTCTGTGTATTTTACCAGAGTCACCGTCTTCATCGAAGGACGGTTTAAAAAAATTGAAAGCGACTACAAAAAAATTCTATCCGGCGGGATAATACTTGGGATTTTTATTTTTGTTTTCCCTTCGCTTTTTGGTGAAGGTTATCCCATTCTTCAGGAGGTTCTGAAGGGAAACAGCAATGAACTCATCAACGAGGGATTGTTTTTTAGCCTGAAGGATAAGCCATGGTTTTTGCTGGTTATCATTTTTTCCATCCTGATTTTTAAAGCCATTGCCACCGCCGTGACAACCGGGAGCGGAGGTATCGGAGGCATCTTCGCGCCATCTCTCTTCATGGGTGGAATAGCAGGTTTATTCGTCGCAAAGGTAATGAATCAGTTCTCCTTTTTGCAGGTTTCAGAAAGTAACTTTGCCCTTGTAGGCATGGCAGGAATGATGTCGGGAGTTATGCATGCCCCGTTGACCGGGATTTTCCTCATCGCTGAAATCACCGGAGGTTATGAACTTCTTACTCCACTTATCATAACAGCTACCATTTCTTATCTTACCATCAATTATTTTGAGCCTCATTCACTATACGCAAAAAGGCTTGCACAACGGGGCGAGTTATTCACCCATGACAAGGACAAGGCCATGCTTTCGCTGATGAAGGTGAAAAATCTGCTCGAAACCAACTTTCAAACCATTCACCTCAATGCTACATTAGGAGATTTTGTAAAAGTTGTCCCCAATTCGCAGCGAAACGTATTTCCTGTAGTGGATGAGGAAAACAATTTCTATGGAGTGATCTTTATCAACGAAATAAGAAATATCGTTTTTGAGCGTGACTTATATGAAAAAACGTTTATCAGGGATTTGATGTATATGCCCGATCCTTTGGTAAACCCTGACGAATCCATGGAAGATGTTGCAAAAAAATTCAGCGAAACAGATAACTACAACCTTCCTGTGATCAAAGATGGTAAATACCTTGGTTTTGTTTCCAGAGCCAACGTTTTTTCGACATACAGAAAGCTGCTGAAAGAGTTTTCAGACGAATAAATGGATGAACATTTTCTTCTTCTCTGGGTTATATTTCCATGAAGCAAAATTGAGAATGAATGATCTGTAATTACTTTTGGTCTGTTGATACTTTTTAATTAATTGAAAGTATTCAAGAGGGCAATTACCAATAAGAATTTTAATATTTTTGTCGCGGTTAGAAATTTTTAGGTCAAAATTTAATAAAATGAAAAAGTATTTAGTTTTTATCATCTTCGTTTTTGCGATATCATTAGTTTATCAGGCAAAGGGGCAACAGCAACCGGAAAATCCGGGATTTGAATTATGGGAAGAATTTGGTTTTGGACCCGATACGCTGGAACCTGTTAACTGGAATTCGTTAAAAACTTCAGATGGAGGTGATTTTATCAATTCCGTAATTCCGGTGACAATGGAACGTAGTACAGATTCTCATTCCGGAGATTATTCTGTTAAACTGAGAAATGATACAATCCTGATTTTTGTAGCTCCCGGAACAATGACCAATGGAAGGGTTCATGCCACTTTACCTCCTACCGATGCTTATGTTTATACAATTGATTCTCTTCCTGAATTCAATACACCTTTCGCAGATAAGCCGGATAGCCTGACCGTTTGGGCTAAATATTTTCCAACTGAAAATGACGTTGCTCACGTTGTGGCGATATTGCACAGCGACACAGCAAAAATCGCCGATTCAACTTTTACGAACTGGATTGCTGTAGCAAATATGGATATTTCAGGGCAGATTGATGAATGGACCCGTCTTTCAGTTCCCTTTGTTTACCTGAACAATAACACACCCGAGTATATTTTATTTGCCATTTATGCTGGAGATGCTGCAAATGCTCTTCCTTTCAGCATTCTTTATCTTGATGATTTTGAATTAATTTATTACAATACCTCCCTTAAGAACATTCCGAATGAGGATTTTGATGTTCATATATCAGGCGACGAATTGGTCATTCAATTGAATTCAGAGTTCCGATACGAATCTTCGGTTGTGGAAATAATGGATTTGTCAGGAAAGGTCTTGTTTTTACAAAATTTCAATCCTGAATTGACAAACAGAATTCCGGTTGATTTACATTCCGGAATTTATATTTGCCGGATCAAAAGCTCATCATTTAATTTTTCTCAAAAAATAGTCAAAAGATAATTCAATACTAATTACATGTTTTTTTTATTCAATTAAATAATACAAATTCCCCCTATGAAAACGAATACTACTATTAAAACTATAATTGCGACATTCCTTTCCCTAATAATAACTACAGCATTCAGCCAGCAGCAACCCGAAAATGCAGGATTTGAAAATTGGGAAACGATTTCTGGCCTTACGACTCAGGAGCCGGTTGACTGGAGTTCTATTAAAACATCTGACGGAGGAGGCATCATTAATGGTTTGGCTCCCTATATTTGGGACAAAAGCACAGATGCCCATTCAGGTACTTATTCAGTAAAACTTTTTAATGCAGCTGTGTTAACAACTGTCGCATCCGGCTTGGTAACCAATGGAAGGGTACATGCAGAACTTTCCGGAACCGGGTGGGCTTTCACTGATACAGGCAATGATCAGTGGCGGACACCCTTTACTTTAAAACCCGATAGTGTTGTTATCTGGGCAAAATATACAACCGTAGGAGGAGATGTTGCTCAGGTAAAAGCATTGTTACACACCGGTTCTGCAAAAATTCCGGATGCTGCTCAGACCAATTGGATATCATTGGCGCAAATAGACATTCCCAACACGGTTACAGTCTGGACAAGGTTTTCAGCCCCGTTTAATTATTTCAATAGTACCACTCCACAATACATTTTGTTTGTGGTCAGCGCTGCCGGGACCTCTGCACATGTGGGAAGTATTGCATACTTTGACGATATTGAACTGATTTATAACGAGCCCGAACTTGACCTTACTGTATTTCTTGAAGGACCTTTTGCTGGCAATAATCTTATGAATACAGGTTTAAATCCTGATGATTTACCGCTAACACAACCTTATTCAGGTTCTCCATGGTTGTATCCCGGGACAGAAAGTGTTTCTTCAATTCCAAACAATCAAATTGTTGACTGGGTTCTGGTTGAATTGAGGGATGCTGCATCAGCCGTTACAGCAACTGGGGCAACGACCATTGCCAGAAAAGCCGGATTCCTGCTGAACAATGGATCAGTAGTTGGAACCGATGGATCAGGAAGGCTAACGGCTCCGCTGACAATTAATCAAAATCTTTTTGTGGTGATCTGGCATCGTAATCATCTTGGAGTTATGTCAGCTAATGCCCTTGTCAAAACTAACGGAATTTATACTTATAATTTTTCAAATGCTGTAAATAAGATTTTCGGCTCAATAAACGGATTTGCCGTTCTCGATCCGGGCGATCCGGGTTTGTGGGGCATGGCAGGCGGCGATGGCAATGCAGATAAAATTGTTAATTCTGAAGACAAAAATAATTTCTGGTCCATTTTTGTTGGTACAAGAGGTTACCTTGGTGGAGATTATAACCTGAACGGACAGATCAATAACCCGGATAAAAATGACATCTGGCTGAATAATCAGAACAAACAGTGTCAGGTTCCGAATTGATACTTATCCGTCTATTTTTTATCTTATTTATCCGTGTTCAGTTTTTTTGGATGCATTGAAATAATCTGACTGTTCGGTAAACAGTAAATCATTTTATCAATTTCCACTTTGTTCTGAGATGGGAAAACTACAATGATCCTTTTTCCCAAACCATTTATAACGGTTCATTGCGACCAGTCTGTAAATTTTATCCACTAATCTTTTTGGAAGCAGCCTGAAAATTAGCAACAGGGTATAAAAGCCACCCATTTTCTTTGCTATCCTGAAAAATGCTTCCGACTTTAAAAATGCCTGACCGTTCTCGATATAGATCACGGAATCCATATCCGCCTGATTAATTCCTGCTGAATTCAAAAGTTCCTTAGCCTCTGCAGATTGCAAGGCGACAAACCTGAACTGCTGCTTATGATCGTGCCTCATTATAAACCTGACTGACCAATGACACAGGTTACAAACTCCATCGAAAAGGATAACATTATCTGACAAAAGAATGAATTTTTTAATACAACATCAATTTTCGGTTAAAGTTTCAGGTGAAATGGATTTGGGATTTGTAACTAATCCGTTTAAATAAATAAAGAAATTTTCTGCACAATAGTAATGAAAGGGGTATAAGGGTATAAAGGTATAAAGGTATAAAGGTATAAAGTGAATCCGTCGGGAGCCTGACGGGTAGAAGAAATACGGGGTTTTGGTTTTAAATTTAAAATATATACCTCCCACAGATTGCTTAAACCGTAGCTCTTATTCCCATTATTCCAGTATTTCCCCCACACCACGTAAAAGATTCTTATTCCTGCAAATATGAGATTGACAACCGTTTTATCAGGTACAGGAATTCAATTATATTTCTCCAATAAAAGGTCTCCTTTAACCTCGTAAACAAGGCAATGTGATCACTATTTAGTTTATGATCTCAAAAAATAAAAACTTTTATTACAGCCATTCGTAGTTTATCAAAGATATTTTTTAATAACTTTCGCCACTTTTTAAAATGAAATATGCAGGTTCCCGATTATTGTCCGAATATTGAAGTTTGCAGGTTGGTCATTGTACCAGATTTTACAATTGATGCAGAACAACGCAAAAGTTTTATTCAAACCTATTGCCATTCAGACACAAAGAAATGGGAAAGCTGTAAGCGATTGATCGTTAAAAACAAATTGAATTTTTGTCCCGATTTTGTTTTACCCGATACAGAACTTACCCCTGATGAAATAATTGACAAGTTTGATCAGGATAATCTGAATTAACAAATTAATTGAAAAATATGCCAACAATTGAAATTGAAAGCCGTGTTTTTGAAGTGGATGGAGATGGTTTCCTATCCGATCCGGGAATATGGAATACTGAGGTTGCCCGACTGTTTGCCAAATATGATGGTATCGAAAGCATGAACGATAAACACTGGGCGGTGGTTAATATCATCCGGCGTAATTTTGAAGAAAAAGGGATGGCACCCATGATCCGGGTAATTTGCCAGGAAACGGGTTTACGGCTTAGGGAAATTTACGAACTTTTTCCATTAGGCCCTGCACGTGGCGCCTGTCGCGTAGCCGGATTACCCAAACCTGATGGCTGTGTTTAAAAATAATTTCGAATGAATGTTTATTTGGTTTTGGCAGTTTTTTCACTGCTGGTTTGTCTTGGTAGCCTTGGATACCACTCTTTCAGGTTGATTAAGCTGGGTAAGCCAAAGGACTATTCAAAACAGATGGGTGACACCTCAGCCGGCATCCGTTATGCCTTTACAGGAGCCATGAGTCCGGGAAAGAAAGAATCGGCTTTTTTGAATTTACCTACCTATAGTGCCGGAATTTTATATCATCTGGGAACTTTTTTATCCCTGTTTTTATTTATTCTTTTCCTTTTCAAGGTTGAACCTTTTGGAATGGTCAGGTGGGTGATAGCCGGATTTCTTATTATTGCCGGATCAAGCGGCATGGCTATTCTAATCAAAAGATTGATAAAAAAAGAATTACGTGCCTTATCCAACCCTGACGATTATATTTCAAACCTCCTGGTGACATTGGTCCAACTGATGACCGCATTTGTTTTACTCAATGTCAGGCTTTTTCCGGCATATTTTATTTTGGTCAGTATTTTTCTTCTTTACCTTCCACTTGGGAAGCTGAAGCATACCCTTTATTTTTTTGCCGCCCGTTATCACCTCGGTTTTTTCTATGGATGGCGTGGAGTGTGGCCTCCAAAATAACCTGATAATTAAATGGAAGAATTAAACAAAGTAACAATTCAAAAAGGGCTTGAGGTTCTGAACGGCGGAATGGATGGCAAACTTCTTACACATTTAAACGGTTGCGTTCACTGTGGTCTGTGTGCCGAAAGCTGTGTTTATTACCTCGCCGATCCGCAGGCTAAATTTATACCGGCAGTCAAAGTTGATTTGGTTTCATCCATTTATCGCAGATACCATACCCTTACAGGCAAATTGGTTCCGGGACTTGTTGGCGCCAGAAATTTAGACAAGGAAACAGTTGATGAAATGGTTGATCTGCTTTTCGGGGCATGTACGATGTGTGGTCGTTGTGTCCCGCATTGTTCCATTGGGGTTGATATTAGCTATGTGGTGAGAAAAGGAAGGGAAATGCTTTCGCAAATGGGTTATGTTCCGGCAACTCTTCAAGCAACAATTAATACTGCGCTTGAAACAGGAAACAACATGGGGATCAGCAACCAGGAGTTTATTGATACTTTGAAATGGTTAGAGGAAGATTTACAATTTGAGGTTAATGATAATTCCGCAACCATACCATTGAATGAAATGGAAAAAGATATTTTATATACCCTTAATCCCAGGGAACCCAAGTTTTTTCCGTTGTCAATTTCAGCTATGGCAAAAGTTTTTTGGGCGGCAAAGGAAAGTTGGACACTTTCCACTCAGATGTATGATGTTACCAACTATGCCTACTATTCAGGCAACCATAATGAGGCTGCCGCAATAGCGAAAAGATTGTATGATGAAGTGCTGAACATGGAAGCCAAAACCTGTGTCCTTGCCGAATGCGGACATGGATCACGAGCTTTTCGTTGGGAAGGTCCAAATTATATTCACAAAGAATATCCGTTTGAGGTTATCACCTCTGTAGAACTTTTGGCTGATTACATAAGGACAGGAAGGATAAAAGTTGATCCTGAAAAGATACCGGATGTGGTTACACTTCACGATCCATGCAACCTTGCAAGAAGCGGAGGAATTTGGAAAGAACAGCGCTATATTCTGAATAAAACCGTTAAGAATTTTATTGAGATGACTCCCGAGGGAATTGACAACCTCTGCTGTGGAGGCGGAGGCGGTCAACTGGCAATGAGTGAGTACAACGAACGCCGATTGAAAATTGGTGAACTGAAAGCAGAACAGATCAGAAATACCGGGGCAAAAATCGTTGTTTCTCCCTGCCATAATTGTGTGGATCAACTTTCACAGTTAAATGTTACATTTAAGTTGGGCGTCCAGGTTAAAACACTTGCCGAAATAGTAGCAGATGCTTTAGTAATAGAATAATAAAGAACACTTAAAATATTAAATTCAATGAGTCAATTAATATACCTTGACAATTCAGCAACTACCTTCCCAAAACCCGAAACCGTTTACCAGTTTATGGATACTTTTTACCGCGAACACGGCGTAAATCCGGGACGTTCCGGTTTTGATGCAGCCATCGAAACGGAAGAGATTGTTCACGACACAAGAAAAATATTAACGGAATTGTTCAACGGAGACGACCCGAACCGATTGACATTTAGCTACAATGCCAGTGATTCATTGAATATGATCCTGCAGGGGCTTGCCGAAAAAGGAGACCATATTGTAACAACTTTTCTCGAACACAATTCAGTCCTTCGTCCGCTTCATCACCTTGTATTAAACGGAATCGCTGAAGTTACCCATGTAATGTTTGATAAACAAGGTTTTATTGATCCCAATGACATAAAAAAAACACTTAAAAAAAACACCAAAATGGTGGTGGTAAACCATAGCTCTAATGTGATAGGAACCATTCAGCCATTAGCCGAAATCGGGAAGATTTGCAGGGATAACGGCGTTTTTTTTATTGTTGATGCGAGTCAAAGTGCCGGCGCCGTTACCATTGACATGAAAGCCATGAATGTAGATGTGGTTTGTTTTACCGGTCACAAATGCCTGATGGGTCCAACAGGAATTGGCGGATCGTATGTAATGGAAAATGTTCCTGTCCGTTATACCCGATTTGGAGGAACAGGAGTTCGTTCGGCAGTAAAAACTCACCTTGACGAATTTCCGTACAGGCTTGAATGCGGCACATTAAATATTGTAGGTGTTGCCGGATTAAATGCTGGGGTTAAATGGGTTAAAGAGCAAGGTATGGAAGTTTTGCATAAACAAGAAATGGCGCTCTGGAATAAGCTGAAAAACGGACTTAAAGAAATTGAAGGGATAACAACCTATTGTGCGAATGGGACTGAAAATCAAAATCCTGTTTTAAGCTTTAATATTAAAGGCTTTGATTCGGGAGATGTCGGGACCCTGCTTGATGTTGATTACAATATTGCCTGCCGGACCGGACTACAATGCGCTCCAAAAGTTCACGAAGGAATCGGGACTTTCGATATTCATGGAACTGTCAGGTTGAGCATTGGACCATTCAATACAGAAGAGCATATTGACAGAGCAATTGAAGCGGTAAAAGAAATTGCTTCGATAAGAAATTAATCAAATTCATCCGATCTGATTAAGTGAGATCGGATGAATTAATTTTCTACATGGAATAAACTGCTTTAAATACATGGGCAAACTCCTCGAGGGTAGTAGGAGTTGTATTGGCCGAAGTTCTCCTGGTTTCTTCTATCACCTTTCCTTCGTTCAATGCTTTGATAAACTCCATCATACGGCTTACAACGCTTTCGCCCATTCCCATCTGCAACATAGCTTTTGTTCCTTCTTCGTAGCTTACGGCATAATATTTCAAATCAGGTTTTCCAATTGCCTTGCCAATAACCGAAGCAATTTCATTATAGGTAACATCCCTTTGACCTAAAACATATTCCACGTTTTTGCCGGTGAAATTAAGTTTTGATAAATAGTTTAAAGCCATTGCACCAATATCTTTTGTTGCTACAATTGGAAAAGACATATCTGACTTCACGGGCGAACCCATTGCACCCATTTGCCTGATTGCGCCAATTTGTCCCAGTATGTTTTCCATAAAATAGGTTGCCCTTAAATGCACAACATTCAAACCAGGGATGGCGTTAAATGCCTCTTCCATTTTTTGAAGTCCCTGCACAACACCGGCGCCTGTTTTTAGATGTGCACCTACACTGCTGAGCGTGACGGCATACTTTACTCCGGTTTTCCGCAGGGCTTGAGCCATTGCATTAACATGAGTTAACTGAAATTCTAAATAATCAGTTGCAACAGGATTAAATGGTACCATAGAATAAACAGCATCCGCACCTTTAATTGCTTTTTCCAGTAACTCCACATTTGAGGAATCCCCTTCAAATATCTCGGCATGATTTTTTGATGACGATGATGACGCACTATTTACCAACGCTTTTGCCTTTGCAGCATCGCGACTGATGATTCTGACTTTATGATCTTTTTCGAGTAACCCAAGAGTGATCGGCTTGCCGGTATTCCCGGTAGCTCCAGTAATAACATAAGTTTTCATATTGATTTAGTTTTAAAGATTAAAAAATTACATTTTCAACAATTTAAATGCATGAGTCCACTGATTGTTAATGAATCCAGGAATGCACCATAGCATACACAAGGGTTCAATCGCCCTCGCCGCTTCTGCTTTTCCCATATCCTCCGTTTCCCACCCGAACAAATCAAGGATGTGTTTAACTTCAGTTTTGGCAGTCTCGTCATTTCCACAGATAAACATTGAAGGCTTAATACCCTGATAATTAGGGTTTACCATCATTGCATTTCCTACACTGTTAAAAGCCTTGACAAATTTTGCTGATGGAAAGGCTTTCTGGAACTTTTCCATTAGAGATTCATTCAGGTCGGTGAAAAATCTCAAAACACCGTTTTCGGGGGCTTTGTCGTCAATCGGATTGGTAGCGTCAATAATCGTTTTACCCATCAGCGGATTTTCACCGGCGAGTTTAAGAGCCTCCACTGCTGCACCGCCTTTTACAGCAAGTACAATGATTTCCCCAAATTTAGCAGCATCCGAAAAGCTGCCGATGCTGCCTTTTTCACCGTTTTTACTTTTCCATTCGTTTAATTTAGAAGTATCGCGCGTACCGATTTTCACTTCATACCCATGCTTGAGGAATCCTTCAGCCAAAACCTGACCTACTATTCCTGATCCTAAAATTCCAATTTTTGTTTTCATATTAATTTGTTTTATTTGTATATACAATTTTAAAAATAAAAAAAATCTATTTTCTCTCCAGGGCTTTGGCTGCATTAAAAACTTTTGAAGTCAAATCAGCGGCTTGTTCTTCGCCCAAAATCCCAACATATCTGTTATAGAGTCTCATCCAGGCGTTTTTGATATTTCCCTGCAATTCTACCGAAGACGGAGTGGGAAAGATGAGCGTTGTCCGCCCTTCTGTCATCCTTTTCAGCAATCCCCTGCCCTCCATCTTTTCTATCAACCGGGAAACTGTTGATGGAGTGAGCATCATCAATTCAGCCAATTCACCGGCATGGATACCTGGATTATTGTTTACTGACATCACCAAAAAAGCATAGCTTGGCGCCAGTCCAGTCTCTGCAAACTCTTCTTCGGCAATTTTCGTAATAATTCTTGCCAGTGCATTAGCAGAATAATGCAGGCATTGACAGTATGGAGATTGTATTTTTGCCATTTGCTTGCAAAAATAATAAAATTTTATTTGTATGTACAAACATATATTTATTTATTTTTCCGATTTCCCAAGTAGGACTCCATGCTACAGGTTTGGAATGGAGCAGACTATAAGGATCGCCGAAGTATTTGAAATTCTTTGCAGAAGAACACAGGCAAAGGTTATACCTTCTCACAATAAAATAGAACATTTTTACAAAATAAAAGTAAAAAGTATTACTTTTGTATTTATGTATCTATATATTTACTTATATTCTATGAAATCATGAAAACTAAAATTTACTTCATTATTCTCGCAGCCACTTCCATGCTGTTATTTGAATCTTTTGTCAAACCGGAAGGGGACAGTACTAAAACAAGTGAATATGTCATCATCGGTTGGAACGATCTGGGCATGCATTGTGCCAATAAAGACTTTCAGAAGATCGTTGTTCTCCCTCCTTACAACAATGTAACTGCGCAGGTTATTAAAAAAGGTAATGGCTCAACCCTTCCCGAAATAATAACAACTGGTGTTCATGTATCCTATGAAATACCCGGAAATACTTATTCCGTCGGAAAAACAAATTTCTGGAGTTATGAATACCTGTTATTTGGTGTAAATCTTCCGGATAATATCGGACTTACAGGTGCAGGACTTTCAGGGCAGATGCAACCAGATACAGATCATTTTAAAGTGGAAGGAATTCCAATTACTCCTTTTACTGATAACGATCTTATTAATGAAGACCCCTACCAATTGGCATTGTTGATGTTATATGACAATAATAATAATCTGCTTGCATCAACCCAACCTGTTGTTCCTGTATCAAACGAAATAAATTGTGTGAGTTCCGGATGTCATTCAAGTGAAACGAATATTTTGAACCAACACTCTGATGATGGAGGTTTTAATCCGAATAATACTCCTATTTTATGTGCCTCGTGCCATTCTTCCAACGCTTTAGGCACACCCGGAGTTCCCGGACTTGGCTCATTGTCTGAAGTAATCCACGACAAGCATAAGGATAAAACAAATGATTGCTATAAATGTCATCCCGGACCTAATACGCAATGTTACAGGGATGTGATGCACGCAGCAGGCATGGTATGTCAGAATTGTCATGGAAGCATTACTCAGGTGGCAGAATCTATCAAAAACGGTCGTGAACCCTGGCTGGAAGAGCCCTCTTGTGGATCTACCAATTGCCATGGTGCTAATTTTGCTGAAGAGCCAGGAAAACTTTTCCGTAACTCCAGGGGTCATGGTGGATTATATTGCAGTTCCTGCCATGGATCTCCACATGCCATTCTTCCAACGGTAAATGAAAGAGATAATGTTCAGAATATTGCCCTGCAGGGCTTTGAAGGTACGTTAAGAAGATGTGAGCTTTGTCACGGAGTTGTTCCCACGGGTCCTGGTCCACATGGTATCATGCCACCTTCGCCAGTGACAAAAACCGACCTTAAGGTTATTCTTGAAGGTCCTTTTAATGGAACACAGATGAACAATACACTTGCAGCCAGTGCAAAATTGCCCCTTTCTCAACCATATAATGGACAACCTTGGAATTATACAGGAACTGAAAATGTCCCTGTTCTGCCCAACCAGGATATTGTTGACTGGGTATTGATTGAACTAAGAGAAAGCAATGGAGACGTGACTACTGCCACCGAAGAAAAAATTATTGCCAAACGTGTCGGATTTTTAATGAGTGATGGAACCATTAAAGATATAAATGGTTCCAGCCTTCTTGAATTTCCTGTTCCTTCATATACCAATCTGTTCGCAGTTATTCGACACCGAAACCACCTTGGTATCATGTCGGCAATGCCACTTCCCAAAATTAATAACTACTATGCTTTTGATTTCTCAACAAGTGCCAGCAATGTCTTGGGTGGCATAGCTGGCTATAAAGAAGTTTCCGCAGGAGTTTTTGGTATGGTGAGCGGTGATGGAAACGCTAATGGTGTAATTGAAAACGGAGATAAGTCAGGGGTTTGGACTCAAGAGGCTGGGTTTTCAGGATATTATAGCGGTGACTTCAACTTAAACTCTCAAGTGGATAACAATGATAAAAATTTGAATTGGACACCAAACCTTGGTAAAGGTTCATTGATTCAATAAAACTTAAAACCATTTATCCCTGGTTTTCATAGGTTTTAATTTTTTCAGAATTATTAAGGATTTTTCAAAGTTAATTGACTATCTTTGGGTTTGTATTTTATAAAGCTATACAAATTATAGTTCCTGACTATTTTTCAATAAATTTTCATACCTATGAAATTCCCGGCAACACTTACTCAGTTGGAAAGACTAATTTCTGGAATTATGAATTTGAACTTTTTGGAGTAAACCTTCCTGACAACATTGGATTGACGAATGTTGGACTGACAGGCAACATGACTTCAACTGATAATCATTTTGCTGTTGAGGGGATTCCAATAACCCCATATACTGACAATAATCTCGTGACTGAAGATCCATTTCAATTGGCACTATTGAAAGCATTTGACGGACAAAATAATCTTCTGGCTTCGACACAACCGGTTATTCCAGTTTCGAATGAGATAAATTGTGTAAGTTCTGGATGCCATTCGAGCGAAACAGGTATCCTGAATGAACATGAAGAAGAAGGTGGTTTTAATCCCAATAATACACCAATCTTGTGTGCAGAATGTCATTCATCAAATGCTCTCGGAACACCTGGGACTCCAGGGCTTCCTTCTTTTTCTGAGGTCATTCATTCAAAACATGGCGGTGAAACGAATGATTGTTATAAATGTCATCCTGGTCCGAATACCCAATGCCTGTGGGATGTTATGCACGCGATAGGAATGACATGCCAGGATTGCCATGGCAGTGTGTCTAATGTAGGACAATCCATTGCAAATGGGCGCGAACCCTGGCTGGAAGAACCGAGTTGCGGAGCAGTGGCCTGTCATGGTGCTGATTATGCGGAAGAACCCGGATTGCTTTTCAGGCAATCCAAAGGCCATAGAGGGCTCTTTTGCAGCACTTGCCATGGTTCACCACATGCTATTTTGCCTTCCGAGAATGACAGGGATAATGTCCAGAATATAGCATTGCAGGGTTATGCCGGAACATTGAATAAATGTATTGTCTGTCATGGTGTCAATCCAACAGGACCAGGACCTCATGGGATTTTCGCAACAGACATTAAAGAAATTGATTCAGATGCTCCATGTACCACTGGTTTAAACGAAATCTATCCAAATCCAGCACTGGATGTCATTCATGTTTCTTTTTCAGTCGGAAAACCATCCAAAGTTGAAATTAATATTTATTCTGTGTCGGGAAAAAAGATTCAATCAATCGTAAAACAACGATTGAATAAGGGTCAATATATAGTGGATTTTAACGTAAGCGAATTAAATCCAGGAATTTATTTAATGGTTCTATCCTCGAAGGATGGCATGGATCAAAAGAAATTAATAATCTCCTGATAATCAATGAAATCAGCAGCTTCCATTTAAAGAAGTGGAAAATACTGATCTAACTATAGTCTTTCTTCAATCCTTCAACAATTTCATAAACAGCAGGACATGTAAAAGTATTCTTTTGTGTCAATGAAAACAATTGATGGAATTTCCTTCGGTCAGTATGCGGGTATTCGGCACAGGCTTTTGGGCGGACGTCATATACCAAACAGTAATTGTCGGGCATTAAAAACGGGCAGGGCATTGAAAGAAAAATGTAGTCCCCATCTTCATCTATTTTCAAATAGTTCCTAATGAATGACTCCTGTTTAATTTTTAGAAATTTAGCAATCCTTTCAATATCTTTTTCGGTAATTCTTGGACCCAATGTTCTGCAACAATTGGCACAATCAAGGCAATTGATTTGAGAAAAGACTTCATTATGGAGATTTTGCACCACTACATCAAGGTCATTAGGAATCCTGGTTTTTAGGCGCGAAAAGAATTTCATGTTCTCCTTTTCTTTCCGTCTTGCCATTTGCTCCAACTGCATCAGACTTACCATAGGGTAATAGTTTCATGCAAAAATAAGTTTTAAACCAAACAACGTAACCAAATCCATGTAAATGCATCAGTGTGACAGATATCCAGAGAAACAACTATTTTTGCAAAGTAAAGATGTGTATGATAAACAAATGATCGGTATTATCCATTAACTTGAAATGGTAAAATTATATTCTTCATAAAAAAATCACCAATAACATGACTTTCAAAGATTTTATAAACTACCAGATCGTCCAAACTGATAAGATTTCACTTACCGTTTACCAGGTTTTGGTTTTTGTTTTCATTCTGATTTTCACCTGGCTGGTTTTGAAATTGATCAAAAAACTGATCAACCGAAGGTTAAAGAAGTTAGGCAGTGAAGTGGGGTCGAGGTATGCTTTATTTCAGATAATGAATTATTTTGTTTGGGTTATCGTAATCGGCGTAGCGCTCGAAACCATTGGAATCAAGTTTAATTTGTTAATTGCAAGTTCTGCTGCATTATTAGTCGGACTTGGATTTGGGTTGCAGCAAATATTTAATGACTATATATCCGGTATTCTGATTTTGCTTGAGGGAAATCTGAAAGTAAAAGATGTAGTTCAAATGGAAGATGGTACTATCGGTATGGTTAAAGAGATCAAATTACGTACTTCCAAAATCGAAACACGCGATGATTATATAATTATCGTTCCTAACCATAAACTGATCAGCGATAATATTATCAACTGGAGCCACATGGAATCGCGCACTCGTTTTCATATCAATGTGGGTGTGGCATATGGATCAGACACCGCCCTTGTGGAGAAAGTTCTATTGGGCTGTGCCCACAATCATGCTGATATCGTTACTGATCCTCAGCCTTTTGTCAGATTTACCGATTTTGGTAATTCATCCCTTGACTTTCAATTATTTTTTTGGACATTCAAAACTTTCAGAGTTGAAAATATTAAAAGCAAGCTGAGGTTTAATATTGACCAGGAGTTTAGGCAAAATGGGATTCGTATTCCATTCCCGCAAAGGGATGTGCATGTAATTAAAGAAAAATGACAAATTGGTTTACTTTTTCTGTTTTTTACTTTGAGGTATTGGAAATCCCATCATCCAATTCGTCCCAATCCTCAAAATTCAATGTTTCAACCCGCTCGGTTCCCTTACCCTTTACAACTAATGCAACCGCCATGATAATGCTGGAAATAAGAATTGTATAAAGTAAAATTCCTGGACTAAATTGGGAAAACTGAAAGGATACCGGAATAGCAAAAAAAAGCAAAATTGAAATTAAACCACGAGGGGCGACAAAAAGTTCAGGTATTATATATTTCATTCCATACAATTTTAAGCAAATAAATCGGACAACGAAAATCCCGGCAACGATTCCCAGGCTAATCAGGGCTGCATTCATATCCAGCAAATCCGTCAACTCAAGGGTCATTCCGAATATGACAAAGAAAAATGTCCTAACAAAAAAAGTTGATTCTATTGTGACCACATGAAAGTCTTTCTTTACTGGAATAAGTCTTTCCTCCTTTATCCATGATTTAAAACTTCCACCAAAAAAGATATTGTAGTTATTCAAAACCAGCCCGAAAATAATGATTATCAGAAGCGCTGAAAAGTGAAGCATTTTAGCGATTGAGTATAAAAGAACCAGGACTGAAATTAAGAGAAATAGCTTCACTTGTGAATTGATTTGCTGTAACAACAAAACAAGAAGGTAACTTACAACTACTGCAATAACGATTGTTCCAATGATATTTGAAGTAATATTTACGATTATGGAGCTCACATTTGGAACATCCACATTCTCAATTAAAAAATAAAACAACATTATTCCCAGAATATCGGAAAAAGCGCTCTCATAAATCAGGAATTCCTTCTTGCCTTTTGGCAATCCGCCAACACTTGGAATGATAATAGCGCTGCTCATAATCGAAAGCGGAACGGCATAAATCATGGCACGAAATAAGTCGGCGATAATGAATTGATAAATAATATATGTAGTTACAACAGAAGTAGCTAACAGTGCTGTTAAGGCGATAAAAAAGGATTTTAAAATTAAAGTTGTTTTTTCCTTTTTAAGTTCAAGTTCAAGAGCAGCTTCTAAGACAATCATTATCAATCCCACAATACCAACCAACTCAAGGATAACGAATAAACTTTTACTGGAACTGATATGCAGCGCTGTTAATCCCTGCTTTATTAAAACGCCTAACAGGATAAGCAACAGCACACTGGGAATGTTTGTATATTTGGCAACTAAATTAAAATTGTAAGAGAAAATCAATATGATACAAATAGCTATTACGCCCAAATAGGGATTAGTAAGGTCAATTTCCATAATTATTTCAATTTGATGAACTAAAGATAATAGAAAAAAAACATCCGCCAATAATGATTTGGATTATTTTTATATTTATTATTGTGATTTTCAGCATAAATATTAGTCTCAAGAAACAAAGTCATTTAGAAGTTATTAAATGAAAAAATCAAAAAAATTTGGAGCTTTTGGAGGGGTGTTCACACCATCAATTCTGACAATACTTGGGGTGATCATGTACATGCGTCTTCCCATGATCATCGGTCAAGCCGGTTTGTTTGCAACCCTTGGAATTATTTTGGTGGCACATATAATTTCCATAAGTACCGGACTTAGTGTTTCATCCATTGCAACTGACAAAAAAGTAAAAGCCGGAGGAACTTATTATATAATATCGCGCAGCCTGGGTTTACCTATTGGAGGAACCCTTGGTTTGGCTCTGTTTGTAGGGCTTTCCTTCAGTGTGAGCCTCTACCTGATTGGATTTGCTGAAAGTTTTCTTGGATTCTGGGGCTACCCGATTAACATTGACAACATAAGAATTGCAGGAAGTATTATTTTGTTAAGTGTAACTATCATTACATTCATCAGCACTTCTCTTGCCGTAAAAACGCAATACCTGATAATGGCAGCAATATTCCTTTCATTGCTATCTATCTTTTTCGGAAAACACGATTACACACCTATTGAACCTCATTTCTTCAG
This sequence comes from uncultured Bacteroidales bacterium, assembly GCA_963840975.1. Taxonomy (GTDB): domain Bacteria; phylum Bacteroidota; class Bacteroidia; order Bacteroidales; family JAADJA01; genus JAADJA01. The sequence goes on along the minus strand of CAWJBC010000016.1, from coordinate 168,537 downwards.
TTCTGATTCTGCTGTTCCCCTGATGGTATTATTTGGAATATTTTTCCCTGCCGTAACAGGGTTTGAAGCAGGTGTATCTATGTCAGGTGATTTGAAAGACCCCAAAAGAGCCATTCCCGGAGGTACTATACTTGCAATATCCATTGGACTGGTCGTTTACATCGGACTTGCTTTTTTCTTTTCCTATACGGTTGATGCTGATGCATTAGCCAACGACCCCAATGTGTTACTGAACATTTCAATGGTGCCCCAACTTGTAGTGGCAGGAATCTGGGGCGCAACACTTTCATCTGCGCTAGGAAGCATATTGGCGGCACCCAGAATTTTACAGGCAACTGCCATTGATAAAATAACTCCCAAATTTTTTGCACGAGGAACTAAGGTCAACAATGAACCAAGAAATGCCCTTCTTCTTACTTTTTTAATTGCAGAATGTGGAATCTTAATTGGTCAGTTGGATGTAATCGCAAGGATCGTTTCCATTTTCTTTATCACCACATACGGCTTCCTCAATCTAAGCAGCGCTTTTGAGGCAAAAACAAGTGCCGATTTCAGACCCGACTTTAAGGTGCCTTACTGGGTGGGTCTCATCGGGGCTTTGGCTTGCGCACTGGTGATGATCCAGCTCGATTTTCTTGCAATGGTCGGAGCAATCGTGATTTTAGGGCTACTGTACCTTTATATCAAACGCAAAGAATTAACACTCGAATCAGGAGACGCATGGAGCAGTGTTTGGGCATCTGCAGTTAAAAAAGGGCTTCGATATTTGAGCATTTCAAGTTTGCATTCACGAAACTGGAGACCCAACCTCATCCTTTTCAGCGGTGATGTATCTGCCAGACCACACCTGACAAAGATCGGAACTGACCTTGCCGGGCAAACTTGGCATGATCACGGGATTTGAACTGGAGCCATCCAATGAACCGGTGCTGATAAAAAACATCAGGAATTTGACCCTTTCAAAAAAGCCTTCAGAATTGATAATTCACAAGCATCAATGCCGTGATATTTTTTCAGGTATAGATGAAATAGTCAGGACTTATGGTTTTACGGGAGTGGAACCCAATACCATTTTGTTGGGATGGAGCAAAAAGGAAGACAGGAAGGATGTCTTTTACAAAAGTCATCCGAAGCTTTCAAAGGAATAATTTTAATTCCATCTTTTTAAGTTACCATCCCGAACGTAAATTCGGTAACCACAAAACCATTGATATCTGGTGGGGAGGATGGGGAACCAATCTTGTTTTTTCAATTTACCTTATCCGGCATCTGACGTCTGCAGGCGAATGGAAAGATTCGACAGTGCGGCTTTTGATAATAAACAATGACAATACAGCGGCAGAAAAAATCCATAAAACAATATCAGGTGTGCTTGACAACCACCGTGTTAATTTAAAAGTAAAGATCATCAATAACAGTGTGGATGGTTACCAAAAGGATGATATAATCAGTCGTGAAAGCGCTCAAACCGATCTGACGATTATCGGATTTCCCTGGGATAGTTAACCAGAAAACCGAAATGATCTATGATAGATATCAATTCATTGTCAAACCTTATCGGTACATCATTGTTTGTAAATGCCTCAGATTCATTTGAGGAGGTCAACCTTGATTTTGAAAAAACGAAGCCAGCAAAGACCATCCTGCCAAAAATATGAGGAATTATCAGTAATACCTGAACTTTATCTTTCCAAATACCAGGAAATTAACGAGAATCTTAACAAAATAGATTCAAACGGACAAAAGATACTTGATTTGTTCAACGAAAAAGCATTCGTACCCTATTTTTCCGAAAATAAACAATTCCTTTCCGAAATAACCAGCATTACCCAGACGACCTTTAATACCTTAAACAAAATACCCGATGTACCTGATCAGCACAAAAGACAAAAAGCGATAAAAACCGCAAAAAGTGATTTCAATTACCATATTAACCAAGCCATTGAAAAATATATCAATGAAAAACTTCAAATTCAAATTGAGTCATTGAATGCAGGAATTGAATGGTATGTGAAAAAACTGGAAGATGACATATTTAAATTTCCGCAGCGGTTATCTGTCAGCTTCAACAAAGAAGATTTTAAAATAAAAAAGAATGACTCATTGGGTTTGAAAATGACCAAACTTAGAAAGCGAATTACTCATCCGTTTTCAAGAAAGTCTATTGTTTCTTCCATACGTTTCAGGGAGCTTGCCGAATATTACCTCAGAGATAACCGGTATCAGTTTTTGTCGGCTTTATTGAAGAAGTTTGAAAACGATACCATTACCAATATTGCAAAATTGCGTCCGCTGTTTACAGGTATGGATGATTTGATCATCAAATATGAAAAACTGTTACAAAGCAAAGATTTCCGGGATGATCAGTTTGAAAAGGAGAAAAATGATCTCAAAGAAAAAATGGATCAAATAGTAAAAGAAATAAAATATTTACAAAATCTTTACCGTCACAGATTAAAAGCCGAATTCCGAAAAAACCTGATGGTGATGGCTCACGACATGGAAAAGGTGAACATCAATGGTTTGATTATCAAAAAAAGAAGGAGCCGCAGGTACTACAAATCATTAAAGCTGCAAAACATCAATTTCCCCGAAGATTTTCTCACCAATTCATCTAATTTCATCAATAAAATTTACCTGGATTTAATGCTTCAGTTGTACAAGCACAGGATGGAGGACAAACTGGAAAAATTCCTGCTGAATGCCTCTCAAAACATTGAATCGGGGCTTGTCCGAAAACTGAAAACAATTCAAAACAATACCCTTGATATTCCTCAGAACCCGAAACTGATTTCGGGACTTAAATTGGATATAAGCGCTCTTGAAGAAAGCATTCATCTTGAGAACGACTTTGACAACCTGAGTAATGATATTGAACTCCTTGTCGAAAGTCTTCCGGAAGTTATGGTAATTGGTTCAACGTTATCAGGTGAAGAATCATCACGAAAAAACAATGAAGAAGAAACACTGACCATTCCTCTGCGAAAAATAGCACTTCACTTCATCGAAACCCGATTTTTAGATGCCACATTTGAATTTCTGGAAAAAGAATCGGTAACTATTAAAAAATCTATTTTTTTGATCAAAGATCAATTGAGTTTAAGCAGGTTCAATCTTGAAAATATCGAAAAATCAAATCCCGAATATCAGGTGCTAATGGACGAAATCCTTAAGCAAACACGCAGTAAGCTAAAAAAGGAAGAGGAAAAGATTTGGCTGATCAACAAAAATCTCCGGCATCAAATTCAGGTTTACATTGACTTGGCTTACGAACCTTTGCTATCCTACAGAATAGGAGAAAGCATGCATGAATTTTCAGGCTATGTAAGGGATTACAAAAGCAGGCGAATAAGAAATCGTTTTGAAGCAAAACGTCAGCAGATAGTGAGCTTTGTAAGAACAAAATCAGCCCGTTTGCTTTACTCCAAGAGTGAAGGTATCCTGCTTGCACGGCAATTGATGGAAAATAAAAATCTCCAATCTGTCAACGAAAAGATTTTAGATTTTGTCGAGAAAGTTAGTCCCAAACAAAAAGTGCTTGATGATTTGCCACATTATTACAAAAACCTTTTCAGCGGAAGATCGAGTATAAGTGAGGACTTTTGGGTATTTCGCAAAGCAGATGAAGCTCAATTCAGCAAGGCTGTTAAAAGATATAAGGCAGGTTATCTCGGTGGAATTCTTGTTCTTGGAGAGAGGAACAGCGGGAAAACAGCATTTTGCCGGTATGTTGCCAAACATCATTTTGCCGAAGAAAAGGTTTATCACATTTTTCCCTTACAAAAAGGGTCCATCTCTACTGAAGAGTTTGCTGAAGAAATTCGTAAGGTAACCGGACTCAATGGTGATCCCGATGAAATTTTCGAAACTTTGCCTCACGCAAGTACTATTTTTATTCATGACCTAGAGCTTTGGTGGGAACGCTCACCGGATGGTTATAATGTTGTTATAAAGTTGCTTCAACTAATGAATGATTTTTCGGATAAATGCCTCTTTGTTATCAATATGAATCCGTTTGCCTATAAAATCATCAATAACGTTCATAAAATTGAAGAGAATTTTATCAGTATCATCACCAATATGCCCTTTGATTCGGAGGAAATCAAGGAAATGATCATTCGCAGACACCATTCGAGCGGACTTAAATTCAGATACAACAACAGGGATGAGGAAAACATTTCGGAGTTCAGGATGGCTGGATTGTTCAGCAAATACTTCGACATTTCGAAAGGCAATCCCGGCGTTGCATTAAACCAATGGCTGACAAATATCAATAAATTTTCGGGTGAAGTTATTCATATAAATCACCCCAAAAATAATGAACCTGAGATCCTGGAAAATCTGGATGACGATTGGCGGGTTATCCTTATTCAAATCATCATTCATAAACGTTTACTGATCGAAAAGTTAGCAAAAGTGCTGAATCAGAATCAATTAGACCTGGAAGAAACCATTGCAGCAATAAAACGGACAGGACTTATCGAGGAAAGATCAAGCAGGGTTTATATGATAAATATTTATGCAGAGCCATATCTGATCAGGACTTTTATACAACAAGGTTTATTGTAATGAAATTTTTTTGAAATTGACCAAATGGAAAAAACCAATAGAAAAGATGGGACTCAAGCCAATAAAACTTTTGGAACCTTTGGTGGTGTTTTTACACCAACTACCCTTACAATACTTGGGGTAATTATGTATATCCGTCAACCCTGGGTAGTAGGTAACGCAGGAATAATAGGTGCAATCTTAATTATCGGACTTTCCGTACTCATCACATTTACAACTGCCTTATCGCTATCGTCCATTACAACAAACATCCGGATTGGATCGGGAGGAGCCTTTAGTGTCATATCTCAATCGTTAGGGCTTGAAATTGGAGGCGCCATCGGTATTCCATTTTATTTTGCACAGGCAATTGCCACAGCAATGTATGTTTTTGGATTTCGTGAAGGGATAAATTCACTCTTGCCCGAACTCAATCCTCTTTTACTTGATACTGGTATTTTCACACTTGTGATGATCATTGCATTTATCAGTACAAGTTTTGCTTTTAAAATACAGTATGTAATCATGATCATCATCCTGGGTTCGCTGGTCTCAATTTATGGCGCATTATTTTTCACAGATTTAAATTTCGATATCCAGTGGTTTGGAACTTTTCCAGGCTCTTCCGATAACGATTTTAGTGGCAGTTCATTTTGGATGGTTTTTGCAGTGTTTTTCCCTGCTGTAACGGGCGTATTAGCAGGAGCTAATATGTCAGGAAATTTGACAAACCCTCGGAAAAACATTCCAATTGGTACTTTAAGTGCTGTAATTGTAACTACTGTTATTTACATGAGTCTTGTTTTTGTTGCCGCTTTATTGGCTACACCGGATGAACTCGTTGCAAATTATACCGTTTTTATTGACAAATCTTTATTCCCGCCGATTGTACTCGCAGGTTTGCTTGGCGCTACACTTTCATCTGCCCTGGGATCCTTTGTTGGAGCGCCCCGGATATTATTGGCGCTTGGAGAAAAACAAATTCTTCCAAAAAGTAACTTTTTAGCTAAAACCAACAAAAAAGGCGAGCCGTGGAATGCAATGCTTGTAACGGCTGTAGTTGTAGTTTTTGGTTTGTCGTTACGTAATTTAAATACCATTGCTCCTTTGATCACCATGTTTTTTATGATTACATATGCTATGCTAAATATCGTGGCGCTGATAGAGCAGAGCCTCAGCCTGCCGAGTTTCAGACCATCACTTAAAATCCCTCGCATTGTACCTCTGATTGGAGGAATTGGTTCATTGACCGTAATGTTTATTTTAAACTCATTTGTCGCACTATTATCCCTGATATTGATCGTTTTATTCTATTTCTATTTGGTAAAAAAGCACATCAAATCGGAGGCTGGCGATTCAAGGAGTGGATTGTTTACGGCACTTGCTGAATGGGCAACAAAAAAAACAAATGAGTTAAGCCCCAAAAAAGAAATCAGGTCATGGCGACCCGACCTTTTGATACCTGTTACTGCACCCAAAGATATCCGAAGTTCATTTAAACTTGTTGAATCAATTGTTTATCCGAAAGGCTCAATTAAGCTATTGGCTATGCCTGATAGTGAAATTTCCGAACACGACCGGTTAATTTCTTTTATGCCCTCAGCCTTGCAACGCTTCAGAAATGCTAAGATACCGGTTTCTGATTCAGTGGTTTACAGCGAAAATTTTGCGGAATCCATTAAAATTAGTATGCAATCATTGAATGCTGCATTCTTCAAACCCAACACTCTTTTTATCACACTGGATAACGATGTAGTCAGAAATAAAATTTATAAAGACATACTTTTTGAAGTAAAAAATTACAATTACGGTTTGATGATTTATGTTCCTTTTGGAACCGTAGGATTGGCGCTGGAAAATGCACTCAATCTGTGGTTGATTGATTTACCCAAAGACTGGCATGTTAAATTTGATATCGGGAACAATGACATTTCTATTCTTATTGCCATTTTGATCCGCCGAAACTGGACAGGACACATAAACCTTTTAATCCTGAATACACCTGATAACAAAAGTCCTTTCGATCAGCAGGATTATATGGTGTTAAGTGATACAATACGAATGCCCAGTCGTACTTCTGTCGAAATAATCAATAGCTCATTTGAAGCAGCAATTTCAAAAAGCCGACATGCCGATCTAAATGTTTTCAGCATTTCTGAGAACACAGATTTTGATCAGATGACTAACATTGTTAATAAAACGAAAATGTCAGCCCTTTTTTGTAATGACTCAGGTTTTGAAAGTGCTTTGGTCTAAATTTGATGATGTGTTGACAAAAACTGTAATTAATAACTGATGTTACGCAAGAACATAAATTTAGGTTATAAAAAGGAGATTCCTCTCCGCCGGCTGGCGGATCGGAATGACATGGCGTTGGGGTTTTTGGGGGTGGTCGCTGTGCCACGAGGTCTCGTGGCACAGCGACCACCCATATCTATATACAAAACCTGTCATTCCGAATGAAGCGCAGCGAAATGAGGAATCTCAAATTAACTCAAATAAAAATCTGTTTGCGTAACATCAGTTAACAAAATAAATAAAAATGAAAATTATAATCGTATTACTCATCGGCATTGCAGTTTATGTGTTGCTTAAAGCGGTTAACGCCCTAAATAAATATATATATCATAAATATGCAAAGTGGACCCAAAAATTCAATTTTGTACCCGCAATGGAATTCATCATGTGGCTTATTTTCATTTTCTGGGCTAATGATTTTCTGTTCAAAAACAAATCGTACTATCAATACCTGGTTCTCAGTCTAATCGTTATTGTTGTTGTTTTACTTGCCTGGTTCATTGCAAGAGATTTTATAGCAGGCATCGTACTCAGGGTTCAAAACGACTTGCAGACGAACAACAACATTCAATTTGGAAATACAGAGGGGAGAATCAAATCGCAGCATCTCACCCATTTAAAAATTGTAACTCCAACAGGACAAATTGTTAAAATTCCATATACCAGACTCAATCAGGAAATCGTTTCGGAAATTTCAGATTCCACCGCTATCGAAGAATTCAAATTTCAGATACAGGCAAAGAAAACAATGAGCAGACAGGATATGGAGGAAAAAATCAGGTTCCTGCTTATCAATTCTCCCTGGTGCAATTTTAATAAAATCCCTGTCATCAGACTTATTTCGGAAAGTGAAGATTTATTTGTTTTTGAAATTTTGGTCAATGCTTTGAATCAAAAACACATATTGCAACTCGAAAAAAGCATTGGTGAGCAACTTTCAAATATGAATTCCTGCATATGAAATTATAATTGCTGATAAATTATTGAGTCCTGATTAATTTCCTGATGTCAGTTTTGCCTTCTGATTGAAGCCGGCAATAATAAATGCCGGAAGGCAAATCAGAACCACTTATTACCAGATTATAACTTCCGGGAAGGTATTTTTGATTGGTGATGGTTGAGATTTTAGCACCCAATAAATTATAAACTGCAATTTCCACTTGCCGGGGCGATTTAACATTTAATGAAACAACCGCTGAAGAATGAAAAGGATTTGGTTGAATTGCTGAAAGTTCAACTTCACCATTGAATGATAAAACGCTGTTACCAATGGAAGTTCCTGATTCAGCAGACAACCGGGATAAATAAATTTTAGAAGGTTCACCTGTCGCAAGAGACGAACCAACTGTTATAAACCCTCCATCATCAAGCTGGTGAATGTCGTAATTACATTCCGTATGATCTGTTTTGCCCCACATTTTTGTCCAAAGGGTATCGCCATCGGCATTATATTTCGTGATGAATGAATTCCAGTTTCCGGTGTGATAGTTCCCGGTAACTGCAAAACCACCGTCATTGGTCTCACAGGCATTAAATGCCTTTTCATGATAAGCTCCTCCGATAACATGATTCCATAATTGATTTCCCGCTTCATCTGTTTTAACCACATACCAGTTATTATCTACGCCATCGTCATTCTGGTAGCCACAAATAAAGTAACCACCATCAGAAGATTGAAGCAAACGATAACTTCCTTCATACATTGGCCATACATTTCCATAGGTAGTCATCCATTCCACAGCACCGGAGGTTGTTGTTTTCAGGATAAGTGCATCGTAATCGTAATTGGTTGTAAAAGCCTGTGTATCGCCAGTAATAAGAAATCCACCATCTGAGGCGACTTCTATCCATGTTCCATGTTCTGCTTTCCCATTTTCAAATGATATATATTCTTGCCACTCGAATGCTCCCAATTCATTAACTTTGATAATAGAGATATCATAACCTGTTTGACCATTTACCCAGAATGAGCCACATAAAATATATCCACCGTCAAGAGTTTGTGCCACTGAACCCGGGGATTCCGATTCACCACCTTCACCAAAAATACTATACCATTCCTGATTTCCTTCGGCATCAGTTTTGACCAGATAAACATCTGCATAGATGTTGTAAGGTGCGTCTTCTGCCCTGGTACCTGCCAATAAATAGCCCCCATCTGAGGTTTTAATCATGGCAGCCAATGATTCATTCCTGTCATTATTGCCAAATGTTTTTTCCCAAATCACTTCACCTTCATCATCTATTTTTGCCATATAAAAATCCCTGTAACCGGCTACACTTGTATATCCTCCAACCATAAATCCGCCATCTTCCAGGGGAAAAACAGCATATCCAGCACCGTCTGCCAGGGTTTTGGTCCATAATGTATCCGGCACCTGAGCAACCGTGCAAGTGATGGTTAAAATAATCAAACCTGAGCTCAGTAAGAAATAGATCAGTTGCTTTTTCATGATTTTAATATTTAAATTGATACCTGACATTGATAAAAATGTCTGAAATTTTCGGTTTACTAAAATACAAAATAGAGCAGCAGAAGTCAAATATTTTTTTACTCCATCATAAAAAGTATCTTCTATGGATCAGGTGTTGTTGAAATTATATTATTGAGGCATCTGATGGAAAAATCGTCCTTAGTCATTTCAGTTTTTTTATTGGTAAAAAAAACAACCTGACGGGATCTGCCTGGAAGCAAATCAAAATAATTATCGGAGAAAAAGCCATCGGCATCAACCGACAGGTAAACATTTTTTGCAAGTTTATCCGCCGACAGTGAGATGAGGTATCCAATATCTACCTGGGTAATCTCTTTTTTGATTTGAACTTCCGGTAATGCCAGATCTTTAGGAGGTAAAAAATAATAGAGATTTGAGGCAATAATTGAGTCGCCGCTCAAAAGGTTGACAACTATCAAGTGATCGCTTGTTGAAATATCTGTAATCCCAATTTTGGCATAGATAACTGATGTTGACCCGGAAACTGATATGGGTTTTTCCTCTCGCCTCGAGACATTTCCATCAAGATCCATGATTTCCAGGATGAGGGTTGCATTCAGATCGGTCACCAAGTCGGAAACAATATAAACCGATACCTCATTCTTATTTCTTTCGAAGGAAATTATAACATTTTTATACACCTCCCGAACAAAATAATGCAATGCTTTCCAGCGGTTGTAATAATCAATACTGCTCCACGAAATCACAGGCCAGCAATCATTCAGTTGCCAGTAGAGCGTTCCCATGCACCTTGGCATGGCTCTCCGGTGCGCTTCTATTGCTTTTTTGATCCCGTAAGCCTGAACCAGCTGACTTGTATAAGCATAGTCTTCAAAATTTTGAGGAACATGGTATTCCCTTTCCATGTAAGTTTTTATTAACTCCATTCCCTGCGGGTGTTTTTGATGATTAAGCAAAGCCTGTGATTGAAGGTTCATATCAACCGGAAATAGGCATGAATCCAATGTTTTCAGTTCTGGAAAACCCTGAAAGCCGTATTCACTCATGAACCTTCCCACCTTTTCCTCATATATATCAAACGGCTCCTCACCCCACCAGACTCCCCAATAATGCATGTCGCCATGGGTAAGTGATTCTTTTCGACCCCAACCATTTTGCGGGGAAGATGGGATATAGGGGGTATAAGGAGAATAGTGGGATACTGCTTCCGGTAGAATTTTTTCAAAGATTTTTACGTAGTTATTCCAAACCTCAGAAGAATCGGATACAGTGTAGTTCAATGCTTTTTGCCATCCCCAGTTTTTCCAGCCTTCGTCTATTTCATTGTTGCCGCACCATAAAGCCAAGCATGGATGATTCCGCAAACGTTTTACCTGGTGAGTGGCTTCCTGTTTTACATTTTCAACAAAAGCAGAATCACCAGGATACATATTACAGGCAAACATGAAATCCTGCCAAACCACGATTCCGTTTTCATCACAGAGATCATAAAAAATATCCTTTTCATAAATCCCGCCACCCCAAACCCGAAGCATGTTCATGTTGCCATCAACCGCAGACATTATGGTTTGCCAATATTTTTCATCCGAAATCCTCGATGGAAAATTATCCTGCGGGATATAATTTGCGCCTTTTGCAAAAAACGGAAGACCGTTAATTTTGACATAAAATGACTCACCTATGGAATCCTTTTCCTGAACCAGTTCTATCTTTCGGATACCACACCTGAGTACCTTTTCATCTTTCGAATTTCCGGATTGAACCTGAAATTTCAAATTATACAAAGGATGTTCACCCATGCCATTGGGCCACCAAACCCGCGGATTCGGAAAAGTTATTTTTTTATTAAAGATATTAAAACCCTTCCTAAAGTTATATTTTCAGTAAATTCAATTTCATCAATTTGATAAGAAATTTTTGCAGATTGTTCCATTGTACTTTCAATCTCAGCTTCAATGCTGATGACGGCTTCATTATTTTGCACAGAAGAAGTGGATACATGAACATCTGATATCCTGATCCCATCCCAAACACGAAGATAAACCGGCTTCCAGATTCCCGATGTAACAAACCTTGGTCCCCAGTCCCAGCCATACTGGTAAGGCGCTTTACGTGAAAATCCTCTTTCATCAGGAAGTTTATAGGCTAATTGTGAAGCTTTTACCGAATCCATATAAACCGGTGAAATGAATTTTATATACAGTTCATTTTCACCAGTTCTGAGACGATTAGTGCAATTCACCGTCCATTCCCTGAACATATTATCAGCAAATAAAACCAGTGAATCATTCAGGTAAACCTCTGCATAAGTATCCAATCCTTCAAATACAAACTCAATCTTCTCATTTTTCAGAACATTTTTGTCTATAGTGAAAGTGATTTTATACTCCCAGTCGTTTTTTTCTATCCACTGAAGTTTCTGTTCGTTATCACCAAAAAAAGGATCTTCGATTATTGAGTTGTTCAGAAGGTCGGTATGAACGCATCCCGGGACTGAAGCAGGGAGCCACTTACTGGTTCCTGCCTGCCGGAATTGCCAGTTATTTGAAAGTTCAAAAAAATGAATTTTGGTCTTTTGACAGGATGTCAGAATGACAACGTATACAACAAAGAAAAAGCCAATAAATGATTTTTTCATCTGCTGATCCTGGTATTTCTATAAAATTTATCCATCACATCATTACTTAGTAGAGTCTTTTTTCTATCTGGGACTACTTTATCAATCTAACATCATTTATTATATTCAATCTCATGTTGAATAGCGCGTTGAATAAACTGATTTAATGACATACCATTTAATTTTGCTAAAACCGAAGCTTTTTCATGCAATTTACCCGGAATCCTAATATTAAGTGAGCCTTTAAATGATTTTTTAACCGGAACACCTGCCTTTTCAGAATCTTTGATGTGCTCATCCACCACATATTTAAATGCCTCTTTTAAACCTTTTACATTGTCTGCTTCGAAAGTTAATAAATCATCAATGCCTTCAATTTTACCATAGAATGTTTCATCCTCTGCTGCAAAACGAACAGAGCCAACAAAATTCTTGTATGTTATTGCATCTTTCATTCCATTAAAAATTTCAGGTCATGTAAGTATTCTATTGTTTTTATAATTGTTTCGCAATTACAGGAATATCCAATTGTTTACATATTTTGTAACACATCAAGTCTGATAATTCTTTGTGTCTGCCAACAGATGATTGTTTTCTATTTGTAAGATTTTGATATATGGAATGATTTGCACCTTCACGCATTAAAATACAATCATGCTTAATAAGATGCTTTATTAATTTTTGTCGCTTCATTAAACCAGCAATAAATCTTCGCGGATCACTTTCCTGTTGATGTATTCCTTTTCTGTACTTTCTTTGTTTGCCTCTAATAGCAACATAAAAGCATCAATCAAATTCGCCTTCAATTCATTGATGGTCTTGCCCTGGGAAATGGCAGCCGGAAATTCTTCAATTTGCCCTACATACCATCCATCATCCGATTTTTCAATTATTGCAGTCATTTTCATCTTTAAATTATTTTCAAACAAAAATACAACAATTTTGTGGTAGATTTGTCATGCTGCAATTATGAACCAAATTTTGAATAATATTTTTAATAACTTTGTAAGATATAAGGGATTTGTACAAGTATAAACCCCTAAAGAATATAATACAGATGTAAAAACGGAAATTGCTTCAAAAGTTACTTTCTGGTTCTAAAAATATTCGTTTTTCGGAAATTGTAAGCTGTGCTGAAATCTTTGGATTTAAGTTAGATCGTATTAATGGAAGCCATCATATTTTTATATATCCGGATGTATCAGAATTATTAAATTTACAAAATGTCGAGGGTAAAGCAAAGCCATATCAGATAAAACAATTATTGAAAATCATTGAAAAATATAATTTACAAATGGAGGACAAATAATGAAAGATTATCATATTAATGTATTTTACAGTGAGGAAGATGAAGGTTACATAGCGGATATTCCTGATTTAACACATTGCTCAGCTTTTGGTGATACGCAGGGAAAAGCATTGCAAGAAGTGTTAATGGCAAAAGAAGCATGGATTGAGTCTGCTCGTGTTAATGGAAAACCCATACCACCACCTCATTACCGCCCGGTGATTTATCAGGTTGCATAAAATATGAGAAGTATCGGGAGGAAAAAGACAAGCAGGAAGAAAACCAGTGTTAGAATGTTATTGGAATAATTTAGAAATAAATTATATCCGGTAGGGTTATAAACTAAAACACCGGAAAACTTTTCCGGTATTTTAGAATTGGATTCCGAACTTTCGGGACGGGATTTGCGAAGAAGTCTGTTTATTTAGTTTTGATTTTAAACCCCAAAATTGACAATGTCATTGAATTTTTTTAGAATTCATTAGGATAGACTGTTTAACACCCTTACCTCCATTTGGACCCCATTTGACTATTATGTCATCTTCCTTATTTATGTCAAAATAAAATTTGCAGTATTTTAGCTTAAGACTAAGTATATTTCACCATCATAAACAACTATTTTCGGATAATATTGATTCAGTTCTTATAGCTCGAATGGAAAAAATTATCCCCTAACTTTGCATCATGATTTATCCGCGTAATTTTGAAGAAAAGATAGGATTCGACAAGATAAGGGAGCTGCTGCATGAATTATGTTTAAGCCCCATGGGCGAATCGTTCGTGGATAAAATCAGGTTCACAGCCAATACTGAACTTCTGTCAAAACTGCTAGACCAAACCGAGGAGTTCAGACAAATGCTCTTGAAAGAAGGGAATTTCCCATCAGGAGACTATTTTGATCTTTCCCCTGAATTGAAAAGGATAGCCATCGAAGGAACTTATATCGAACAGGAAAATCTTTTCAACCTGAAATCCTCCCTTATCACTATTACAGATTGTGTCGCCTTTATTGCAAAACAGGAAGTTGAAAAGTTCCCGGAGCTGAATTCCATGATACTTCCAATTCAAGTTGATCCCGAAATCATCAGGAAAATTAACCACATACTCGACAACAGCGGAAATGTAAAAGATAATGCATCACCTGAGCTTGGTGAAATCAGGAGAAAGTTATTGTCGAAACGTTCTTCTATTTCACGGAAAATCAATTCTACTCTTCAACAGGCAAAAAAATCAGGTTGGGTGTCCAATGATTCGGAGATCACCATCCGCAACGGACGACTGGTAATCCCCGTTCCCGCCTCTTATAAGCGACAGTTGAGAGGCTTCATCCATGACCAGTCTGCAACCGGTCAAACCATTTATATCGAACCCGAAGAAGTTTTTGAAACCAATAATGAGATCCGGGAAATTGAAAGTGTAGAAAGAAGGGAGATCATCCGAATTTTAAAAGATGTCAGCAGTTTTATCCGTCCCCATATCTCATTTTTACTCGAAGCATTTCGGTTTTTGGGAATGATAGATTTCATCAGGGCAAAAGCCAAGTTTGCCATTAAAATAAATGCGCTGAAACCTGAATTGATCCCTGAATCAGAAATATCGTGGAATCAGGCTGTACACCCGCTTCTGTTTTTATCTCATCAAAAACAGAAAAAATCCGTTATCCCCCTGAATATCACTTTGAATCAGGATCAACGCATTCTTGTGATTTCTGGACCAAATGCTGGCGGTAAATCGGTGTGCCTTAAAACCATCGGTTTGCTACAATACATGCTGCAATGCGGCTTGCTGATTCCGGTGAAAGATGATTCACGATCTGGAACTTTTACCAATCTCTTTATAGATATCGGCGATGAGCAATCACTCGAAAATGACCTGAGTACCTACAGCTCTCACCTTGTCAATATGAAATATTTCGTCCTGAATTCAAATGCGTCATCTTTGTTTTTGATTGATGAACTCGGAACAGGAACGGAGCCACAGCTTGGCGGAGCCATTGCTCAGGCTGTCCTCGAAAAGATGAATGAGATAAGAACTTTTGGAGTTGTGACCACTCATTATTCCAATTTAAAATTGATGGCTGGCAATGAAAACGGAATTGTGAACGGCGCTATGCTTTTCGATTCGAAAGCTATGCAGCCACTGTATCAATTGAGCGTTGGGAAGCCCGGTAGCTCGTTTGCCCTGGAAATTGCACGAAAAATTGGATTTCCGAAACAGATACTGAAAAATGCTGAAAAATACATCGGCAAAAAGCAACTCGATTTTGATGAACAATTGCAGCAACTTGAAATTGAAAAAAAACAACTTGAAATGGAACAGCAAAAAGTGACTTCTTCGGATGAAACTTTGCAAAAATTAATTGAAAAGTACCAGGTTTTGCTTGAGAATATAGAATCAAGCAAGTCAGACATTATGCTCAGGGCAAAGAAGGAAGCTGAAGAACTGATTGTTTCTTCAAACAAGCTGATCGAAAATACCATTAAAGAAATCAGAGAATCGCAGGCTGATAAAGAAAAAACCAAAGCACTCAGAGACAATTTAAAAGCAAGAGAAAAGAAAATAAAAGCCATTGAAACAAAGGAGGAGGTGAGAAGAGAGGCTAAGAAGAAGGCTGGGGATGAGGATAAGGCTAAGGCTGAGGCTAAGGAGGAGCTTGGTGAACAGGGAAAAATAAAGGTGGGAGATTTTGTAAAAATTGCAGAACAGGATATAACAGGTGAAGTGCTTGAAGTCGCCGGTGAGGAGATTGTGCTGGGTTTCAATTCAATTAGGTTCAGAACGCAATTAAGCAAAGTTGAAAAATGCAGGGCTGACGATAGGAAAAGAAATGCAAAACCGGTAGGAGGTTTGAAAAATTCGGTTATCAATGATCTTAATGACAAACTGACAAATTTTAAACATCAGCTGGATGTCAGGGGTAAAAGAGGTGAGGAAGCGATTGAACTCGTCAATCATTATATTGATGATGCAATTTTACTGAACATTCGTGAAGTAAGGATTCTTCATGGCAAAGGATTCGGCATCCTCCGAACCATGATCCACGAATATTTGCGAACAGTATCTGAAGTCCGTCAATACCAGGATGAACACATTGAGCGTGGCGGACATGGAATTACAGTAGTGATATTTAAGTGATATGCTGGCACCATATTTGATGATCGCTTTGATCAAAAAATCTACAAAATGATTCAAACTGCTGAGAGTGGAAATGTAATTACCTATATAATTTCAGGGTTATTCCTGGCATTCGTTATTTATTTGTTTCTAAAGAACCGTAACCGGATGAAAAAACCACCTTCGGAAAATGTAAAAGTGCTGACGGATGAAAATTTTCAAGCGACCATAAAAAACGGTGTTTCACTTGTTGATTTTTGGGCTGCATGGTGCGGTCCTTGCAGGGTTCAGGGGCCGATAGTAGACGAAATTGCTGATGAAATGGCGGATAAAGCCAATATTTGCAAACTGAATATTGATCAGCATAAAAAAACTGCCGGTAAGCTTGGAATTCAAAGTATTCCAACCATTTTGATTTTTAAAGATGGGAAGATGGTTCAAAAGTTTGTAGGCGTAAAACCAAAATCAGTCCTGTTGAAGGCGATTAATTCACACATTTGAAATAACAAATAATGGAAAATCAAAACACTATACAACCGGATAAAAAGAAGGGGTTCTTTGCCCGGATTTCAAAAATTGCTTTGGTTGGATTAATTATTGGGGCAATCGGCGGATATATTTATTATGCAAAGGTCGGATGTGTATCGGGTACCTGTGCCATAACTTCCAATCCGTGGATGAGCACAGCCTGGGGAGGGGCTTTTGGGTATTTAATATTTGATATATTCAAGTCGGTCAAGAAAAAGCCCGGTAACGTCAATTAACCTTACTGGCTAAGGGATCCTGATTGAGTATTTTTGTCATGAGCATATACAGTTGTGGTAATTCATTTTTAAAATATTCCGTTCTCTCGAAAAAGTTTTCAACCGAAACTGCAAAAAGTTCGTGCTCATTTGTTATAGCATAATCTCTGAAAACAGCCCTTTCCTTTATGTCACTCATCACTTTGCCATTTCTGACGGTTGCTACCCATTGGGAATAATACCTGTTAAAATCATCATCGAATGAGTTTCTGAAATGCTCAATGAACAAGGCATGTGCAAACTCATGGTACCCGAGATTCAAAGAATCATTTGGAAAATCAAATCCAAACTTTATATCTTTCCACGAAAAAGCAATAACTCCGGCAGCATTCGTTTCTCCTTTTGACAAATGATGAGAAATTTTTGACATGAATTCGCCGGGATAAATAATGATAGTGGGAAATGAAGGGAAAGTATAATCGGATAACCCAAAAGTAATTTTTACTGCTGTATAGGCAATTACCAATTTCATTTCATTGGTCAGTTGAAGGTTTTGGCGTGTTACAAAATTTTTGCCCTCAATGAATTTAACAGTCCTGCTTGCAAATACTTCTTTCTCGGTGTCGTGTAAATCTCTGTAAAACTTAAAATGTGTGTTAAGATAGTTTTCAGCGCTTACCGGAAGACTTTTAGCTGAAAAGTCAAAATGTATCGGGATTTTCCGGTCAGAGAATGCCGCCTTTATAGCCTTTCCCAAATACAATGACTTTGAAAGGTGATAGCTAAGTAAAACAAGGAGACCTATAAAAATAATGCTGAAAAAA
Source organism: uncultured Bacteroidales bacterium (assembly GCA_963840975.1). Classification (GTDB taxonomy): domain Bacteria; phylum Bacteroidota; class Bacteroidia; order Bacteroidales; family JAADJA01; genus JAADJA01. The sequence continues at coordinate 150,649 of CAWJBC010000016.1, read as the reverse complement.
ATAATTCCCGGATTATTATTTGGAACCTCCATCAAATTGTCCATCATCCCAATTAATCTTTTATACCAGTTTGTCCTGCTTGCTTTTTGGCAAACTCTTTACAACCAGATCGTACGAATCGTCCACCCAACCAAAAACCATTTTGTCAGAAAGCGAATCATCAATAAGAATTGTATTCCAATTCTTTTTGTTCATGTGGTATCCGGGCTGGACAGCAGGATAATATTCCCTCAGCTCAATTGCTTTTTCCGGTTCACATTTTAAATTGATACTGAAATCGTCTTCGGTATCGGTAAGGGCAAACATTTTATCCATCACTTTGAATACCAGTGTTGTTTCATCAAATGGAAAACATTCGGTTACCCCTTTTTTCGACATGCAATAGGCTCTGAATTCCTCTATATTCATACATGCAAGTTTTTTCAAAGATAAAAAAATCATAAATAAAATCGGATGGTTTAATCTAATTTATATTTTCTATCTTTGCCTGCCATTTTTTTTAATGGAAAATTATCAGACGGTTAACATCTTTCTTGCTCGTCGAACGAATAACAGACTGTAAACTAAGAGTTGACATAGTTCATTTAAATATTGCAATAGATTAATTAATTTTTTCAACCTGTACAGCCTGTTTTAAGATTTTAATAAACCCCGGATGGTTTGTCAAATCACAGGTTGAATAAAATACGAACAAATAGTTTCATAATTAATTAACCAAACTTTAAGTTATGGGCTTAAAACAAAAAACAGCCGATCTCAAAAAGCGAATGCGGGAGGCTATCAAGGGAGGAGGGTCAGAAGCAATTGAGAAACAAAAAGCCATTGGTAAAAAAACTGCCCGCGAACGTATATTATCCATCCTCGATCCCAAGTCTCTCCACGAATATGACCTTTTTGTGGAACATGCCGGAAGGGATTTTGACATGGACAAAAAATATCTTCCGGGAGATGGTGTTGTAACCGGAACAGGTACCATAAGTGGTTATCCGGTCTGTATCTATGCTCAGGATTTCACGGTAGCAGGAGGTTCATTAGGTTGGGCACACGCCAAGAAGATCATTAAGATCATGGATCATGCCATGAAGCTGAAAATCCCGATAATCGGGATCAATGACTCAGGAGGGGCGCGCATACAGGAAGGTGTGAATGCACTCGCAGGTTATGGTGAGATTTTTTACCGCAATACTCAAGCATCCGGCGTTATTCCTCAAATATCTGTTATTCTCGGACCGTGTGCAGGAGGCGCTGTTTACTCTCCGGCTCTCACTGATTTTGTTTTTGTAGTGGAAGGGGTTTCGAAAATGTTTATAACAGGTCCTGAAGTTATCAAAACAGTGCTGGGTGAAGATATTTCGATGGAAGAACTGGGCGGAGCAAGAGTTCATGCTGAAATTACAGGTAATGCGCACTTTTTTGCCCAAAGCGAAGAAGAATGTTTTAACCAGATTAAGCAGCTCATCAGTTTCATTCCCTGGAACAATGATAAAAAGGCGGAAGCTTTTCCAAAAAAGCCACCCAAAGCACGACAATTTAACCTTGATGAAATCATACCCGCAGATCCAAGATTGCCGTACGACGTAAGAGACGTTATCAAATCCATAGTTGACGATTCTGAATTTCTCGAAGTTCAGGAACTTTTTGCAGCCAACCTTGTGATTGGATTTGCACGGATTTCAGGTCAGACGGTAGGATTTGTCGCCAACCAACCTTTGGTTCTGGCAGGAGTGCTTGATGTGGATTCGTCCGATAAAGCTGCACGGTTTATACGCTATTGCGATGCTTTCAATATTCCGCTGGTAACCCTGGTTGATTTGCCCGGATATTTACCTGGAATTGACCAGGAACATGCAGGTGTGATCAGGCATGGTGCAAAAGTTCTTTATGCTTATAGCGAAGCTACTGTTCCCAAGATTACGGTTATTATGCGAAAGGCTTATGGGGGCGGATACATTGCCATGTGTTCGCATCATTTGCGCGCCGATTTTGTATGTGCATGGCCAACCGCAGAAATTGCTGTTATGGGTCCGGAAGGCGCTGCTAATATCATTTTCAGAAATGAAATTAAAAACGCAGAAAATCCGGATGACATGCGTAAGCAAAAAATAAAAGAGTATAAAAGCAAATTTGCCAATCCTTATGTTGCCGCTGCTTATGGTTTCGTTGATGCGGTTATCGAACCCAAAGAAACACGTAATTTTATTGTTCATGCACTTGAAGTTTCATCGCTGAAACGCGAAAAAGGTCCGGATAAAAAACATGGCATTCCTCCTTTTTAATTTATGCACTAACATATTTATCATTCATCTTTTTATCGTTTAATCATACACAAATTCCATTATGGCTGACATTAATGATATACAACAAGACCAGCAAAAAGGAAATTACAAAGCGCTTTTAATTGAAAACATTAAGTACAAAACCCTGTTGACCAGAAAATATCAGGATAAAAAGCCCTATGCTCCAAAGGACATCAAAAAAATTACCGCTTTCATTCCAGGAACCATCACCGATGTTTTCATCAAAAGAAAAAAGAAGGTTAAAATAGGCGATAAACTCCTGGTGCTGGAAGCCATGAAAATGAGAAACGACATCGTCAGCCCGATGGACGGAACGATCAAAGATGTTTATGTGAAAGCAGGCGAAAGGGTCAATAAGGAAAAAATCCTGATCGAATTCGAATAAAAGCGGCCATTAAAATAAATTTCTCTTCAAAATGAACTACCTCGCAGCAGAGCTGACGTGGTATCACTTGGAAGTCAGTTTTTAATACGAAGCAGAGCTTCGGGGAACTAACCCCGGAGAGATTAGAATAAATTAATTGATGATGAAATTGCTCTCTTTTAAAGCAATTAAATAGTAAAATTATTTACATTTGTCTTCAAGATTTGTAATCTTTCCAAGACGCAGGTCAAAATTGATATGAACTAATCTTTATACAAATGAGAATAGTTAATCTAATTGTTTTTTTGCTTTTATTAATCTCATTGATTGCTTTTCAGAGTTGCAGCAAATTTGAAAAAATTGAATGTAATTACAATATTTATATACCGGATACTGCACTTAAACAAGAATTGCGAAAAACCTGGGTGCCTGATGGTGATAGGGAAGGTTACCTTGATGCAAATAATGATGGAGAAATATGTGATGGCGAGGCTGCAAGAATTTATGACTTAAGCATTAATAATAAAAATGTAAGAAACCTTGAAGGTTTAGAACATTTTCACAATTTGAACAGCCTGGATTGTAATGATTGCAATATTGAATCAATTAATTTTTCCAGTTCATCGCTTGAGCGTTTAGAATGTGATAACAATTTATTGATATACATTGATATATCTAATATGCCTTACCTTCAGTACCTTTCTTGCGGCGGGAACAATCTTACTAATCTTGAATTGCCAAAAACTAACAATCTCAGGAGTCTTTTTTGTGGAAATAATCAACTTGTTTCCATTGATTTGCAAAATGTTAATCTATTCAGTTTAGGAATTGATAGCAATAATTTTAGTGAAATAAATATTCACAACCAACCTGACTTATTTTCATTGCGACTTAATGGAAATCAAATAAGTACGCTTGACCTTTCAAATAATCCAAATCTTTGGTCAATAAATATTCAGGGTAACCCAATTGAAGAAATTGATTTTTCTCACAATTTAGAATTGAGTTACATTTATTTGGGAGACAATCAAATAGCGTTTCTTGATCTATCGGTAAATCAGAAACTTCGGCGTATTAGTAATAATGGGGAGTTTACTTTGCAAAAAATCTGTGTTTGGACATTGCCTTTTCCTCCACCATGCATTGATATTTTTACAAATATTACGCTGGAAAATTTCCCCAGTGATTTTGATGGTTTTGTTATTTGTGAATGAACTACTTCGAAGCAGAGCTTTCGAGGTATCACTAAGAAAAAGGTTTAAAATATGCGAAGCAGAGCTTCGGGGAACTAACCCCAAAGAGATTAGAATTGAGTAAAAAACTCATGATCCTCCAATTCTTTTATACATTTACAATTTATTGTTTAAACTATAAGGCATGAAATATTTAATCACTATAATTCTAATTTTCTTGTCATTTACAATTGAGCTTAGAGCGCAGTCTGAGAGCATTACAGATGAAAACAAATCCCGGGATATACTTGTCGGCAAATTCGAAAGGGCTGACCTTCAAAAAGGAAGTTTTGCCAAATACTTTTTTGATGAGTATAACCAATATGAACCTGATAAAGAGGTTTTAAACCAGGTAAAAAAAGGGATTTTTACTCAATCGGTTACCATCGTTCTTGGTACCTGGTGCCACGACAGTAAAGAACAGGTTCCCCGTTTTTTCAAAATTCTCGATCAGATTGATTATAACACCCAACTGATTGAGATCATTTGCGTTGATAAAAACAAAACTGCCGGACCTGTGGATATTTCGGAATTGAACATCGTAAAGGTTCCTACCTTTATTTTTTACAGGGACGGTGCCGAAACAGGAAGAATAATCGAAACCCCAAACCTGACACTTGAGAAGGATATATTATCAATATTTCAGACCCATTAACAGATAGAGATATGTAAACAGTATTTCATCCAACGAATTGAATCATGAAAATTTCAGAAACAAGAGCAGAAACCAAAGCTCATTTACAAACGATAAGGGATAAGGAGATTTCAATCGGATTTGTACCCACAATGGGAGCACTTCATCAGGGACATTTATCACTGATCAAAAGAGCCAAGGATGAAAATGGTTACGTAGTGTGCAGCATATTTGTCAATCCTATTCAATTCAACAATAAAACTGATCTGCAGAAATATCCGAGAAATCTTGATTTGGACATAGAGATGTTAGAATCGGCAGGTTGTGATTTTTTGTTTTATCCTTCTGAAACGGAAATGTACCCCGAACCGGTTACCGAAGTTTATGACTTTGGTGATCTTGATAAAGTAATGGAAGGGAAATTTCGTCCCGGTCATTTCAATGGAGTTGCTGTGGTTGTTAAGAGACTATTTGAAATCATCCAACCCAGACAGGGCGTATTTCGGACTGAAAGATTATCAGCAATTGGCCATTATCCAGAAAGTTGTCAGGGACGAAAATATTCCAGTCGAAATCGTCCCTTGTCCTACCTTGAGAGAAGAGGACGGGCTGGCTATGAGCTCGCGCAATCAGTTGCTTGATGAAACTTCCCGCCGAAAAGCCCCTGTGATTTATGAATCCTTAAATTGGGTGAAAAACCAGGCAGGTCAATCTTCCCTTAGCGAGATAAAGGATCACATTGAGCAGATTTTCGATCAGATTGAAAATGCAGAGCTTGAATATTTTGAAATTGTGGATATGTATTCACTCAAACCAATAAAAAACTGGGATGAAAGTAAAAATATCGTTGCATGTATCGCCGTTTATTTCGGTAAGATACGATTGATAGATAATATGATTTTATTTTTCTAATTTTGCGGCATCATGCAAATTGAAATTCTTAAATCGAAAATACACAGAGCTACAATTACCGGTTCGGAGTTGAATTATATCGGCAGTATTGCCATTGATGAGGACCTGATTGAAGCTTCGAACCTGATCGAAAACGAAAGGGTTCACATTTATAATATCAACAACGGTGAACGGCTCGATACTTATGTAATCAAAGCAGATCGTGGTTCGGGAGTCATCTCGCTCAATGGAGCGGCAGCGAGAAGAGTGGCAGTAGGCGATAAAGTGATCATTGTTTCCTATGCCACCATGGATTTTGAAAAGGCAAAACTGTTCAAGCCCACCATCTTATTCCCTGACGAAAATAATAAACTGAAATAAATCGGTTGAAAAAGACATTCATCAATGTTTTAAAAGTAACTTTCTTCCTTGGGCTGGGGATTTTTTTTATCTGGCTTTTCATGCACAATTTAACACCGGAAGAAAAGAAAGAAATTTACGATTCTTTCATCAATGCCAATTACTATTGGATACTTGTTTCATTTGTATTTGCCACACTCAGTCATATAAGCCGTACGCTCCGTTGGCTAATACTCCTCGAACCAATGGGTTATGTGCCACGAAAAAAAAATGCTTTTCTTGCCATTATGATTGGTTACTTTGCTAACCTTGCTCTTCCGCGGCTTGGTGAGATTACCCGATGCGGGATACTCACAAAATATGAAAAAATACCACTGCAAAAATCTTTTGGTACAGTGGTTACCGAGCGGGGATTGGATGTATTGATGTTGGGTTTGATTGCTATTATCAGTTTTTTTGTACATATTGATAAGTTAAAACTCTTTAAAGAATCTGGGCTATACCGGAACATTGCAGAAAATTATGGTAAAATCGAAAATCCAAATACTATTTTTTATTCGATCATTGTCGGGGTGGTCATTCTGGTTTTCCTTTTTATTAAATTCAAACATAAGATCTCGCATTTAAAATTTTACATTAAGGTAAAAAATATATTCCTCGGATTTCTCGAAGGCATTAAATCACTTGCGACTATTAAGAAACCTTTTTGGTTCATTTTTCACACGGTATTTATTTGGACAATGTATCTGGCAATGACGTGGATCATTTTTTACTGTTTACCCGAAACCAGTCATCTGGATATTGGCGTCGGATTAGCGGTACTGGTTTTCGGCAGTATTGCCATCGTTTTGGTTCAGGGCGGAATTGGAATTTATCCCTGGATAGTCGCTGAAATTCTTGCCCTGTTTGCTATTTCCTCAACTACAGGATATGCACTGGGTTGGTTGTTATGGACCGGTCAAACAGTAATGGTTATCATTTTCGGATTGATTTCGATGATTTTGCTACCCATAATCAATAACAAACCAAATGCAACATCCTGAATTGATAAAATCAAAGGTTCTGGAATTACCGGAACTGAAGCGACAACTTTCCATTTGGCACTTTTTTCAAAAAAAAATCGTGTTTACAAACGGTTGTTTCGACCTGATTCATCCGGGACACATTGATTATTTATTTCAGGCTAAAAAACTTGGAGATAAATTATTAATCGGTTTAAATACAGATGAATCGGTGAGGCAAATCAAAGGCGAACATCGTCCCATCACTGATCAGTATTCCCGATCGCTCATCCTTGCATCTCTGAGATTCGTTGACGGAGTAATATTGTTCAATGAGGCCACCCCTTACAATCTGATAAATGAAATAAAGCCTGATATACTTGTAAAAGGAAGCGATTATAAGGCAGATGAAATTGTTGGGTCGGATATTGTGAAAGAAAATGGAGGCCGGATTGTAACCATTGACTTCCTGGAAGGATATTCCACAAGCTCCATCATTGAAAAAATTAAGAAATACTAATTATTCAATTGAATTTTAAATGGCAAAAACACACACCGTATTTTTTTGTCAAAATTGTGGGGCGCAGTCCTCAAAATGGGTTGGGCGTTGCATCTCCTGCGGGGAGTGGAATACATTAGTCGAAGAAGTCATTCAGCGTGAAACCGGCAAAAACAAATCACCCGTTCAATTTCATAAGGACTTTGTTAAACCTCAAAAAATAAGTGAAATACAAGCCGGAAAAGAAATCAGAATCAATACGTCAAACCAGGAACTAAACAGGGTGCTAGGAGGCGGGCTTGTTAGCGGTTCACTTGTGCTTGTAGGTGGCGAGCCAGGAATCGGGAAGTCAACCCTTATGTTACAGGTGGCGTTGAATATTAAGAATTTTAAGGTTTTATATGTTACCGGGGAAGAAAGTGATCAGCAAATAAAAATGAGGGCTGAACGCATTGGTATCATGAATTCTGAGTGTTATGTTTTGCCTGAAACCCAGACACAGAATATTTTTCAGCACATCGAACAACTGCAGCCGGGAATGATCATTGTTGATTCCATCCAAACGCTTCATACTGATTACATCGAATCCTCCGCAGGAAGTATTTCACAAATCCGGGAGTGCGCAACTGAATTTCAGAAATATTCAAAGATTTCAAACGTACCCGTAATCCTTATTGGTCATATTACAAAGGATGGAACCCTTGCCGGACCGAAAATCCTTGAGCACATGGTGGATACTGTTTTGCAGTTCGAAGGTGAAAGAAACTACGGATACCGTATTTTGAGGTGTGTAAAAAACAGGTTTGGCAGCACATCCGAGCTTGGCATCTATGAAATGCAGAATTCAGGTTTGCGGGAAGTTGAAAACCCATCAGAAATTCTGCTTTCTCATCGTGATGATAACCTTAGTGGAATAGCGATTTCCGCAATGGTGGAAGGAATGCGCCCTATGATGATCGAAACCCAGGCGCTTGTGAGCACCGCAGCTTACGGAACGCCTCAGCGTTCATCCACCGGCTTTGACGCCAGAAGGTTGAACATGCTTTTAGCTGTCCTGGAAAAACGCAGCGGGTTTAAATTGGGAGTGAAGGATGTTTTCCTGAATATTGCGGGAGGTCTAAGGGTTGAAGATACAGCCATTGACCTTGCAGTTGTGAGTGCCGTATTGTCTTCGAGCGAGGATATTCCAATTGGTCAAAATATCTGTTTTGCAGGCGAAATAGGGCTTTCGGGGGAGATCAGATCCGTTAACCGTATTGAACAACGGATAGCTGAAGCGGATAAACTGGGCTTCGAAAAAATCTTTATATCCCGTTACAACCTCAAAGGAATCAATTTTCAAAAATTCAAAATAGAGGTTATCGCCGTAAGTAAAATTGAGGACGTGTTCAGCAAATTATTCGGTTAAGATTGTCATCTAATAACAAGGTTCTCTTTAGAAGATTTTCTCGTTTTTTTTAACGACGGATAAGCACCCTTATTGATCCATCATCCCGGATTGGCTGAGTAATGTCCAGTCCTTTGCCCAGTTTACAGTTCCGAAAGCACCTTTATAATTTACTTCGAGATACCAGCTGTCTGGAACCGGAGCCATGTCTTCACCTACATTGCCCGAAGGGATTAACCAAAAATAATCTGGGGATATTGTTATTCCGGGATTTGAAACCACATTCAAAGCCTGTGAGAAATAAGCTTTAAAAGTCTGGTTTTGTGCAGAAGTATTAATTCCGTTATCGGCATAAACAAAAAAAATGTTTTCGGCTATGTTATCAGCTATGTCCCAGAAAATATTGTTTTTTATTTCAAGGTTACCATTGACAAACTGTGTATAACAATTGCTACTGTTTTCTTTGTATTGAATAGAAATACCCCCGAATTGATTTAAGAAGATTGAATTTACGAAGCTGCCTCCGGCATTTTGGTTATAAAGAACAATATGATTTGTAATATGGGTTCCCCGCCCGACAAAAGTTCCATTATAAATAACGGGCAATGAATAAGGTAATCCTATTTCAGGATCCTGTCCGCCACTGCATTCAACCGCCAGATCACCCTCACCGGCATCCTGAATGGCAAGCCAGAACTGACCTTTTCCTGAATAGCCCAGGTCATAATCGAAGGCATCATCACCGTTGAAAGCAGAAACCATATACCTGCAATTCACCGTTCCTCCGAAGAATTCAATTCCATCATCTTTGTTAGATATCACTTCAATTTTTTCAATGGTTGTTCCCCGTCCCACTCCTCCAAGAGTCAGTCCATTTATTTCGTTGCCTTCGCCTATGTTTGTTCCACCATGCCGGACAGACAGATACCTTAAAATTCCGGAATTATCATCATCATCATTTCCCCCATACGTTCCCCTTACTTCATAAAATGGTATTCCTTCAATCTGGGCTTCATTATTTTGCAAATTAAGCCGGGCATGACCAAGAATGATCAATCCGCCCCATAATCCCTTTGCATTAAGGGGAATTGAACCCTTCAGGTCATCACTTTCGCAGGTAAAGATGATCGGATTTTCGGTTGTTCCTTCCGCAATCAATTTCCCACCTCTGGCAACGATCAAAGCGCTCGCGTTCTCACCCTGTCCGGTCTTGAACCGGATGACTGTACCTGCCTCAATGGTCAGCACTTGCCCGTCGTTAACAAACACAAAACCGGAAAGCAGATATTGTTTATCTTTGGTCCAGGTAACAGTTCCGGTTCCTGCGCCATCATCCTCAATTACATCATATCCAAAATCAAGAACATAATCACTTTTCCTGTCGCACGAATACAACAGGAATATACAAACACCCACAATGATAAAAGTAATAACTGACTTCATAATTTTATTCTATTAAAAAGAAATTTCCAAATTCAAATATATCAATTGCTGATTTTCTGTATTCTCTGCATAAGGAAACCAATCCTGATAATCAACAGCTATCCTAATATTCTTAATGGGGGTATATTCAATTCCTCCAATGATAGAGCTTCCATCACTGGCAAGATTCCAGGGCACTGATTGATCATCCGGAATATTCGAACTTAAGCGGTCGTACCTGCCAAACAATTGCACTTTTTCAAAAACATTGTAGGAACCATAAATAGAATAACCATATTTATTGTATCCTTTCTGGTGATTATCATTGAAACGGTAATTGTACTCTATTCCCGCTGAGTATGCGCCTTTTTTCTGGTAGCCAATAAAAGTAGCAAGTGTTGACTGACTCGTTGACTTTTCAGTAAAATCATAATATACCCTTGTGACCAGATTTTTAACAGGATTTACAGTAATTCCAGCTCCCGCTTTTAGCGTGTTGTCTGTTTGCAAATTGGAATAACCCTCGCCATTCATAATGGTAAAATCAGCAGATAGCCATTTTTCCCATTCATAATTTATAAGCCAACCAAGGTCTGCAGAATTACCTAAACGATAACGATCGCTGAACGACTTTTCAATATACCGGCGCGACCAAAAGTTTTCCTGCAGTTTAAAATGTAAAAGATCAATGATCCCAAAAAGTGAGGTGATTTTATTATAGTTAAATTTCAAATAGGCGTTCTTAAAATAGGCATAGCGTCTGATCTTAGAAAAATCTGAAAGATCTTCCGGACTCCCTATATCCAGTTTTACTGCTGCTTCAAAGTGTTTTGAAAACTTGTTTTCGTAACCAAAGTAAGCCCTGGTGATTTCAAATGCCAATGGGTTATCGCCCTTGTTGATATAGGTATGAAAATTGCTGAAAATTTTAGCCGATACTTTTCCTGGTATTTCAAATCGCGTAGAATCGCCGGCATAAACTCTAAAGCTCAAAAAGGAGCCAATTAATAGTAATAACAACGCTACGGTAAAAACTGTATTTTTTGATTTCATGCTGTTCAACTTTAGACCGGTAAAAATAAAAATGTAATAAATACTTTATTCACAATGTATTATAAAATTTATTAACATTAACTTAACCTTTAATTAACTTTTATTTAAATTTGATGCACCCTTTAAAGAGCTTTATATTTTTAGTTTTGCCGTGCAAATAAATACAAAAAACTCAAATGGAATCAATTTACCTGATCATTGTCATTTTTCTTTTCTTTCTTGCCATTTCCGATCTGGCGGTCGGAGTAATTAACGATGCCGTAAATTTCCTGAATTCCGCCATCGGATCAAAGGTAGCCCCGTTTAAAATCATAATGCTGGTTGCTGCAGTGGGAATCATTATTGGATCCTCCTTTTCGAACGGGATGATGGAAGTAGCAAGGAAAGGAATTTTCCATCCCCAGAATTTCGTTTTTGCGGAGATCATGATTATTTTCCTTGCTGTAATGATTACGGATGTGATCCTTTTGGATACCTTCAACACTTTTGGATTACCTACCTCCACCACAGTATCTATCATTTTTGAACTATTGGGCGCTGCTGTGGGTGTAGCCATGTTAAAAATTATGTACGACCCGAATGCTCTGGCTATGAGTAGTTATATTAATTCAGCCAATGCACTGGGGATCATATCCGGCATCCTGGTATCGGTAGCAATTGCATTTACCGTTGGTGCAATTATTCAATATCTTGTAAGGCTTTTGTTTACCTTTAATTACGAAAAAAAACTGAAATATTTTGGTGCATTATGGGGCGGTTTTGCAATTACAGCCATAACCTATTTCATTCTTATCAAAGGAGCCAAGGATGCTTCATTTATTACAGACGAAACCAAAGATTTTATTAAAAATAACTCTTTTCAGATATTGTTGTTTAGTTTTATTTCATGGACTGTTGTTTTGCAGGTAATTACCTTTTTTACAAAGTTCAATATTCTGAGAATTATTGTTTTGGTGGGCACTTTTGCTTTGGCGATGGCTTTTGCAGGTAACGACCTTGTGAACTTTATCGGAGTGCCTCTTGCCGGATATGAGTCATTTAAAGCATGGATAGCCGAACCGGGACTCCAGCCTGATATGCTTTATATGACTGCTTTAACAGAAAAAATAAAAACCCCTACCTTTTTCCTCGTAATTGCCGGTCTGATAATGGTATTTACCATGTGGTTCTCGAAAAAAGCCAGAACTGTTACAAAAACTGAGATCAACCTTGCCCGGCAGGATGTGGGTTATGAACGCTTCGGTTCATCCATCTTTGCGCGATCTTTGGTGAGGGCTGCCAGCAATGCCTCAAAAAGAATTGACAATTTGATACCTGATCATATCCAAAAAAGAATAGAGAAAAGGTTCGACCAAACCTCTTACAAAAAAAAGATAACCGCTTTAGGAAGCAATGCCCCGCATTTTGATCTCATCAGGGCTTCGGTTAACCTGGTTGTGGCAAGTGTTTTAATTGCATTTGGGACATCCATGAAACTTCCCCTTTCTACTACGTATGTTACCTTTATGGTTGCTATGGGAACATCTCTGAGCGACAAAGCGTGGGGAAGAGATAGTGCTGTTTACCGCGTTACCGGAGTTTTTTCGGTAATTGGCGGTTGGTTCTTTACCGCCTTCTCTGCATTTACACTCGCATTTATACTGGCAATCATTATTCATTACGGAGGAATAATTGCAATTGTAATTCTATTGCTTTTGGCTATGTTTTTTGTTTACAGAACGCATATCATTCACATCAAACGTTCAAAGAAAATTGAAACTGCCGAAAACGTTGGCAAAGTAATTTTAACCGATGATGGTATTGTTGTCAGATGCAATGAAGAAGTGAGCAAGGTTATAACACAAATTTCTGAGTTATATTCACAGTTGTTAGAGGGGATGGGAAAAGAGGACGTGAAGATTCTGCGAAACGTTAACCGGGAGGTGGAATCAATTAACAGCAATACCAAGGAACTCAAACACAACATCAGCTATACAGTCAAGCACCTCGAAAACAGTGCAATTGAAACAGGTCACTTTTATGTACAGGTGATTGATTACCTAAGGGAAATCGTTCATAGTTTTACTTTTATTTCCAAACCGGTTTATACGCATGTTGACAATAACCATAAGCCTTTCCTGCCGGTTCAGGTGGAAGAGCTACAGGACATCGTCAGGATGTTTCGTGAATTTGTAAGTTTAACCAATGATGTGATAAAGAAGCAGAAATATAGCGAACTCCCGGATCTGATCGCCTATCAGCAAAAAATAATAAGATACATTGACACTTCACGGAAAAAGCAGGTGAAAAGGATCAAGGATAATGAAGTGGGTACGCGAAACAGCATGTTGTTTCTTAATATGCTTTCAGAAACCCGCGGACTGATGCTGCAGATGATCAATATGATCAAAGCAAATCGTGATTTTATCAGCTATACCAATGGTGATGAAGCGGTATCGGAAAATGAAACTGTTGAGTAAACCGAATTTCTATTCTATAACTTAACGAAAAATTAAGATTACATTTAAACTGAGTTAAGATAGCCGGAATACTTTTGTACAATCAAAAATTGTAAAAAATGAAAAAAGTATTCCTAACAATAGCAGTATCTCTCCTGATCGGTTGGACGATTGCAGGAAATGATATCACCCCCGCCGAAGGCTCTGCCAACATTCCGGTTCAAACTATTACTTTAAAAGGCCAGGTACTGGATTTTAACTCAGGAGAATCCTTAGCCGGAGTTGAGGTTAGTATTGAAGGTACAAACGTAAAAGCATATACCGATTTTGATGGCAATTTTGAACTCAAAGATGTTAAACCCGGAACTTGCAATTTGATCGCTTCTTATATTTCGTATAAGAACAGCCTGGTGGAAAATTTTAAGGCAGGTGACAGTGAAAACAAAGTTGAAATTAAACTGCAGACATCGAACTAAAATACCTTAGAGGGTAAAATAAATTTACTAACATTGAAAAGCTATCCTACAAGGATGGCTTTTTTATTTCCTGTTATGACTAATGCCGCTTGCATATTCAATATTGTCCAATTTCGTCTTCGACTTACTGAATTATTTATAACGGCGCTCCCTGCCTAGTCAGGATTTTCGGCTTTTGTAAACAGATCTGAATATGCACTCCCACTAAAATATAGTTTGGCTATGAAATAAAATATATCTGAAATTGGTGTAATATGGATTGAATGTTTTACCCGAATCAATTGCTATAAGTTTACTGCAAACCAACAAAAAGCTGCTTGAAGCAAATTCATTTTACCTTTAATATTAGAGAGTCTATCACTAACAAAGCAAAATACACGGCTAATATATTCTTTCGGAGGTTAGTTTACTGGTTTCATCGTACATTCTCCAGGTTCCAGTTTTTTCACCCAGGGTATAGTGCATTTCGTATAAGAGCGTACCGGCATCGTTCCAGATGAACCAATCGCCATCCTTTAAGTCATCTTTATACTGGGCTTCGGCCACCTTTGTTCCTTTCTGGTTATAGTTGATCCACAATCCCTCCTTTTTCCCTTCCTTATAGGAACGTATTTCGTGTTTTTCACCATTCTCAAAATAGGTGATGACCTCCCCTTCCTCCAGTCCGTTTTTAATGCTAAGCTGCGTTTTCGGGTTACCGTTTTCATAATATTCGGTATGAATCCCTGTATAAAGCATGTCTTTTTTGTAGTAGTGCCCGTCTTTTAATTCCAATTCCTGGGCATTTAATTTAACTGAACCAATAAAGGTGATCAGGGCGATTACCAAAAGCAGTTTTATTTTCATATCGGTAAAAAATAATTATACAAATTTACACTTTAAGTTAAATGATACGTAAATTCCGGGTTAATGTTTTATTAGGGTTTAGTAAAGACTGTAACTTAACCTTATCTGGAAGCGAATTCCTGGGTCAATCTTTGAAAAATACTGATCGGTAGCGTCATAAGATTTGAATACCGACTCTTTGCTGTTATTAAGCAGGTTCTCTATTTTTAATCCAGCCTGAAACCGGCCATCCTTATCCATTTTTTTATTTGAATTGAAGTTCAGGCTGTGAAACGGCTCAGAATAAATATCGGGGCGGTCAACAATTCCGGCATATAGCAACGTCTGTCCCTGAACATTATAATAAAGACCGGCTTCAAAGCCATTCCAAAATCCTTTTTCACCTCCGTTGTAAGCAAGTCCACCGTTGATGATATAGGGAGCCTGCCCGGCCATGTCGCGGTATTCATCCACCGATTGACCGGTCCGTGCATTTTCAATCCGTGAATCATATTCGGTTTTGCTTAACTTGATTCTTGATTCGGTGAAAGTCAAATTAACCAAAAACCGGAGGTTCCGAAAAGCTGAGACCATTGATCCGAGGTTGTAGCGCCATTCGGCTTCTGCTCCGAAAACTTCACCATCACCAACGTTTCGTGGTTGAAATGAACCCGCTTGTGTAGCATACTGGACAATTTCAATCGGATTGTTAAATTTCTTGTAGAAGCCGCTTAGCGAGAGCATTTGCCCGTTTGGCTGGTACCATTCCCAGCGCAGGTCGAGGTTATGAATGTCGGTACTAATAAGGTTTCCATCCCAGTATTCGATCCCGGCCACATCATTGGCATCGCGGAATAAACCGCCAATAAATGTGCGGCCACTGATGGGATCATAAATCTCGGCATACGAAAGTTCTTTGAAAGAAGGCCGGGCTATGGTTTTTGCATACGACAGCCTGAGGTTTTGCTTTTCCGTTAAACTGTAAATAAAATTCACCGATGGAAAAAAGTCAAGGTCATCAAGTACCAGGTCATTGTCGAGGACATTGGTACCAAGCTGATCCTGTCCGGTATACCGCTGGGTAAAGTTTTCGATCCTTACTCCAAGGATGGTTTTCAGGTTCTTAAGCAAACCGAGTTCGGCTGAAAGATAACCTGCAATGTTGTTCGTATTTGCATTAAACTGATTGGGATTAGTCGGGATAAACCTGGCTTCATAAGTGGTACCCGATGTTGGCGAGCCTTCTAATGGCCAGAGATTTTCTTCAAAAAAAAGCTCATCCGGATTGCCGGTCAATGGAACATTACGGATGTTGAGCGCGAAACTTCTGATCACATAATCCCTTTCTTTATAGGTATAAGCGCCTCCAAAACGTAGTTTTGCTTTTTGCTGATTAAATTTAAATTCCCGAGTAAAGTCAGCGATTCCGGCAATGTTAACTTCATCCAGTTCCCGCCATATTCTTTCGGGGAAACCAACTTCGGTTCCAATTGAAAAAGTGCCATCATCATTTACTTCATAACGGGTAAACCGGACATCAGGATCTTCCATTTTTGCAAGGGTGGGCGATAATTTCCAGTTAAAGGTCCAAGTTGAATTCTGAAAAGTATGCCCGCCATCAACAAGAATATTGGTCAACGATCGCTGGCTGTAATCCAGGTTGTGCTGTAATCCGTTAAATATAGATCCCTGATCGGAACCCTGGTAATCGAAAATACCTGCTTTTGATTCTCCATTTTGCAGGTGCATCACGTTCAACCGGTACTTTGATTTTTGTGTTTTTACTGCAAATCCGGCAAGACCGCTCAGCAGCACATTGTTTACCCCATAATCGCCAACCTGGTATTCACGAACATCCATTTCCGTTATATCCGGATCTCCGGATAATCCATACCGCCCAAATTCAGCATTTTCGTAAAATTCGCTTTCATTTTTGTAGGAAAATGCCACGTTATATCCTATGGTCGTCTTTTTATGTGCAATCTGGTTGCCCAGTGAAAAACCAAGACTGTAATCCATGAAGCTTTTCTCTTTCACGGCTGCCATTGTGGGATTAAAGTCATTCAAAATTTCCCTGTAGCGTTGTCCCTCTTCGCTATCAGGATTCCCAACAACCTCGGAAAAAAAAGGGATGTCGGAAGTAGCCGGAATGGCGCGTGTCCCATCATCAAAACCCAGAAAATCAGTTTTGCCTCCCTTGTAAGAAAGGTAATCAGGATTGAAATGCATGGCAGGATTATAACCGGCTGTCAGGGAAATATTTCCCATTTTTTCTTCCGGAAAATCTTTGGTTTCAATGTTGATGACCCCGCCGGTAAAGTCAGCAGGCAGCTCAGCGCTGAAGGATTTATGAACGATTATATTATCAATGATGTTTGTTGGAAAAATATCCATTTGTATGCTGTTTCGGTCGGGATCAAGACCAGGTATATCCACACCATTGAGAATGGTCTTGGTATACCGGTCACCCAGTCCGCGCACGTAAACATATTTTCCTCCTTCAACCGAAACTCCCGGGATCCGTTTCATTGATGATGCGGCATCCGAATCACCAATCTTTCTCAGGTTGGTTGCTGATATTCCATCCAGCACATTGGCCGATTTCATTTTAATGGTTAAAAGGGCATTTTCGGTGTTGCGTACCTCCTTTGCCGTAACAATAACTTCACTAAGTTCAACAGAAGCTTCTTCGAGTCCAATGTCGTTTAGTATTGCAACTTCACCTGGTTTTACCATAACCTCTTTTATGGTTGTGGTTTGATAGGAAATATAGGAAACAACCAGGTTATGTGTGCCGGGTGAAACATTTAAACTGAACTTACCATCCAGGTCGGTGATGGTTCCGGTAGTGGTTCCTTCTATAAGAATGGTAACCCCCGGCAAATATTCACCGGTTTTAGCATCAAAAACAGTACTCCTGATGGTTCCGTTTTGTGCATAAGTCAGTTGAACAGACAACATTAGCAGGAAGAGAATAATATTCCTTTGGTTCATATTATTTATTGATAATTGCACTTATTAGAATAACTAAAACACGCAGGGTCTTTCCCTGCGTGTTATATTTATAAAATACTAATCTGTATATTAAGATTAAAACTCATCGAGCGCACCGGATACGGCAGCCCACGACCAGGTCTCGAATTTTGAAACATCCGCACCAACAGTATTGCTGCCGGAAGCAACGGATGTTACAAATGCATCTGAACCTTCAATGAAATAGTCGGTTAAAGCAGTTCCATCCGGAACAGTTGCCTGTAGATTTGAAGCAGTTAAACCAACTGGAACCAGGTCAAAATCTTGTCCTTCGGCAATACCAAAGAAATAAATATTCATCATTTCAACCATGGAATTGTCATCCAGATCAGCAAGTCCTTCAGCATCTCCGGCATAAACAGTACCATTCTTAAGGATGTGACCATCTTCCATCGTTCCTTCGGGACCATCGAGTTCAAAACACTCATCTCCCGGGTTTACAACGATAAAATTGTCAAGTGTTCCACCCCATGACTGGTCGGTATCCACAGCATCATCTCCTGTATTCCAGATAAGGGCGTTGGTAACATTTACCGTCCCTCCAAACCATTCGATACCATCATCCTGGTTGGCAATGATTTCAACATATTCAATAACAGTTCCTGAGCCTACACCTCCAAGCGTCAAACCATTGATTTCGTTACCTTCACCGATGTTTGCACCACCATGACGTATGGAAACATAACGGAGTATACCTGAATTGTCAGTAGGATTGGTTCCACCATACAATCCGTTTTGATCTGAAGGTGGGATACCTTCAATCTGAACAGCTTCAGCATCAGCAGAAATAGGTGCATTCCCGAGAATCAGCAAACCACCCCAAAGACCGTTCAACTCAGGATCAAGATTTGGGCTGGCAACCTGACCGGGCACTATTTCATCAGCAACTGATGTAAAAATAATGGGTTGATCGGCTGTACCTTCAGCCATAAGTTTTCCACCTCTGGCAATAATCAGAGCAGTTGCATTAGCCCCTGTTCCGGCTTCACCTTTGACGATCACACCTTTTTGTATGGTAAGTGTTACCCCAGATACAACAGCAATACGCCCACCCAGTATGTATGTATTACCTGTGGTCCAGGTTGTATTTTGAGTTATGTTTGCTGTAATCGTGTTATTAGGAGTGTTGTTATCATCATCATTATCGTCATCATCATCACTGCATGAACTCAGGAGAATTGCACTCGAAACAAAAAACATTGCAAGAATTTGAATACTTAATTTTTTAATTTTCATAGTTGTTTATTTTTAATTTTAATTTTGATGCAAAGTAACAACCCGAACAAAACATAATTTTTAAGTTTATTTTACCTTAATGTTAATTTTTGGAGCATAGGATTAACAAAAAATTAATATTGAATCGGGATTTATAACTTAAATAGAAATATCTTTGTTTCTGATATGGAATCAAATAATGAAAAAATTCTCATAGTAGATGATGAGAAAGACATCCTCGAATTCCTGAAGTATAATTTCGAAAAGGAAGGATATACTGTTTTTACTGCCCAAAATGGAATAGACGGAAAGAATTTTGCATTTAAAAACAAACCGGACCTGATCATCCTCGATATTATGATGCCCGGTATGGATGGTGTGGAATTGTGCAAGGAACTTAGAGAATCGCCCGATTTTGAGGACACCCTGATCATCTTTCTTACTGCGAGAGGTGAAGATTACAGCCAAATTGCAGGATTTGAGGTTGGGGCTGATGATTACATTACCAAACCGGTGCGTCCGCGGGTTTTATTAGCAAGGGTAAAAGCCCTCCTTAAACGAAAAGGAAAAATCAAACCCGATCAAAATACGATTGATCTCAGCAATTTGACCATTGATCTGAACAAAAGAGAAATCAGTATCAGCGGTAATTCCATTCATCTTCCTAAAATTGAGTTTGAGATACTTGTTTTGTTAAGCTCTTACCCCGGTAAAATATTTACCCGTGAAGAAATCTATGCGAAAATCTGGGGGAACGAAGTTTATGTGAGCGACCGCACCCTCGATGTGCACATCCGTAAACTTCGCGAAAAAATCGGTAGTGATTTTATCAAAACCATTAAAGGGGTTGGTTACGGATTTATTGAATCATAGTCATTCCTTCCAACAAGTTCAGTTTCGAATGACATTCAAGCAATATCAAAAATCAGATTTGACTGAAAGTAATAATGAGATATACATTCTGCTTACAGCGGAATTGACCCACCAGACATTTTGCTGCTTAGCTATTGCTAAAAGCAGGGCTCGCAAATAAATTGTAATTTTGCCTTAATGAAAAATGCTACTCCCATTCAATTAGCAGGAATTGCAGCAGCAATCGTTTCGGGCTTTATCCTGTTGTTATCAATATTGATGAAGCTCATCTTCCCCGGATCAGCGGATTGGTATGTTATATTGGTAAGTCCGGTCATTATTTTCTTTTCAGCATTTGCAGTGTTTTTTTACATTACTGAAAATTTTGTTTATCGAAAAATCAAACTGATCTATAAAACCATTTATGATACCAAGTCAGGACCGGATGAAAAGATTCCCAGACAGAAAGTACGAAAAGACATCGTTGACTTTGCCGAGTCGGAAGTGATAGAGTGGAAAGATAAAACAGCCAAAGAACAGAAAAAGCAAAAAAAACTTGAACGCTACCGAAAGGAGTTTCTCGGCAATGTTTTTCATGAATTAAAAACGCCTATTTTCAATATCCAGGGCTACCTCGAAACCCTTAATGAAGGCGGGCTCAAAGACGACTCTATCAATACCCGTTTTTTACAAAAAGCAATTACCAATGTAAGCCGAATGGCAGAAATAGTGGACGACCTGCAAATGATCTCCAATCTGGAGGAGGGAAGTTTTTCACTGGTTGAAGACAAATTCGACATCCTTAAATTGGTAACCGATACCATTGAGTCGCTCGACATCAGAGCTGCAAGCAAAAAAATCAAACTTTGTGTAAAAGAAGGATGCGACAAATCATTTTTCGTTTCAGCCGATCGGGAAATGATCCAGCAGGTTTTGAATAATCTCATTACTAACTCCATAAAATACGGGAAGGAGAATGGACGCACACAAATCGGGCTTTACGACATGAACGAGAACATATTGGTTGAAGTTTCCGACAATGGTTTGGGAATTGATCCCAAACATCTTCCACGTATCTTCGAACGGTTTTATCGTGTTGACCGGAATCGGTCTCGCGAACTGGGCGGTTCAGGATTGGGGCTGTCAATTGTTAAACATATCATTGAAGCCCATAACCAGACGGTGAATGTGAGAAGTGCACCGGGAGTGGGTTCAACTTTTGGATTTACGCTTCGCAAATCGAGGAATCCGTAGGTTTCTACCTGGAAAAGTGGAGGTTGAAATTTCGTTTTTTGAAATTTTAAGGCGCATCTCTTTAAAAAAAATAACACCAAACTACAATACACTTTTACTACAACTCAGAACTTAGGAAATTCAATGTCTTTTTCAGAAGGTGATAAGGCGAAATAATCTTTTCTTAAAAATCAGGAAAAAAATGTTGATCTGAACATGTTCACTCTACTATAGCATAGCATAAAAAAAACCCCGGATTGAACATTTCGGGGTTTAATATAGCGGTTAGCACATTTTTAATCTATCAGTTTTAATTTCTTTATATAGTTTCCATTATCCGTTTGGACTTTAATTAAATAAATACCCTTTTCGTTGTTCTCCAAATAGATTGTTTGAATTAACTTTCCGGTTGCAACTACTTGGTTGCGATAAACTTCCTTTCCTAAAATATTGAAAACACTAATGGCAACAGGTCCGTTTTCATAGAGTTTTAATTCAAACTTGCCGGTTGATGGATTCGGGAAAATGCTCATTGCTCCTTCACCAAATTCATCAATACCCGTGCATGGATCAACAAAAACAGATTGCATTGCCGAATTGTCGCATCCATTGGAGGCTGTGTAGGTATAAGTAATTTCGTGGGTTCCTAAACCTGCAACCGCAGGATCAAACCAACCATTGGTCACGCCGGAACCTGAATACACTCCACCGGCAGGTGATCCTCCTGTAAGCTCAAATGCCGGCCAGTCGAGGCAAACATCACTAAATGGTAAAAGCATAACCGGTGGATTGGAAAACTGTTATGTAACCATGAAAATAATCCATAAGCGGGAACTCCTCCATCCGTAACGGTTAGCTATACATCATAAATGCCTTCGGTATTATAAGTAACGGTGGGATTTTGTTCGGTTGAAGTGGCGGGTGATCCCCCTTCAAAAACCCAATTCCAGCTAATGATATTTCCCGCTGATACATCTGTGAATTGGACTATATCCCATTTCACAAACTTCCGTTACATCGGAAATAAAGTTTACGGTTACATTTCCGCCGCACTCAGCTTGCTGCAAATCCATTACTTTGAAAATAATTGACAAAAGTCTGGGTACTTGATATGGGCCACATATCCTGCTCAACGATTTGATGGTCAGGAGCAATTAAAATGTAGGTTGGATAAGCATTGATGCCGTAAGCGTTGTTAATGGCATTTCCTCCCCCTTCAACACCACTGATACAAGGGAATGGAATTCCATAAGTTTGGTCAAATACAATACATTGCGCATTGGTGTTTCCATCATTTATACTCATGATAAAAATATCAGCAGTATTGCAACCAAACAGTTCGTAAGCCTCGCTTATCATAGGAGCGGTGCTTATACAAGAACTTCAGGTGGTAAAGAAAAAGTCAAGACAAACGTATTGACCTCCTGCAAGAATGTCAAATAAATTATGCTCAACTCCCTGGGTATCGGTGGCTGTAAAATCAACCGCAACCGTAAGCGGAGTTTGCGAAAACGCAATTGTTGCAGCAATAAACAGAGCTACAATTAAAGTAAATTTTTTCATGTTGATTAGGATTAAATTAATAAAAATTTTAATGTCAACAATTATAATCTTTGTTTTATGGTTTATAGACAAAAGTGTTTTAATGTGAGTTGTCCGGGTATTTAAATTAATATTTTTGTACGGCTATATTAAATGAAAAGAGATGGGAGAAATTACGGTTCGAAAACCAAAATGGCTTAAAACAAAAGTTCCTATCGGGAAGCAATATTTAGGTGTCAGGGAAATAGTTGAAAAATATAAGCTCCATACTATATGCACCAGCGGACATTGCCCCAATATGGCAGAATGCTGGGGAAGAGGAACCGCTACCCTGATGATACTGGGTGATATTTGTACCCGTTCGTGTAAGTTTTGTAACGTAAAAACAGGGAAACCTTTACCGGCTGACTGGAATGAACCGGAACGGGTGGCTGAATCGGTAAAACTTATGGGTGTTAAGCATGTTGTGATCACTTCCGTTGACAGGGATGACCTGGCGGATGGAGGATCAGATATATGGGCGTTGACAATTCAAAAAGTGAAGGAGTTGAATCCGGCAACTACCATCGAAACATTAATTCCGGATTTTGATGGAAATTTCGAATTCATTCAAAAAATTATCAATGCCCGTCCCGAAGTGATTTCTCACAATCTTGAAACAGTAAAACGGATCACGCCAATTTTAAGAACTAAGGCGCGTTATGAAACAAGTTTAAAGGTTCTTGAATTTATTGCCAGGTCTGGAATCAGATCTAAAACAGGTATCATGTTGGGCTTGGGAGAGACAGAACAAGAAATAATGGAAACCCTTGATGATGTTCGGGCGTTGGGTGTTGAAGTTTTCACGATAGGTCAATACCTTCAGCCGACACCCCGGCATTTGGCAGTAAAAGAATTTATTACTCCGGAACAGTTTGAAAGATACAGGATATTAGGAATGCAAAAGGGCTTCAGGTATTTTGAAAGCAGCCCGCTGGTAAGATCATCGTATCATGCCGAGAAACATGTTCATTAGGGTTTGGTTTTAGAAGTAGGCTCCTTTGAGAATTTATCAATAATTTGTGAAAAGAGAAATTTTATACAGGGATTTAGGATTGATCGGATTTGCTGAGGCATGGGAAATTCAGAAAAAGTTATTAGCCGATGTGCAGGAAAGAAAGCAGATCAAACATGATGTATCTCCCATTGAACGGGCAGAAAATAAAAGCTATTTCCTTTTGTGTGAGCATCCCCATGTTTATACTATCGGGAAAAGTGGAAAGGAGAATAATTTGCTGGTGAGCGAAACAATTTTAAAAGCCAAAGGTGCTGAGTTCTTTAAAATTGACAGGGGTGGCGACATCACCTATCATGGTCCGGGGCAGATCGTAGGATATCCGATTTTTGACCTTGAGACTTTTGGGATGGGTGTTAAAAAATATGTCCATAACATTGAGGAAGCGATTATTCTCACCCTTAAAAATTATTCTGTTTCAGGTGAACGCTTGCCCGGAGCTACCGGCGTCTGGCTGGATGTAGATAAACCAGGCAAAACCCGCAAGATTTGTGCGATCGGAGTTAAGGTAAGCCGGGCTGTAACCATGCACGGTTTCGCCTTTAATGTGAACACCAATCTCGGTTATTACAGTTACATCAATCCATGCGGGTTTACCGATAAAGGAGTGACATCAATGCAAAATGAAACCGGAAAGGAGATGGATGTCAAGAGAGGTAAAACAAAACCTGCTTAAATCATTTGAGGAGGTTTTCGAACTCAGTTTCAACGATTGGGATCAGATAAACGAAACATGAATATTGAGTCCACTCCGAAAAGACAAACAGGACGGCATTGCGAGGGCGAAGCCCGAAGCAATCTGTTGATTTCCAATAACAAAAGATTGCTTCACTGCGCTCGCAATGACGATAAATCACTTTTCGGAGTGGACTCAACATTTTCATGAATTTATTCAATTCATTCAGGTTCAGGCACAAACAATAAGTGAAAGAATGCACGAAAAAAAATAATTCTCGGGGTTAATTGTTCTCAAATTTATAAGAGATGAAACAGATAATAAGACATTTTTTAAAAGACCATTTTTTAATATTTAAAATCAGAAACAGATTTCAACCGTCAACGCAAATCACTCAGCGACAGCTTTTCCATTATTATCAGGATTCTCTCAGGAAAAATGAAGTTCCTTCTATTTCCGGCACCGGATTCAGGGTTTTTTCTCAGTTTGAGGAGGATGGAAAATTACTGTTCCTGTTCTCAATAATCGGAATGGAACATAAAGTATTTGTTGAAATAGGTTCAGATGATGGAATAAACAGTAACTCCGCCAACCTATATTTCAATTTTGGCTGGCATGGACTTTTTATTGATGGAAATCCAAAAAGTATTAAAAGAGGAAAAAAATTCTTTAGCAAATATCCCCATCCCTGGTACTATAAACCAAAATTTGTAAATGCACGGGTAACTTGTGAAAATATAAATGACATCATAAAAAATTCAGGAATTGAAGGAGAAATCGGACTTCTCTCCATTGACATTGACGGAAATGATTATTGGATTTGGGATGCGATTGATGTCATCAGTCCTCAGGTTGTTATCATCGAAACGCATAACGAATTCGGGATGAACAATATCGTTGTTCCCTATGATCCAAAATATTCCTATCCGGGTAAGCATCCTTTATATCATGGCGCGTCACCTGTTGCCATGACCAGTCTTGCCAAACGAAAAGGGTACAGGTTGGTCGGTTCAAATGAACTGGGATTCAATTTTATCTTTGTCAGGAATGGCTGTGCCGATCAATATATTCCGGAGGTTAGCGTTGAGTCCGTTCTGAGGCATCCGTCGGTATTGGAAGGGTGCAAAGATTTTGAAGAAATTAAGGATTGGGAATACCACAAGGGGTAATCAGTCCTTCAAAACCCTATGCAAGATTGCGTGCGATTTGATTTCTTTGATTCCCGGTATATGGATCTTGTAATACCGAATAAGGTAATCTAGCAAGGTTGACCGATATCGTGGAGGAATAATTTCCGGCATATTTTCGGGTCCGATCAATTTTGCAAAATATTCACTCACAGGCATTGGGATGGTCAATTCAGATGAGATTGGCTGATGCTTAAATACTCCTTCCTGAAGATCGAAAACAGAATTTTCTTCGTCGAAGTTTCTCTTGGGGGAAAAACCCAGGTATTTTGTCAATTGCATCAGAAAACAGAGGTGAAAACCTGCGATTCCATTTTCCATTTTATCGAGCGAAACTATTGAATTATAAAGAAAATCGAACAAACTGCTATTTGATTCCTGTTCACGAATGACATTATAAAGCACTTCATTCAGGAAAAGAATAACCGAACTTTTGCGCAGGTCGAAAGGGATAGTTTGAAAGGGATAATTGATTTTTATTTCTTTAAGATGTTGAAGATCATTGTTTTCTTTGTGATAAACCACTATTTCCACAAGCGTTAAAGGCTGTAAAAGGGCTGGTTTGACAAGGGATTTTTTACTCCTCATCCCCCGAATCATATAGGATTGCAAACCGAATTGTTCAGTATAAATTTTGACGATCAGGCTGGTCTCAGAATATTTGACCCTGTGAAAAACAATACCCCTCGTTTGATGAAGCATCAGTTGATAAAAAGTATCTTGGTAACTAATTTTTCTGAACCATCATCATTTGCCAGAAAGACCAGGTAAACGCCTGATTGTGCTTTTCGCCCGCTGAAATTTGTTCCATTCCAGATAGCCTGACCGCCCTCCGCTTTTCCGCTGAAGATCAAGGTTCCACTTACATCAGTAATTTTTACATTCGCCTGATTCACAAGTCCCGTAATCGCAATGGGTCCGCTATATCCCGAAGGTACAGGATTGGGGTAGGCATAAACATCTTCAAAAGTAGGATTTGCAGGAGTTGCAGTGCTCCGGTAAGAGATGATTCCTTTTGCAGTTCCAAAAAAAACCTCCCCAGCCTTTGTTATCACAATGCTGGTAATATTATCCGAAAGAAGCGGGCTGTTTTGCTCGGTAAAATGATGCAATTCTTCCTGACCATCAGGGCTAAGCTGGAAAACACCTGAGCGGTCGGTTCCTATCCACTTGTTGTTATTACCATCCACAGCAATGGCTGTTACTGTTTCAAACTCAAGGAGGATATCAGCAAGTCCTGAACCATCGTTACGGGGAATTAAAATCCTTTGCGCATCAAAATTGTATCCTGTTGAAAAAATATTTCCGGGAGAATAGAATACGGCCACTCCTTCGTCGGTTCCAATCCACACCTCGCCATCATTATCTTCCGCCATGCTGAAAACCTTTGTACCAGGGATAGCGCCATTGCCAACAGCCGAATTTAATTCCTTTACACGATCATCACCGGTGTTGGAAATTGTTCCGTTATCATTGAAAACGATGATTGGTTTGGTTTTATTAACGATAATCCATTTTTGCCCGTACGAATCAATCATCAGCGGACCGAGATCTTCGCTGCTGGAAAAACTCCCAAGATTATAGGCATACCATTGTCCAAGTGAGGACCCATCAGGGATTCTAACTGATAACACTTTGTCAGCATGTGAACTAGTTGCCCAAAGATTTCCCGATTTGTCAAAAGCAACACCTCCCACCCTGCACCGTGGATATTCATTGTTTCGATAATCCAGACCACTGTTATCTGGATTATACATGTTATTTAGCTGATTATTATTCAATTCCATCATACCATTTAACCATGAGCCTGCAAAGACCTGCGCTGGATTGTAAGGATTGATGGCAACGGACAAAACATCACGAAGGGTATCCAAAGCATTAATATCTTCGCGATCAATCGTGGTCCATGTATCATCAATAAAGGAAGAAATGTTCGCCTGCTTATAAAGGTTATTCCAGGAAAGATCGCGCCCACCGGGAACAACATAAACTATGTTTCCGACTGCTGACATACTGAATACATCAGCATTATCCGGACCATTCGGGTAGATAAATTTACAGTCACTTTCACTCACCCTCCTTACAAGACCGAGATTACCGTCAGCAATCCAAATAATACCATCCATCTCAATAACGTCATTCGATGCAGGTGTTGCCTGGTAATTATAAGTCCAGATATTATCAATCTCGTTAAGCTCCATATCCCTTACACGAACAAAATACAGATAAACAATGTAAATTTTATCATCTATTACTTTCATGGTCAGGACATCTTCCGTTGGGTATTCATCCGTATCATAAAACCAGCCTCCGTTTTCATAATAAAACAAAGTGTCGTGTGCATATATATCACTATACTTGTTAATCAAAATACGGCTGCCTGCAATAGCAATGGAATTGTAGGTTGCATAAGGCCGCAAAACCGAAAGGTCTATGCTCCATGAGCCAAAATAAGCCAGATTGGGATCGTTAATATTAGCGGTATAAATTCCGCTTTCGGTAGCAGCAAAAAACGAGGTGTCATTATATGCTAAATCCAACACATTCAGGTGGGTTCCATTAGGACCAATGAAATAGGTGTCGGAAACTTCCTGTTTATCCAGATCCAGAACTACGATTCCAAATCCACAGGATATATAAGCCTTACTGCCAATGAAAAGCAAATTGTTAATGGTTTTTTCTTCAGGTGTGATAGCTTCGCTGCCAATAATATCGCGCATATTGATGATGGTGTTGCCTTTTACAAGATCTAAATTGGTGTTGCTGTAGGCAACCAGAAGGGTATTTTCATCTGTATTAAACCCGATCTTTACTATGCCAACATCGCTTAATCCTGAAATTGAAGTAAGCCGGCTGATGCTGTTGTCATTTAAATTGTAATAAAACAAACTATAGGGCGTAGCGCAATAGATATTCTGTTTGCTGGCAGTTACCGAAATGGCAGTTTTATAAGGCAGATGATCCCTCCATTCATCAATTGCGATGTTTTGTGTAAAGGCATTAAAGATAAAAAGGGAAAACAAAATATTTAATGTAATTGTCCGCTGATTCATGATTAGATAACTTTTTGAAAATGTTTACAAATTAACTCTTTTTTTATGATTTTATTTTATCCCTGTTGCCAGACAAATAAGCACTAATTTTTAATTTTGAGGTTCATCCTCCGTCCAGTCTCCATTCATTTTAATGATGGAGATAAGCGATTCTACCGCTTCCATCTCCGCAATCCCAGCCTGAATAATTTGCTGTCCCTTGTACAGTGTAATTTTGCCACGACCAGCCCCTACATAACCATAATCAGCGTCAGCCATTTCGCCCGGACCATTCACGCAGCAGCCCATCACACCAATTTTCAATCCTTTAAGATGGGAAGTGCGGCTTTTTATTTTTTGCAGGGTTTCCTGAATGTTGAATAACGTCCGACCACAGGATGGGCAGGCGATATACTCTGTTTTAGAAATCCTTGAACCCGAGGCCTGTAATATCCCATAAGCGATCCGGCTGAGATCTTTTAAATCCATAATACGATGAATGATCCAGATACCGTCAATAATTCCATCATTAAGGAGAAATGAAAAGTCAGTCGCTGCCTGAACAAGCATCTTTTCTTCAGCCAATTCCGAATAATCCCGGCATAAAACGATAGGTTGATCAATACCCTTTTGTATTGCCAGGTCAATGATGTGGCGTAATTCGTGCAATGATTCGCTGACACCGGTTTTTAACACAAACACAGTTTCGGGCAATTCTCCAGGCTTACCTTCTTTAACTTGAAAAGCAGACTGAATAAAGTCCAATTTTATGATGCTGGGCATAAGGATGAAATCTTTATTTTTGAGTGTGAGCCCATTGATTATTCCTGCTTTATTATAAAACAGATAATCAGGTATAGCATTTTTTTCAAACGAGAAGCCATCTGGTTCGATTGAATCTGTTGAAACAATAACAACAGGAGGCTGAAGATTACCAATATTTTCAACGGATAAAGTCCTCCTTCTTTTGTAAATAAACGGATCGGCTACATTGTTTTCGTAGTAGTTGAACCTAAGTCTTTTTCCATTTTCAGTGAATCTTGAAACCAGAGCTTTTGCAACAGGTATTTCATATTCGGGATCTTCGGTAAGTGAAACCCGAATGGTATCACCAATTCCCTCAGCAAGCAGGGGTCCGATTCCGGCTGCCGATTTAATCCTTCCGTCTTCTGCATCGCCGGCTTCGGTTACACCAAGGTGGATAGGATAGCTCATTCCTTCCTGGATCATTTTTAGGACCAGAAGGCGGTTAGCCTGCACCATAACCTTTACATTGCTTGATTTCATCGAGAGCACGATGTTGTGGAAATTCAGTTCGTTGCAAATCCTGACGAACTCAAGCGCCGATTCCACCATACCTGCTGGTGTATCGCCATACTTAAGCAAAATCCTTTCGGATAAAGAACCGTGGTTACTTCCAATTCGGAGTGCAGTTCCGTGCTGCTTGCAAATTTCAATTAATGGTTTTATCCGGCTTCTGATAACTTCAATTTCATGTTCGTATTCTGCCTGTGTATAAAATGGTTTTCCTTTTTTGCGGTCAGTGTAATTTCCCGGATTGATCCTTACCTTTTCCACAATGCGAGCAGCAACCTCAGCAGCTTTTGGATTGTAATGAATATCTGCAATTATTGGTGTGAAATACCCCTGTTGATTAAGTTCCTGCTTTATCACAGCAAGGTGTTCCGCTTCTTTAACTCCCTGTGCTGTGATCCTTACATATTCACAACCGGCTTCAATCATCCTGATGGTTTGCGCCACCGTTGCCTCTGTATCCATAGTGTTGGTTGTAGTCATGGACTGAACGCGAACAGGAAAGTCTCCGCCCATTGGCAAATTACCGATGTATACAATGCGTGATATGTAATTTAAGTTTTGCATAGAAGTCTGCAAAAGTAATGATTCTAATCACTGACTGAAAGTTGCTTCATAGGTAAAAATACCACTTTTATGCGATTGCCCACCTTCTTTACCCTCTCTATTTTTACCAAAATAAATTTAAAAATATTAAACATGAAAAAATCAGTTGTTATTATCACCGTATTATTGTTGGGATTTATGTCCTCATATTCGCAGGACACCAAACAACCACTTTCGAAAACAGCACAGAATGGCGCATTGTATGATGCGCAATTAGCTGACGACGGAACCCTGATGCTTACTTATGGTTACATGGCAAAAAAAGAACAAAAATTTGTCAATTATGCTTTTGATGCCAGCCTGAAATTAATTAAAGAGGAAGAATCATCGGAGCCAAAAACCAAGGAAATGGACAAACCGACCGTAAAATATGAATATATCAATACTACAGTCGGTGGTTGTGGTTCTTTCGATATCCTGAGTATGGATTTGAATGTTTCCAAAGTATCCGTTACAAAAACCTGGAATAACAAAAAGCAGGGTTATGATGTAGCTGTAAATGAACAAAAGATCAGCAGCGGTAAAGATGGCAAATTCAAGTACAAAGGTTATGTAGGTTATTATGATGCCGAAACAGGAACTAACCTGGTTCTTGTAAAAGAAGATGACAAAAGCAAAGACGATGCTTCACAGTATAAACTGATAAACTTCTCACTCGATGGCGGAGTGAAGGAAATCCCGATCGGGGATTTGGGCACTTATACACTTGTCTATTCTGCACTTGTAAAGAAGAATCCCGATGTTGCGGATACTTATGCAGAAAAGAACCTTGCGGAATACAATGCACTTTTCATTTTTGCACCTTTCAAAACCTCCAAAGCGGCAGATCCTAAAGATTTTGTCATGTTTATTGTTGATGGAGCGGGAAATGAAGTGGCCAAAAGTACCATCAAAATGCCTTTGATTGCATCCACCATTGTTGAAATGCAACAATCAGGAAATGATCTTTATTTTTTCGGGTTAACCAGTACTGGTAAAGGTTCGCACTACAGGTATGAATTTATGGACTATTCCAACATCTCCAATCCCTGCTATCCAGATTTTTACAACTATCGCGACAACCAGCGCGAAACTGATGTAACCAAATGTGAAGCAAGCAACCTGATAATAATGAAAGTTTCGGGTGGTAAACTTGAATATATAGCTACCACACCGACTTCAGAACTTCAAGCCAAAAAAGTTGTACCTCCTTCCGTGAAAAAAGCACCAAAAACTGAATTTTCCCGCTTCAGCATCCAGGCTTTTGAAGTGGTTGATAATGGAGATATTTTGGTCACAGGGCAGCGTAAAGTCATCATCATGCTGAATGGCACATCAAAATGGGCTTACGAAGAAGTTACCTGTTTCCATTTTGATAAATCAGGAAAGCTCAGAGCTGAATACTGTATAGAGCCTCAGTTGGCAACCGCCAAGGATGACAAGATTTTCTCAATGGTACAGATTTTTATGGTGTCGGAGGATAAGTCTAAAGTTTATTGGCTCATGTATGAACCGGAAGGAATTTCAGGTTATGCCAATTTCTGGGCTGCCTATAACGGAAGTAAAACAATTTATGCAGGTTACCAGCCGGTTATTTTGAAGATTGATATTGGTACGGCTAAAATCAGTGACCCCGAATTGCCCCTTGGCAAAGAATACCTGGTCTATTCCGACTTTCCGCTTATGATGAAAAATAAATCTTCGGAAGGGATTTTTATGGGACATACCCGAAAGGGTGATATCATCGGATTATCTAAATACAATTTTAAATAACATCACATTTTTAAAAAACTCTCAGCAGGCATCATTCATTGCCTGTTGAGAGTTTTTATTACGTTAAAAATTAAAAAAATGAAGAGGTTAATTTTACTAATGAGTGTAATGGTTGCATTGGGACTTAATGCCCAGAATAAGCTATCAGTTAATGAGACCAAACAACTTGATAAAAAAGCTGATTCTATTGCCTGTGCTTCACATCATTTATTGTTGGGTTGTTTCGAAAAATGGGACAATGCCAATTATAATCAATCCATCATTTATCTAAAACAATCGCAGGCGCTTTACAAAAAGTTAATGGAGGATGGGACGGCTCAAACAGATGAGTTGGCGGAATTACGGTCAGTGATGATACAAACAAAACTCAGCCTTGTTGAATCAAGTATTATGCTTTTCGATGAAAGATTTGCCAATATAATGGGTAATCCTGGGGATGAAAAGATGAAGAAAAAGAAATATAACGGATCAGAAATTTTAATACCAAAATCTCAGGAGTATAAATTTGATGGTATCGTCTCTAAATTGGGAACGTTTTGCGAATGATGAAATCTTATTTTATCATCCCCAATCCTTCGATTGCAGATGCGTCATTGGGTTTGTTCATGATCACTTTTTGGAAAAGTACTTCTGCTTCACGCAGTTTGCCAATTTTTAGATTGGTCCAGGCGTACATCAATAGCGCATCGTGATCGAAAGGATATAGGTTCACCACCTTCTCAAAGTATTTCAATGCGGTTGAATAATCCTCATTGCCATAATAAATGGAACCCAAACGATAATTTGTAAGGCTGTTCTGAGGATCAATTTTAAGTATGTCGTTGTATTGCTTTTTAACTTGTTCCCAGTTGCCCATTGCCGAAGCCGGGTAAACATATCCAAATTTTGCCTCAATTGATAACGGATTCAAATCAACGGCTTTTTGGTAATAGGCAATTGATTCCGTAAAAAAACCAGCCATATAGGAAAGCCATCCAAGGCGAAGGTTGATCTCATAAGACTCTTCGAGATAAACGCCTTTCAGCAAATCTATGGATTTTTGATATTCTCCGCTGTATTCATAAAAGTAGCTTTTTTCAAAGGCGCTCTGTAAAGCCTTATAATCCTGGCTAAAAGTGACTGATGACAACGTCATTACAATTAAAGTGAGCAGAATTGATTTCTTTAAAGTTTCCATTTTATTCCTCCTGTTAGTGTATTATTATGATATTTAAAACTTGTTTCCTCATACGTTTGTTCCGAGTACCTGAACATACTTCCTTCTTCAGATGTATAGCGGTATCTGAAATCCAATTCAATGTTTTTCGACAAAATTATGATAAAGTCGGCACCTGCCCTGAATTTTATTTTATCCCCAGTATTATAAACCAATAAGGCGTTTTTCTCGTTATAATTAACCATATCTCCTAAAGTAACGAACCCTTCAACCCAAAGTTTATCCCTAACCTTTACTCCAACCTGCTGCTCGAAAATAAACCTGTTGATTTTCTGTTCCCACGCTGAAACGATGGTTGTTGTTGTATATAGGTCCAGGTTTCCTTTAGGGTAAAAGATAACGGAACCACCTGCCTGGTATTGTTCTTTATCATTCAGGTTCGACCAGGTACCATTAAGGCTCAAATTGAATAGCGAAATATTCTTTGCCACAGCCAATGAAGCCACATAATTGTTGAATGTTGTATCTTTTTCAACCACCTCGTAAATGGTTCGTTTCACAGGTAAGGGATCAATCGGCTGGAGATAAAAGTCAGTCACGAAAGTATTTGTAAAAATTGTATGGAACCGGACATTCAGGTAATGAAATGCCGGGGTAATTACGAACCCTTTCCATGCACTTATCCTTGCATTTGCATAAGCTTCGTTTTGGTATAGTGTATAGTTATTGCTATAAAACTCAGTAATTGTATCGTACCTGATTCCAACAAAATATCCACCATTCCAAGGGAAAATAATAGTCCCTGCAGAATCGAGGTCGGAAGTTTGAATTTGTTTCAGTTTGGATGTAGCGAGGAATCCGTAACCGAGATAAACTGATACTTTTCGCGATGGGTTGAGATTTGCCCCCAGGCTGACAAAATATTTATCATCATTCAAATCCTGCTGACCATACAAGACCTGTTCTTCTTTGTTTCCATTTCCCATACCTTTTCCCGCTTCAAAATCAAAATCCTCCCTTTCATTTTCTTTAATGTTGTTACTGAATGATATGCCCGGTTCAAAATAAATATAGTCAAGCAGCCTGATTTTTTGAGTATTTAATTTTTGCTTTAACCGGTCAGGGAATTTAGATGTGATTGCATTGGCTTCAGAAGAACGATTGGCATAGAGGTAACTATAATAAAGGTATTCAAGTATAAGTTCGTCCTTTGAACTGAATTCAAGACTTTTCTCAAGATGCTGACTTGCTTTCATGTAGTTTCCTTTGTTGAACCAGGCTACCCCTAACCGATACCTGAGATAAAAATAGTCGGTACCGCAATTAAGTGCTTTGTTGCCAACATTTATCACCGAATCCCATTCACTGTTGATGAAATAGCTGTAGGTTTTCTGATCTACCAGTTTAAAGTCAGAATTGGGTTGCTGGGTATTACCGGTTATTGTTAAAAGGAGAAAAATAAAAAACAGAAAACCGGATGAAATCCGCAATCCTGAAGGGTACAAAGCTTCAGTACAAAAAGTTTTTTGCAACAATTTATTTTTCATCACTATGCAATTCCGTTGAAACTTCCTGAGCTTCCATGATAGCTTCACCCGCCACCATTATCAACAGTTTTTTAATCCTGTTCGATTCTATTTCAAATTCAAATTTTAATTCTTTCGTCTTTTTATTGCCATGCTTAACGGTTGCTTTCGATATGAACAGGATGTGGCTGTCAGTTAAATTATCCTTTATTTTCAGATATTCCATTTCAAACTCCGACTTAATGAACAAGTAAAAGGGTGCAATAAAATCCTGTAAAAAAATCAATCCCCGATTATTCAGCAAATGGATGGGATACACATCGCTAATTTTTAAGCTTTTGTAAAATCCGCTGATGACCTTATATGCTCCAAGATAAAAATAAAAGAGAAGTGAATTCCTGTTGCCTTCAAAATGTGTGAAATAATGAATGCTGCCATCATTTTTGAACCAGGCCTTTGATTTTGTTCTGGTACAATAAAGCAATGTATTGTTATAAATATCGGTCTGCACCTCCCAAATAACGGTTCTTTCCTTAGCTGAGCCAGGCGACTTGACCGTGAACTTCAGTTGCTGCCCGGGCACAAAATGAAATGCTTTGTAAAGCGAAAGGTTTTTATCCACGTTGGAAACTACATCATCCTTTATGGGTTTGGCATACGACATGAGATTATAGCCTTCCTTCTGTTTCAAAATGTAATGACCCAAGGGATAATCCAGTGTTTTTGAACCGATAAATGGTGTTTCCTGTATCTGGAAATGTACATGGGGTTCAGGCGACCGACCGGAGCAACCACAGCTTGCAAGGATATCGCCCTTCTTCACAAAATCACCTTTCTTTACCTTGAACGATTCTTTTCGGATATGGCTGAGTTTGGAATACAACTTTTCGTGGTGTTTAATTACAATTGTATTGCCCCAGTTGTGTTCGAGATTACTATCGCCAATGTCATTATCTTCGATGCCATCCAATATTTCTTCTACCCACCCGTCGGCCGGACATATCAGGGGTTTCTTGTAACAATAATAATCTTCGCGAAGAGTGCCTGCATTTTTATAAGGCAATCCTTTTTCATCGGCTATCTCAAAGTCCCAGGCATGTGCCCAATCGTACTTGTGAGTAAATTCACCATGATGTGCCTGTGTAACCTTCCATTCGCCCCAAAAAGGAAGTGAAAATGGGATGAACTTAAAGTTATTGAACCGTTCTTTGCTGTTCAACTGCGAATAAAGATTTTTCTCAGGAGAGAACTGCTGATAAACCGTAACTTCAGGCTTGGTGAAGTAACGCTCCCTGAATTTCATGATATACAAAAACAATATCACAATAAAGTTGAATGGAAGCGAATAAATTGACAACTGGTAAACCGACATCACAGCCATACTGCTTACAATGGTAATGCTGATAAGCGGGGTGAGCAGGAATACCCACAAAAATGACCATCGCGACGGGATGATAAAAAACCCGCCTATGGCAATGGAAGTAAGGATATAGTTGAACCCGATATAGCTATAGCTCAATTCATAAATATTGGCGCCTACAAACTGGTAAAAGAGATATGCTGAAAAAAACCCAACCAACGAAAGTAGAAATGCAATGCGAGAGTATATCAGCAGCCCCAGGGCAATGAGAATGCCCGACAATAAATGATATTGAAAAAATATAGCTCCAAGCGACCGGAAATAGATAACTACAGGTTCGGGAAAATCAATATTGGTGAACCAGTAATAAATCCTCAAAAACATATCGCCACCCAAAAGGTACATTTCGTTGGGCATAAAGATGCCCCTTTCGCTGATGCTAAGTGCTGCAAATTCGCGCGAAGCAAGCGTAACCGTCCAAATTCCCAAAAGAAACGACAGGCTTAGATAAGGCAATCCGTATTTCCCGACTATTCCTTCAAGCATCACCGTAATAAACAAGGTAAAGATGGAAGCAAACATCAGGATAAGCAAAAACTCGATATGCATCTGGTAATAAATACCTAATCCCAACCCTACCAACAGAGAGTTAAATCCATAATATCCTGCACTGATATTATACCTGTTAAATCCGATAAGATATGCCGTAGCGTTTGCGGCAAGGACTGCAATAAGTCCGCTCACACCAGCATTCAGATCAAAAAAGGTAACAATCACAAGAATACAGGCAAAAAGCTTATTGTTGGAGAAAAAGACCTGCGAATAGCTGTTGAGCAGGCTATTGATAAAATGCGGGAATATTTGCCTTAATCTGATCATTTAACTATAAACGGGGCTAAATTAGCAATAATCTGTATGACACCAATAAATGCAAATACTTGCAAACTTCGCAGCCTATCATTAGGAGTGCATCAAGACTAATTTCTTTTTTAAAGCACCCCTAAAAACAACTGCGGGAGGGCATGAATTTTAAACCAAACAGAGGTCGCCGCATGTGGGAGGGTATGGTTTTTTATCTTTCCAGGGGTTGTTATAGGCGGGGAGGGTTAAATTGTTTACAAAATAAGGGTCGCCGCACGTGAAAGGAGGTGGTTTTTTAAAAAAACAAGGGTCGCCGCATGGGAGAAGGCATGGTTTTTTCGCATTTCAGACTTATTTTATACCTTTGAAGCTATAAATATATGAGAGTGATTGCTGAGAAATAACTGCGGTTAACGGAATGAAACTAAAATACGAAATTAAACATCCATTAGACTCACCAGAGAGGACTTTGTATCACCGGGAATTAATTTTACATAAGTATTTTTTAAAAAAGCTTTATGAACAATGGTATGATGAATTTATAAAAGAAATTAAAAACCTTCCAAATGATACTTTTATTGAATTTGGTTCTGGTGGTGGGTTTTTAAAAGAATTGGAGCCGCGGGTAATCTGTACTGACATACTTGAATTGCCATCGAATGATATGACCTTTTCTGCTTTGGAAATGCCTTTTGAAGACAATTCTATCGGAGGAATTTTTATGGTTGATACGATGCATCATATTCCCGATAGCGAAAAATTTCTCAATGAAGCAAGCAGGGTACTGGCAAAAAAAGGGAAAATAATTATGATTGAACCTGCGAATACTTTATGGGGAAGATTTATATATAAGAATTTTCATCATGAACCTTTTGACGAGAAAGCCAATTGGACAATTCCCGACACCGGTCCACTGTCAGGAGCTAACGGAGCTTTACCCTGGATTGTATTTGAAAGGGATAAACTAAAATTTAAAGAAAAATTCCCAAACTTAAAAATAGAAACTATCAGTTATAGAAATCCTTTAATTTACTTAATTAGCGGAGGTGTTTCATACAGACAATTATTACCTGACTTTTTGTATCCGGTTATAAATACAATAGATAGAGCATTACCAAAAATTTTCAAACAAGCATCAATGTTTCAATTGATAAAAATAATAAATGAATAATTGAACGCGAAGAAATTTCCCTTTTTCCCTCAAAAATTAATAATTTCGCCCAAAAAATAATTAGCCATGTTTAAAGTAAATGAATATTACGACGGAAAGGTGAAATCCATTGCCTTTACCACACCTGAATGCCCGGCAACCCTCGGAGTTATGGCTCCCGGAGAATATGAATTCGGAACCTCATCAGTAGAATACATTACCGTGGTTTCAGGAGTGATGACCGTGCAGTTACCCGGCGAAACCGAATGGAAAGATTACAAACCCTACGATACTTTTATTGTCGCCAAAGACAAAAAATTCAAGCTGAAGATAAAAACCGACAGTGCCTACATTTGCCTTTACAAATAAAAGAGTTTCAAGTCAAGGATCCATCTTTAAGCTTCTTATTTTAAGGTCAAAGATATACCCTTGCTGTGGTTTTCATTACAATCTTTGAAAGTTATCGGATTGCAAATTCCATAATGAATTTTGGTATCTTTGCCCTGTTAATTAACAAACAAGACAATTATGATTGATATTAAAGTTCCCAGCCCCGGCGAATCCATTTCCCAGGTACAATTGGCACGATGGCTTGTTACGGATGGAGATATGGTTGAAAAGGATCAGGAAATAGCTGAGATTGATTCAGATAAAGCCACCCTCAGCATCAGTGCTGAAGAGGACGGGCAAATAAAATTCCTTGTTCAGGAAGGTGATACTGTGGATGTGGGAACGGTTGTTGCAACCATTGACACAAGTGTAAAAGGGGAAAAGAAAACGGAAGACAGGGGTTCAAAAACAAAAGAAACAAGTTTTGCTTCGAGCCAAACCTCAGCCACTGCCAGCGAAAAATCGGTTGTGAAAGAAGAAACCAAGCCGGACAAGGTTGAGGACAAAACAAACCCGGCATTAACCATCCCAATGTTGAACGTTTCGCCCCTTG
Organism: uncultured Bacteroidales bacterium; assembly: GCA_963840975.1. GTDB lineage: Bacteria > Bacteroidota > Bacteroidia > Bacteroidales > JAADJA01 > JAADJA01. The sequence goes on along the minus strand of CAWJBC010000016.1, from coordinate 111,278 downwards.
CTAAAAAACTGATGCAACAAAATAACCTAACTGAAGCTGAATTTCTAAGTTTACTGAAAGGATACAGGATTGGCAAAAAGGATGTGGAATTCTTTTTATCACAAAAAAACAAACTAACGCCGGCATCTTCAGCTACTACTTCAACATGGGGTGGAACAAGGGAAACCGAAAATAAAAAGATGTCAACCCTGCGATTAAAACTTGCAGAAAGGCTTGTCGCTGTGAAGAACGAAACAGCAATGCTCACTACTTTCAACGAAGTAAACATGACACCCATCATGGAAATCCGAAAGAAGTACAAGGATAAATTCAAAGAAAAATATGGAATAGGATTGGGGTTCATGTCGTTCTTTACCAAAGCGGTTACCGAAGCTATTCAAATCGTTCCTGGTGTAAATGCCCGCATTGACAAAGATGAAATAGTTTATTTCAATTATGCTGATATTGGCATTGCCGTAAGCTCTCCAAAGGGATTGATGGTTCCGGTATTAAGGAATGCAGAAAAAATGTCCTTAGCTGAAATAGAGATAAAAATCAAAGAACTTGCCGATAAAGCACGGACCAATAAGATTACTATTGACGAAATGACCGGCGGAACCTTTACCATCACAAATGGCGGCGTTTTTGGCTCCATGCTATCCACCCCCATTCTGAACCCGCCCCAAAGCGCTATCCTAGGAATGCACAATATTGTTGAACGACCCATCGCCGTTGCAGGAAAAGTTGAAATTCACCCCATCATGTTTGTCGCTTTATCCTATGACCACCGTATAGTTGATGGCAGTGAATCCGTTTCTTTTCTTGTGAAAGTAAAAGAAATGCTGGAAAACCCCGTTAAGATGATGTTCGGATCGAAAGAACCTGTTGAAGAATTGCTGGGTTTATAAAAATATTGTAATGCGAAAAAAAGTTGATTTCCTTGTTATTGGTTCTGGTATTGCAGGACTTAGTTATGCACTAAAAGTGGCCGATACAGGTAAAGTATGTATTGTTACCAAGGATAAAGTGGATGAAACTGCCACTAAATATGCGCAGGGCGGCATAGCAACGGTTATGTATCCTCCCGATTCGCACGAAAAACACATTCAGGATACCTTAATTGCAGGAGATGATCTGTGCAATGAAGAAATCGTTCGTATTACCATTACAGAATCAACTGACCGGGTAAAGGAGCTAATTGACTGGGGCACTGAGTTCGACAAAGAAGCATCTGGCAAATATGAACTGGCTAAGGAAGGCGGGCATTCGGAATTCAGGGTACTGCATCACAAAGACAGTACCGGTGCTGAAATTGTCAGGGCATTGGTTAAAAAAGCAAAAAGTCATCCTAACATCGAAATCCTTGAAAACCACTTTGCAATTGATGTACTGACCCAGCATCATCTCGGTGTTGGAGTTTCGCGGGGTACGCCGGGAATTAAATGTTACGGAGCGTATGTACTTTGCCCCGAAACAGGAGAAGTCCTGACCATACTTTCCAAAATCACATTATTATCCACAGGGGGAGCATGTAATGTTTACAATACGACAACCAACCCGGATATTGCCACAGGCGATGGAATAGCAATGGCTTTCCGTGCCAAAGCAATTACAGAAAATATGGAATTCGTTCAATTCCATCCAACCTCATTGTACAATCCGAATGAACGTCCGTCATTTCTTATAACAGAAGCGCTCAGGGGCTTCGGAGCCATACTGAAAACGCGCAAGGGTGCTGAATTTATGGAGAAATATGATCCAAGAGGATCGCTGGCTCCTCGCGACATTGTTGCAAGAGCAATTGACACCGAAATGAAACTGAGCGGTGATGAACATGTTTATCTTGATGCCAGACATTTGAACAAACAACAACTGATTGAACACTTCCCGACTGTTTATGCAAAATGCCTCTCCATAGGGATTGACATCACCAAAGATAAAATTCCTGTTGTACCGGCTGCCCATTATATATGCGGAGGGGTGAAAGTGGATAAATTTGCCCGGACTTCCATCGAAAACCTTTACGCTTCTGGCGAATGCGCTTCAACTGGATTACATGGCGCCAACCGGCTCGCTTCCAATTCCCTCCTGGAATCGGCGGTATTTTCTCATCGGGCGGCGGAGGATGCAAAAGAGAAAATCGGGGCTATTGGTTTTATGGAAGAAATACCTGATTGGGATGCAGAAGGAATGGTACTGAACGAGGAAATGATTCTCATTACACAATCCAAAAGGGAACTACAATCCATTATGTCAAGTTATGTTGGTATTGTTCGTTCCGACCTCCGGTTGAAACGTGCCCTCGACAGGCTTGAAATTATTTACGAGGAAACAGAAACGCTTTATGACAAGTCGCTCATCAATGTTGAAATCTGCGAATTGCGCAACCTGATCAATGTGGGTTATCTTATTATTAAAATGGCTCAACTCCGGAAAGAGAGCCGCGGGTTGCATTATTCTATTGATTACCCTTCAAAAACTACAATTAAAATAAATTCGAGGCGATAAGGAATAAAATAATAAACAGTCTGTTTTTATACTATATAGAATCGCAACCTTTTGGAATTAAGAATTTTAAATTATGGCACTCATAAAAACTGTCAAAGGAATTTCTCCAAAATTTGGTAATAACTGTTTTCTTGCTGATAATGCCACCATTACTGGTGATGTGGTAATTGGGGATAACTGTAGTATCTGGTTTAATGCAGTAGTCAGGGGTGATGTCCATTCCATCAGGATAGGCAATATGGTAAACATACAGGATGGAGTAATTATACATTGTACCTACCAAAAGGCGCCGGTATCTATCGGAAATAATGTTTCCATTGCCCACAATGCCATTGTTCATGGGTGCACTATTCATGACAATGTGCTGGTTGGAATGGGAGCCATTTTGATGGATCATGTGGTGGTCGAAAGCAATTCCATCATAGCTGCCGGAGCCGTAATTTCAAAAGGGACAGTAATTGAATCGGGAAGCGTTTATGCAGGAGTTCCCGCAAAAAAAATTAAATCCGTTGATGTTGCTTTGCTCAAAGGAGAAATACACAGGATTGCCGATAGTTATAATATGTATGCAAGCTGGTATGGGGAATAGTTTCAGGTTTCATCTCGCCTCCGGCGAGACAGGTTTAAGGTTCGAGGCAACTAAATATATAATCACTTCTTAATGCTCTTAATTTACACAGATAAAATTACCAACCGTATTAAATACATTTTCAATCTTTTAATTAAGGAATTGCTGAATGTTAATTTTAAATTGACTTCAAGTAAAGAGGAGTTTAGTACTTATGAGGGAGTTAAATTTAGTTATACAAAATATCAACTCGGAAATGAACTATTTTTTGGAAGTGTAAACTTATTGTTCGAAAGAGGCATTTCAAATATTGACTTTACTTTTATTGAAAGCTATGAACTGCCTGCATTTTTTCCGGTTTTTCAGAAAGAATCGGCAATGCCATTCGATCCGTTTGCTGCTGCTTTTTATCTCGTTTCACGCTATGAAGAATATCTTCCGTACCGTAAAGATGAATATGGGCGATTCAGCGCAAATGAAAGTCTTGCCTATCAGAAAAATTTCCTGCAAAAACCTTTGGTCAATATCTGGGCTTTGGCGATCGGGAAAAAACTGAGAGAGAGATTCCCAGAATTTTCTATTCCCGGCACAAAATATCAATTCATCCCAACCATTGACATTGATGCGGCATGGGCTTTTAAACAAAAAGGGTTTTTGCGCACCACGGGTGGCTACCTGAATGCATTCAGTAACTTCCATTTTTCAACCATCGTGCACCGTACAAAGGTTCTCGCAGGCTTTGAGCAAGATCCTTTCGACACTTATGATCTCCAGTTTGAATTACAAAAAAAGTACAATCTGCACCCCATCTATTTTATATTGTTTGCCGAATATGGTTTAAATGATAAAAATATACCCATCGAAAACAGAACTTTCCGGACACTTATTAAATCTTTGATGGATTATGCTGAAGTTGGAATTCATCCTTCCTATAATTCAAATTTTTCTACTAAAAAACTACGGGAAGAAATTGCAAGGCTTTCTAAATTACTGAATACAGAAGTTACAAAGAGCCGACAACATTTCCTCAAACTGCAATTACCCTACACTTACAGAAACCTGATAAACCTTGACATAACCGACGACTATACGATGGGATTTGCGGCCCAACCGGGATTCAGAGCCGGTATTTGCAGTACATATAATTTTTATGATCTTGATATGGATGCCGAAACCAAATTAAGGGTGCATCCTTTTACATTGATGGATGGAACCCTGCGTGATTACATGAACATAGGGGCTGGTCAGGCGATGCAATACATTACACCTCTTATCCAGGAAGTTAAAGCTGTGAACGGAACCTTTATTTCATTGTGGCACAACGAATCTCTTAGCAACCAGGGACGCTGGGAAAATTGGCAAATCGTATATGAGGAGATGATAAAAGAAGCGATACGGTAATGATCAGATACCTATCACATAGCGAAATAGACAAAAAGAAGTGGGATAATTGTATCAGCGAATCTTTCAATGGTATGATATATGCCTCGTCGTGGTATCTGGATATTGCAGCCGAAGGCTGGCAGGCTTTGGTAGAGGATGATTATGAAAGGGTATTCCCACTCACTACAGGCGAAAAATGGAATATTCATTATTTGTACCAACCTGTTTTTACGCAACAACTGGGTATTATTTCCAAAAAGATCCTGACAGAAGAAGTTGTGCGGTCATTTTTAAATGCCATCCCCGGAAAATTCAGGCTGGCTGAAATTAACCTGAATACATTTAATAAAGTGCCTCCCGGAAATTATAAAATCCTGCAATGCCAAAATTTTGAAGTTGACCTGATCAATTCCTATGAAAACCTTTACAAAAATTATTCTACTAACCTGAAACGCAACCTGAAAAAAGCATCCAGTGCCGGGTTAACTGTTTCAAAAAACATAAAGCCTGATGAAATAATTGAACTTTTCAGATCTTACCGGGGCCGAAAATTAAAAGCACTGAATGACGAACACTACCAAAAGCTGAAACGGATATCCTATATGGGAATATACAAAGGATTGGTCTTAACTTACGGGATTTATTCAGTCCATAATCAACTTGTAGCGGGCGCAATTTTTACCAGGAGCAAAAACAAAATCATTTTTCTTTTTTCTGGTTTGTCGGACGAAGGCAGACAGTCACACAGCATCGCATTTCTGTTAGATACATTCATACAGGAACATTCACGGCATCATCTTACACTTGATTTTGAAGGATCGAACGATCCAAACCTTGCCAGGTTTTATCAGGGTTTTGGTGCATCGAGGTGTACTTATTCACAAATCCGGTACAACAGACTTCCGCTGTTCACAAGGATTGGAGTTTCGCTGGTTAAAAAGATCAGGAATATCCTTTGAATACTTTCCGGCTAATTAGATATGTTTAACTTTTATATTGTGAAGGATATAAAATTTACGTAGATTTGTCACGAAAATAATTTCGGGTTAATTGATAATTCCATCACCGCCATGATAAAAAATTTAGGACTGGACAACTCCATTTTAAACCAATACATCGCTGAAATCAGAGATAGTGTAATTCAAAATGACAGCCTTCGGTTCAGGTTTAATATTGAGAGAATTAGCGCAATTTTTGCTTATGAGATCAGTAAAACGCTTGCATTTGAAATAGCAGAAGTGATAACACCACTCGGAAGTGCTGAAGTGCCTGTATTAACAGAATATCCGGTTATTATTCCGGTGTTACGGGCAGGTTTGCCGATGCATCAGGGCTTCCTCAATATTTTTGATAAATCGCAAAGTGCATTTATTTCGGCTTATCGCAAAGTGGAAAAAAACGAAAAGTTCGTTATCAAGGTAGAATATGTATCTTCTCCTGAACTTGAGGGTAAGACTCTTATTTTAGCTGATCCCATGATGGCAACCGGAGCTTCCATCGTTTCTGTGTATAAAGAACTGATCGCTTTGGGCAAACCCAAGCATTTCCATATAGTTATCATCATAGCCAGCGCCGAAGGAGTGGAACTAATTAAAAAAAGTCTGCCCGACAAAGATGTAACCCTGTGGTTAGGCGCCATTGATGATGAGTTGACGGCCAAAGCGTATATTGTTCCTGGATTGGGCGATGCCGGCGACCTTGCCTTCGGTAAAAAACGTTAGATTTGAGGCGGCTATCAAAAATATTAATTGTTGAATCAGCAACCCATTTAGCCTTCTACCTTGTCATATCGTTGTTAATTAAATGATACTGATGCGAAAATCATTTAACATGGTTAAATCTAAGTTTATTTATTTTCATTAGCGTAAAACTTTAGCAATGAAATCCCGTTAAATAGCAAACAATCTTACTTTACTGGCAACTACTACCATGACATTTATTATCGGCTTAAAATTCTTCAAACTTCTCCAGGTCCTCGTTGTAAGCGGAATAAAATTTTTATTTGCACCACTCATTTCAATCGGCTATGGATTCAATTATCTACAGACAGCAATCACTACTGCGTTAGGAGGTATACTTGGCATTCTCTTTTTTTACTTTTTGAGCAAGTGGATCATTTCCATATACTACAAATGCTGTCCAACGGTTTATAGTTATTTTACAGGTATTAAAATTGACAGATCAATAAAAATCCTGAATGAGGATAATTCCGTTTTAAAAAAGAAATTCACCAGAAAAAACAAGTTCATTGTCAATGCCAGGAATAAATATGGTTTTTTTGGAATCATTTTCCTCACCCCGGTTTTACTTTCCATACCTCTGGGCGCTTTCCTTGCCCGAAAATATTATTCGGGAAGAAGCAACACCCTGATATACATGAGTATTTCTGTTGTTCTATGGTCATTCTTTATTTCATCTGTTTTCTTTCTGTTCTGATACCTTTTCAATTTAATCCCTTACTTATTTTTTATTCAATCGAAAATCACTCAGGTTCATTTTTAATTGATTCTGTACTTTAAAATATAGCTATCTTTGCTATTATTAAATTGAGTTTCATGACAAGTTTATTGGTTGAAAATTTAAAAATTTCGCTGGAATCTATCAAATCACATCTGGTTCGCACCATTCTGACCGTTTTGATCATCGCTTTCGGAATCATGGCACTGGTTGGAATACTTACATCCATTGATTCAATAAAATATTTTCTCACCGAAAATTTCACCATGATGGGTGCAAACACCTTCACGATAAAGAACCGGTCAATGCAGATCCAGATTGGAAGCGAAGTACACAGGGCAAGATTTTACGAGGCTATTTCATACGATGAGGCGTTATCTTTTAAGGAAGAATTTGACTTTCCTGCCACTACTTCCGTTCATGCATTTGCGACCCACATAGCCACATTGAAGTACGAATCGGAAAAAACCAATCCCAATGTTGCTGTGATGGGGACAGATGAAAATTACCTGACCACATCAGGGAGTGAACTAGCCGAAGGTCGGAATTTCAATCAAAACGAAATATTCCATGGCTCGCACGTTGCCATAATCGGAAGCGAACTGAAGAAAAAACTTTTTAAGAATAAAAAAAATACGGTCGGAGAGATCATTTCTATTGGTCCGGGAAAATACCGAGTTATTGGTGTGCTGGAAGAAAAAGGATCCAGTTTCGGGTTTTCAGGCGATAAAAATGTACTTGTACCCCTGAACAATGTGAGGCAATACTTTTCTTCGGCAAACAGGTCTTATACCATAAATGTAATGTCAGCCAAACCCGAATTAATGGATGCTGCAATAGGGGAAGCCACCGGTACTTTCAGAAACATCAGGAATACACCCCTGGGTGAAGATAATGATTTTGAAATCACCAAAAGCGACAAATTGGTTACCATGTTTCTCGAAAACCTGAAATACATCCGCTATGCCGCTATTTTTATCGGGGCTATAACCCTGATGGGCGCCGCCATTGGATTGATGAATATTATGCTGGTTTCCGTAACTGAGCGGACAAAGGAAATCGGAATCCGCAAAGCCACCGGAGCAACCAGGCGAACCATTAAAAATCAATTTTTGGCTGAAGCCATAGTAATAGCACAGATTGGCGGAATCCTGGGGATTATTTTCGGAATCGGTATCGGAAACATACTTTCAATGATTATCGGCAGCAGTTTCATCGTTCCCTGGATTTGGATAGTTGTGGGTGTGGTATTGTGTTTTATCGTTTCTATTGTTTCAGGATACATCCCTGCCACCAAAGCTGCCCGCCTTGATCCCATCGAATCACTCAGGTACGAATGAACTTTATTGTACCTCTTTTCCTTTGGTTCTTACAAAATATATTGGGCTAAACAAAATCATTAGCACTGAAACACCGGTAATAGCAACTCCCAATCCGAATCTGTCAGCAAGAAACCCTATTAATGGTGCACTTACCGCAGCAATAAGTGCATGAACCTGCGATTCGGCTGACAAAACCGTAGCAAGGATGTGATGATCTATATTCTCAGTAACATAGGCAATTCCTATTGGTTTTCTCAGGTTTTCCAAAACATAAATTCCGACATAAAAAATTACTGCTAATATCAGCCATCCCTGTAAATACGACAATCCGCTCAAAACTCCCAACAAGAGACCAATAATCAATGTCAGATTAAGCGGGAACACAAGGTTTTTAAACCGGCTTGAAAAATTTCCGGAATTACGGGCTGAAAAAGATGTAAGCAGAAAAACGATGAAATAAACCCCTCCGACAATCAGAGAAGTTCTCTGACTTTCGTCATAGGTAAGCAAAAGTGGCAACGAAAGCGCCAGGGTTTGTAATACCGGTTGCAGGTAATCTTTCATAGCGCTGTAGTATCCGGTATGCGACGAAAGGTTTATCAATGCCTTCAGAACTTTCCAGTTCAAAATTGCAAATAAAAAATCATGAAAAACCCTTCTGAAATTTTCATAAATCCTGCTTTTATCAAAAATGGCAACCTCACCATCCAGCGCTTTGGGATAAGAAGCGATCAGTAAAAGATCAAGAAAAAAAGGTATAACCGAATAAAGGTAAATGACACGAAATCCTCCCGATTGAAAAATCAGTAAAGCCGCAATAACAGCCGATAATGCCGAACCCAACTGCGACCACGACCGGGTATGTCCGTAATAATATACCTTTTGATTGATCCAGCCCTTTATCTTCAGATAATCAAATATCATTGCTTTGTGGGTTCCTGTTCTGAAAGCATCACCCAGCGAATAAACAATCATAGCAACTACAAACGCCTGATAGATATGTGAAACGTAAAAGACCAGGAAACTGATGATATAAAAAACGAAAGAGAAAATGAGGGTTTTTCTTCTTCCAAGTGAATCGGATAATATCCCGGCAGGAATTTCAAAAATATTCCGGGAAATTTCGCGAATGCTGTATAAAATGCCTATCTGTAAAAATGTGAGTCCGTTTTCGAGAAGGAATAGAATTTGAAAAGCCTCGAAGAATTCAAGGTTTTTGAGGAAGCCATAGAGGCAAAACTTATAATATTGACGGTCTTTTGTAAAGTTCTTTGTTCCTTTTTCCATATCCGATCATCAGCGTTCCAAAAGTATGAAATAAAAAGACCCGCAGGAATCAACTTTCTCTGCGGGACTTTTTAAATTTTTATATTGAAATCCAATGATATCACGAATACTATTCTTCACATAATTTTTGAAGTGTTTCGAGACCATTGCAACTTTTTAATTCGCTGAATTTCGCTATGTCCTTTAAGTCGAAACTTCCTGATGCAGCTATGAAAGTTGCTTCGTCCCTTTCGCGTATAATCACGATTATTTCTGAAAGTTGTTCTCCCTCCTTTTTCACCATCATGTCCACTTTATCTCCGCTGCTTTTAATTGTAACAAGCCCCCGATAAGCATCGGACTTTATGTTTGAATTAAACTGTTCATAAATTTTTTCAGCATTGTACTGAGGTAAACCTTCATCTTTGAAAGTAAGCATCTTTATTGAAATAATCTTTCCGGTTGAAGGCGCTGCTTCGTCTTTACTGAATGAACTGAGCATATTGGTTTTCATTTCCATGAAATAGAATCCGGGCTGATCGGCATACATTTTTATCATGTCGTCCAGCGGATTAGTTTGTGCTGACAAGTTAATCGTGACAAGTCCGCTAATCAGGATTAAAATTATTTTATTTATGGTTTTCATATCCGTCAGTATTTAAAATGAGTGTTATTTTTTCATTTTTTGAAGGTAATTCATACCTTCGAGGTCCATTGCTTTCCCAAGTTTTGCAACATAGTTTAAGTCAATATTCCCTGTCATACTAAGTAATACCGCCTCGTCTTTACCATCCACCACCATTACCATTTCGGTAATGATCTGCTGGTTGTTCTTGGCATAGAAATTAACATTGGCATCGCTGCCCCTGATCACCATCAATTCTTTGTATTCTTTGAAAGGAATCGAATTCAGGATGTCCTTATAAAATTTGTCTTTGTTTTCCTCTCCCCCTTTTTCTAAAGAGCAAACTAACAGTTTTAGAGATTCAAGTCCGCTGACTGCTTTTTGAAAATCCTCAAATTCAGGATCATCTGCATCAATTTCGGCAAATAATTCAAACAACCCTTTCGTGACTTCAACAGATGTATAGCCGTCCTGGTCGGAATAGCGATTGAAAAAATTGTCAACTGCACTATTTTGCGCAGTTGTTAATAAAGGTGCAACCAGTATGATCGTGATTGCAAATCTCAAAATTGTATTTTTCATGATTTATTATTTTTAATGTTATTAATTCAACAATTTAGGAGAAAAAAAGTGAAATAATGTTTACTTCTTTTCAATTTCTTCAAGGTTTTCCATTCCTTCAATTTTCATAGCCTTCGAAAGCTTCGAAATGGTTTTCAGATCAATATTCCCCTGTATGCTGATAAGGACATTCTCCTCGCTCCCACCAACAACCATTAACAGTTCGTTAATTATTTTGCCATCCTTACGGATCAGGAATTTGATGTCCTGATTGTTTTTTTTCACAACCATCAGCTCTTCATACTTTTGCTTTGAAGAACTTTTCATGATCTCATCATAAAAGTTGACTTTTTTATTCAATGCGCCGGTTGTATCGTCCACCGTAATGATTTTGATGCAGGTGAGGTTCTTGACCAGATCAATAAAACCCTCTTCATCGTCCTCGGTATCCATATCAGCAAATAAGCTGAACATTTGCTGGGTGATATAAACAGAGGTAAAGCCGTCCTTCTGCGAATACTTGTCGAACAAGGCATCGGCGGGACTTTGCGCTATTACCATTACAGGCAGCAAGGCTACCATTAACATTGCGATTTTTAAATTTTGCTTTTTCATTTTAATTATTTTTTAGTTGTTATTATTTCTTTTGTCTTTTCTAAAATTGATACTTTTTCAAGATGATTCAATCCGGTTTGAAATGCACTGACATTATCCAGCGTTTTTAATCCTTCATTGAACTCTTTAAAGCTTTTCATTTCATCAACACCGGAGTTCATATTGACCGATATTTTCATTAATACTTTTTTGGTTTCGGCATAAGCAAGAACAGGATCATGATAGGTGTCTTTCATTGATGAACCTGTTGCTCCATAACGAAAATACAGCCCGAACAAAATTATAATTCCAGCAGCAATGGTGGAGATGAAATACAGTCTGTTACTGTTGCCCGTAATCATTGGGATAACTTTTTTATCCTCTAAAGCTGTGAGCACCATTTTGTCAAAATCACCATTCTGCAATTCCTCGCTTTTTGAATGATGATAAAAGGTAAAAAGCGACTGGAAATTTTTCAGGTGCGGAAGAACGTCCTCTCTCAGAAAATAAGCCATCATTTGCTTTTCTTCATCGGCAGAAGTTTCGCCCCTTTCATATTTTTCGATCAGTTGTTCAATTTTTTGCAAATTCATAATTGTAAGTTTTTGTAAGCATTTCTCTTACTTTTCTGCGTGCTCTCGAAAGGTTAACCCTGACAGTATTCATGTTCAATTCCATAATTTCCACAATTTCATCCAGGTCGTACTCCTCAATGTCTCTTAAATGAATGATCATTCGCTGCTGTTCGGGTAATGACTGTATGATCAGTTGGATTTTTTCATACGAATCGGCTAATTCCAACCTTGTATATGGATTTGATTCCCCCGTTTTTTCATGTTTTTCATTCAGTTCGTCCGTTTTATAACTTTTTGATTTCATTCTGTCGAGACAAATATTTTTTGTTATTGTCATCGCAAAAGCTTCAATACTCCTATATTTTTTCAGATCGTCTTTTTTCGACCATAGCCGGAGAAACGTTTCCTGAACAGCGTCTTCAGCTTCCGGTATATTGTTAAGCAACCGTTTCGCTAATCTGTACAATTTATGCTTAACCGGTAAAACTTCTATTTTAAACGTTTCAACTGTCATGTGTTTTCAAGACGATCATTTTATGGTAATATTACAAAACATTTCAAAAATGTTTATACCTGACTAATTTACCACGTTGAAATTGAGCATATAAACAAAAGTTGCAAAATTTCTATTTTTAATTATTTTTGTCCTCTCTAAATTTTTCGGGAGATAAATTTATTTAATAATAACTTAATAATTAATCCTATGTTAAAAGATCACCCAAAAGGGCTGCTGGTAGCGTTTTTTACCAATATGGGGGAACGCTTTGGTTTTTATACCATGATGGCTATCCTTGTTATGTTTCTTCAAGCAAGATATGGACTTGATGCCGATTCAGCAGGAAGTATTTATTCATGGTTCTATTTTGCAATTTATGCCCTGGCGCTGGTTGGTGGTATGCTTGCCGACTGGACGAAAAAGTATAAGACGGTAATTTTAATTGGACAGGTCATAATGTTCTCGGGTTATTTAATTATTGCCATTCCCGGCCTTGAACTATGGATTTCCGTAGCTGCATTGTTGATCATAGCATTAGGAAACGGATTATTCAAAGGGAACCTGCAAGCCGTGGTGGGGCAAATGTATGATGATGAAAAGTACAAGAAGTTTCGTGACAGCGCCTTTATGATCTTTTACATGGGTATTAACATCGGGGCTTTCTTTGCTCCTTTTGTTGCAAAAGGAATTAAAGAATTTTGGTTAAAATATAACGGGTATTACGAAAATGCCAACCTTCCTTTGCTTAGTCATCAATATTTGAACGGAACACTAAAAGACGTTGATCAGTTTCAGACCCTTGCAAACGAGGCAATAATGAATGGAGGCGGAAAATCGGCTGCAGACCTCACTGCTTTTGCAAACGACTACATCGGTGTTTTCTCAGCAGGATTCAACTATGCTTTTGCCATTGCTGCCGGCGCAATGATTATATCATTATTGGTTTATGTCAGTTTTAATAAACTTTTACCTTCAAAACACAAACTTGCACTGGCAGAAAAAAAGAATAATGTATCAGCAGCCCCAAAACCTTCTATAGATTTGGCAAGTAACCTGAAATACATTATCATCTCGCTGGGATTAACAGTGGTGGTTGCTTTGTTGTTTCACATTGCCGACGGTTATACCGACATCAAAGACATAGATTATAAATTAGGTCTGGCTGTTGGTTTATTCGTAGGATTTGTTACCCTCATATTCCAAATATCAAACAAGGATGAAAAACCCCGGGTGGTGGCTCTATCCCTGGTATTCATTGTCGTTATTTTCTTCTGGATGTCGTTCCATCAAAACGGTTTAACCTTAACAATGTATGCCCGCGATTATACTGCACAATATGTCGGTCCATTCACTAACCTGTTCTTCAACATCTGGTCAATATTATCTGTTATCGGAGCTATTGCCGGATGTGCATTGGCTTTCTTTACCAAAAAACTAACAACCCGGCTTATTGGAGCTGCAGGATTTTTGGTATTCGGATTCCTCTGTTATTACTTTGCTTCAAACAACCAGGCACAGAACCTTATTTCACCCGAAGTTTTTCAATCATTCAATCCATTGTTTATTGTAGCGCTAACTCCATTGGTGATGGGAATTTTTGCCTGGCTGGGTAAACGAGGACAGGAACCCTCATCACCCCGTAAAATTGGCATAGGGATGATTATTGCTTCTTTCGGCTTTGTTTTGGTATTGGTCGCTTCTTTGGGTTTGGTATCACCTAAAGATATGGCAGGTGTTGCTGTTGCTGAAATTGACAGGGTTTCGCCATACTGGTTGATGAGTTCTTACCTCATTTTAACCATTGCGGAACTGTTCCTCAGTCCGATTGGTTTGTCGTTCGTAGCAAAAGTGGCACCAGCCCGATTCCAGGGCTTAATGCAGGGTGGTTGGTTGCTGGCTACCGCAATTGGCAATAAATTCTTGTTTGTTGGTAGTTTAATGTGGGGCAAAATTGAATTATACATGTTGTGGGGAATATTTATCATTTGCTGTATATTGGCAGCAATATTTATTTTCTCAATAATGAAACGGTTGGAAAACGCAACCAAATAGCAAACAGTATTACGAATTATAAGGAAAGCAGGGGCAATTTCCCTGCTTTCCTTTTTTTAAAGAATTACTTTTTTAATGAATTTTCTTTGGGGACATAGTAAAAGGTACAATTCCTATCCTGAGTATTTCAGGAAGCAGTTTGGCGAACGCATTCAGAAAATATCTGTTGATGCTGGTTTTACCTGCCCCAACCGGGACGGAACACTGGCTTTTGGCGGATGCACCTATTGCGATAATGAGGCCTTCAATCCTTCCTATTGCCGACCGGATAAATCTTTAAGCCAACAGATAGAAGAAGGTATCGAATTCCATGCAAAACGGTACCGAAGGGCAAAAAAGTTTCTTGTCTATTTCCAGCCATATTCCAATACTTATGCACCCCTTGAACGCCTCAGGCAATTATACATGGAAGCCCTGAGTCTTCCCGGAATCATTGGTCTCGTCGTCGGCACTCGTCCAGATTGTATAGATGAGGATAAACTTAAATTCTTTGCCGAGTTATCAGAGAAATATTACGTAACAATAGAATATGGAATCGAATCGTGCTATGATAAAACGCTCGAAAGCATTAACCGTCAACATACTTTTCAACAATCGGTTGATGCCATAAAAAAAACTGCCTCTGCGGGCTTGCGAACAGGCGCTCATATTATTTTCGGGTTGCCCGGTGAAACACGCGATCAAATGTTGAATGAAGCTTCAATTTTATCTGCATTACCGATCCATAGCATCAAGTTCCATCAGCTTCAAATCGTAAAAAATACTATACTCGAAAATGAATTCAAAAATATTCCGGAGAGATTTGAGTTATTTGAATTGGATGAATACGTCGAATTTATTGTAGCGTTCATTGAGAGATTGAATCCCGGAATCATTATTGAACGGTTTACAGGCGAAATGCCTCCCCGTTTCATTGTTGCACCTGATTGGGGCTTGATACGGAACGATCAGATAAACAGGCTGATTGAGGAAAAACTTGAAAAGTTGAATACATGGCAGGGGAGGAAATTTAATATTTCTACATTGTAATTTCATTAATAGTTCTATTTTTGTCAGAAATATTAAAGCAACTATTCTGCTATTTATACTGTCATTAAAGAAAACTTTCGTTACAAGTTGACATTTTATTTCAGGCGCATCTAGCTAGTTATTTGTTTTAAATATGAAATTCTTTATTCAATAATTTATTTATATTAACTAAATTTAATTTTTTATGAAAATGTTTACAAAAATGATGAGTGCTTTGATGGTGGTGATGCTATCTTCTGCACTTTTATTCGGACAGACGGTAATCTTCGAAGATAATTTCGATGCTTACACTGCAGGCGGGCAATTAGCTTGCCAAAATCCAACAGATTGGACAACCTGGACCAATGCACCTTGTGGCTCTGAAGATGCCTATATTTCATCTCTTTATGCTCACAGCAGTCCAAATTCTACTGTTATTGCACAAAACAATGACCTGGTAAAGGATTTCGGTGATCCCTATACAACCGGAAAATACAGTATCAGTTTTTATGCTTATATTCCTGCAACCAAGGCCGGGTATTTTAATACCCTGCAAACATTTTCCGGTGCACAGGTTTGGGGAATTGAAGTTTACTTAAATGCCGGAGGCGCAGGAAGTATCAATGCAGGCGGGACCGGAACTGCCACTTTTGTCTGGACACCTGATGTATGGTTCCTTGTTGAGCAAATCGTTGATCTGGATTACGATCATTGTGAATTCTGGATTGATGGAAACATGATCTATGATTACCAGTGGAGCCTTGGTGCTACCGGTACAGGTCAAAATACCCTTGAAGCCAATGATTTCTTTGGTGCTACAGCCAATGATCAAATGTATATTGATGACTATAAATTGGAAGAAATGGAAGGACTCAATCTAAATCCTCCGACCAATCTTACAGCCACAGTTACCAACAATGATGTTTACCTCGATTGGGATGCACCAAGCGGCGGTGGCGGTCAGTTATATGAACTGATCCAGCATGATGGGAATAATGTGAATGGTTATTTCCAGGCTTTTAATAGTGGATATGGTGTTGTGTATGACCTTTCCGGTTATACCGATGTAACACTTGAAATGCTTGATTTTCGGCATTCTTCATGGGGGTTGACGGGTACCTGGAATTATAAATTACATATTGTTGACTGGGATACCCACACTGAAATTTCCGTTGTAGGGCCATTGCAAACTACCGGTAACGACCATTGGGAAGTTGAAATTCCATTGGGATCAGTACCAGAAACAGGACTAGTTGGTGTTTTCCTTGAACCGATGGGAAACGTTGCAACTGATGCATATCCTGATCTTGACAGCGATGATGTTGGACCTGATGGTATGTCTTATTTCGGACCTTTATCAAATTATTCTGGTATGGGACTTTCCGCTATTGGTGACTTCCTTATGGATTTGTGGATAATGGCTTCAACTGAGGATGGTTTGGTTAAGGCTGTAAAATATGCGCCCAATTATGGCAACGAGGCTTCACGCCTTCCTGGTCCGGATCCAGCGGTTGATTATTTAACATTAAAACAAACTGCTAAAAGCGCCAAAGCTCAGCTTATGGGTTATGATGTATATCGCGACGGTGCAATGATTGATTATGTTGCTGCGCCTGTAACCGATTATGATGATATGGACCTAAGTTCCGGAACTTATGAATATTATGTAAAGGCTGTTTATGACGAAGGTGATTCACCTGCTTCCAATTCAGCTACTGCTGTTATTGAAAACCCTGTTCCTCCTGCACCACAAAATCTTGTGGCAACAGGCGTAACTAATGGAGTACAGCTGACCTGGGATGCTGTTGGTTCCGGTGAATGGATCCAATGGGATGCAGGTGTAAACAATGGAAATGGTGTTGGTTTGACCAATGGTGGAACATTCAGTGTAGCTTCACGTTGGATGCCTGCGGACCTAACTCTATACAATGGATTTTCATTACAAAAAGTTCAGTTCTTCCCCAATGCTGATCCTGCTGCATACTTATGTTATCAAAGTTTGGAGTGGAACCACCGGAACAACCCTGCTTCATCAGCAGAACGTTACCAGTTTTAACGTTGGATGAGTGGAACGAAGATTGTGCTTACAACTCCAGTGTTAATCAATACTACTACTGATTTCTGGTTTGGTTATAGTGTTACACATGCTGCAGGAACTTTCCCGGCAGGCAGCGATGATGGACCTGCTCTCCAGGGCAAAGGAGATATGATTTCAACAGGTGGTGCATGGTCATCTGCTTATGTTCTTACAGGCGGCGTAATTGACGCCAACTGGAATCTCGCCGGATATGTGGGTGTTGCTGACGGAAAGAGTGCTTTGATGCAACCTCTTTCAGAAACCTTAGCACCTGTAAACTATAACGCAACATTCGAATCGGCTGCGCAAAATGGTTTTGCAAACGGCCCTTCGGTTAAATTCATTCCAAATTCAACCAAAGACTTCATGTATAATGTTTACTGGAAACAACAAGGTGGAACTTATACCAAATTAAATGCTTCACCCATCGCAGTAACCACTTATCTGCATACTTCACCTATTCAGGGATGGAACTATTATGTTGTAAGAACGGTTTTGAACGGAACAGAATCTGCAAATTCAAACGAAGCCTCTATACTTTATACATCAATTGAAGAAATGGTTTACGATAAAACTCAGGTTTATCCTAATCCTGCAAATGGTCTGGTGAATATCTCATCAGAGTTTGAGATCACTTCAATAAAAGTTTTCAACCATGCCGGACAAGAAGTTGTCAATGAAAGCGTGGATGCTAAATTCTATCAGTTCAATACTTCAAAGTTCACACCCGGAATATATTTGTTCCAGATTGTAACCAATGAAGGCACTGCAACTAAACGAATAGTTATCGAATAATTCATTCGATTATAATGCTGAAAAAAGCCGCCCGGGAAACCAGGCGGCTTTTTTTGTCACTGTCCCGGGATCCAAAGTAATTGGTAGGATCCGAATCGGGAATTAATTTTTATAACTGAAGAACTTCAAATTATTCTGTTCATTAGTTGGAATCTATATCATAATTCCAGAATATCATTCAATTAAATCCTACAAAAACACCACACATGGAGCGATTTTGGAGCGTAAATGATTTTGGTTTTGATTTAATAATTGAGTCCACTCCGAAAAGTGATTTATCGTCATTGCGAGCGTAGCGAAGCAATCTTTTGTTGTTGGAAATCAACAGATTGCTTCGGGCTTCGCCCTCGCAATGACGACCTGTTTGTCTTTTCGGAGTGGACTCAAAATTTATAAAAGATTAATGAAAATATTTTTTTTTATACTTGACCTTGTATATTTCAAAATTAAACTATATTTGCTGGTTAGAAAAAAAGAAAATATGATTCATTCAATTATTTACATTAACTAAATTTTATTATTATGAAAATTTTTACTCAAATGATGAGCGTTGTGATGGTGTTATTACTGTCTTCTGCGCTTGTATTCGGACAGTCGTCAAATCTTGAAAAAGTCAAGGTTGACAAGACGACAGATTTAACTACCGACACTTATGATGGGGTGAAACCTATTCCCAATCCAAACAGTGTCGTTTCAAACGTAAGCTATGCTTCATCCAACCCGGCGAAGGATGTGCTTTATGACAATGGTCCCCTAATCACTCATCCTACAGGTGGTTTTGGCGGGAATCCGGCAAGCGCTTTACAGTCTGTCACCGGCGGGGCTCTAACAACTTATGGTTTCGGCGCACAACAATCAGCAGGAAATTCAATGGCCGATGATTTTACGGTTACCGGAACATGGACATTAAACACAATGAAATTCTTTGCCTATCAGACTGGTTCAACAACCACTTCTACCATGACCGGCATCTATGTTCAGATTTGGAACGGAGCACCCAATGCAGGTGGTGCAATTGTTTGGGGAGACCTGACAACCAATCGTCTGGCATCAACACAATGGTCGGGTATTTACAGAAGTATAGAAACTGACCTCCTGGCAAGTAATCGTCCAATCATGGAGGTGGTTGCCAATATGACAGGTTGTGTTCTTACGGCAGGCACTTACTGGGTAGAATATCAATTTACCGGAACTTTAACATCCGGTCCCTGGGCTCCGCCAATCTCTATCTGGGATCAGGCTATCACCGGAAACGGATTACAATATACGACTGCTGCAGGTTGGGCTGCCATTGTCAGCGGTACAGCTCCCAATACCTACGCGCAAGGATTGCCTTTCGTAGTTGATGGAACTGAAGGTTCAGGTGGAACTATAGTTTTCGAAGATAACTTCGATGCTTATACAGCCGGTGGACAGGTTGCTTGTCAAAATCCAACAGGATGGACAACATGGAGCAACGCACCTTGTGGTTCGGAAGATGCTTATGTTTCCTCACTTTATTCGTATTCCAGCCCAAATTCTGCTGTAATTGCTCAGAATAATGACCTGGTAAAGGATTTCGGAGATCCTATTACATCAGGAAAATACAGCATTAGTTTTAATGCCTACATTCCTGCAACAAAAGCTGGTTATTTCAACACATTACAAACATTCACAGGCGCTCAGGTTTGGGGTCTTGAAGTTTACTTTAATGCCGGTGGTGCAGGAAGCATCAATGCCGGAGGAACCGGAACAGCTACTTTTACCTGGACACCGGATGTATGGTTCATGGTTGAACATATTATTGACATGGAAACGGATATGTCTGAAATCTGGATTGATGGAAATATGATCTATTCGTATCAATGGAGCCTTGGGGCAACAGGAACAGGACAAAATTCACTGGAAGCTAATGATTTTTTTGGTGCAACAGCCAACGATCAATTGTATATGGATGACTATGTCTTTGAAGAACTTCCTGTTATTGTTGTGCTTAATCCTCCTACTGATCTTACAGCAACTGCTGTAGATAATGATGTTCATCTCGATTGGAATGCCCCGGCAAGCGATGACCTTCTTGGTTATAATGTCTATCGTGATGCCATGATGCTCGATTATACAACTGCAACTGAATACGATGATATGGACCTTGAAACAGGCACATACGAATATTATGTTACCGCTGTTTATGATGATGGAGAGTCAGTAGCTTCCAATACAGCAAGTGTAACAATTTCCGGCAGTGGTTCGGGTGTGATCTATACTTATGATTTTGAAAATTACACTGCTGGTGGACAACTGGCTTGCCAAACTCCTGATGAATGGACTACATGGAGCAATGCCCCTTGTGGTGCAGAAGATCCATTTATATCAACTGAACAGGCTTTTAGCGGAGTGAATTCCGTAGTCATTGAAGGAACAAATGATTGTGTAAAAACATTTGATGATTATACATCAGGACATTACACCATTAGTTTCCAAATGTATGTCCCTTCAGGGTATGTTGGATATTTTAATACACTTCAGGATTTTGCCGGTGCAAGCAGTCAATGGGGAATGCAGGTTATGTTTGACGTAAACGGAGCAGGTTCAATTGATGGCGGTGGCGCTGCCGCAGCTACTTTTAACTTCCCTTATGATACATGGATGCTCAACGTAGTGGATGTCAACCTCGATGAAGATTGGGCTGACTATTATTTGGACGGAATCCTTATCCACGGTTGGGTATGGAGTGGCGGTTCTTTTGGTACAGGTACCTTGAACAAGCTGGATGCAACTAATTTCTATGCATGGACTGGCGTTTCAACAACAGAAACACCTAAGTTCTTCATTGATGATTATATGTTAGAAGGCGTGCTGCCTCTTGCACCTCCGACTAACCTCACATCTACTGTTACCAACGGTGATGTTGTTCTAAATTGGACAGCTCCTGCAGGTAAATCCTATAACAAAAATGCTCAAAACGAGGAATTATCAACTCAGACCACTAGCGAATTAAGTAAATATACCAATTCTGTCCACAATAACTTACTCAGTGAGTACAAACTAAACGGACAGGAAGTCCAGGCGCAACAAATGATTACCGATGCAAAAGTTCCTGCAAAATATAAAGCAATCAAGCTGGATATCAAGGGAGCAACTGCTTACGCCTGTGTTGCTTATGATCCTTCATCTGTAAATCCGATAGGACCGGCTACATTTGATACTGACTTCCCCGGAACAATAACATCATTGGCTCCCGGCTCATCAGCTGATTTTATCGCCGGTGGTTCATGGGCTGAAGGTGTTTGGTACGGAGAAGAGTATGGGACAAGCGCTTTGTATACCATTGATCCTTCTTCAGGTGCTATGAACCTGGTTGGTTACGGCTCAGGAAGCGGAGGCTTCAATGCTATAGCTTATGATGTGACCACCTTTACAATGTACGGTTGTGATTATAATGGTACTTCCTGCGGATTGTATTCAATTAATCTTTCTACCGGTGCCAGCACTTTTATTGGTGATGTTGGTTTAGGCGCATTGGTAATTGGTATGGCTTGTGATGCATCAGGTAATCTATATGCTGCAGATTTATTTGCTGACAACCTTCTTTCAATTAACAAAACTACCGGCGCAGGTGCGATTATTGGCTCCATGGGAATTGATATCAATTATGCCCAGGATTTAGAGTACGACAATGAAAATGATGTGCTTTATCTTGCAGGATATACTTCTACCGGACAACTTTATACTATTGATCCTAATACCGGAACTGCCACTTACGTTGGTGATTTCCAGGGTGGAGCTGAAATGTGCGGACTCGCTTTCGAATATACAGCAGTTCAGTATACCAATGACATAGGTATCCAATCAATTCTTTCACCTAACTCTGGCGTTAACTTAGGAAACGAAACTGTGTCGGTAAGAATTAAGAACTTTGGAACAGCATCACAATCCAACTTTACTATTTCTTACACAATGGATGGCGGTGCACCTGTAAATGCAACTATTACCAATACCATTGCCGGTGGTGCTACTTTTGATTATACATTCCCCGGAACAGTAAATCTTTCAGCTTACGGAACCTATACATTTGTAGCTTGTACCTACCTGACAGGTGATGAAAATACAGGTAATGACTGCAAAACGAAACCTGTTTCAAACAATTACCCTGCTTATTGCGATGCAACAACGGGTACACAAGATGAATATATTGGTAACGTGCTTTGCGGTGCTATTAATAACACCACGGGCTGGCAAGGTGGCGTAGGAAATTACACGGATATGTCTACAACAATTGACGCAGGAATGTCAGAAGATATTACCGTAACCAATGGTGGTAACCTGTATGCTTCTGATATGGTTACTTGCTGGGTTGACTGGAATATGAATTATGTATTCGATCAGGGTGGTAATGAGGAATTCATCTTATTGAATGTTGGAGGAACAGGTCAGACTTTCACAGGTGCTATTGCAGTACCCGCTGGTACACCAAATGGTGATTATACAATGAGGGTCAGGATGACATGGAGTACAGCTCCTGTTCCTTGCGGAGCAGCTTCTTATGGTGAAGTTGAAGACTATACTATCAATGTTGGTGGAAGCGTTACTGGTCTGCTTGGCTACAATGTTTATCATTCATACCAGAATGGAACTTTCAGTGTGCTTGCTTATGTAACTCCTACCACTTACACACATTTTGATCCTGCCATTGGTTTGCATAAATATTATGTAACTGCCGTTTATGATACAGGAGAATCCGGACCTACGAATACCGTTGAGGAAGTCATAGTTGGTATTCAGGAAAGTATTTCTGAAGCTACCCAGATTTACCCCAACCCTGCAAAGGATATGCTCAACATTAAATCTGAATTCGACATTAAGTCGGTCAGGGTTTACAATCACGCAGGACAACTGATGAACAGCGAGCTTGTAAATACTAAATTCTACCAGTTCAATACTTCAAACTTCACCCCGGGGTTATATTTATTCCAGGTTGAAACCAATGAAGGTACGATGACGAAACGAATTATTATCGAATAATAATTCCGGAAATATAATTCAAAAAAGGCTGTCCGTTTTTGGACGGCCTTTTTTGTTTTCAATATTTCAGTTGGATTCACAGAACATAAAACCAAAGTAATACCAAAGTAGGAAATTCAAAACCGCCCTTCATGCCACACTATTTTGAATTTCACTTTGGTATAATTTGATATTATAATTTTTATAATTTTGCAAACTTTTTAAACTATTCCGTTTATCGGCTTAAATGAAACAGAAATTTTCAGAATATAAGAATCTTGATTTAACACGCATCGGTACCGAAATCAGCGATTACTGGAAAGGTCACAGGACTTTTGAGAAAAGTATTGAGTTGAGAAAAGGTCACAAACCCTTTATTTTTTATGAGGGGCCTCCATCGGCCAATGGAACGCCGGGCATTCATCATGTAATGGCAAGGGCGATCAAGGATATTTTCTGCAGGTATAAAACCATGAAAGGGTTTCTGGTTGAGCGGAAAGCCGGATGGGATACACATGGTCTCCCTGTAGAGATAAGCGTTGAAAAATCATTGGGCATCACCAAAGAAGACATTGGTACTAAAATTTCGGTAGAAGATTACAATAAGGCCTGCCGGAAAGAAGTAATGAAATATAAAGATCTTTGGGATGACCTGACTGTTAAGATGGGATATTGGGTTGATCTTGATAATCCCTATATAACTTTCGATAATAAATACATCGAAACCGTTTGGTGGTTATTAAGAAAATTATATGATAAAGGACTATTGTATAAAGGACATACTATTCAGCCCTATTCACCTGCTGCCGGGACAGGACTTAGTTCACATGAATTAAACATGCCGGGTTGTTACCGGGATGTAAAAGACAATACGGTAGTTGCCCAGTTTAAAATTATAAGGGATGAAAAATCTGAATTTTTATTTAATAATGTATTCGGCGATTTGTTTTTCCTTGCCTGGACAACAACTCCATGGACATTGCCTTCCAATACTGCATTGGCTGTAGGAACAAAAGTTGAATATATAAAAGTTAAAACTTACAACCCATATACTTATAAACCCATAACGGTTATTCTTGGTAAAGATTTGCTGCATAAATATTTTCCAGAGTCAAATGCAGACATGAAATTGGATGATTATGAACAAGGACAGAAAAAAATCCCTTTTAAAGTATCAGGCGAATACAAAGGGGAAAAATTAAAGGGGATCAGCTATGAGCAATTATTACCTTATGCCCAACCCGAAGATGGGGATGGATTTAAAGTATTGTTGGGTGAATTTGTAACTACCGATGAAGGAACCGGTATTGTACACATTGCTCCCAGTTTTGGTGCTGATGATTATAAGGTTGCCCGTGAAAATGGGATCGGTTCACTTACGCTTGTCAATAAGCAGGGTAAATTCGTTGAAGAAATGGGTGAATTTGCCGGTCGGTTTGTGAAACCTGAATATGATTCCAATTATGACCCCACCAATGAAGATTCAGTTGATATAGAAATCATCGTAAAACTTAAAAAAGAGAACAAAGCATTTAAAACTGAAAAGTATGTTCACTCCTATCCGCATTGTTGGCGAACGGATAAACCTATCCTCTACTATCCGCTTGATTCCTGGTTTATAAAAACTACAGCCTACAAGGAAAAGATGATTGAATTGAACAATACGATCAATTGGAAACCAAAAGCGACCGGAACCGGAAGATTTGGAAACTGGTTAGAAAATCTGGTTGATTGGAATCTCTCCCGGTCAAGATACTGGGGAGTGCCATTACCGGTTTGGATGACGGAAGATGAAACTGAAAAAATTTGCCTTGGATCTGCTGAAGAATTAAAAGCAGAAATCGAAAAATCTATAGATGCTGGGTTTATGACTAAGAATCCGCTGGCGGATTTTGTACCGGGTAACAATTCAAAAGAGAATTATGAGACATTTGATTTTCATAAACCTTATGTTGATGATATAATACTTGTTTCTCCAGGAGGTAAGAAAATGTTCCGTGAACCGGCTCTGATTGATGGTTGGTTTGATTCAGGGGCGATGCCCTATGCTCAGTTCCATTATCCATTTGAAAACAAGGATCGCCTGAATGATTATTTTCCTGCTGATTTTATAGCTGAAGGAGTTGACCAAACCCGTGGTTGGTTTTTTACTCTTCATGCCATTTCCACCATGGTATTCGATTCAGTTTCTTACAAAAATTGCGTTTCGAACGGTTTGGTATTGGATTCACAGGGAAATAAAATGTCAAAACGCCTGGGAAATGGCGTTGATGCATTTGCAACCATTGAGAAATTTGGACCGGATGCAACCCGCTGGTACATGATCACCAATGCACAACCGTGGGATAATCTTAAATTTGATGTTAACGGGATTGATGAAGTAAAAAGAAAATTCTTCGGAACCCTATACAATACTTATGCTTTTTTTGCCCTCTATGCCAACATTGATGGGTTTAACTACTCCGAACCTGATATCCCGATCGAAAATAGACCGGAACTTGACAGGTGGATCATTTCTGAACTGAACAGCCTGATCAAAAATGTTGACGAGTACTACAACGATTATGAACCTACAAAAGCAGGACGAGCCATCAGCGAATTTCTCGATCTTCATTTGAGTAACTGGTACGTCAGGCTCAGCAGGCGGCGTTTCTGGAAAGGAGAATATTCTGACGATAAAATTTCGGCATACCAAACCCTTTACCGCTGCCTTGAGGTTGTTTCACAGTTGGCTTCCCCTATCGCTCCTTTTTTTATGGAGAAATTATTTGTTGACCTGAATTTCGCAACTTCGCACCTGGCTTCTGATTCTGTTCATCTTACTGAGTTTCCGCTTGCCAACGATAAGTTCATAGATAAAAGCCTTGAAGAGCGAATGGAAGTTGCCCAAAAAATATCTTCAATGGTGCTTTCATTGCGGAAAAAGACAAATATCAGGGTTCGTCAGCCTTTGAACAAGATCATGATACCTCTGATGAATAACCATTTCAAGGAATATATTGATGCGGTAAAACACCTCATTTTATCAGAAGTGAATGTAAAAGAGTTGGAGTTCATGGAGGATGATAAAATCCTGACGAAAAAGATCAAACCGAACTTCAAAACACTGGGACCCAAATACGGGAAGTTAATGAAGTCAATCAGTGCTGCCATTACTTTACTTGATAATAATCAAATAAGTGAATTTGAAACCAATGGAAAATACCTACTTGAAGTAGAGGGGCAGCAGGCTGAATTGTCTCTTTCGGATGTCGAAATCCTGACCGAAGATATTCCGGGCTGGCTTGTTACTTCAACGGGTAACCTGACAGTTGCTCTCGACATCACCATCACCGATGAATTAAAATACGAAGGCATCGCCCGTGAACTCGTGAACAGGATACAAAACCTGCGAAAAGAAAATCAATATGAGGTGACCGATAAAATTTCTGTTTTGGTCGAAAAAACAAATGAATTAGAGGCGGCTGTCAAAAAGAATTTTGATTACATTTGCTCAGAAACATTGGCGGGGTCGTTAAGCCTTGTTGAAAACATTCCTCACAATAACAAAACTCAGGTTGAGCTGACAGATGAATTATCAACAAGCATAATAATTGAAAAACTTAATGGTTAATAATAAGTATAAAACAATCTAAATCAACAAAATAAATATAACTATGGCAAAGGAAGGTACAACTGAGGATTTAAAAAAGACAAGATATTCCGACGAAGAACTTGAGGAATTTCGCCAGATCATTATCGAAAAACTTGAAAATGCGAGAGAAGATCTGAAAATGTTGACGGATGCATATACCCATGCCAACGAACATGATACGCATGATACTTCGCCGACTTTCAAAGTTTTGGAAGAAGGTTATCATGTTTTATCGAAAGAAGAAAACAGCCGCCTTGCTGCTCGCCAGCAGAAGTTTATCAATTCACTCGAAAATGCCCTAATTCGGATTGAAAACAAATCCTATGGATTATGCCGTGCAACGGGTCAGTTGATATCCAAAGAAAGGTTGAGAAGCGTTCCTCACGCCACCTTAAGCATTGATGCCAAGCTTGGTCAATCAAAGAGGTAGCATTACATTCAACCATTTTTGCATAAATTGAAAAAACCAATCATACTTATTTTTCTGATTCTAATTGCAGATCAGATTTTAAAGATTTGGATCAAGACAAATATGACCCTTGGTCAGGAAATTAATATTGCTGGTGATTGGTTTGTGATTCATTTTACCGAAAATGAAGGAATGGCTTTTGGAATGCGCTTCGGGGGCGATTTTGGTAAGCTGATTTTAAGCATCTTTCGCATTATCGCCATTTTTGCTATCGGGTGGTATCTGGTAAAGATTACCCGCAGGAAGGAAAATTTCGGACTTATTATCAGCATGTCGCTCATATTCGCCGGGGCGCTAGGCAACATTATTGACAGCGCTTTTTACGGGATGATATTCAATGATAGTAAATTCCATGAAGTAGCCATACTTTTCCCGCCCGAAGGAGGTTACGGTAGTTTCCTGCATGGAAAAGTGGTTGACATGCTGTACTTCCCTGTGCTCAAAGGTTATTATCCACAATGGTTTCCTTTCTGGGGCGGGCAGGATTTTGTTTTTTTCAGACCGGTTTTCAACATTGCCGACTCTGCCATTACTACAGGAGTATTGATTTTAATTTTCTTCCAGAAAAAATTCTTTAAGAAATAATTTATATTTGCGAAAAATTTAAAATTTCGTCATGACAAATACAGGAGAAGGATATATTTCACAGATTATCGGCGCCGTGGTTGATGTGTCGTTCGACCAGGAAAAAGACCTGCCGAAAATTTATGACGCCCTCGAAATAATTAAAGAGGACGGTTCAAAACTTGTTCTCGAATGCCAGCAGGATATTGGAGAAAATACAGTCAGGACCATTGCTATGGACTCAACTGATGGATTGCGCAGAGGGCTGAAAGTAAGATCAACCGGAGCACCTATCTCAATGCCCGTAGGTGACTATATCAAAGGTAGGCTTTTCAATGTGATTGGTGATCCTATTGACGGTCTTGGAGAGGTTTCCCGCGAAAATGTTTATGCTATCCATCGCGATCCACCCAAATTTGAAAACCTTACCACCCAAAAAGAAGTTCTATACACCGGTATAAAGGTTATTGACCTTATTGAACCTTATGCCAAAGGTGGTAAAATCGGTTTGTTTGGTGGCGCAGGCGTAGGAAAGACAGTTATTATCATGGAATTGATTAATAATATCGCTAAACAATACGCAGGGATGTCGGTTTTTGCAGGTGTTGGAGAGAGGACCAGAGAAGGAAACGATCTGTTGCGTGAGATGATCGAATCAGGAGTTATCAAATACGGAGATGAATTTATCAAGAGTATGAAAGAGGGGAGTTGGGATCTTTCAAAAGTTAACATGGAAGAACTCCTAAACTCACAGGCAACCCTGACATTCGGTCAGATGAATGAACCACCCGGGGCTCGTGCAAGGGTAGCACTTTCTGGGCTTACTGTTGCCGAATATTTCCGCGACGGTGATGAAAAATCGGGGGGACGCGATATTTTATTTTTCATGGACAATATTTTCCGCTTCACACAGGCCGGATCAGAAGTATCAGCGCTGCTGGGTCGTATGCCTTCTGCTGTTGGTTATCAACCTACGCTTGCATCCGAAATGGGTATCATGCAGGAAAGAATCACATCAACCAAAAGAGGTTCCATTACTTCAGTTCAGGCGGTTTATGTTCCTGCCGACGACCTTACCGACCCGGCACCGGCGACAACCTTTGCCCACCTGGATGCGACTACTGTATTGAGCCGAAAAATTTCAGAATTGGGAATTTATCCTGCTGTGGATCCTCTGGATTCTACCTCCAGAATTCTGATTCAGGATGTTGTAGGTGAAGAACATTACAAAACCGCTCAAAAAGTTAAAGAAATACTCCAGCGATACAAAGAACTTCAGGACATCATTGCCATTTTAGGTATGGATGAACTTTCTGAAGAAGATAAACTTGTTGTGCATCGTGCACGAAGAGTTCAGCGATTCCTTTCGCAACCCTTCCATGTTGCCGAACAATTTACCGGACTAAAAGGCACAGTAGTATCCATCGAAGATACAATCAAGGGTTTCAATATGATTATGGATGGCGAAGTGGATGAATACCCGGAAGCAGCTTTTAACCTGGTCGGGACAATTGATGAAGCAATCGAAAAAGGCAAGAAACTAATTGCTGAAAGCAAATAAACCGCTCTCATTAAGAATAGGATACCGCAATGAATGTTGAAATAATTGATCCGGATAAAACAATTTTTAAGGGCGAAGCTGAACTGGTTCAGTTACCGGGGAAAGATGGCTCTTTTGAAATCCTGAATAATCATGCCCCTTTGATTTCGGTACTCAGGAAAGGGAAAATCAAGATTTTGGATCAAAGTAAAAATCCGATTTTTTTTGAAATAAAGGGAGGGGTGATTGAAGTTCTCAGAAACAAAGTCCTGATCTTAGCCGAATAGTAAGCCTATTCTGCAAAATGTGAGTATCCCTTGACTTTAAAATTTCAAGCTCAACTTTTCACTCGCTCAGATTCATATATTACAAGAGCATTTTTTATAATCTCTTTCACGCTGTTGCGAATTTCCCTTACCAAAATATCAGTTCTGTCGAGTTTGATGAAATGTTTATCAATAAAATGTTCTGCTGTTTGATTGGCAATAGCCTCCATCTTTTCCATGATAGTCGTTTTTAGTTGGTTGATTTTTTTTGATTGATTGTTGTTTACTCCAATTCAATCGTGTGCATTTTTTCAAAAGCGAAGCCTCATCAGCAAGATTTATAATAATTTATGAATAGTAACGTTTGAATCGCAATTTAGTTTTTATCATGAAAAAATTTTTCCCGGTATTTCTTTTTTTAACGCTCCTTTTTACAACAAGTTGTATCGAAATTGTTGAAGAAATAACCTTGCACAGCAATCAATCGGGCAATATAAAATACCGGATAAAAACCAATCAATTCGTATCATTACTTGATAAATTTTCTGACATCATTGATATTTCTCTGGAAAAACAATTAAAAACGGAAGCTGAAAAATTTGCTGTTAAAATTAGAAACCAGCAAGGAATTGACAGTATTAAAATCAATCTGGATGGAAAGATCAGCAGTTTTTCGATGGGATTCAGTTTCAGCAGTGCCGATAATCTTAACAATGCCATTTATCATATTTTTGGTTATAAACCAAATATGTTCTCTCCGAAATACCTCAAAGTAACAAGTCATAAAATGAGCCGGAAAAATTTTTCGCCCTGGGTAAAAAAGTACTTTGAACAGGAAGGGATTGAAATTCCGGAAGGCGAAATTACGAATATGATCTATTTTAAAACCATTGTTAATTATCCGCAGAAAATTAAAAAGCAAAGGGGAGAAAACATTGTATTGTCTGCTAACGGAAAGATATTAAGTCAAAGAAATACTTTCACAGATGTTTTTGATAACAAAACCAATGTGAGCATCAAATCACGCTATTGATTTTGCAATAATTTGAAATCAGAATCCTTAATCCGGAGAGCCGGGAATTGACATGTGACTTTGCACAATGAGCCATTCATCGTCAATTTTTTCGAGTACTCCGGTAAATCTCAACCCTTCATACTTTA
Source organism: uncultured Bacteroidales bacterium (assembly GCA_963840975.1). Taxonomy (GTDB): domain Bacteria; phylum Bacteroidota; class Bacteroidia; order Bacteroidales; family JAADJA01; genus JAADJA01. Next base: position 80,398 of record CAWJBC010000016.1, on the reverse strand, counting down.
CAGGTTTGCCTCTGTAGATATAATTATAATTTACAAATTCGCTGAACCACGCAGTATTGCCGGTTTCATTCACCTCAATCTTTTGATCTCTTACAGAAATATATGTGTCTTCAATGTTTTTAAATTGCTCCTTCAGAGCGTCCCTGATGGCTTCCCATCCGATAATGGTTTCATCGCTGTTGGTGCCAAAAACCAATATGTCGGGTTTTGAAGCCCATACTTCCTTTATTAGATTGAGGTTTTGTTTTTCATTTGCAATGACATATTTTTCCAAAACAAGCGCTACTTTTTCTTTTTCCTTAACAGGATCAAATGTGATTTTTTTGTTGTCGGCTTTATTACAACTAATTAAAACAACCGCAACGAGACCAATAATTAGCAGGTTTTTCATATTGTATACTTTTATTTGGTTGATGTAAAAGTGAACCATTAAATTTTCTTTCAAAGTTAATGGATTCCATAGCACAATGCAAATAATAATTTATAAAATTTAAATTTACAGGAATATTTAAAGTGGAAAAGACTGCGGGATGAGAGGGTTAGTGGTACCACCTGGGATCGAACCAGGGACACACGGATTTTCAGTCCGTTGCTCTACCATCTGAGCTATGGTACCTTTTTGACTTTAATAAACCCCGTAATAACGGGCAGCAAAAGTAAACAACATTTTATTAATTAGAAAAACTTTTTCTGGGAAAATAAATCGGGGGTACAAATGATGTTAACGGTTGAACTATTGAGGCGAATGTTTTAACTTTGTCGTCTTTACTTGAATAAGCATAAAAGTAAACAATGAGATTAGTAATTGATATTGGTAATACACGAATTAAAGTTGCATTTTTTTTCGAAAACATACTGCTTGAGATTCATCTTTTTGATGAATTATCTGCCGATCAACTGGAGGTTTTAATATCAGGGGCGGAAGCCGCTTTTCAGATGCACGGAAAGGTTACCGCTTCCATTTTATCAACCGTACGCAAATATCCTGATGAATTAAGGGAGTTTCTCAAAAGCACACCAAATTTTATTGAGATAAATGCAACCCTTACATTGCCAATTGAAATTCAATATAAGACTCCTGAAACTTTGGGGAACGACAGGATAGCGCTGGCTGTTGGCGCTAAGGGTATTTATCCATCCCATGATGTCTTAGTTATTGATGCCGGAACCTGTATCACTTATGATCTGGTTACTTCACAAAATGTGTATTATGGAGGCGCTATCTCGCCAGGTATCAGGATGCGGTATCAGGCGCTGAATACTTTTACAGCCAAACTCCCGTTAGTTAACTGTTTTGATAAGGCTGAACTGATCGGCAGAAGCACCAGGGATTCAATTCAATCGGGGGTTATGAATGGCGTACTTGCCGAAGTAGATGGAATTATTGACAAATACAAAGAAAGATTTACAGATTTAAAAATTATTATTACTGGTGGAGATGCTATTTATTTTGATAAAAACTTAAAAAATAACATCTTTGCAAACTCAAATGTTGTTTTGTCAGGATTGAATATGATACTCAATTATAATGTCGGGAAATAATCAATTAAGGATAATCTCTTCTTTTCTTTTCACATTTTTGTTGCTGCAGTTGTCGGCGCAAAATGAAATTGGTTCGCCATATTCAGCCTTTGGAATGGGATATCTGAACAATGTCAACAGTATCAAGAGTATGAGCATGGGGAGCTTGTCAATTGGCACCCGCGATAACAATGCAATTAATATTACAAATCCGGCAGCATACACCGCGTTCGATACAGCATCTTTTCTTTTCGAAGGAGGTGTTGCAGGGACTTACACTTCATTAAAAACAGAAGGTGTGAACGAAAATTTCACAAATGCCACGCTCAGCCAGCTAACATTCGGATTCCCAATAACGCACTGGTGGAAAAGCAGTGTTGGGCTGGTTCCGTTCAGCAAAGTGGGTTATTCTGCGAAAGATGTGACTTTTCAGGAAGACATTGGCAACATTACCTATTACTTTTCAGGAGATGGAGGAACGAGCAGGGTTTATTGGGGAAATGCTATCCAGCCGCTAAAATCCTTATCTATTGGGGTTAATGTTTCTTATTTGTTCGGGACCACTGAGCGCATTCAAAGAGTTACTTTCCCCGATTCAGCTTACTACATCAATACGCGGGTTGATAACTCCATATACGTCGGAGATGCTTTCCTTGAATTTGGAGCGCAATATTTTACTGAACTCAAAAAAAACATCCATTTTGTCGCAGGACTTACTTACCGTCTTCAAGCCAACCTAAGCTCAACAAAAGAACACCTGGTAAGAAGTTCATTGGGTGAAATAAGCAATGTCGAATATTTCAGAGATACAGTTGCTTATACCAACGAGCCTGGACTAACTGTACTTCCGGCAGGTATCGGGGCTGGATTTTCGTTAACAAAAACAAATCATTGGCTTTTTGGGATAGATTACAAATATGATCAATGGGAGAAGTACCGGAGCTTTGGTAATAGCGACTCCCTTTTAAATAGTCAGACCCTCATATTAGGGGGATTTTACATCCCCAACTATACAAGTAATTCCTACTTTCAACGAATTGAATACAGGGCAGGTGTCCGATTTTATGAATCCTATTTAAAACTGCGCGGAAAACAATTAGATGGTTTTGGTATAACTTTTGGACTTGGAATGCCACTTAGAAGCATTGCACTTAAAGGAGCAAAATCTATGATCAATATTGGAGCAGAAGTAGGAAAACGGGGAACTTTAGCATACGGACTCATACAGGAAAATTATGTAAATTTTTACGTGGGTGTTTCGATTTATGAGTTTTGGTTTTTTAAAAGAAGATATAAGTAGAAAAATTAATTTATTAATATTGAGTAATTTTGTATCATAGCAAGGTTTATAATTAACACAACAAGATGTTCGCAAAAATGAAAATAAAAAACAATTTATTACTTTTAATAGGATTTGTAATGGTCTTTGGAAGTTATACCAAAGCCCAGATATCCGGGGAATCAAAATATGGTGAAGATAGTATAAAGTGTATTGAAAACAATTCACTCTACTACGAGTTTTACAAACAATGGAAGGCCTCTGATTTTGAAAATGCATCATGGAAAGATGCAATCGCACCCTGGAGGTGGGTCTTCATCAATTGCCCGCAGAGTACAATTAATATTTATCTTCATGGCGAAAGTCTGATAGAGGCTTTAATTACTAACGAGACCAATAAAGTACATAAGGAAAAATATATTGATACGCTTATGATGGTTTATGATAAGCGAATTCAATATTATGGCAAAGAAGGTTATGTGTTGGGGAAAAAAGGAGTTGATCTGTATAAATACCGTCCCGAAAATTATGAGGAAGTTTATAGTATTCTGAAAAAATCTATTTCCCTTGAAGGTAATGAATCTGGCGGGCCGGCACTCATTTATTATTTCCGCTCTGCCGAAAAAATGGTGAAGGCTGAGAAAGCCGAAAAAGTTGTCCTGGTTGACATTTACGATCAGGCAAGTACCATTATTGACTTTAATTTAAAATCTTGTCAGGAAAAAGGCGATACCCGGAATATTGCCAATTGGGAAAATGTTAAAACCAATATTGAATTATCGTTTGAACCTTATGCAACTTGTGAGGACCTGATCAGCATTTACACAATTAAGTTCAATGCCACACCCAAAGATGTAGATTTGCTTAAAAAAATTACTAAAATTTTAGACAAGAAAAACTGTACCGATTCCGAATTGTTCTTTAAAGCAAGTGAGAACTTGCATTCCCTTGAGCCTACAGCCAACTCTGCTGAACTTATGGGTAAAATGTACATTAAAAAAGAAGATTATAACAAAGCTGTTACTTATCTGCTTGAAGCGATTTCATTATCTGAAGACAGTAACGACAAGGCGGATGCTCAGTATTTACTGGCAAATGTATATTTTCAGATTAAACAATATTCGAATGCCCGCCAACAGTGTTATGAGATTTTAAAGACCAGACCCAATGACGGGAAGGCTTACATTCTGATTGGCGACCTGTATGCCAGTACTGCAAAAGAGTGTGGAGATAATGACCTTACTGACAAAGTTGCATATTGGGCTGCGGTTGATAAATACTATAAGGCAAAATCCGTTGATTCTTCCGTTGAAGAATTAGCCAATACAAAAATCAATACTTTTTCCAAGTACTTTCCCCTTACAGCAAGAGGATTCTTTTATGACCTGAAAGCAGGAGATACGTATACTGTCGGATGCTGGATCAATGAAACAACTACCGTCCGTTTTGCTGATTAATATTACCTTTGTTCATTACAAGAACATGACGTGAAAACTATAATATCAAGATTAATTACGAAAAGCATTATTATATTTTCCATTATAATAATGCTTTTTGCTTGTGAGAACGACATCAAGGAAATCAACTCCCTGTCAAGGTCGGATACTTTACCCTATGAACAAGCCCAGGATATTGAAGTTTATTACACCGATTCGGGAAGGCTTACAGCTTATCTCGAAAGTGCGCTAATGTACAATTACAAAAAGGCAAAGCCATACATTGAGTTCCCCGAAGGTTTCAAAGTTGTCTTTTATGATTCTGAGTCAAAACCAAAATCTGAAATTACTGCCAACTATGGGATTCGATACGAAAAGACAAAAATAATGGAAGCAAAAAATAATGTAATCGTCAGGAATATTGAGAAAAACGAACAATTGAACACTGAGCATTTGATATGGGATGAGAGCAAAAAGATTATTTATTCCGATGTTTTCGTAAAAATTACCCGCTCGGATGAAGTATTGTATGGCGATGGATTGCAATCAGACCAGGATTTTGAAAATTATACAATTAAGAATCCTACCGGTGAATTTAAAATAAATCCAGATGAAAACTAAAAGGTTCGTTTATCATGAATAATTGGACGGTTGTTGCCATTTCATTGCTATTCTCAGCCTTTTTCTCAGGCATGGAAATCGCTTTTGTGAGTTCAAATAAACTAAAAATAGAACTTGATAAAAACAAAGGTCTTTTTTCGGCAAAGATATTATCCGCATTCATCAAAGAACCTTCAAAAATTTTGGGGGCTTTGCTTTTGGGAAATAATATCGCACTGGTTATTTATGGTATTTCTATGGCTAACATACTCGAACCTGCCATCATAAAAATCTTCCTGCCTGCTCTTCCCTCCGAATTTACTATACTTGTCTCTCAAACGGTAATTTCCACTTTTTTTATTTTGATAACCGGTGAGTTTATTCCCAAAACATTATTCCGGTTAAATCCTAACAGGGCGCTCAATATTTTAGCCATACCGCTAAAGGCATTCTATTGGATTTTTTATCCCCTTATCCATTTCATAGTTTGGACGGCTGAATTTTTCCTGATCCACATATTCAGGTTAAATTTTACAAATCAGAATTACACTTTCAGTCATACGGATCTCGACCATTATTTACGGGAGTTTGCCATTGAAAAAAAAGAAGAGAACGATGTAAAACAGGAAATCCAGATGCTTCAGAATGCAATAGATTTCAGAAAAGTAAAACTCAGAGAATGCATGGTTCCCCGAACAGAAATCACTGCTATTGAAGTAAATGATACGCTTGACAATTTAATGAATTGCTTTATCGAAACGGGTCATTCAAAAGTTCTCATTTTCGAAGAAACCCTTGATAATATTATCGGTTTTGTTCATTCTTCCGATCTTTTCAAAGTACCGCAGTCCATCCGCAAAATAACTTATTCTCTGCCCATTATACCCGAAACCATGCTGGCAAATAATGTACTTAGTATGTTTATTCGCGAACACAAAAGCATCGCCGTTGTTGTGGATGAATTTGGCGGAACATCAGGAATCGTGACAATGGAAGACATCATCGAAGAAATATTCGGCGAAATTGAAGATGAGTTTGATGTGGAGGAATTGACCGAAAAAATTATCAACGAAAATGAATTTTTATTTTCAGCCCGCCTCGAAATTGACTATCTTAACGAAAAGTACAATTTTAATCTCCCCGAATCGGATGAATACGAAACATTGGGCGGATATATCATCTCCATTCACGAGAGCATCCCTGAAATCAATGAAATCATTGTAAAGGAGCCTTTTCGTTTTTTAATTACCCAGGCAAGCGACACCCGCATCGAACTGGTGCAATTAACAAGGGGTTACAAACAAGATTAGCAGGAATTAAAGTAGTTTGACTGTCCATAAATTCAGCAGAACACTGTTATCCTGATTATTCAATATAATTTTTCATAAAAAGTGCCCCAATTAATTTTGTTGTTGTACATTTGCCAACTCTTTTAAAAAATGGAATTATGGCGCTTATTGGTACAATTAGAAAACAATCCGGATTATTGATTATCATTATTGGTGTTGCGTTGGCTGCTTTTGTTTTGGGTGATTTTCTCAGCCCCAAATACGGAAGAGGAGGACAGAATATACCCCTGGCAAGTGTTTTGGGTGAAGATATTCCGTATGCAGAATTCGACGCTAAGTATGAACAAAATCTGGAAAATCAAAAAAGAAACCAGCAGAAGGAAAACCTGACAGCAGACGAATTATTCAATCTCCGGCAGCAAACCTGGGACCAGTTGGTCCAGGAAATCGTATTAAAGGAACAGTACAATGAATTGGGATTGGTAATTTCAGCCGAGGAATTGTTCGACCAAATACAGGGAGATGAACCCCATGCTTATATACTTCAGTATTTTAAAGATCCTGAATCGCAACAATACGATCCTGAATTGGTAAGAAATTACATCAAGCAGTTGGATCAGATGGACCCGACCAATCGTAGTCAGTGGAATGTATTTGTTGAGGCGATCAAAGAAGACCGTTACAAAAACAAGTATAAAAGCCTGATCACAAAGGCTTATATTATGCCTGATCAATTTGTAAGGATGGATTTTGATGAGAAAAAAACCAATGCTACCATCAGGTTGGTCGGTTACAGGTACAACCTCATTGAGGACAGCACCGTTAAGGTTGCTGATAAAGATTATGAAAAGTATTACAACGACTACAAGCAAAATTATAAGCAGGAAGCATCACGCGATATTGATTATGTTGCCTTTGATGTAAAACCATCGGCAAAAGACAGGAAACTAATCAGGGATGCCGTATTTAAAACTTTCGAAGCATTTAAATTAACTGAGAATGTTGCAATGTTTGTCAATACAGAATCTGAAAAAAAATATGATAGTACCTGGCACAAACAAGGAACACTTTCACCCCGTCTTGATTCCGTAATTTATAAAGCTCCGATCGGAACTTTTATTGAGCCTTACCTCGAAAATGATACCTGGAATATGGCAAAACTCATGGATGTTCAAATGCGACCTGACTCGATGAAAGCATCTCACATCCTTATTTCTTACAAAGGAGCCAGGGGCGCGAAAGAAGATTTAAAACGCAGCAGGGATAGGGCTAAAATTGTCGCTGACAGCTTATACAACGTTGTAAAAGGATCACCTGCACTGATTGAAACCTTAGCCAGGCTGATGTCGGAGGATCCCTCGGCAGAGACCAATTCTGGCGACCTGGGCTGGTTTGCCGACGGTTCAATGGTTTATCCTTTTAACAATGCAGTTTTAACAAATAAAGTTGGTGATTTTGCTGTAGCTGAATCCGATTTCGGGTTTCATGTAATCAAAGTTACAGGCAAACTGGAACCTGTAAAAAAAGCCAGGGTGGCATCCATCATAGTATCCATTACTCCCAGCCAGGAGACCAATCAGGAGGTATTTGCAAAAGCAAGCGAATTCCAGGGTAAAGCCACCACACTTACCGCCTTTGATACCCTATCCACACGGATGGGAGTAAATAAATTATCGGCTACTTACCTGCAACCAATGGGCAACCGGATTTCAGGTTTGGATTATCCAAGACCTATTATCCAATGGACATATATCGAAGGGATTGGCGTTGGATCTGTTTCACAGGTATTTACGATGGAGAATAAATATGTTGTTGCCATTGTTACCAAGGTTAGAGAAAAAGGAATTCCCAAAATTGAAGAAATGAAAGATATTATGCAGCCTCTGATAATTAAGGAAAAGAAGGGTGATATCGCCATTCAGAAAATGAAAGAAATGATCGGTTCAACAACTAATCTTAATGAAATAGCCCAGCGCTTAAGCGTTAAGGTAGATACCATTCCTAACGTTAATTTTAACACCCGGAATATTGGCAGCTATGGCAATGAAGCCAACGTAGTTGCAAAGGTTTTTACCCTACAGCCCAATGTATTATCAGAACCTATCAAAGGAAACAATGCGGCTTTTTATGTAATCGTTGATGAAGTTATCAAACCAGCCGAAGGTGAGGACAGAAAAGTTTTTGCAAACCAACTGGTGATGAATTTCAAATCAAAAGTCAGTAACAACTCTTTCAATAAAACCCTTGAGGAAAAAGCCGATGTTGAGGACAACAGGGTGAAGTTCTATTAAGATAAAATATTTGAAAATATTACAAAAAAGGGCATCCTCACGGTGCCCTTTTTTGTTTGCCCTTACTCGTCAGACGACTTAAAGTCGTCAGACGAGTAACGAAGGGTTTATTCTGAAGTCTTAATCCTAAGCTCAGCCACCTGCATCACCTCATCGCTTTCATCCTCATAAACATAAGCAATGATGTTGCAGTTGGAGGCAACCCAGGCAGGATTCAAATCATAAATAAACTGGCTGGAATACTCCTTACCAGGTACAATGGGAACATCGGGGTTAATGATTCCGCCAAAGGTAGAATTTACGGCGCCACGAAGAATATTAAAATGTTCATAGTCGAGCCAGTCGGGTGATGGACCAATTGAAGGGTTGTTGTTTCGCTGTGGCGAAACAATACCGTCTTCACCAATATACAATACCAACCTGTATTTGCCAGAGGTTGCCGTATGGAATTTTGTAACAACATTGATCTGCATCTTATTTAGATTGGGATAATAAATATTAAGCATCTTTAAATCAACGGTGTTTTCTTTTTCTAACTCCACCATCACTGCAGCTTCCCAGTTACCACTACCTACCTGTAAAGAACCATTGTATTTCACACGGTCAATCAGGGCGATAGGATTGGCGAGGATTGCAAAACTAGTGTTTAACTCATTGCCCTCCAGGCATCTGTAATCGGCAGTATAATAACCTGTAGCATCAGGTTCGGCATAATAACCGGCATGTACACTGTAAATAATCAGTTTATGATTGAGGTCGGCAGCAAGAGCATGTGCCGCCAAAGCAGCTTCGGGACAATTTACGCATTTAATGCCTGTGAAGTCCTCTAAAAGAACATGTTTCTCATTGACCAATACCGAATCCATAACATAAAGTGTATCCAAAAAACCATCAGTAGCATATTGCTCATCAATGATGACAAGAGGTTCCTCAATTTTATCGCAGGCCGCGAAAAACAGAATACCCATTAAAGTGAGCAACAAGATCAGGTTCATTTTTTCTTTCATTTTCATATCTCCTTTCAGTAATTAAAATGAGCTGGTTAAGGTAATCGTCAAACCCGTTGAAGACGGAACATACCGGCAAACTCCTCCAACACAAAGCAAGCCCTCACGCTGCCTTCCATAGCGAACCGAAATACGGTTGGTTCCCTGTGTATATCCACACGATACATTATAATAATGAATCTGTTTTTCACTAACAGGATTTCCATAATTCCATTCGTCCATAACCGAAAAAAACCATGAAGGCGAAATATTGTATTCCAGCAATATGGCTGTCCAGTCTCCATCGTCTTCTTTGCTCCAAAGCCCCTGTGCTTCCATTCGCAGCGAATGTTTTGAAGTAAACTTATAAGTGAGATCCAATGCCGCAATGTTAGCATAAACCATATCTTCTTCGTCAAAAATATCATCTTCGATTACGTGCAGATTATACGTTTGATTATAATATGCCAGTTTTGCTTTAACTTTGGAACTGAACTTCCGCTCGATCAGGAAATTAAGATCCCTGTAGTAAGGTAAATCACCGATTGAAAGAAAGTTTGATTTATATCCCTCCGTCCCGGTAGAATCAATCGGGATATTGGGAGAAATTTGTTCCTTTTGTATTGAGTTGGCATAAGAATAATTAAGCGAAAGGGTCGTTCCATATTTACCTCCTACTTTCGTTTTTTTAGGAATGGTATAAATGACTTCTCCTTTAAACCCGGCTTCACCATTAGGTTTGGTGGCATAGGGATACATGGTGGCAAGGCTGTAGGCGTGTTCTTTTGAGATTGCGGGCAGATAATTTATATCCAACATGGCAGGATTCCCTGATTCGTTCATCTTCGATTTGAACCCCATATTGTCAATCCATTTTGTTGACAAATAGACACCAAAACCCATTGTTGAATATGACAAAGTTGAATAGAGCGCCTGTCCGTTTTTATAAATGTAATTGTTGGTTGCATTCGGATCGTTTTCCTTTTGGGCATATTCAGCATAAAAGTTGAAGCGACCGGATGCAAGATTCATTCTTGCAGCCCAGCTTCCTACATTGTATGGCAAAACATAACCATAAGTGGTCTTTTTGGTCCAATTGATTGTATCTCCGAAGGAGATTTCAGTATATGATGAATCTCGCGAAAACGACATCGGCGCCGGTTGCTCATATTTACTAACGAAGCTTCCACCGAGGGTAATCTTGGTTTTTGAATCGGTCCATCCTTTGAAAATATCATTCAGGAAAAAGTCACCATCCGCTCCACGCACTATCCCCCGGTTATTTGTTTCGTAAGGTTCCCAAAAATAACGTTGAACACCGACAAGACCCTTTAGCGTTAAACCGCTGATGGGAGAAAATTTAGCATTAAATCCATAAATATTATTGTCGTATCCCAACGACCACTCTTCCCAGCTTCTAAGAACAAGTCCGCTTCCAAACTGCTCATAAAAGTGACCTGCGGTCATCTCCAGGCTACCCAGTTTATAACTTGCAAACCAATAAGGAACACCCACTCCTTCATAACGGGGATCGAAACCCGACATGGGGTTCAGATATCCTTCAAAACGCATCCCCGCATTAAAATTGCCGTTGGAGTATAAAACGTTGGCAAAGCCATTCATCCCGAACTTTTTATAATTTAAGCTGGAATCTGTTATACCAAGCTTCGAATCTTCTGAGTAAACCTGGGCATCCACTTGCATATTTCCAGTTACTTTTCCGTTGTTCAAAAAGTCCTGTGAATGAAGGAAAGCAGGAAACATAAACAGCAGGATAATGGATCGGACTAAATAAATTCTCTTTTTCAATTTTTGTAATTTAAAGGAAATGATATACTAAATTAATCCACTTTTTCGCCTTTAATAATCTTCTTAACAATCTCAATATATTCCGATTCGTCACCATCGAGATAGCCGACATGCTGCCAAACGATTTGCCCATCACCATTTGCGATAAAGGTATGAGGAGGAACATTTACATTCAGGGCGCGTTTAAAATCACTGTTCTCATCCAACAACACTTCAAACTCCCAGCTTTTGCCATTCACCAGCGGCATAACACTCTTGCTTGAACGCGCATTATCAATGGAAATGGCATAAAGTTTAACTCCGGTTTCTTCAACCCAATCACCATAAACTTCATTGATGGCGTCGTGCTCCTTGAGGCAAGGTTTGCACCAAGTAGCCCAAAAGGTAATAATTACAGGCTTCCCTTCATTGTTAAGTACAGAGGTGTTGATGGTTTTTCCATCCAGAGTCTTAATATCAACAGCAGGAATCTTACTATAATTTTTACTCTCTTCCTGCGCTTGAAGTGCGCTGATCATTGAGATCAAAACGATAACGAAACAAATTTTTTTCATGAATTAAAAATTTAAATTTATAGCGAACAATGGCAAACAGCGAGCCAAAATTATTAAAAAACCAATACCATAAATTATTTAACCTTTACAAATGAAAAATAATCAATGAATCGCCCCAACTGCCAGACAAATTCTGTCAATTAATCGTTGTATGGATTTTGCAGAACGGGCTACAATACCATGTAAACTTCCAGGATCTTTGCGCTTGGTGATGGGTGAATTTCAATGAATTCGGTAGTTGCCGGAATAAGAATAGCTTCTCCCTGCTTAACTGAATAATTGGTACCCACGCATTTTAGTTCGGTCATTCCTTCGGTGCAAATATAAACCACAAATGAATCCAGCTCGCTGTAATCCTTTTTTAAGGCTTTGTCGAGATGAATGATATTGGTAGTAAAATAAGGACTTTCGACAAGTTTTACAGTTTCGTTCAGTTTATCTGGATAGGGAGTTTTATAATTGTCGTAAAGTTTAAAGTCAATAGCATCAAGGGCAAGTTCGGTATGCAGCTCACGCATCATTCCCGCCTCATCAATCCGGTCCCAATCGTAAATCCGATAGGTAACGTCGGAGGTTTGCTGGATTTCAGCCAAAAGAATACCCGGTCCCAAAGCATGAATACGTCCTGCAGGTGTATAAAAAACGTCGCCTTTCGCCACCTTCTCAAAATTCATGATGCTCTTCAGTGTCTTATTTTCAAGGTGTTTCTGATAGCCCTGTTTATCTACTTTGGTTCGAAACCCAGCTATCAATTCAGAATTTTCATCTGCATCCAGGATGTACCACATTTCCGTTTTCCCCAGACTCTGATGCCGTTTCCATGCCAGCTTATCATCAGGATGTACCTGAATGGATAACCAATCGTTGGCATCAATAAACTTAATAAGAATGGGAAATTCATTTCCGAATTTCTGGTAAATCTTATCGCCAACCAGATCGCCCATATAAACTTCAACAAGTTCATTGAGATCGTTTCCTTCGAGGTACCCGTTTTCGACTATTGTTTGATTGCCTTCAACTCCTGATAAAACCCAAATCTCGCCGCAATTAGGCAAAGGGTGAAATGACTGGTTTAATACAGTTTCAATTTTTCGTCCACCCCATATTTTATCTTTAAAAATGGGTTTGAATTTTAAAGGATACAGACTATTCATAGAGTCTCAGGCATAAGTAATTAATTAGAATAATTTTCCAGGACGCAAAAATACCTAATTCCGGGATTTTGCCGTGTTTAAAATTTGGGATAATAATCTTTTAAGGCTAATTGATTGTGTCATTTTTTAATGTCCACAGCTCAGTAGCAGAAACTTTAAAACCGATTACGCCTTGTTTAAGGGTATAATAAATTTCGAAGGGACGCCGCTCTTGTTTCTTGTAATAAACACTATCGTATTTAACCCCGTTCAGGACTATCTCCCTTTTAAAAGTGTAGTTTTCACCTTTATCGCTGTTTTCGGTTTCATAAGTCACAATTTTCATTTCATTCTGATAATAGTCCCCATCTCCAACTGAAACCCTGAATATATCCCAATCACCCAATTCTCCTTTATTACGCTCAAGGAAATAATGAATAAAATAAGGAGTTTCGATAGAGTTAAAAGTGAGCTTTTTGCGCTCAAGATCAGCATAATAATCTTTCTGCCCTCCGACAAATCCCCCCTGGTCGGTCATATAGCGAACATTCTCATAATAGCTCTCTTTTCCATTGCCAATAAAGGTCATCTGTGATGTATCAAATTTATAAACGATACTTTCACTTCCGGCATAGGGTATCCATGGCTCCGAAATCGAATCAAGATTTTCGGTGTCAGTATTAACAGATTTCGGTCCACAGCCTATGAACATGATCAGAAAGACCAAACTTGCGGCTAAACAAATCCTTTTCATCAAATACAATTGTTTTAAATTTATTATTAGATGACTTGATTTTTCTACGCAAAAGAGTTTTTTTTGTTCCGAACTTCATTCATAATTAATGCAGTTATTTCTTAGGAATGTACGATTCATATTGCAGATGGTATCAACACATGTAACAGAATTCGTGTTAGTCAGGTGATTCATCAACAGTTAGACAGGAAATCCTCTACAATTGCAATTCACAATTGCCTGTTGAAAATTTGGGAAAGATGATCAATTGCCTGAAGGTATTCAATTTATTTTTGAGACATTAAAAGTGTGCGTTCCGTATCGGTATTCCATGATCCGGAAGCAGGAAAATGTTTAAAGCAGCGACAGGCAGTTCCCCTTTCGAAAATTGGAGGTGGTTAAAGTCCACCCGCTGCTTTTTTCTTTTTTTCTTCTCAACCCTTTCAGCCGCGCCAATAACTCTTAATGTCCAATCAATTTTTCAGGATTTTAGTATAAAAGGAACCCGATTCGGAATTTAACCGGAGAATGTAAATACCTGAGGAATAATGTGAAAGATCAATCCTGAATGATTGCTGACGTTCAACCAAAGTTAAAACGTCAGTGAGTTGGTTTCCATAAGCATCCAACAGCATATATTTGGCACTTCTTCCAATGGCTTCATCTAATTCCACCGTAACAAAGTCAGAGCCTGGCATGGGGTATATTTTCAGATTTGATTTTTCGTAATGAAAATCTGTTCCCTGGGAGGCTTTCAATTGAAAAGGATGATGATAGGTGATACCCTTGTATGTCAGGGAATAATTCCATGTCCCATAGTTATCATCATTCAGGAACATCAGAAAAAACACCCAGGAAGCAGTGTAGAATTCAGAAGGATTGGTCCAAATCCAGCTTGCAAAGATAGAATTGTCAGGTCTGTTAATTGAAATGAAAAGCTGGTCACCGGCAGAAAGGTTTCTGAAATAACTCATCAGAAAAATAGAATCTCCTGGATAAAACACATCCGTTTCGTTAAGGATTTCCGCTTCGGGACAATCGGGGAACACCGGTAAATGCGAATTTGTGCTTATTTTATTCACACCCGCCTCTTTATAAGGTAGCTGCGTTTCCCACCACGATTCACTGGTTGTTTCATTGCAATTGCTGAAAAACGGATCAATGATCCTATCTTCAGAATCATAAACTTCAAAATGGAGATGCGGGGCAATTGAACTCCCTGAACTTCCCACTATACCAAGATATTCACCCTGAGCAATTTCTTCGCCCACGAATTTTGGGGTCAGAGAATTCATTTTCAGGTGAACATACCAACTTGTTGATCCATCCTCGTGCAGAATGCACAAGCCATTCCATGCTTCATTATTTTCTTCACAATGCTGGTCAAAATTTCCATCCTGTTTAAGCAATAAAATCCCCGGTGCCGCAGCAACCACCTCGACCTCATTGTTTGCCATTTTGTACCACGGAAAAGGATAAGGGAAAAAATCGGTTCCTTCATGATTATAACCTGTCGTCCCATCATAAGTAATGTTGCCGCAGGAGTAATCCAAAAGATGATCAGGGAAAAGGCTATCATGGTCAAAATAGGCAGTGATGGTAAAAAATCCGGGATCTGTAAATGCATCTTTAACATGCACCGGCAACGAAAATACAGGATGAGATTTTGTGTGATTTATCCATCCATTCTTCGAATAGTCCATTTTCCTTTGGGCAACAATTTTGCGGGCTTCCAACCACTGCACTGTGTTTGTTAACTCGGATTCGCCGGCAGAATAATTATTAATCTTTCCGTCAGGATATATTTTGCTTTCCCCAATTGGTAGAAATTGTTCCTGTGCGGATAGAAAAAAGATACTGATGAAACCGATAAAAAATAATGTCAAGAAAAAATACTGCTTTTCCATTACTGTCCGTAATTAAATCGTCTATTCTGAGCGACTCCTTTAAGACAAATGCTCAAGAATTTGGTTGCTCACTGAGACTAAAAATTCTATCCATCAACCTCCACTTTTCTCCTGAATTTGAATCAGGCAAAGGTTGCTGATAACTCCACATCAAATTTTCCCATTCAGCGACTTTGGAATTGTTTGCGTCCATTTTTGCCTTTTTTTTAAAAGAAAAGTCTTCATTCGTTTCGATGATCATAAATAAACGATTGCTAAAAAGATAAATTTCCATGTCTAAAATGCCTGATTTTTTAATGCTATCGTAAACTTCTGGCCAAATCTTTTCATGATGTATTTTGTATTCGGAAATTAATTCCGGATCAATTTTCAGATCGAGAGTCAGGCAATATCTTTTGGTATTCATTTGTTTTGAATTTTAATTTCTTTGACTTTGTAACCCCATATTGCAAATAAAAACACCACTATGAAACAGATGAACGGAACAAAAAACGCCTTTTGAATATTATTTACTGCGAGATATCCCATAGCAAGCGGGAAAAGCGCTCCACCTATAATAGCCATTATCACAAGGGAAGAGCCGATCTTCGTATCTTCTCCCAGGTTTTTAATACTCAATGCAAAAATGGTCGGAAACATGATTGACATAAAAAAACTAACAAGCATAATTGAATAAACTGCCATCATTCCACTTCCCAATGATCCGATAAGAATTAATACCAAGTTGATAATGCTATAGACGGCGAGTAGCTTATTGGGTTTAATCCAACTCATCAGGAAACTTCCCGAAAACCTGCCAACCATAAACAAAACAAGGTTCATCGAAAGATAGTAAGCGGCAGTTTTCTCAGCCGTTTCAGGGACCAATTCTTTCATATAATCAATAAAGTAGCTCCAGATACCTACCTGGGCGCCGACATAAAACAGTTGGGCAATAATTCCATAAACAAGGTGGGTATGTCTGAATAAATGTCTGGAAATTCTTATCCTTCCATTTTCTTCTTCATCTTCCACTTCCGGCATTTTGGTTTTATAAATTAAAAAGGCTACTATCAACACTATCAGAGCAATTACCAGATAAGGGAACTGGACTGTTTTGGCTTCCATTGACCGGTAAATTTCGAGTTTTTCAGGAGTCATTTCAGAAAGTTCGTTTGTGGAATATTCCATACCTGAAAAAATAAAAGCTCCTCCGATGGCAGGGGCAATTACCGATCCAAGACCATTAAACGCCTGAGCAAAATTCAACCGCCTCTCTGCAAATTCGGGATTGCCCAACTTCGTCACATAAGGATTAGCTGCTGTTTCCAGAAAAGTTAAACCACTTGCTATCACGAATAAAGCAAACAGGAAAAAACCATAAACCCTGATTTCAGCAGCCGGAAGAAACAACAAGGCACCGAAGGCATACAAGATCAAACCTGTGATGATTCCTTTTTTATACCCGTATTTTTTCATGATCAATCCGGCGGGAATAGCCATGATAAAATAACCCAAATAAAATGCAAACTGAATAAAACCTGCCTGTCCTCGGTTCAGGTCCAATGCTTTCTGAAACTGACGGATCAGGATATCGTTCAGGTTATGCGCCAGCGCCCATAAAAAAAACAAACTCGTGATAAGGCTCAGAGCAATAATATACTTTCCTGATTTTTCATTCATCTTTTCAGAATTATAAAGGTTCAGCGAAAATAATTGAAAATATGCACAGACTTAGTGAAGATTCCAAAATAACTTCCCTAATTCAAAAGTTGAATATAGCGAATCTTCCTGCCATCAGGATAATTACTATTGCGTCCCTGACGGGACTTATTCAAATTATTATATTTCTTTCTACCTATATGTTATCCCTGACGGGATAGTCCGCCAGTTGGCGGACGGAATATTGGTAGAAAAGTTAGCGACAGGTAACCAAGTCCCTTAGGGACGACATTATTAATACAGATTCATTTATTGCTCTAAATTTTTTTCAATGATTTTAATTTGAAATGCAAAATATCAGATAGAGTTTCGGGGAATTTATTTTGAAAGTTTCACTTAAAGAGTTTAATCTTAAATTTTGGGGCCACTCCAAAAAGCCAAAAAAGGGAGAATGCCACGAAAACTCTAAATCACGAAAACCCACAAAAGACGGAAAATCAATAAACTAATTTTAGTGAAATTTAGTGCTTTTGTGCTTTAGTGGCAAAAAATTACTTTTCGGAGTGGACTCAATTTTAGTCAATCAGAATTCTAGTCAATTTAGTCAATCCAGCCATTCTGGTTATTTCATAAATTTGTCCCTCCAACAAAAAGCTTTAAATGAAGAAAAAGAAAGTATTTGTCAGCGGTTGTTTCGATTTGCTTCACAGCGGGCACATTGCATTTTTTGAGGAAGCCGCTACTCATGGCGATGTATATGTCGGGCTGGGTTCGGATAAAACTATCCATGCATTAAAAAACAGGGGCACCATCTATTCCGAACAGGAAAGATTATACATGATAAAATCCATCCGGCACATTCGTGATGCATGGATCAACCGTGGAAACGGCAACCTCGATTTCCTTGATGAGATCGGGCAACTTAAGCCAGATATTTTATTTGTCAATGAAGACGGAGACCAGGAAGCCAAAAAGACCCTTTGCCAACAATTGGGCATTGAATACAAAACAAGTAAACGTATACCAAAAAATAACATGCCCGAACGGTCGACGACGAGCCTTCGTTCGAAAAGCACGATTCCTTTCAGGCTCGATTTAGCAGGTGGCTGGCTCGATCAACCCTTCGTATCAAAGCATTATCCAGGTCCTGTTATCACTATTTCCGTCGAACCAACCATTGAATTTAATGACCGTAGCGGGATGTCAAGCAGTACAAGAAAAAAGGCCATCGAAATATGGGGATATCGCCTGCCCGATGAAAATCCGGAGAAGCTGGCAAAAATCCTTTTCAGCTTCGAAAATCCTCCGGGCAAAAAGGAGATCAGCGGATCGCAGGATTCAATCGGGATTGTTTTCCCGGGGATGAACAAGGCAAATTATGCAGGAGAATACTGGCCAGATTCAATTGAATCATGTAATGATGAGGATGTCATGCACTGGCTGGAAAAAAGCCTGCACTTTCTTCCGCTTTCGCCCAGAAAAGATGGCTTTGATGTGCTCAGTGATACTTTAATAAATAAACCCAATGCCAAAGCACTGGCTGACGCAGCAATTAATACATGGAATGCTGCACTTGACAGAGACATTCAGTCGTTCGGCAAATATTTCAAAGCCTCCTTTGAGGCACAGGTAGCTATGTTTCCGCACATGGTTAATGAGGAAGTTATTCAGACTATTGAAAAATATAAAGATGAAGCATACGGCTGGAAACTTTCCGGCGCCGGCGGCGGAGGGTATCTTGTAATGGTTTCTGAAAAAGAAATTGAAGGAACAATTAGGATTAAAATCAGGAGAAAAAAAGTTTTTTAGATTAAAACTTGCCTATCTCATATAAATGTCTTCAGATTTACTTTTATCAAATAAAAAACCCGGATTAGACCGGGTTCCTAAGTAGCGGGGGCCAGATTCGAACTGACGACCTTTGGGTTATGAGCCCAACGAGCTACCACTGCTCCACCCCGCAATATATTTTAGTGTATCTTTGTACGCTGAATTTGCGAGCGCAAAGATAGAGTTTGTTTCTTTGTTTCCCAAAAAATTTTCATTTATTTATGCATAAAGCCGGTTTCGTTAATATCATTGGAAATCCAAATGTCGGTAAATCCACCCTCATGAATGCACTTGTGGGTGAAAAGCTCTCGATTATAACATCAAAAGCTCAAACCACACGACACAGAATTCTGGGCATTGTTAACGGTGATGATTTCCAGATCATCTATTCTGACCTGCCCGGTATTCTCACTCCGGCTTACAAGCTGCAGGAAAAAATGCTGAAGTTCATTGAGAATGCCCTCAATGATGCCGATATTTTTTTATATATGGTAGAGGCAGGTGAAACAAAATTCAACGAAGGCATTGTTAACCAGATAAAAGCGTCGGGAGTGCCGGTTATTGTTTTGATCAATAAAATTGATCTATCGAGCCAGGAAAAGGTAGTTCAAAACATATCTTACTGGTCCGAAGTATTTGCGACAGACCGTGTTATTCCATTAGCTGCGCTGAAAAACTTTAACATTGAAAAAATACTGAACCTGATAATTGATTTGCTTCCTGAGAGTGCAGCTTATTTCCCTAAAGATGAACTTACCGACAAGACTATGCGCTTTTTTGTTTCAGAAATTATCAGGGAAAAAATCCTGTTGAATTACAAACAGGAAATTCCTTATTCAGTTGAAGTGGTTGTTGAGGCTTACAAAGAAGAAGAAAACATAATCAGAATTGATG
The DNA here is from genome assembly GCA_963840975.1 of uncultured Bacteroidales bacterium. Classification (GTDB taxonomy): domain Bacteria; phylum Bacteroidota; class Bacteroidia; order Bacteroidales; family JAADJA01; genus JAADJA01. Next base: position 60,495 of record CAWJBC010000016.1, on the reverse strand, counting down.
CAACATTGTTCGTCAGCCGCGAATCACAAAAGATGATTATTTTGGGTGAAAAAGGAAGATCAATAAAGAAAATGGGGACACAGGCGCGAAAGGATATAGAGGAATTTGTCGGGAAAAGAGTTTACATTGATATTACGGTAAAGGTTAATAAAGACTGGCGGGATAACGATAAGCAACTGAAGAGGTTTGGATACGAAAATTAAAGAATTATGTCAAATATATTAGCAATAGTTGGTCGGCCCAACGTAGGGAAATCAACACTTTTTAACAGACTAACTGAGTCGCGACAGGCTATTGTGGAGGAAACGAGTGGCGTTACCCGCGACAGACACTATGGAAAAGCCGACTGGAACGGGATTGAATTTTCAGTGATTGATACCGGCGGATTTGTGGTGGGTTCAGATGATATCTTTGAGGAAGAAATCCGCAAGCAGGTCAATCTCGCCATTGACGAGTCAGATGCTATAATTTTCCTGGTAGATGCCCGAACCGGACTTACCGGAATGGATGAAGATGTGGTAACCATTTTGAGGAAATCGAAGAAAAAAGTTTTTCTGGTAGCCAATAAAGTTGATAATCCGAATATGATTGCAGACGCATCTGAATTTTATCAGTTAGGGCTTGGCAATGTTTATCCCATCTCTGCAGTAAATGGTGGGGGCACCGGCGACTTATTAGATGAAGTTGTAAAAGTATTCGATAAAAAAGTGGTTGAAGATGTTCCTGATTTGCCAAAATTTGCAATAGTCGGAAGACCGAATGTCGGGAAATCGTCTTTGGTAAATGCATTCCTGGGCGATGAGCGAAATATCGTTACCCCTATCTCCGGCACAACCCGTGATTCTATCTATAGCCACTACAACAGTTTTGGATTTGACTTTCTGCTAATTGATACTGCCGGATTAAGAAGGAAAGCAAAGGTGAAGGAAAACATCGAATTCTATTCTGTCATGCGTTCTATCAAATCAATCGAAAGCAGCGATGTGTGTTTTCTGATGGTGGATGCCGTTGAAGGATTTGAGTCTCAGGATATGAATATTTTTCATCTTATCGAAAAAAACAGGAAAGGATTGGTAATCGTTGTGAATAAATGGGATTTGATTGAAAAGGTATCCAAGACTCACCTTGAATTTGAAGAATTGATCAGGAAAAAAATTGCTCCCTTTTCTGACGTACCGATTGTATTCACTTCTATTCCAACCAAGCAAAGAATATTTAAAGCACTTGAATTGGGCACAATGGTATACAAAAACCGGATGAAAAATATACCAACAGCCAAACTCAACGAAGTTTTGCTACCGATCATCGCTCATACACCTCCCCCGGCTATCAAAGGTAAATACATCAAGGTAAAATATATTACACAACTGAAGACCAGCTTCCCTGCTTTCGTATTTTTCTGCAACCTGCCGCAATATGTCAATGAACCGTATAAGCGTTTTATTGAAAATCAGTTGCGCAAGGAGTTTGATTTTCACGGAGTGCCGATCCAGATTTATTTCAGAAGCAAATAATATGTCCGAAGGGTTAAGAATTGATAAATGGTTATGGGCGGTGAGGATATTCAAAACCAGGAATCAGGCAAGCGAAGCGTGTCGTTCAGGAAAAGTGAGGATGGAGGAAGCACCGGTAAAACCCTCAAGGGAAATAAAAATAGATGATATAGTTGAAATCAGGGTTGGAATCATAACAAAAAAAGTTAAAGTAACCGGTTTGATCCATAACCGTGTCGCTGCTAAATTTGTGAATGAAAATCTTTTGGACTTAACCCCTCCAGAAGAATATGATAAACAAAAAATTCAACGGGAAACAAACTACGAATTCAGACCGCGGGGTCAGGGCAGACCTACCAAGAAAGAAAGAAGGATAATTGAGAAATTGAAGAAGTCAAAATTTTAGATAGCTAACAATAAAATTTATTATGCATCTATCCGTTAAGAATTATATTTCTACTTTTGCAGATAATTAATATGAGTATTAACTTTAAACTAAAAAATAAAATGAAAAAGTATCTTATCGTATTGCTTGTTATACCTTTCATGATAAGTTGTAATAAACAGAAAATCAAACAACTTGAAATGAGAAGTGACAGTCTGGCTCAACAGGCTAATCTTAAGGATGAGTCAATTAATGATTTCATCAGGGCATTCAATGATATTCAGGAAAATCTTGATTCGATCAAAAGAAAAGAGATGATCATTACCGAACAAACGGATATGAAAACTGAATTACAGAAAAAAGCCAAAGATCAGATCAATGAAGATGTAAACACTATTTATCAATTGCTGTTAGACACCCGGACAAAACTGGATGATGTTCGAAAGAAGTTAGGAAAATCAAACTTCCAGGTGCAGGAATTGGAAAAAATGGTCAATCACCTCACCAAACAACTTGAGGAAAAAGACCAGGAAATTGCTCAACTCAAGGCAGATCTGGAGAAGATGAATATTGAAATTACCGCCCTTACCAAAGATGTTGGCAGTTTGAAACAAATGAACCAGGAAAAAGAAGCCGTTATCAAAGAACAGGAAGGCGAAATCACTGATAAGACAACTGAATTGAATACAGCTTTCTATGCAGTTGGAACCAAGAAAGATCTTAAAGACAATAACATCATTACGGCTGAAGGAGGTTTTATTGGCATCGGCAAAAACAAAAAGCTGAAACAAGATTTTAATGAAGAATACTTCACTAAAATAGATATCAGGAAAACAATGAAAATTTCAATTCCTGGGAAAAAGCCTAAAATTGTGACAAACCATGCTGCTGAATCTTATAAAATCAGTGGTGAAGGTGAAAATATGATTTTAGAAATTTTAGATGGCAAAACATTTTGGAAATCATCAAAATATCTGGTTGTCGTAATTGATTAATTACAACATATTGGAACTTAAAAAAGGCGGCTGACCCCTGGGTCAGCCGCCTTTTTCTTTATTAATAAACCGTTTACAATTCTTTAATATTCATCTTCATGGAAAAAGAAGTCCTCCTTTGTAGGGTATTCGGGCCAGATGTCTTCAATACTATCATAAATCTCACCTTCATCCTCAATCTCCTTAAGATTCTCTATTACCTCCATTGGCGCTCCCGACCTGATCGCAAAATCAATCAGCTCATCTTTTGTAGCTGGCCATGGGGCATCTTCTAATTTTGAAGCTAATTCAAGTGTCCAGTACATTTCTCGATGAATTAAGGTTTAAATTTTTGCAAAAATAATTTTTTTTGGAACAATTCATACAATTATAAAAAAAAACATGTTTTAGTCTGTTATCTGCTATTTTAAAGGTTTCCAAAGTACTTCATCAACTTTCAGGTCATAAGAAAACCGCCGTCCCAATACAAACAAATAGTCAGAAAGTCTGTTCAGGTATTTGATAATAATTTCTTCAATCTCATATTTCTCAGACAAACGGATGGTTAATCTCTCCGCTCTTCTGCAAATTGTCCGGGCAATATGGCAATAGGAAACAATGGGGTGACCTCCGGGTAAAATGAAAGACCTGAGTTCCGGCAATCCTTCATTCATGCGGTCAATTTCATTTTCCAACTGCAATATATTCAGCTCATTCAGAAAGGGCAACCTCTTTAGGTCTTCGGATTTGTCACTTGCAAGGCGGGATTCAGTGACAAAAATGTTATGCTGAATATCAAAAAGAATTGCCTTGTAGTGCAAATCCATTGGTTGATCACGCAATAATCCGATAAATGAGTTCAATTCATCGAGTGTACCATAGGCCTCAATCCGGTCGTGGCTTTTAGGCACTCTTGTTCCTCCTAAAAGAGAAGTTTGTCCCTTATCTCCGCCCTTTGTGTATATCTTATACTGACTACTCATAGTTAGATAACCCGTAAATGAAGAAATAGTTACAATGGAAATAAAATATTTATTTTTCCTCCAAATGATAATGAGCCATCGTTCTGATGTTCTTATTCAGTTCATCTGTTTCTACTTTCCCGTCAATCAACCGGATAATGCGGTGGGCGTGCCGTGCAATGTCCTCCTCGTGAGTCACAACAATAATGGTATTGCCAGCCTTATGGATTTCTTCCACTAAACTCATGATTTCGATAGAAGTCTTTGAGTCAAGGTTTCCTGTAGGCTCATCGGCAAGAATTATGGAGGGTCTGTTGACCAGCGCCCTGGCTATAGCAACACGTTGTCGTTGTCCACCCGACAACTCATTTGGTTTATGTTGGCTTCTGTCCGACAGATGAACCTGTTCAATGACTTCTTTTCCCCTTTCGTGTCTTTTGGTTTTATTATATCCTGCATAGATCAAAGGTAACATAACATTTTCCAGGGCGGTTGACCGGGGGAGCAGATTAAATGTTTGAAAAACGAATCCGATTTCTTTATTTCTGATTTCAGCAAGGCTGTTATCATCCATTTTGCTAACATCTTTTCCGTTTAGCCAATATTCGCCGCTGGTTGGGGTGTCGAGACATCCCAATAAATTCATAAGGGTTGATTTTCCTGACCCTGATGGACCCATCAATGCTACGAATTCATTTTTTTCGATGGACAGGGTTATTCCCTGCAATGCCCTGACTATTTCAGTGCCCACCTTAAAGTTCCTTTTTATATCAATTAGCCTGATTACTTCTTGCTTCATACCGGAAAGATTGAGTTAAACAAAGATATAATAAATTCAAAACCGGATAATAAAATGTTGATGGGTCAATTCTTTTTTCAAAAACACCATCCCCATATAAAAAACATCAACTCTTAGTGTTACTAAAGGATGGCTGCAAATATATTCCCAGGCAGCTTCCATACCTTCCGACCAATGAATATCGTCAATCACAAACACTGTTTCATTAACCGCTTTAGTTAAACATTGTTCAAAGTAATTTATTGTTGGTTCCTTTTGGTGGTTGCCATCAATAAAGACAAAATCAATTTGCTCTATCGAATTTAGAACCGCAGGCAATTCATCCCTGAAACTACCATTTATCAACCTGATATTAGGAACATTAAGCTCCCTGAAATTCTTTTGTGCTAAATCAGCAATATTCGGACAACCTTCGATAGTAATAACACGGGATGACCTACAACCCAGAGCCATGTATGCCGAACTGAAGCCTAAGGATGTCCCTAACTCCAGGACTGTACGGGGTTGAAAATAGTTGACCATCCTGTATAATAATCTCGCATACTTTTTCGTCTTGGATGAACTTCGGGCTATATAACCGATTTCCCGTTCTTTTCCTCTACCCGAAATGGCTCCTGCTCCCAGGTCGGTAACGGTAATGATCTCTTTATCCCTTATCAATTGTTTTTTTAACTCTTCCACCCTCAAATAATCTTCTTTGACGGACTTATCATCCAAAACTTTGGTTACCAAATTGAAGAGGAATGGAGGATGAACCCCATAACTTGTCGTTGACCGGTATAGGTACTGAAGGTATTTTAATAAAACCGTTAATTTTTGCACAGAGCAAATTTAGACAATAATAACTATGGGAAATGATTTATAAATTTCATCAGATAATCAACATTTACAGGCTGGTTAAAAATTGTACTTTTGAAAACTGATGCAATCGTTAAATAATGCTCAAAAAGTTACGCCAGTCAGAATTTACCCGGAACGTTTTCACCTTGACAAGTGGGACTGCAATAGCGCAAGCCATTCCTGTGCTGCTGTCGCCTGTTCTGAGCAGGCTGTATTCGCCTGATGATTTTGGGATATTGGCTCTTTTTATGTCGGTTGGGGCGGTTTTATCGGTAATTGCTACGGGCAGATATGAACTTGCCATCATGATCCCCGAAAACAAAAAAGATGCGTACAATGTACTTGCCATTGCGCTTGCCATATCTTTTATCACATCCCTCCTTTCACTAATATTGGTTCTGCTTTTACACAGGCCAGCAATTGATTTTTTTGAAGAACCTGATATTGGTCCGTGGTTGTACCTGATTCCTGTAGTGGTATTGTTTTCAGGCATTTACCAGTCGTTTAATTATTGGTCTACCCGGCAAAAAACATTCAAATTAAATGCAATAAGCAGGGTATCACAGACATCATCAAATACTGCCACCAGCCTTGCTTTAGGATTTGCAAAAGCCGGACCTGCCGGTTTGATTGCCGGATATATCATCGGACAGGTATTTGCAGGATTTATCCTCATGATCAGTTTTTTCAAAAATACCCGAGAATTTATCAGCCAGGTAACCCTTGCCGATATGAAGGCAAATGCCAGGAAATACAGGAGTTTCCTTAGAATAAACACGCCCCATGCCTTTATTGACTCGTTACAGGATAATGGTATAGTTTACGTAATCATGTATTTTTTTTCGAAAATGATTTTAGGATCCTATTCATTTGCATACCGCCTGCTTAAACTACCCGTTGGACTGATCGGAGGTTCGATTTACCAGGTTTTTTATCAAAAAGCATCTGAGGCGGAAACAAAAGGAGAAAACATACGGCCCATGATTTTGAAAATATACAAACGTTTGTTCATCCTGGGGTTACCTTTTTTTCTAGTTCTATTTTTATTCACTCCCTCTATTTTCGGGTTTGTTTTCGGAGAAGATTACAGAATGTCGGGAGAAATTGCAAGGGTTCTGATTCCGTGGATTTTTATTAATTTCATCGTTTCACCTGTTTCATGCGTAGCCCTTATAAAAAACAAACAGAAGCAGGCGATGTACTTTACTTTTGCCGATATTACAATTAAATTGTCATCCATTATTATTGGTGGTATTTTTGAAAACTATTTTATGGCATTTGTGATCATGAGTTTTTTTGGCAGTTTATTATTGGCTTATGCGTGTTACTGGTATTATCAGATTGCAGGAACTAAACATTCATATTCTTAAATCAAATTAAGGTGTCAATAAAATATTTTATCAACAAGCTTATTGCACGGGGTTGCAAACCCCGGATGATCTGGGGATATAAGAATCCTGACGGGAAATTCTTAAAAAATGTAAGAATAAGCAACACGACCTTTATAGATCATGAAAAGAATTTATTCATTGGGGATCACGTTTTTATCGGGCATTACAATTTTATTGAAGCAAGCCAGGGATTAGTGATTGGTGAAGGTTGCCAGATTACAAACTTCACCAGCATTGCAACACATTCAAGTCATATATCCCTCAGACTTTATGGACGAGACTATATTAATCAGCGTGATCCGATAGGTTATGTAAAGGGAGCCGTTGAGATAGGCAAATATTGTTTTATAGGACCGCATACTGTAATCATGCCAAACACTATTATTGGTAAGGGATCATTGATTGCAGCTTATAGCCTGGTAAAGGGAACCTATCCCGATTTCGCGATCATCAAAGGAAATCCAGGGAAAATGGTTGGGGATACGAGGGAACTTGACAGGCAATTCCTGGCTGAAAATCCTGATTTACGGGAATTTTACAATGAATGGACAAGTAATTAAATCTGAATTTAATATCTGTAATGAGAGTATTAATAGTCGGACCTAAAAGTGTACACCTTTCAAACTTTATCCAATTAATGGAGGGTTCGGTTTCCGATTATTTATTTCTCACAGATTCCCCGCCAAATGAATCGAGCCAAAAGTTTAAAGTGGTGAACTTCTCCCTGAAAAAATTATTTGACATAAGGAAGTCAATTGTTGAAATGGAAAGAATAATCAATGAATTTGATCCTGACATTATTCATGTTCACCAGGCCGGGACTCATGCTTTTTTGATTTTACGTGCTGCCGGACGGTCAATCCCGGTGATTGTAACAGCCTGGGGTAGTGATGTGCTTGTTATTCCGCAACGCAGTTACGTCTATAAAAAAATGGTACAATTCATTTTGAAAAGAGCTACACGAATCACTTCCGACTCAATTCACATGGCTGAAGTAATGAGAAGCCTCGTAAAGGGGTTAAAACCTGACATTTCAATTATTAATTATGGTATTGACGAAATTATCTCACAACCAAATAAGGAAAAGCTATTTTATTCAAACCGACTTCACGAAAAACTCTATAGGATAAATTTTATTCTGGAGGGGTTTAAAAGATTTATTGAATCATCCGGGAATGATGAATACAAACTCATAATTGCAGGTACCGGAAAAGAGACAAATGCTCTTATGAAACTTTCCAAAGTTTTAGGGATCCAAAATTCAGTTGAATTTGCAGGCTGGGTCAACAAAAAAACCAACCAGGATTATTACAGTAAAGCGTTATTTTTCATTTCAATTCCGCAATCGGATGCTACTTCTATCAGCCTGCTGGAAGCCATGTCAGCCGGTTGCATTCCGGTAGTGTCAGATCTTCCGGCTAACCGGGAATGGGTGAAAGATGGCGAAAACGGGATCATTGTTTCTGATCTGAAAGAAAACTATTTGGAAAGAGCCATTGGTTTAAACCTGGAGAAAGTACAAGATATTAATCAGAAAATCTATTTCGAAAAAGCGTCAAAGGAAGTTAACCGGAAAAAATTCGTGGATCTATACCAAAATATTTTGCAGCAAAAACAATGAAAATTTGTCATCTCACTTCAGTTCATCACCGCAACGATACCAGGATTTTTATTAAAGAAATTCCTTCGCTGGTTGCTGCGGGTCACGACATTTCGGTTGTAGTGGCTGATGGAAAAGGAAATGAGAAAAGAGAAGGTTATGAAATTTTCGATACAGGTTTAGAATCTTCAAGGATTCGACGGATTTTATATTCGGCTGGAAAAGTTTACCGTAAAGCCCTTGAAATCAATGCAGCAGTTTATCACTTTCATGACCCGGAATTGATCCCTGTTGGGAAAAAACTAATTCGTGCAGGGAAAAAAGTGATCTACGATGTACATGAGGATGTTCCGCGCGACATCATCTCAAAAGATTGGATTCCGCAATTTCTACGTCCGGTAGTGGCTCGTTTGTTCGAAAGTTATGAAAACAATGCTGCTGCACGTTTTAACTGCATCATTGCCGCTACACCCTTTATCAGCAAACGGTTTATGAAGGTAAACAGGAATACTGTTAATATCAATAATTATCCCATCAAAAATGAGTTGGCTACTCATCTCCCTGAAAACCGTACAAAAAGAATAGTGACTTACATTGGGGAAATTACAAAAATCAGAGGGGCAAAAGAAATGATAACAGCCATGGAATTCATCAATGGTGAATTACATTTAGCCGGTCCTTATGAATCTGTATCTTTCAAATCAGAGTTGCAAAGCCTGGCTGGTTGGGAAAAAGTGAAGGACTATGGTTTTGTCAATCGTGTGCAGGCGAAGGAAATGCTTGCCCAAAGTCTTGCGGGGCTGGTTATTTTCCTTCCCGAGCCCAATCACATCAATGCACAACCCAATAAAATATTCGAATACATGTCGGCAGGTGTGCCGGTTATTGGTTCTGATTTTCCTTTGTGGAAAGAGATCATTGAAGGAAATCGTTCTGGAATATGTGTTGACCCGGGGAATCCTGAAGCCATTGCTTTTGCTATTAATTATATTTTCGAGCACCCTGAAGAGGGTAAAAACATGGGAATGAACGGACTGAAAGCCATCCATGAAAAATACAATTGGGAAAACGAAGTTGAAAAACTCAATAATTTGTACTTAAATATCTGATTTAATGGATCCCTTTATAACGATTATAACACCTGTTTATAATTCAGCCTCCTTTTTGAGGGAGACCATTCGGTCCGTTATAGAACAATCGTTCAAAAACTGGGAATGGATTATTGTTGATGATTGTTCCACCGATTCCAGTGCACAGATAGTTTCTCAGCAAGCTTTGGACGAAAAACGAATTCGATTCATCCGGATGAATGTTAATTCAGGAACAGGTACCGCAAAAAATACGGCACTGAAACAGGCGCGTGGCAGATTCATCGCTTTCATTGACAGCGATGATATTTGGTTGCCCGAAAAACTTGAATTGCAGCTTGAATTTATGATGAATAACAATTATCCTATCAGCTTTACATCCTACAGAATTATGGATCAGGAAGGTAACAACACGGATAAAATAATTCCAGTGAAGTTTTCGGTTAATCAACATCAATACTTAAAAAATACCATCATCGGGTTTTCAACTTCGATGATTGACACAAACATTACAGGTAATTTTGAATTTATAGGTTTGCGGTCGAGAGAAGACACCCATTTATGGATCACACTTCTTGGTAAAGGATTTAAAGCTTATGGTTTGGACAAAGTTTTAACCCGCTACAGGGTTCATGATCATTCCATAACGTCCAATAAATTGAAAGCTGCCAAACAAACCTGGCAACTCTATTATAAAACCGTAAATCTGGGCTATTTCAAATCGTTATATTACTTCAGTCATTATGGTTTTAACGCTTTTAAAAAACATTACTTTTAGAATTTGAAATTGCGGATAACAAATAATTTATGCTAAACCAAAAAATAACCAATAAAATTTACCTGTTTCTTTTTCAGGCGCTTGCGTTTGTCATCCCTCTTCACGACAGGCTGGTTCCTCCTGTAATCGCTCTGATTGGACTTAACTGGCTCTTAGAACTCAAATTTGCTGAGAAGTTAATACGGTTAAGGAATCAAAATCTGAAAAAGTACATTTTACCCCAGATATTGCTTTACTTGACTTATGGGTTGGGTATAATATATTCCACTCAAATTACCGGGTCTTCAGGTGCATTGTTCGATATGGAGGTAAAACTCTCTCTGATTCTGTTCCCTCTTTTTTTCATTACGATTGATTTATCGGGGATTGGAGTTTTGTTAATTAAAAAAGTTTTGCAGTCTTATCTTTATGGTTGTTTAGCAAGCTCAATCCTTCTTATCAACTTCGCAGTGGTGAGGTATTTTGAGAGAAATGACCCTTCCGCATTTTTTTATAAAAATCTTAGCATGAGTCATCATCCAAGTTATTTAGCGCTCTTTTTTACATTTGCAATTGCTATTATCCTGGTTTGGCTTATAAGAAAAGAACACAAAAATGCTTTTAAGCGGAATGTCGTTCTTTTGCTGGTGCTTCATTTCGGGCTGCTGATCGTACTGTTAAGCTCCAAGGCAGGCATACTTGGTTTAGGATTTACCTGTGTTATCATTGTGGTTTATTTCCTGTTGCGTGAGAAACAAAAAGCGAAGCCTGCAATAGTATACACGCTTTTTACATTGATCGGTTTCGGAGTTCTGCTATCCTTTTTCCCGGCTTCCTTTGACCGGTTTTATTCGGCAAAAAAATCTATTGAAAACCAGGAAATCCCTGATAATCAAAAATCTGATGGTTCGGTTGCCCGCCTGATGGTCTGGAAATCTTCGATTGAAATTATTAAAGAAAATTTCATTTTTGGTGTAGGAACAGGAGATGTAAAAACAGAGCTATTCAAAAAGTACAAAGAAAAATCAATTGACCAGGCACTCAAGGACCAGCTCAACGCCCACAATCAGTATCTGCAAACTTTTGTTGCCATTGGATTCACTGGTTTAATCCTTTTGTTATCGAGCCTTTTGTTGCTGATAATTTATGGAGTAAAAAAACGAAATGTATTGCTTGTTCTGCTTGTAGGGATGTTTGCCTTTCATCTTCTTGTAGAATCAATGTTTGAACGCCAGGCTGGGGTGGTCTTTTTCGCCTTTTTCACTGGGCTATTAATTTTTTCAGGATTCCCTGAAAATGATGAATCAGTACCTCAACTGCCGGAGGTATAATTGAATAGTATTTTCCAGGCCAAAATACAAAGCATCTGAAATCAAGGCATGACCGATAGAAACTTCAAGCAGTTCCGGAATGTTTTGTGCAAAATATTTCAGGTTGTCCAAATCAAGATCGTGACCTGCATTGATTCCCAACCCCAATTCACTGGCTAAAATTGCCGCACCAACAAAAGGTTTGATTGCGATTTCGCAGTTGAAATGAGAATTTTTAGCATAGCTCTCAGTATATAATTCAATTCGGTTTGTTCCCGTTTTTAAACTATTCCTTATCATTCTCGGATCAGTTTCAATAAAAATGGAAGTTCTGATGTTGTTCCGATGAAATTCACTTATTACTTCCTTCAAAAAAGCTTCATTCTTAATGGTATCCCAGCCGGCATTTGAAGTGAGAACTCCGGGTGGATCCGGCACCAAAGTTACCTGGTCCGGTATTACTTCAAGTACGAGGTCAATAAAACTTTTGGACGGATATCCCTCAATATTAAATTCAGTAGTAATGACCGGTCTTATTTCGCGGACATCGCTGTATCGGATATGCCTTTCGTCAGGACGGGGATGAACGGTAATTCCTTCGGCGCCGAAACGTTCACAATCCATTGCAGCCTTTAACACACTTGGCTTATCGCCTCCTCTCGCGTTTCGAAGAGTAGCTATTTTATTTATGTTCACACTTAACCTGCTCATATTGTTTTCTATTTTCCAAACAAAGTTAATTCATTTCAAAAAAACAGAGGTTTGTTTAGTAAATCGTGTACAGCTTATTTTTACTCAGTTTCAACAACACATCTACCTGTCTGATATTATGCTTGTTATTCATTCGTTTATAAACATTTAGCTGTTGATACATTTCGTTCTGTTCCGAATCTTAAAATACTCATATACTTAAATTTGTAGTTGGTATCTTGACAATCATTGACTATGTTTTGCCCTAAGAATAGCATTCTAACATACATCATCATTTCAGTTTTATTCCTGTTATGGTTAGAAGGATTAAATGCCCAGTCATCCCTGGGTTACAATTGGTACATCAATGCCAATGGAGGAGTTTCCCAGCTTTATTGCGACATCCAGCAAACTAACAGCCCATTCGGCAAGTTGAGTGATGAAACGACCTTTGGATATGGAGCAAGAATCGGTAAATATACCGGACCTGTTTTTTCGATCCATTTTCAATATTATTTTTCCGAAATGAAGGGATTAGATGCGGATTCAGACCGTAAATTCTCAAATAATCTGATGGAATACCAGTTGGGTACCGTAATTAATCTGAGTAACCTGTTTTTTCGGAACAAAGAAAGAACTGTGAGTTTGTACGCTACCTTTGGTTTTGCAGCTGATTTCTTCAGAAGTGAATTGCGAAATATTTCAACAAATGAGCTACTCAATAGCTATGGCTTTTCCACAGAAAATGAGGGGAAAAAGGATAAAAGGGAAACAGGATTCGCATTTCCAATTGGTGCTGGGCTTGACTTTAAACTGGCTGACCGTTGGTATTTAAATCTTGAATCATTAATTCGATTTACGAATTCAGACAAATTAGATGCAAGGGTTGCAGGTCCGCAAAATGATGCATATTACTACACCTCGCTGGGAATATCTTATAATTTCCTGGCTAAAAAGCCAAAAGAAGCAATTGAAGCTCCGCCCGAAATTGTTATTGATCCGTATGCCAATCAAACCGTTGATCTTGTATATGAATTACCTGCAAACATAAAGTCAACTGACGAATTTGTGTTGAAATGCATTATTCACAAAGGAAAAATTGACGGACCCGGAAGACTTGTCCAAATACTTCCTATCGGGCTCAACGTGCTTGATACCGTGATAGCCGGAGGGAAAATACAATTTATTAATTATACCCTTTATTTAAATTGGGATGAACTTCCAGCCGATTCTGTTTTTGAGTTGAGCTATCGGGTAAAGCCTGATAATATTTACGGTTCATTACCAATGGTCAGCAATTTGTACCTGCAACGAACAGGTAAGGAGTATAAGTTCAGAACCACAATGTTTATTGAGCAGGCAGAAGATGTCGTAATTGAAAAACCGTTAGTTAGTGTTATCACGAGAGATACATCTTCCCAGGTTAAGGATATTGAATACAGAGTGCAGGTCCGCGCTGGATTTAAAGCACAAATTCCAATCGAAAAATTAGCTGCCAAGTATAACCTTACTGTTGAAATTAAGGAGGACTGCCTGGGGAACTGGTGTCACTATTCTGTTGGCTCTTTCGAAACTTATGATCAAGCTAAAGAATATAAACTCCGCCTTATGAAGGAAAATGGGATCAGAGATGCCTTTATTGTTGTATTTTTCAGAGGAAAAAGACTGGATGAGTTAAGTGACCTGCAAGAAATTACTTCTGAGGCTCAACCTATTAGAACGGTATACAAAGAAGGTGGGGTCTGTTACCGGGTCCAGATCCTTGCCATGATGGATAAAAGTGTTGATCCTGAAACATTAAGAAGTATGCACAACATTGAGGAAGAGGTTAATGAGGAAACATACAATAACTGGAACAAATATACTGTTGGAAAGTGTACTACCATCGCAGAAACAAAACTGCTCTTGAATAAAATAAAGGAGAAAGGATTGAAAGATGCCTTCATCGTTATTTATAAAAATGGCGAACGCGTAAGCTCGCCCAATTAATACAAAAGATTATTCTTCCATTTTTCTTTACAATTCAAACTCAAATGGGTTACTGAAAAGTCTTGTCAAGTCAGCTAACAATAGATTTCATAGAAAACTTAGTCTATAACCTTTCCCATGTTTATTTCGGGTAAGTCCATCTTTAAATAATAAACTTATACCAAAGTGAAATTCAAAATAGTCTGGCATGAAGGGCGGTTTTGAATTTCCTACTTTGGTTAATACCGGGCAGATTTATGTTATAGTCCATCATGCAAAAGCCATTTCAAAAAGCTTGGACTATTAAATAAATCACTTCGGTATTATAAGTCATTCTCCTGTTTTATGAAACGAACGAAAGCAATAACCCTTCAAAGGAATGTCCACCGATTTAACGCATTCCCTGAAAGCGAAAACATTTCTCTGCAGTTGAAATATATAAACTGATCCAACTTTATCCCTCGCAAATAAAATTTACTGTTACCATTCATTCAATAAGTATATTGCGTCCTCTGAAATATCAATGTGAAACAATTCTATCCGGAATGATAATGAACCTTAAATAGCATTAGTCATAATGGTTATTCTATTCGTAACCACTTTCAACAACGGCTTTAAGTTGCTGACTATAAATTCATTAAATTTTCTATTATAAACATTTTGTTGTTAATAGATTTCTAAAGAACCTAAAAAATCAGAAAGTTTAAAATTTACATTTGTGTAGAACCATTAATACTGAAAACTATGACTTGCCATCAGCGTTTTTTATTCTTTTCAATTACCCTCGCCGCCTTTATCTTTATATCACTATCGGGTTCACAAGCGCAAACTTCTCATAAAAATAGTAAGAAATCTAAAAAATCAGATGCCGGAGCCACTACTGATACTATTGTTGATCCTTATGCAAAGGAAACAGTCAACCTGTTGACGTATTTACCCCTCGACATTAAATCGAATGCCACATTTATAATAAAGAACGTGGTTTATAAAGGTAAAATTAAAGGACCTGGCAGACTCGTCCAAATACTTCCTGATGGTTTGTTTGTTCAGGATGAAGTAATTGCCGGTGCAAAAACGAAATTTATTAACAGTATGCTAACTCTTAGCTGGGACGAATTACCAGATGATTCCGTTTTTGCAGTAAGCTATAAAGTCAAGCCAATCAATATTACAGGTTCATTCGAAATTGTAAGTAATTTATATTTAGAACGAACGGGAAAGGAATATAAATTCAGGACCAGTCTTGATATTGAACCCGCCAAAGAAGGAATTGCAGAAGAAAAACCGATCGCTTCTATTGGATATGTGGAAAAGGAAAGTAATGTTTCGAAACCCGCTACAGGTGCTTTGGTTCTTGAAAATGTCAGCAATAATTCGGAACAGACCAATAGCACGGCGAATACAGACAAGAAAAAAGATGTTGAAAAAAGTGAATCTGGAATTGCAAAAGTTGAAAAGGAAAGTAATGTTTCGAAACCCGCTACAAGTGCTTTGATTCTTGAAAATGTCAGCAATAATTCGGAACAGACCAATAGCACGGCGAATACAGACAAGAAAAAAGATGTTGAAAAAAGTGAATCTGGAATTGCAAAAGTTGAAAACGAAAGTAATGTTTCGAAACCCGCTTCAGGTACTTTGATTCTTGAAAATGTCGGCAATAATTCGGAACAGACCAATAGCAAGGCGAATACAGACAAGAAAAAAGAGTTTGAAAAAAGTGAATCTGGGATTGTAAAGGTTGAAAAGGAAAGTGAAAGTAAAAAACCCAATAGTTACAATCCACAGGTTGAAAAGGAAATTAAAAAAACGGATAATGCGTATGATCCCAATGATGTTGAATACAGGGTTCAGGTTAGGGCTGGTTACAGGGCGAAAATTCCAATTGAAACCTTAGCTAAAAAATTCAATTTGAATGTTGAATTTAAAGAGGATTGTATAAGTAATTGGTGTCATTATTCCGTTGGTTCATTCGGCACTTATGAGCAAGCCAGGGAATACCGGAATATCCTCATTAAAGAACATGGCGTAAGCGACGCTTTTATTGTTGCTTTTTACCAAGGCAGAAGATTAAATGAGTTAAGCGAATTGAAAGAAATTGCACCTGAAACCTATCCTATCAAAACAGTTTACAAAGAAGGGGGCTATTGCTACCGGGTCCAGATCCTGGCGCTGATGCACAAGAGTGTTAGTCCTGAAACATTAAGGAGTATGCACAACATTGCAGAAGAGGTAAATGAGGAAACCTATCATAACTGGCGCAAATATACAGTCGGTAAGTGCACTTCCCTAAGAGAGGCAAAAGTACTTTTGGCCAACTTAAAAGAAAAGGGGATTTCGGATTCCTTTATCGTGATTTATAAAAATGGTGAACGGGTATTATCGTATTAATATTAGTAAAAATACTTGTTGGTTTACTTTAAACGATTACCTTCTAAGTTCAAAATTTTTACCCAGATAAACCCTTCTCACATCTTCATCTTCGGCTAATTCGACGGCAGTGCCGGATTTCAGTATGGCGCCTTCAAACAAAAGATATGCACGATCGGTAATGGAAAGGGTTTCGTGAACATTATGATCCGTGATGAGAACTCCAATGTTTCTGTTTTTCAGCTTGGCAACAATATTCTGGATATCTTCGACGGCAATGGGGTCAACCCCGGCAAATGGCTCATCCAATAAAATGAATTTCGGATCAACAGCCAATGCGCGTGCAATTTCGGTTCTTCGCCTTTCACCACCTGAAAGCTGAATGCCCATGCTTTTTCTGACATGAGATAAACCAAATTCCTCAATCAATCCTTCGAGGCGATCTTTCTGTTCAGACTTCGATAATTTTGTAAACTGAAGCACCGACAGGATGTTGTCTTCAACGCTTAATTTTCTGAATACTGAGGCTTCCTGTGGCAGATAACCGATGCCTTTCTGGGCACGTTTATACATAGGTTCGTCAGTAATTTCCAAATCCTCTAAGAAAATTTTTCCTGCCAAAGGTTTAATCAAACCCACTATCATGTAAAAGGTAGTAGTTTTCCCGGCACCGTTGGGACCAAGCAAACCAACAATCTCACCATTTTTTACTTCCACCGTCACTTTGTTTACAACGGTACGGTGCTTGTATTTCTTTACCAGATTATCAGTGCGAAGGATCATATTCTAAAATAAGACTGCCAAAGATAACAATTATCAGAATGTAAAATAGAGAGAGATAAATAGTCCGAAATTGCTAATATTATTATGATCGAGATTAGAAAGCCGCCAAACCCCATCAATACGTATAACCTTGAAAATGTTTTCGATACCAACCCCGGCTTCATAATAAGGAATTTCAAGTGTATAAGTATTATCAGGTAGTTTATTGAAGTCTTTGTTCTTTTCGCTGAGTGTGCCAATAACACCTCTAACATAACCAACTTCCCGCCATTTTAACTTGCGAAAAAGTGGTATGTGGTTGAGTAAGAGTCCGTCAAAATGGTGAGTGTAGTAAACACTGAGAAATTCATCGCTGACAAATTCGCCATAGTTCATCAGGTTAAAAGCACTTTCGTCGAAGAAAAAGGTTTCATTACCCGGAGGAAGTTCAAGGAATGGAAAGGGCAATTTTCCCCAGATTTTACCAACCTCAACAATGTACCTCGACCAGCCCAGGTTAAAAACATTAAACCATTGCCTTACACTTACTTTTAGCCGGTGGTATTCGTATTCACCACCCAACATACCGGGAATGCCATAACCATATTGAATACCCACGATGGGATACCGGGTTCCGATACTGGTCCTTTCAAAATCTCCGATGATGAATTTTTCATTAAACGCCAGTCGCGTATCAAGCCTGATTTCAGAAATAGTGACGTCATCCTCCACAACAACATCGCCATTTTCATCATAAAGCTCAATTTTGGTATCACCTACGGGGATTACCTCCTTATGGATGAGATTGATCTGATTTGAAAATCCATTGAACCACTCATGTTCATAGTACAAGGTATATTCATTGGTCATTGACAGCTTGTTTGCGGGGTTTCTACGGAAAAGTGCCGCAAATAAAAAATCTTCGCGAAAAGCGTTGGGACTGCTGCCAAGCTGCTCAATATCGTGTTTGTAATTCACACCAATCGCCCGGCGGGGATTTTTATCAAGAAGATACAAAAACCCCAGCCCCCATTTTACTTTGGTGTCTAATGTTCCATAAGCAATGTGCCCTTCGAGCCTGAAATTTTTGTTAAATTTGACAGTAGTTCTGCCACCAATCCTGAACCTGGTACCTTCAATTGGGTTAAAACTGATTAAGGAGGCATACGGACCAATTTCAAATTTTTCCATTCTGTAATAACCTGTAATTACGGTTTCAAATATGTCAACCCAGGTTTTAAATGCAGGAAGATTTTTTAAGGTATCAACCATGTGGTAAATGGTCAATTCGTCTTTGGTCAGCGGTTCATGTCGGTTTTGATCCCAAAAGGCTTCTTCATTATTGTAAGCATTTTCATCAACAATGACGTTGGTGGGTTGAGAATAAAACTTATTATCCCGTGGAGTATCAAAGACAAAATCTCTGTAGGTGGTTGTCTTTGTGCCAAAAAATCCAAGGGTCTTTTTGGAGTCATCAATAATATTAAAATCACCTATCCCCTGATCTCTGACTACCATCCAATATTTTCCTTCCACCAGATCAAACTCCTGGCTAAGTACCAAATCATCCACAAAATTGATATTTGCATCTGCTGCAACGCGCATATCGAATGATTTAATTGCAAAGGTTGTATCGTTCACCCAAAAGTGCCCCGTAAAAGTCAGTTCCTGCTTTCGGCGGGGCTTGAACATAATTTTATAACACCATTTATCACCAATAAAAGTGCTGTCAACAAGATAATACCTGTATGTATTCAACCCAAAATTGGCAATCGGGCTGACAAAATTCTTTTGAAATATATCAATATAGTTGTCATACACGTTATAGCGCTGAAACATATCGCCCAAAAATTGAAGCATACTTTCATTTTCAATACCCGAAACTTTAGCCGCCCTGATAACCTCTTTTTCGGATTTCGGATTTTTGCGGAAATAAAAATCCGACAGACTTTCAGAAATGAAAATGGGAAGGTAGGTCTTGCCATTCACGATGGAGGTGTCCATATAATCGAATATGAAACTGAAAGGACGTAAAACTCTCCGGTTTTGGAACTCCTCACTCAAATTATTGGCATCTATCTGAATTTTATTGTAGGCTTCATACTGGTATGCCTCAAATTCCTTTCGGCTGTTCTTGTCCTTGTTTTCAATGATTCTCCGTAATAATATTTCAGCGGGATTTTCTCCTGCCAGAATAACCACTTCGGGCAAGTCGAAATTCATACTTTTTAATGCAAAATTTACCTCTTGAAAACGATCCCTGTAGATTCTTTTCGACTGTTTCAAGTAGCCTATATAAGATGCCATGAGAGAGTCGGATGCCATTTTGGTTTCAATGGAAAAATGACCATTAAAATCAGAGGTGACGCCAATGGTAGTGCCATAAAAATAAACATTTGCAAAAGGAACAGGCTCACCTGTATCAGCATCGGTAACTATTCCCATTACCTTAGTGATTTGACCATTGACAGTTAGCTGGAAAGCCACTAATGTCAATAGCAAAAGCCATATTAGTCTGCTCACTTTTATTGATTGCACGGTATGCCTTTCAATATTATTTTCTTTACAAAGTTTATGATTTGATTCATTAAACAGCCATCATCGGACTTAGTTTTTAAATTCACGACTTATCTCCCAACAAATATTTATGTTTTTGTCAACCGCCGATAACGGAGATCAGTTCATTCACAAATCGGCGATCAAAAATACTAAACTCCTCTGAACCAATTAAGTTTCCGTCAGTGAGTTTATGACTTCACCCACAGATTCAACGTTTTCACACATATAATGCCATCCCTGCCGGGTTTCGTGAGATGGAAAATAAATCCAATTCCAAAAGACATTATTAATCATTCCCCTCTTTGTTTCTTTTTAAAAGAAGGGCAATTGAACGATAGATTTTCTATTTTTGAAAATCAATATTTAAAAAAATGAAAAAGAGTATTAAAAATTTTGCCGTCTTAGCAGGACTTGCAGTGCTTGCCGGACTTTTATTTTCGGGCTGCGCCAATAAAGAAGTTGTAACTGATTGTTTACAGGGGACTACTTACGGTTTTTGGAGTGGATTATGGCACGGAATAATCGCACCCATTGATCTGATCGGAATGCTGTTCCGTGACGATGTTTCGGTATATGCGCAGAACAACAATGGCGCCTGGTATGCTTTCGGTTTTTTGATCGGAAGCGGAGGCTGGGGTTTGCTGGGTGGTCGCGGGATATGCAAGGGCAAAAGGTAACATCCCATCGAACAGTTGCAATTAAAATTTTTGTATCTACTCAGCAAAGATTTCTAAATTGTTTTTACCACATAGTATCATAGTTACATAGGTCTCACATAGTTTTATTCTTGAAAATGCAACATGAAATTCATTGATAATTTTTGTTTCTTAAAATATTCCTCCGGTATTTCCATATTCATCTATGTGATATTCTATGTTTCTAATGTGCCTATCCTCCGCCTCCGGCGGGACAAGTTGTGGTAAAAATTATCAATAAGCTTTTTCTTATTACAATGATATTTTAATGAGTTGTATAAAGTTTTTAAAGTTCCTTAGCGGGATCCCAGAACACATTATTAAATCCCACAATTTTATCATTTAGTATTACATGCCCCTCGTTCTCCAGAAGTTGCTGCATCAGGTCAGGACTGCCGAAGTGATGTTTGCCGGTGAGCAAGCCATTGCGGTTAACCACACGGTGTGCAGGAATTGAAAACGGTGCTGAATGAGAAGCATTCATTGCCCAGCCTACCATTCTTGCTGATCCTTTTGTTCCAAGATATTCGCCAATTGCTCCGTAGGATGTTACCTTTCCGTAAGGGATTAGCTTTACAACCTCGTACACTTTTTGAAAAAAAGATTCATCCCTGTCCATAAGCATTATTGTATTGTTTTTGCATTCAAACAAAATACAACATATTTTATTTTCAACCCGTCAGCAAGGTGCATCTTTTCGTAATGGGTTTGGATTTGTGTCGATTCATTTTGTATTCCTGATGCATAAAGATCATTCGTTTCATAAATGAGCTGGTGGCCAAATTCCTTAATCGTTTCCAGTGTAAATTTATACAATTCAAGATTATCTGTCTTCAGATGGATTTTTCCACCGGGAGTGAGAATTTCCTTATATACTTCAAGAAAAACAGGTGAGGTCAGGCGTTGCATACTTTTCTTATTTTTTAACCGGGGATCAGGAAAGGTGATCCATATTTCGCTTATTTCGTGCCTGCCAAAACAATGCAGAAGAAATTCAATCTTTGTTCTTAAAAATCCTGTATTGGATAACCCTTCGTCAAAACAAGTCCTGGCACCACGCCACATCCTGGCACCTTTCCGGTCAATTCCTATAAAATTTTTTTCAGGGAAATTACGGGCAAGCCCAACGGTATATTCACCTTTGCCACAGCCAAGTTCCAGTACGATTGGATGATCATTTTTAAAGAACACTGAGGACCACTGATTCTTTAAATAATATCCATTTTTTACTTCATCAATTGCCGGCTGAAGAAACATTGGAAATGTTTCGTTCTCGGCAAAGTGCTTTAGTTTGTTCTTACCCATTTAAAATGATATCAATAAAATCTGATGCAAAAATAAATCTTCAATTTTAGAATACATAAAAGTAATAATATCCAGGATTAATGCTCTCAGATTATTCATTGTACAAGCTTTGCAATAAATCCGAAAAAGTACAATACTTTCATCAGGGACAATAATTTTATTCGACAATTTATTATCTTTGCTTTTAAAGTTAATGGTGTATGAATCTTGAAAGATACCAGTTAAAAGCCGAACAAACACTAATGGTCTTTGAATTTATCAGCGAAGGACCTAAAGGAAAGATAGTAAAGCTTGTACAATTTACTGAAACCAACCTTAAAGGGTTTTATAATTTAGGATTTGGTGATAAAAACAAAGAAACGGGAGAAATAGATGATACAGTTATAACAAACAATGATGACAGTCAAAAGGTATTGGCTACAGTTGCTGCAACCGTGTATGTTTTTACAGACAAAAACCCTGATTCATGGGTATTTGCTACCGGACTGACAAAGGCTAGAACAAGACTTTACAGAATGGGTATTACTAACAATATAATTGAGATCAGAAAAGATTTTGATGTTTATGGATTGATAAACGATAACTGGGAACGATTCAAAAAAGATATTGAATACGATGCTTTTTTAGCGAAACGAAAATCAAAATGATATGACAATACAGGAATTAAATAAGAAAAAGACACCGATTGTTAAAATTGACAAAAGTCTTGATAAGTTCAGGGACAAGATTCTTTTTAAGGATAAGCTTGAAATTGCAAATAAAATTTTAAAGACTGTTGGTTTGCCGAAATAAAAAAACACAGCCACGCAACTTCCCCTAACTGGCGCAAGTCTTGTGTGGTGGGTTATTTAGAGGTGGCAGACTTGTGCCAGGTTAATCAAAAAATCTTTACTTTTGGCTTATGAGTTCTAAATACAAATTTCATAATCCAGAAGGTATTTATTTTGTAACCTATTCCGTAGTCAGATGGATTGATATATTTACCAGGAACCTTTACAGGGAATTATTGCTCGAAAGTTTCAGGTATTGTCAGAGAGAAAAAGGATTGAAAATCCATGCCTGGGTGATCATGACAAATCACGTACATATGATTATTTCTGCTTCGGAGGGCTATTTGCTTGAAAACATCATGAGGGATTTAAAGAAATATACGGCTTCAATAATTATTAAAGCCATTAAAGAAAATAATAGTGAAAGCCGTAAAGGATGGCTGTTAAAGGCTTTTGAGGAGGAAGGGAAAAAGAATTCTAACAATACCATTTACCAATTTTGGCAGCAGGATAATCATCCGGTTGAATTAATTGACAATAAAATGATGGATCAAAAGCTGGATTATATCCATAATAATCCTGTAGAACAAGGATTTGTAAATAAAGCAGAAGATTATCCCTGGAGCAGTATTGCAAATTATTATCATGAAGAGGGTTTAATTGATATTGAATTGCTTGAATAAGCAAGGCACAAGTCAGCAGCGCCGAAGGCTTACGCACAAGACTTGCGCCAGTATTGGGCCAGTATTGGGATGCCTAAAGTTATCAAGGGTTAAAATTTTTGCAACTGAATACTCTGATTCACTTGTTTCAATGCAAATACGAAATGAATAGGAAAAAGAAAGATAAGTTATTTCTTCAACAGCCAGGCTGATGGATTCTTTTCAAGCCGTATTTCTGAAAGGTTGACCAGGGCTTCGGATTTATCTACAGAAGAAAAGTAGCTGACCATGTATAATCCGGCTGGATTTTGCCCGGCTTCTTCAGCAGGGTAACCATCTTTTCGCATCAAATCAAGCATTCTGTCAGCATTATCCCTGTTTTGAAATGCGCCACCTATGACATAATACTTTAACCCGGTTTGATTCTTCACTTCATTTACCGGAGTTTTTTGTGACACAATATCATTGTGCTTGTCAGGAATAACAGATGGGTTGGAATTATTCAGGCTTTCGGTCGGTTCTATTGGGTCAGGATTCAGATTGGTTTCAAAATTACCGGATCCAACATTATTTATTTCAGGTTCGGAAACAGACATCACCCCAGAACGTTGAGATCCTTTATAGTCAAGTGTTGGATTGAATATGATCCATCCGATGAGCAATAATACCGGAATCAAAGCCACTGATGCCCAGTGCATTTTTTTGCTTTTAACCACGGTTTCAGGTCGGGGGCGGCGATCAATAAACCTTTTTTCCATTCGCTTGTGCATGGAAGTGCGTTCGACAGGTGGCGACATAAATGAAGGAAGCCCGAAGGATTCCTCAAGGTAATTTACAGTCGTATCAGGATCAAACAGAAAATGACCGTCATCATCTTTCCTGATCTTGCCGATTCTTTCCAGTTTTACACTTTTTCCTTCATTTAACCGGTGCAAACAATTATCCGTAAAATCTTCCACCATTTGCTTTGCCTGATGATACGCAATGCCTTCACTTATGGATATTGTATGCAGGAGCAAACCATCATCGCTCAGAAGTTTTGAGTTAAAAAGAACACTTTTCGAAGGTGGATAAAAGGTATGATTTACCGGATGTATTTTGGCAGGTGCATAATTGGAAACAAAGCCGCCAAAGCCGGGAACGACCACGCAATCGTTCGTAAACAATAATTCACTGATATAATAGGCGACCTTCATTTTTATTCCAAATAGGATGGCTAAATTAACAAAATCTAAAACTTCTGTTGCGGTTTGTTCAAAATTTTTAACAAATCTGCAGGAGTATCTATTGCAATGCTTTCGAATTCGGTAATTTCGATATGAATATTAAATCCGTTTTCCAGCCATCTCAACTGTTCCAGCGATTCAGCCTGTTCCAATGCGGAAGTTTCGAGGCGGGTTATTTGCTGTAAGGTTTGCGACCGATAGGCATAAATTCCGATGTGTTTATAATATTGATGGTTTGCCAGCCAGTCATTTTTTTCAAAGTTACGGATAAAGGGATTGGGTTGCGGCTGAAGTAAAGCGCTTTTTTATGAATATCGAAGACCACCCGAATGATATTGGGATTGAATAACTCCTCTTCCGATGTGAGTTTGATAGCAAGAGTGGCAATACTGACATCAGCATTTTTGAAACAGGAGGCAGCAAGATCAATTTGTTCCGGATGAATGTAAGGCTCATCGCCCTGAATATTAATGACTACATCGTAATTTTTCCCCTGTTTGTTTAAAATTTCGAGGGTTTCCATACAGCGATCTGTTCCGCTCCTGTTATTTTCTGAGGTCATAATAACCTTTCCCCCGAAACCCAAAACGGTACTTTCTATTCTATCGTCATCAGTAGCTACATATACTTCACTTAAAGATTTTGCCTGCATCGCCCGCTCATAAACATGATGGATCATGGGTTTATCGTTGATCATAACGAGCGGTTTGCCCGGGAACCTGGTACTTGCGAACCGGGCTGGTATTACTCCAAGTATTTTCATTTGTTTAATATTTCACGCAGAAGCGAAAAGAATCTTTTTAAATGTGTTTAAAGTTTCACGCAGAGACGCAGAGGCGCAGAGAAAACATTATTATTAAACCTGTATCTATCAAGTTTTTTTCTATTCATGGGTGTATCACAAATTGACAGGATTTACCATTATGGTTTGCTCTGAAACACTTTCTTCTTTTTTACCGGTTTTGTTGTCTGTTATGGTGATGGTGTATTTCAGGTTTTTCTGACCGGGCTCTGTAAATTTGATTTCCCATTCTGTTTTCGGTTTATGGAGCACCATTTCCAGGTAGATTTCCTGAACTTTTCCATCCTTTATATTTTCGATGGTAAAAATTGTTGTACTCTCCGGCGGAATGGCAGCCTCAACAAAACCGGAAATTGTCTGCGTGCTGTCCAACGCTGAAATATTTGCTTTCACCTGTATCATACCCATTCCATCCACTTTTAAAACATTTCCAGCATCGTCGTACTTTCTGAAATATCTCATCACACCCGACGAGTCGTAATACTCATAAGTTATGGGATGTCCATTTGCAAAATGGAATTTCCATTCACCCACCATCATATTGTTTTTACGGTAACCTTCAAATCCGGTAACTCCGTTACTGTAAACTGCTTTATGGATACCTTCCAATATTCCGTGGTGGTAATTTTCAAAATGCAGTAAAGTGGTTTTTTCTTCATAAAACCTGCGCATACCTTCAAGGGTGTCATTAATGTATCGGGCTGAATCGAGCAGCCCGCCGTCATGATCGTATGAAATCAAAACATAATCGTTCAACTCTTGATTCAGGATAGTTTTAACAGATTTCAACTGTTTATTGTTGTACCATTCCTTTATTACTGAATTTCCATGCGCATCCGTTTCGGTGGTGGTTCTGTTTTTGCATGAGGCAACAAAAAGCGGCGCGACAATTAAAACTGACCAATAAAACGATGAAAATTTTCTCATGTCGTCGTTGTTATAATCGCTGGAACTTAAATCATGATCTCCGGATTAAAACAATCCGTGCAACTGGGCATTTACTTTTTCAATGATCATGGCGAGGTCGGCAGGATTTTCTTCGATGTTGATATCGTCAACTTCAAAGATCAATAACTTGCCAAGGCGGTAGTTTTCTATCCAGCCTTCGTATCTTTCGTTCAGTTTTTTCAAATAATCCAGCCTGATGGCTTCCTCATAGTCCCTGCCCCGCTTTTGAATTTGCTTTACAAGTGTTGGAACCGATGCCCTTAAATATATCAGCAGATCAGGAGCCTGAATGAAGGATCCCATCAATTCAAACAGAGAAATATAGTTTTCGAAATCGCGGGTGGTCATCAGGTTCATGTAATGCAGGTTGGGAGCAAAAATATAAGCATCCTCATAAATTGTTCTGTCCTGAATAACGGTCTTCCCTCCTTCCCTGATTTTAACAACCTGCCTGAACCGGCTGTTCAGAAAGTAAACCTGGAGGTTAAACGACCAACGCTGCATATCTTCGTAAAAACTGTGCAGGTATGGATTGGTGTCAACGTCCTCAAAATGGGGCTCCCACCCAAAATGCTTCGACAACAAACGGGTTAATGTTGTTTTGCCCGATCCAATGTTTCCTGCTATGGCTATGTGCATATTTGTAAATTTTATTTTCGGATAAAAATACTATTTTTTAGTCGTGCGGCTGAAGGGGTTTTAAATTTTTTAATTAACCATTTCAAGAATTTCATCAACATAGTGCCTGTCGTTGGCTAATTTGGGGACTTTATGCTGACCGCCCAGTTTGTTTTTATTTTTCAGCCACTGATAAAAAGTTTTTTGTGGCAACTCTATTACAATGGGCGCGCGCAGCACCAGGTTGTGATACCGTTTAGCCTCATAGTCGGAGTTTAACGATTTAAGGGCGTTGTCAAGCGTTTCAGTGAAATACTCAATATTTTCGGGCGACTTTTCAAACTCAATCAACCATTCATGAGCGGCATTGTTGCCGGATGAGAAATAAACCGGCGCTGCTGTAAAATCGCTGATTACCGCCTGACATTTATTACATGCTATTTCCAGCGCTTTGAGTGCATTGTCAATGATGACTTCCTCTCCGACAGCATTCATAAAGTTGACTGTACGCCCGGTAATTCTTATCCTGAACGGATTGAGCGAGGTGAACTTGATAGTATCACCGATAATATAACGCCATAAACCTCCATTGGTTGAAATCACAAGTGCATAATTTACATCTTTCTTTACCTCATCCAAAGTCAGGGTTAGAGGATGTTCCTGTTCCAGTTGGTCCATTGGAAGAAATTCATAGAAGATACCGTAATCCAGCATCAGAAGTAGTTCGTTTGATGAAGAACGATCCTGCAAACCAAAAAATCCTTCAGAAGCATTATAGGTTTCCATGTAATGCATTTTGTGGGCATGGATAATTTCGTTGAATTGTCCCCGGTAAGGTTCAAAATTGACGCCTCCATGAAAAAATACTTCAAGATTGGGCCACACTTCGAGCAGGTTTTTCCGACCGGTAATTTCGAGTATGCGCCTGATCAGCAACAAGGTCCATGACGGAACTCCAAGAATATTGGTCACGTCATGATTGATGGTTGAAAGAGCCACTTTTTCAATTTTACTTTCCCATTCGTCCATCAGAGCCACCGAACGTTTCGGAACGCGGATGAACTCAGCCCACCCTGGAAGGTTCTGCACGATCAGGGCTGAAAGATCGCCATCGTAATAAATTTCATTGTTGATCTCAGTGATTCGGTGACTTCCTCCCATGGATAATCCTTTTCCGTCAAATAGCAGGGTTTCGGGGTAGTTGTTGCAATAAATTGACAGCATATCCTTTCCCCCTTTGTAATGGCACTCCTCCAATGCTTCCTGGCTAACGGGTATGTACTTGCTTTTATCTGAAGTGGTACCCGACGATTTGGCAAACAACTTAATTTCGGAATTCCAGAGAATGTTTTGTTCACCATTTCTTAACCTGTTTATGTATGGTTTCAGGGCTTCATAATCATTAACCGGAACCCGGTTTTTGTATTCGGTAAAGCTTTTGATAGATTTGTAATCGTATAACCTCCCCCACTCTGTGTCTTTGCCATTGGCAATTAACTTCTTGAACCACTCCTCCTGGACTTCGTGGGGGTATTTCATGAAAAGCTCGATTTGATGAAACCGTTTTTTCATTAACCATGATAATACCGAATTAATTAGCGCCATGAATATCCAAATATTAAGTAATGGAACAGGTTTTCAAAATTACTATTATTTTAGCTTTGTTTTTAAACAGGAATAATGATCAGCTTTCCAAACGGTAAAATTAATATTGGCCTTTCGATTACAGAAAAGCGCAAGGACGGATTTCATAACATTGAAACGGTTATGGTTCCGGTAAACATTAATGATGTTCTGGAAATCATTGTCTCACCCCGTAAAGTTTTATCCTTCACCCGGACGGGTATTCACCTCGAAGGAAACCCTTTGGACAACCTTGTTTGCAAAGCCTTTTACCTTTTGAAAAAGGATTTCAATCTTCCGGAGGTTGAAATCCACCTGCATAAAGTTATCCCTTCGGGGGCAGGGTTGGGCGGAGGCTCGTCGGATGCGGCTTTTACCATCAGGATGATCAATCAGTTGTTTGGGCTTAATCTTTCAGAAAGCCAAATGGAGGATTATGCGAGAACTTTGGGGAGTGACTGTGCTTTTTTCATCAAAAACAAACCTGCCTTGGCTGCTGGAAAAGGGGATGTGTTTGAAAATATCTGCCCGGACTTAGAAAAATACTATTTAGTTATTGTAAAACCCGACCTTCACATCAGCACTCCCGAAGCCTATTCCTGGATTCAGCCAAAGCTGAAAGAAATTCCTCTGAAAGACCTTATCGCTGCCCCGATGATAAATTGGAAGCACACTGTTATCAATGATTTTGAGATGGAAATAATCAAGCGGTATCCCGGCATCAAAACCATACGGGATAAACTTTATGAAAGCGGCGCTATTTATACCTCGCTTACCGGAAGCGGCGCTGCCGTTTATGGAATATTCAGCGAAAGAATTGAATTGGCAAAGGGGTTTCCTGATTGTTTCGTTTGGGGTGGTTATTTGAAATAGCTTAATAAAAACCACCTATTTTTAACCCCTTATTATTTTGGTGCAATCCTCACTAGAAAAATACCCACCACGATAAAAATAAAGTTTGGTATCCAGACGGCAAGCCAGGGTGAGAGATTTCCATGCGTAGCGAAAACGGTTGTGACCTGCATGAACATGATGTAAGAAAAAGTAATGGCGATGCCGTATCCAAGATGGACGCCAATTCCTCCCCTCACTTTTCTGCTCGAAATAGAGACGCCTATTAAAGTCAAAACAATGGTTGTAAACGGAAAGGCTATTCTCTTGTGTTTCTCCACGAGGTATTCTTTGATGGCAGTTGTCCCTTTGAGTTGCTCTTTTTCGATAAAGGCTCTTAATTCCGAATAATTCATGGTTTTAATATCATCAACTATGACGGTGAAATCACGTGGATTTATATTGATGAGGGTATCCTTTTCTGTGCCTTTGGTCAGGGTTTCGTTGTTATCGGCTATTTCACGGATAAAATAGTTTTTCATTTTCCATTCGCCTTTAATGCTGTCCCAAATAATCTGGTCGGCATTTAACTTATAAACCAGCCTGTTATTTTTGAAATCTTCAAGCGAAAACTTATAGCCCATATTGGTTTGGCTGTTATAGCTTTCCATATAGATAAATGTACCCGGCTGGATTTGCATGTGAATGTTCCTTTCGCGGTATTGATAAGGATTCTTTAAATATAATTTTTCAAATGCCATCATTTTCTTATTGGTGTGGGGAATCAGAAAATTGGCAAGATAAAACGACATGAGTCCTAAAAAGACAGAAGCGATCAGGTAGGGAACAAGCATTCTCCAAAAACTAATTCCACTGTTTAAAATGGCGATTATTTCACTGCCCGAAGCCATTTTGGAAGTAAAAAAGATAACCGCAATAAAAGTGAATAAATAGCTGAATAGATTTACAAAGTAGGGTATGAAATTGAGGTAATAGGAAAAGATTATTTCTGTCAGTGGAGGTCGTTTTTCAATAAAATCATCAATCTTCTCCGAAATATCAAATATCACAACAATGATGATAAGCAAGGAGATAGCGAAGAAAAATGTTCCTAAGAACTTCTTGATGATATAGATGTCTATCTTTTTCAAAATGGCTTTTGTATCTATTCAGTTTGGTGATTAACTCATGTTAGAGGGATTAAAAATCTTATAAAGGGTATTTGGGAAATATAAGGTATAAGGGGAATAAGAGGTACTATAAAAGCAATCTGTGTGGGAAGTTTCTATTTTATATTTAAAACATATACCCGATATTTCCCCTATTCCCCTTATACCCTCTTTCATTAATACTTTATGTGTAGAAATTTTCATTATTAATTCATTGCTTATTCGAAGCTACTTATTTACCCGCAAAAATATTACAATCTTTGTGCTAATTGTTTTACCATCTTATCTTTCCACAATCCGAATGATCCATCCAATATTTTATTCCGGGCTTCGGTAACCAGCCAGAGGTAAAAAGCAAGGTTGTGCAAAGTGGCTATCATTCCGCCTAACATTTCCTGCGACTGAATCAAATGCCGCAGGTAGGCTTTTGAATATTGCTTGTCAACAAATGATGTCCCGTTTTCGTCCAAAACCGAAAAATCAAACTTCCATTTTTCATTCTTGATGTTAATGATGCCTTCGCTGGTATAAAGCAAACCATGCCTGGCATTCCGTGTAGGGATCACGCAATCGAACATATCAACACCCAGTGCAATACATTCGAGAATATTAACCGGCGTGCCCACTCCCATGAGGTAGCGGGGTTTGTCATCAGGGAGCAGCCCGCAGACAAGCGCGGTCATTTCATACATCACCTCAGCCGGTTCTCCTACCGATAAACCTCCGATTGCATTACCATCCGCCTGAAAAGAGGCGATGGTCTCAGCCGACGTCCGGCGCA
This sequence comes from uncultured Bacteroidales bacterium, assembly GCA_963840975.1. Classification (GTDB taxonomy): domain Bacteria; phylum Bacteroidota; class Bacteroidia; order Bacteroidales; family JAADJA01; genus JAADJA01. The sequence continues at coordinate 29,120 of CAWJBC010000016.1, read as the reverse complement.
AATCGGTATAAACACTTCCCTGAACAATGGGAAATAATGATTGGGCATGACCATAAAGAGGTTGGGTCCGATCAAAATGATCCCTACATTTTTTCAACCACTGATGGGTTAACTGCAACGATTTTTGAGCATATTCAAAATCACAGGGGAAAGGCGTACACTCATCAAATGCCATGATGATATCGGCTCCTACTATTCGCTGAATATCAATTACCCGTTCGGGGGTAAAGGTGTGCTGCGAGCCATCAATATGTGAATTAAAGATTACACCCTCTTCAATTAGTTTTCGCCTATGCGCAAGTGAATAGACCTGATAGCCGCCGCTATCGGTGAGTATGGGCAAATCCCAACCGTTGAATCCGTGCAAGCCTCCAGCTTCACGGATAACATCAAGACCCGGTCGCAGATAAAGATGGTAGGTATTCCCAAGTATGATCTGTGCCTTGACATCCGACTTCAACTCAGGAATATGCACAGCTTTAACGGCTCCGGCTGTACCTACAGGCATGAAAACAGGAGTTTGTATGGTTCCGTGATCCGTCACCATTTCACCTGCCCTCGCATTCGTTTTTGTATCCTTTCCCTTTAGGCTAAACTTCATAACTTTTCTGCTTCCTGCCGTTTCATAAAAGTGGCAAATATAAGCGTATTTCCGTTTTCAAAAAGCCCATTTTCCAAACGTTATGCCTTAAAATAGCTTGTTCAAATTCTCTTAATAAGTTTTTGAACTATCTGACCGCCGCTATTTTTGTTTAAATAAATTTGTAGCCTGATTAAGATCAAATTTGAAGTTTTGGAAACTTATTTTCAAATAGTATTTCCTTATTTGTTTTATGCATTTTGTGCGGTTATTGCCATACAATTATTCTATGTCTGGGCGATTTTTGCAAGGTTTGCATTTTACCGGAAAAAAAACCCAATCGCTGCCTTTGCGCCGGTGTCGGTTGTAATTTGTGCTAAAAATGAATACCACAACCTTAAGGATAACCTCCCGGTGATCCTGAATCAGGATTACCCTGATTTTGAGGTGGTGGTGGTGAATGATGCTTCGGATGATGAAACCATTTTCCTGCTGCAGGATTTGGAAAGGGAATACAAACACCTGAAGATTGTTAATATTACCCAGGATTTGAATTTCTTTAAAGGAAAAAAATTCCCTTTATCTCTGGGAATCAAATCAGCCAGAAACGACCGATTACTGCTAACTGATGCCGACTGCTTACCATCCAGTCAAAACTGGATAAGGGAAATGGCTGGAAATTTTAATGATAAAACAGAAATTGTTTTAGGCTATGGTCCTTACGAAAAGAAGGATAACCTTTTGAACATGATCATACGGTACGATACCATCATGACTGCATTGCAGTATTTCTCATATACCCTTTCAGGAATGCCGTACATGGGTGTCGGACGGAACCTGGCATATTCCAAATCTCTGTTTATCCGAAATAAAGGTTTCATTTCGCATTACACCATTTCTTCGGGCGATGATGACCTTTTTATCAATAAGGCTGCCTCAAAATTCAATACCGCCATCGAAATAAACCCCGATAGTTTTACAGTTTCCCCTGCCAAAAATATTTTCAGTGATTGGTGGCATCAAAAACGCAGGCACCTTTCGACGGGAAAGCATTACAAACCTAAGCACAAATTTATGTTGGGTTTGTACTCAGCAAGTCTGGCAATTATGTATCTGCTTTTCACGGCATTGCTCCTACTGAACATCTATATCTATTTTGTCCTGGGGTTATTTGCCCTGAGACTTATAAGCAATCTTATAATTTTCAAAAATTCGATGCAGCGGTTAAACGAAAAAAAATTATTACTATTTTCGCCGCTGTTTGAATTGTTTTTATTGGGACTTTTTCCACTGATAATGTTGGCAAACCTGGTTATCAAGCAAAGTAAATGGAAGTAACTACGCATCTTACAGATAAAGCAGTCAGGGATTTTAAACTGGTTCAGCGTGCCATTGATCTGGGCGATCAGAGAGCGTATGCCGAATTGATGAAAAATTATCGTGATTCCCTCTATTTCATGTTGCTGAAAATGACCAATAATCCTCACGATGCAGAAGACCTAACCATCGAAGCATTTGGAAAAGCTTTCAAAAAATTGCATCAATACACCCCGGATTATGCCTTCAGTACATGGCTTTTCAAAATTGCATCGAACAATTGCATTGATTTTATCCGAAAAAAGAAAAAATATACTTTTTCCATTGATCAGTGCATTGATGATGAAATGGGCACTGAATTAGCCAACCGCATCCCCGCCGAAGACCTTGACCCAGAGCAAGAGTTAGTAAAAAAACAAAAAATAAAACTGATGCGCGAGGTAGTGGAAAAACTGAAGCCCCATTACCGTACCCTGATCGAACTCAGGTATTTCAGTGAATTTTCGTATGAGGAAATCGCTGCTGAACTCAACCTTCCGCTGGGAACGGTGAAAGCCCAGTTATTCAGGGCTAGAGAATTCTTATATCAGATTTTGAAAAATTCGAAAGAAAAAATTTAACCCCGTTCAATTCTTCAGGATAATTTTTATCGCAAACGTTTGCCTCCTGATCTTTTTTCCACAAAGTAAATTCCTTCTATAATTTTATTAATCTTTTTTGATTTTCACTTCTCTCTGTCCAAATATTTCAACATTCTATATTTCTGGTTTTTATGCACATTTTTATCTGCATAACATCTAACCTGAATAATTCATCACGCAAAGGCCTTTAGGTTTGAATTTAAACAAATTAAAAAAAGAAAAACATATTATAAGTTAATATTGAATATTTGTGATAGTTGCTACTAAATAACTTATTCTTTGCGACTTACCGGTTTTACAAGTGAGTTTATGAATTATACAAGCTAAAATAAAAGATCCCGGAACTTAAAAAATATCGCCGGGATCTTGACCCGATTCTCATGGGTTGTTTATTTTAAAAGCAGAACCTCGCATACAGTTGTGAGATTTGAACTATCTGTGAAAATCTCAGACACCCTTTACCATGGTTCAATATGGTTGGTCGTTAGCCTTAAAACGAAACGAAAGTAATGTAAATCAAACCAGCTGTCATTAGGAAATCAGTTTAAGGTTATATTAAATCAGGTAACGGTGACAGGATGGAATTTTGAGTAAAAGGAATAAGATTTCAATTTTTCACCACCGATATTATCTATAATTTTGCTGAATATTCAAATTACAAGAAAATGACAACGTCTGAATTTCAAAAATCAATCCTCGAAGGTATCCCGGAACAATTGCCTGCTGCACATCCTTATGATGACAACATCAGCCATGCTCCGCGAAGAAAAGATATTTTGAACCAAGAAGAGAAAAAGCTGGCTATCAAAAATGCCCTCCGTTATTTTGATAAAAAGCACCATAAAATTCTGGCTCCTGAATTTAAGAAGGAGCTTGAGGAATGTGGCAGAATTTATATGTACCGGTTCAGACCGGATTATGAAATTAAAGCAAGGGCGATTGACGAATTCCCGCATCTTTCAAAGCAAGCGGCAGCTATCATGCTGATGCTCTCCAACAATCTCGATAATGCAGTCGCTCAACATCCCCATGAATTGATCACTTATGGAGGAAACGGCGCTGTTTTTCAAAACTGGGCTCAGTACCGGCTTACCATGAAATACCTTGCCGGTATGACAGAAGAACAAACGCTGGTCATTTATTCAGGTCACCCGATGGGATTATTCCCATCACATAAAGATGCGCCAAGGGTTGTGGTAACCAATGGTATGGTCATTCCAAATTATTCGTCGCCTGACCATTGGGAAAAGTTCAATGCATTGGGTGTTTCGCAGTACGGACAAATGACTGCCGGTTCCTTCATGTACATTGGTCCGCAGGGTATTGTACACGGAACAACTATCACGCTGATGAATGCTGCACGGAAAGTTTCTGAGCAACAACAAAGTGACAATTGTTTATTGTACGTTACTTCCGGTTTGGGTGGCATGAGCGGAGCACAGCCCAAGGCGGCAAATATTGCAGGCGTGGTGAGCATTACGGCAGAAATAAACCCAAAAGCGGCGCACAAAAGATTTGATCAGGGCTGGGTGGATGAAATAACGGATGACGTGGACAAAGCGATAGAACTTGCGCTCGAAAATAAAAAAATAAAAAAGCCCCGCTCCATTGCTTATCTTGGAAATATAGTAACCTTGTGGGAACGGCTTGCAGAAAGAGGCATACGGGTGGATTTAGGTTCAGATCAAACTTCCCTTCACAATCCCTGGGCGGGAGGTTATTATCCGGTCGGACTTTCATTTGAAGACTCAAACAGTATGATGGCAAAGGATCCCGATCTGTTTAAGCAAAATGTCAGGACATCATTGCATCGGCAAGTTTCAGCCATCAATAAGCTGGCGCAAAAAGGAATGTACTTTTTTGACTATGGTAATGCTTTCCTTCTGGAAGCAGGGCGTGCAGGAGCAGATATTTTAAAGAAAGACGGAAGTTTTATATACCCAAGCTATGTCCAGGATATTATGGGACCCATGTGTTTCGATTATGGGTTCGGGCCATTCAGGTGGGTTTGCTCTTCTTCTTTGCCGGAAGATCTGGATACGACCGATAACATAGCGATGGAAGTCCTTGAAAAATTGGCATCAGTTGCTCCACCTGAAATCCAGCAGCAAATGAAAGATAACATCCGATGGATAAGGGAAGCGAAACAAAACAAACTGGTGGTTGGTTCTCAGGCAAGGATCCTGTATGCAGATTGCGAAGGAAGGACACAGATTGCCGCAGCTTTTAACCATGCTATTAAAACAGGAAAAATTACCAAACCGGTTATTCTGGGCAGAGATCATCACGATGTTTCAGGAACCGATTCGCCCTACCGCGAGACTTCCAATATTTATGATGGCTCACAGTTTACTGCCGATATGGCAATACACAATGTGATTGGTGATTCATTCAGAGGAGCCACATGGGTTTCGATCCATAATGGAGGAGGTGTAGGATGGGGAGAAGTAATCAACGGTGGATTCGGAATGGTACTCGATGGCTCCGATGACGCCGAAAGAAGGATGAAAATGATGCTACATTGGGATGTAAACAATGGTATCGCCCGAAGGGGATGGGCAAGAAACGATGGAGCATTGTTCGCAATCAGGCGCGCTATGGAACTGGAGCCTAATCTTAAAGTTACAATCCCAAACCTGGCTGATGATGATATGATTGATAAATTATACCAAAGTGAAATTCAAAATAGTCCGGCATGAAGGGCGGTTTTGAATTTCCTTCTTTGGTTAATATCGGGCAGATTTATGTTATAGTCCATCATGCAAAAGACATTTCAATAAGCCTGGATATTGATGATACTTCATATAAAATAAAAACGGCGGAAACAATTCCGCCGTTTTTAATTTCAGTTTGACCAATCTATCTGGTTATGATAACTTTACTGGTCATTAGTTGATCATCTGCTGCCAATTGGAAATAATAAATTCCGGCATTCAGATTTTTACTTTCAAAGTTGATGGAGTGGTTTCCTGCGGGATATTTCTTTTCAGGTGTTTCATAAACCAATTTTCCGATTGAATTGAAAACCTTTAATTGCACTGAATTGTTTTCAGTGAGTTCAAAAGAAACAGTTGCATTGTCCTTTACCGGGTTAGGTGTAACTGTGAATTCACGGCTTGCCACTAATTCATCAATAGCTGTAAGACCAACGCCAAACTGAACCTGTTCTTCAAATCCAAAACTTTTTCCCTGAGCAAATATAGTTGAACCGTTGTATGCCAACTTATAAGTTCCATTGCCGGTGAGTCCGTCACCTTCCGTATCATAGATAATGAAAGTATAACAATCGGCAGTATTCAATTCAAAATTTACAATAACAAACTGATTGGGAACAGTATAAGGTCCGCCTGAATACAATATTTCGTTCTGAGAATTTAACAATTCCCAGGTTGTTTCACCTGGTGTGCCATCTAATTTTAATGCCAGGCTAACGGGAGAAGTTACATTCATTGCATCAACCATAACCGAGACACTCATGTCATTTGTCGGATATTGATCCGGCTGTCCGTTTGGATTTGTACATTCTACTGAAAAAGAATTAGATTCCAGCGCAGTAAAAACCACTTCAGGTAATTCGATAGTTGCATATTCGGAAAAAGGAATACTTCCCGACCAGTTAAAGGTAGTTGAAGCTTCATCATTAACCTGATAATTAATTTCAAGGCTCGTTAAATCATTCATCCCGAAGTTTCCAACAATAACCTTTGGAATAAAATGGTCAAGGCAAACAGTAACAGGGGCAATAACACTTACAATGCCGGCATCAAGATTATTCGTAATATCAAATTCCGATAAACTCCTGATTGTACCCTGGTAAACTTCTTTGGTAGCTGTGTTTTGAATGAAAGTCACTAATTCACAATTAGCCTTCACCCACGAAGGGTTAAGTGTGAACAGCAGGTTAACATTCTTCTGATTAACCGCAGAAAAGTCAAGGCTTGTTCCTGACTGGTTTGGAGCCATCAGTCGTTCAACATTATGAAGAATAGTCATTCCCTGCCAGTTTTGCAAAATATCCGATTCTATAACAGCAAAATGTAACACCAGATTAGTATAGGTAGCTGCATCCAATTTCTCAATGCCCACAGTCACCTGATAATCATTTGTACCTATTTTTGAACCCACCATATCAATAGTAAATGATGACTGAACAGCAATACGCTGATTATACTTCTGAAGGTATGTTGGATACATACTGGTTGTATGATTGCCGCCAACCACAGCATTTCCTCCGTCAAACCATGCAGTCGGGGTTCCGTTTAACCCGTAATAACTAAGCCGGGAAAGAGAATAAGAGTTTTCATAAGTATCGCCAGAGTGATATTCAATTATGGCAACTTGCTTGCCGTTCGCGATCAGGTCAGCTGCTCCCATTGCAGCGCCCGGACAGTAATATCACCACGTACCGGTGCCAATTTCTACGACTACTTTATCCCTGGGTACCTGCTGTGAAAAAGCCACTGAGGCTAACAGCATTAAAAATCCTAATAGTTTTAATGTTTTCATAAGTCTTATGTATTTAATTTTATTTAAAAATCGAACACTTTTATTCGCAAATGTACAACCTTTTTGAATAAAAATATGGCATTAACTAAATATTAACAAATTCTTCCTCTATTTGTTTCGCATTGAGTTCTAAATTTTTGTTCGTTCTTTTTCATTGTGTAGTAGCAATCACAGTAGCTTTTTAATTTCCGATGTCGGTTAAATTATAAAAAATGTTAACCATGTCTGACTTTTAGCAACTGTTGCATAATTGTTGTGTCTTTTGAAATGAATTTCGATTTAAAAAATTACGGATATGAAAAAACTGATACTCATTTTAATCGCAGCAGTTTCAATCTCTATAGCTTATCCACAGAGCTTTGAATTGTATTATGAGGGACAGCCCCTGCTGCAGAATGCAGAGATAAACATCAGCGCTCATCCTGATTCGGGGTTCATGGTGCTGGATACACTGGATGTCAAAAACATTTCGTCAGTAACAAGCGAGGTGAAGTGCATAAGAACCATTGTTGAAAATATCGAAGGAATGATCAATAGTTTTTGCTGGGGCACTTGCTATTCGCCAAATATTGACACATCCTTATCAGCCGTCACCATCCTTCCGCAGGCAACGTCCTTTGAATTCATCGGTGATCATGACCCGAACGGACTGGTGGGTGTGACGAAAGTAAAATACACTTTTTACGATTTACATAATTCCGCTAATCAGGCCACTGTTTATGTTAATTATGATGCAACCAATATTGGAGGCACGGGTAAACAGCAAGCCAAATATTCGATGCCGGATGCTTATCCCAATCCAGGCAACAATTTGGTTGCAATTGATTATTCATTTCCGAATACCAAAAATGCAAGTATTGTAATTTACAATCTCCTGGGAACTCCGGTAGAGAAGATGGATGTCTCAGGCAAAACAGGGACACTTAAGGTCAATACCTCAACCTACAATGAAGGGATTTATTTTTACTCGTTGTTGATCAACAGTAAGGTTATTAGCACCCGTAAGCTGATCATCCGTCATTAATATATGTAAAAGCCCCATCACGGGGCTTTTTTATTATTTGATTTTAAATTCAGTCTTAATTTTATTTACAAAATCCAGCTTTTCCCAGGCAAAGAAATCTACTTTTTTCAAGTAAACAGGTTTCCCATTGGCGTTCGTATTTTTTGGTTTTGAACCTTTAACGGGATAATAAACCTCGACTTCTTTTGAATAAAAATCCCTACCAAAATGACCATAAGAAGCAGTAGGCAGGAAAACAGGATTCTTGAGTCCGAATCTTTCAATGATGGCATAAGGACGCATATCGAATATTTTACTGATCTTCTTTTCTATCTCTCCATCTGTATAATTGAGTCCTTTATTGTTTTTCACTTTTGCTGTTCCATAAGTATTAACAAATAAACCTACCGGCTGGGCAACGCCGATGGCATAAGCCACCTGGATCAACACCTGGTCGCAAACACCGGCAGCCACCATATTTTTGGCAATATGCCTTGCAGCATAAGCAGCGGAACGATCCACTTTGGAAGGGTCTTTGCCTGAAAAAGCGCCGCCGCCATGTGCGCCATGTCCACCGTAAGTATCCACGATGATCTTTCTTCCGGTTAATCCGGTATCGCCATGAGGACCGCCAATAACAAACTTTCCGGTTGGATTGACAAACAGTTTATAATCGCCTTTGAAAAGTTTCTGTAAACGTGCTGGCAATATTTTCTTTACGCGAGGGATAAGGATTTTTTGAACATCGGTAAAGATTTTATCGTGCATAGCTTTATCAGCAGCTTCCTGGGCTTTTGCGGTTGTATTTTTGGGCTGAACAAACTCATCATGCTGGGTACTGACAACGATGGTATCAATGCGAACAGGTTGTCCGTTGTCGTCGTATTCGATGGTTACCTGCGACTTACTGTCGGGGCGGACGTATTTCATTTGTTTGTTTTCACGCCTGATGTCTGCGAGTTCCTGTAAAAGAATATGCGCAAGTTCGGAGGAAATCGGCATGAGGTTGTCCATTTCGCGGGTGGCATAACCAAACATCATTCCCTGGTCGCCGGCGCCCTGGTCTTCCTTTTTGGCACGGACAACTCCCTGGTTAATGTCGGACGACTGCTCATGAATGGTTGAAATAACGCCGCATGATGCTGAATCGAAACGGTATTCAGCTTTGGTGTATCCAATGTTGCTGATAACGTTGCGGGCGGTTTCCTGCACATCCACCCAACCGGTGGTTCGTACTTCGCCACCGCAGACAACGAGGCCGGTGGTTACAAAAGTTTCACATGCTACTTTGGACTCGGGGTCCCAGCGCATGAATTCATCTAATAATGCATCTGAAATCTGGTCGGCAACTTTATCCGGATGCCCTTCAGAAACTGATTCGGAGGTGAATAAATATCCCATTTGAATTAGAATTTATAAAATTAAAAATCAATAAAACTACTGCGGGATTTGATTGAGAGAGGAAAAGAATATTGTTTTAGCATTTTTTTCCGTGGTTGCAATCAATCAAATTTGTCCACAAGAGAGTACAAAGATAAAAAGAAAATGAGACTTCCAAATTTTATCAGAGAAACCTTGCCAAAATGTATTTATTAAGTCCTGAAACAGGCTACAAGGTTATGACAGCAAATTTCTCAGATTTCCTTTTGTCATTTTGAAATAGATTTTTAAGTTTCGTGAGGTATACATGGTGTTGTGTTAATTAGAAATTGACGGAAAAAGTCTTTGGAGTTCTAATTGTGCTTGATCGTTTGTGAATCCAGCGTTTGTTTAATCTTTCCGACCATTTTCAAACGCTTTCCCGCCCCTTCAACGATCCAGTCCGCTGTTTCAAAAACATTTGTCGCTGTTTCGACGACCTTTGCCGCTCTTTCAATGATCCGTTGTACTCTCCGCAGCTTCATCGAAATGCCGCAATACTTCATTGATACAAAGAATTGCTTCATTGAAATGAAAAAACACTTCATTGAAAGGTAGAAACGCTTCATCGAAACGAAGAACTACTCTATTGAAACGCCGACCAGAAGCATTGAAGCTAAGATAAATGCTTTTGAAAGAGCGGCAATTAGCAAATAACCATTGAACGGCATTATCCAAACAAAGTCCATCATTGTCGAAACCCAGCCCGGGGTTTTTAAAAAAAAGAGTCTGTCCACTAAACACTCCTCACTAAGATAGAAAATTATCTGTTCATATCAACGCACCTCCTTCACCGTTTTTAGAAATTATCTTTTACCTTTGGACACTCAAAAAATGCGAATGAGTAATGCAGATGTTTGTATAGTTGGAGCCGGTCCGGCAGGGGCTTTTGCAGCGCTTTTCCTGGCTAAAAAGGGCATCCCTTGCACCCTTGTTGACAAAGCTGTTTTCCCGCGCGATAAAATTTGTGGCGACGGCATCAGCGGCTGGGTACTCACTATATTGCATGAGCTTGATCCGGCTATGCTGCAGCGGCTGTCAGTACAGCCTTATATCATGCACTCGCATGGTATCCGCATCGTGGCGCCCAATTACAAACAACTCGATCTTCCCTTCTTCAATGATGAATCAATGGGAAGCGGCATTCCTCCCGGTTTTACCGGAAGGCGGATAGATTTTGATAATTTCATGATTGATGAAGTAAGAAAAAGGAAAGAAATCAATTTCATCCAGAATACTGAAATCATCAATTATTCAAAGAATAAAAACGGAATCGAACTTACCACTGCCGCTGGAGAAAAGATAGGGTCGCGCATTGTTATATTTTCCAATGGAGCCAACTCCAGGTTTGCCAAAGATCCTGGCGGCATGATCAGAAATAAAAAAAATACCATGACCGGGATCAAAGCTTACTACAAGGGGGTTACCGGCTTTCATGATAAAAATTATGTAGAACTGCATTTTTTTAAAGAGCTGCTACCCGGATATTTCTGGATATTTCCGTTGCCCAACGGAGAAGCCAATGTGGGCATAGGTCTCGATCAAAAAAGGATAAGCCTGAGAAAACTGAATCTGAAAGATAAAATGTTCGAGTTGATCGAAACAGTTCCCTATTTAAAGGAGCGGTTTATCCATGCCGAAATGGTCTCAAAGGTGCAGGCTTATTCGCTACCGCTTTGGGACGGAAAGCGAAAAATTTCGGGCGATCACTTTATGCTTGCCGGCGATGCCGCCAGCCTGATTGACCCTGTGACCGGCGAAGGCGTGGGACATGCCGCTATCAGCGGAATGTATGCAGCCGAACAGGCGGAGCGCTGCCTCAAAAGCAACGATTTCTCTTCCGGATTTATGGGTAACTACGATTTAAGTTTAATGAACCGTATTGGCAGGGAATTGTCCATCAGCAGCAAAATTCCCCGGTTCATTCAATATCCCTGGCTATTTAATATGATGGTGAACAAGGGCGTAAAAAGCAAAACCTTACAGGAAAAATTGAGCCTGGCGATGTCGGACCTGGAAGTGAGGAAAAGATTAAAAGACCCAACCCTTTATTTAAAGGTATTATTAGGCAGATAGAAGATGACACAAAAAGAAGGCAAAAAACATGAGGTAGAAGCAATGTTCAACAGCATTGCCAGCCGTTACGATTTTCTGAACCATTTTCTTTCGGCAGGGATTGATCATCGCTGGAGGAAAAAAGCGATTCAACTGGCCGGCGCTCATCAACCCAAAACCATACTGGATGTCGCTACCGGAACGGGCGATCTGGCGATAGCTGCCGCTGCCCTGAAACCTGAGAAAATTACCGGAATTGACATTGCCGAAAAAATGATAGCCATCGGGAGAAAAAAAGTAGCTGAAAAAAATCTTGATGAACTGATCTCCTTCGAAACCGGTGACTCCGAAAATCTTCGATTCGGTGATGGTAGTTTCGATGCGGTGATGGTTGCCTTTGGCGTCAGGAATTTCGAAAACCTCGAAAAAGGATTGAGCGAAATGTTCAGGGTGTTGAATAAAAATGGCGTTGTGGTAATATTGGAGTTTTCAAAGCCAACTATATTTGGGATCAAGCAATTGTACAGTTTTTATTTCAGGTACATTTTACCTTTTCTTGGCAGGAGAATATCGGGTAACGCTTCGGCTTATACCTATTTACCCGACTCGGTGGCTGAATTTCCGGCAGGGAAACGGTTTGTAAAAATCCTGGAAGATACAGGATTTAGCCTGACATACTATAAGCAATTGAGTTTTGGAATTGCAACAATTTACACGGGAATAAAAAAGCAGTAACCAATCAGTATAAAATTAAAAGAATGAATTTTTCCACAAATTATAAAGAGGGTATAAAGGGAATAGAGGAAATATGGGGTATTGGTTTTAAATTTAAACTATTTCTTTCCCAAACAAATTGCTGTTATGGTACCTCTTATTCCCCTTATACCTTTATTTCCCATATACCCTTTAAAAGATTCTTAATACTGCAAAAATAGGTTTGACAACAGACTTATTGAATACACAAAGTAAAATGATGGAACCAATAAAATCAAACACACCCACCCTCTCGAAGGAAGAGAATATAAAACTGATTTTTGACTTTTTTCACCGCATGATGATGCACTATGCCATGTGGTTTGCCGAAGTTCAGCATCAGCTTGGCACCGAAAAAGCTTATCATGCACTTAACACAGCCTGGGAGAAAAGTTTATCCATCCAGCTTTCGCGAATTTCTAAAACATTGGGCTTTGGTTTAAAGGATGGAATTCCTGAGCCAATGCTTGACCTGCCTGATGATTTACTTGATAAATTAAGGGAAAGCATGGCTGTTAACTGGCTTGCCAACGACGGGGTCTGGTTTCAGTCCGTTGAACTGGAACATGGAATGAATGATGCCAAGCGATGCAACGATTCGTGCTGGGCACAATTTTCACCCTTTGAAGCCCGCTCCATTAAAAAACTTTTGGGATTGGATGAGCATCCCGGTTTGGGGGGACTGAAAAAAGCCCTTCAATTCAGGTTGTATGCCTTCATCAACGTTCAATCATTTGCGGAAGAAACAGAAAAAAGTTTTATTTTCAGAATGAATGAATGCCGGGTTCAAAATGCCCGGAAACGCAAAGGAATGGATGACTATCCCTGCAAATCGGGCGGATTGGTGGAATACACCACCTTTGCCGAAACGATAGATTCAAGGATTAAAACAGAGTGCATTAGCTGCCCGCCCGATAAACATCCGGAAGAGTATTTTTGCGCTTGGAGATTTTATATCGAATAAAGCACCTTCAAAACCAATATCTTATGTTTATTTGTTTTGAAGTATCCAGATAGCATCAAGGGTGATCATTGAATCAACGGTTATGTTTTTTCGTTGGGCTTTTTCTTTCATTTTTTCAAGCCAATCCTTATCATTCAGGATGTAATTACGAATTTCATTTATTTTATTGAGGAATTCAGTAGTATGGTTAGACTTATATTCAAGCCTATGAAATGCGTCGTAAGTATATTCAATAAAACCCCAACCCAGATCACTCATAGTAGGATTCGATCCCATTAAAATGATGATGTCATGTTTATCAATTTCGCTCTTTAAGTCTACATCATTTGTGTATAAGGGGTTGTAATAACTTTCAGGAAAAATTTGACGGTTATAATACCAAAAGTGGATTTTGGAAAATGCTTTGGATATTTCGCAGGCTTCCATCGTAAAAAAGAAGCTGTCAGAAATAACTATTGCGGATGGCTTGGTTTTACCAGAATCTGATTCGTATTGGATTACAGGATAGGCTAAGGTTTCCGGCTTATATCCAAAAAGCAGATTCACTCCATCAAGGATATCACTATCTCCATTTTTTGCTTTTTCCATTTTGACTGTATCCCAATACAAGTTTGGCATATCTATTATTCTCAATGACTCAATGTATCTGATCAGGGAGTCAGTGACTAAGCAAGCGCCATAATAGCTCCAATGGATACCATTCTTTGGATAAAGCGGATATTCTGATGAATTTTTATTGGCAACGAAATAACTATTGAAATCAATATAATTTAAATTAAGCTCCCTTGCCCATTCAATTCTGCGCTCTACGTTGGTTTGTCCATGACGAGGAAAGTACCGGTCAGGAATGTATTCAGGATAATAGAATCCTTTTCCGGGAGCGAATAACAGAATTAGAGATTTATTCAGTCGCCTCAGTGTGTCTGTCAGGAACTTGATTTTTTGCATTTGTCGGGCTATACTATCCTCTCCAATGAAATCTGCACCGGTATATGCCTTAATATAACTTTCCTCATAGAGGATATTATGTTTACCGGAAATTACCTGTGCTGCGCTCGTTTTGCGAAACAGACCGAACCCAACCTGGTTGTTTAGCCTGACAAAAAAATTACGAAACCCAAAAGAGTCATTCAGGTGGCTTTCCATCCTTTCCTGGTATTCGCCCGAAAACCAGGTTTCAAAAGTCATAGCCGTATCATCTGCAATTTTTATGTCACCATGCAGCGGTTCAATAGTAATGAAGTTATAACGGCTTTGGAAAAAAGGAATCGTAAAAAGCGCGAGGAGCAGGAGAAATAAAAAATGCCGTTTTGTATTGATTAATCCTTTCATAACTTAAAATCTGAAGTAAATAAAAGGATTAAAACCGGATGCAGTAATGGAGGCAATAGATAGCATCAAACCTGCTGTGCATAAAGACGCAATGATTAAATGGCGCCTGAAAGAAAATGGATCAAAATAGATTTTGTTTTGAATTTTTAATCCCGTTTTACCGTAAGCGAAGAATGCAAAGACGATCGCCAAAATAAAATAAGTATAGAATTCTGCGGTAAAATGGATCGGTTTAAAGCTGAAAATAAAGAGTCGTTCAAGGTAAATCAGAGCATCAGGCAATTCTTCAATCCTGAAAAATACCCACCCTATAACGACAATAAAAAATGTTAAAGCAGTGCTGAAGAATTTTCCAATTCTGTTGTAAAATTTCAATAATACCACTTTTTCCATTACAAGGAAAAAACCATGATAAGCCCCCCAGATGATAAAACTCCATGAGGCTCCATGCCACAATCCTGAAGCTAAAAATACAAACCAAAGATTGAAATAAAGCCTTGATTTGCTTCCAACCCTGTTACCTCCAAGCGGAATATATAAATAATTCCTCATCCAGCTACCCAGGGTAATGTGCCATCTGCGCCAGAACTCGGTAATGCTCTGCGAAATATAGGGATTGTCAAAGTTTTCGGGGAACTTAAATCCGATCATTTTCCCCAAGCCGATTGCCATGTCGGAATATCCTGAAAAGTCGAAATAAATCTGAAAGGTATAAGCCAGTATACCGACCCATGCCGTACAGGTATCGAGCGTGGCATAATTCATCATAAAGATGGTGTCGGCTTCATATCCCATTTGATTGGCGATGAGAACCTTTTTTGACAGTCCGATCAGAAAGCGGTAAAGACCGGTAAGTTTGTTATCTATGGTTTCATTTTGGCTTCTGTCAGTAATTTGGTCGGCAAGTTCATGATATCGGATGATTGGACCTGCTATGAGTTTAGGAAACAGAATAATATAAACCTGGTAATCCCAGAAGTTATCCAGCGGTTTGTGAACCTTTCGGTAAACATCAACAACATACGTTATCGTTTCGAAAGTATAAAATGAAATTCCTATCGGCAGAACGAGTTTTGTCCAATGAACGCCTGAGATTCCAAAACCCGACAACAGTGTATTTACATTCTCGATAAAGAAGTTGGAATATTTAAAATAGAAAAGGAGTCCAAGATTCACAGATACAGACAAAGCCAGCATCAGCCTCCTGTGAATTACTTTCCTGGATTGCGACATCCATTTTACCAGATGAAAATCGAGAAATGTTGTACCAAGTATTACAAAGATAAACCTGGGAGCGCCCCAGCTATAAAAGAAAATACTAAATACAAGAATGACAAGATTTTTATATTTTTTATCGGCGAAATAGTAAACCAATAAAAATAGTGGTAGAAAATATAACAGAAAAACGATACTGCTGAAAACCATTTTTAGCCTGATAAATCAACTGCAAATAAAAGAAAAATAATTTTAGGCAAAGATTGATCGGAAAAAAGTTGCATTGTCAATAATAACCGTAAATATGTTATAAAAATGAAAAGATTATTGCCTGCTCATATTTCTTTTATCTGATTTGTATTTTGAGTTTAAAAGATATATAGTTTTGGATTATCAATTGACAAAAAAAATTTATTAATCTTAAAAAATGATGCTATGAGAAAAATGTTACCAATGTTGTTAGTGTGTGTTTTTGGGATTACGCAATTAATTCTGAATGCACAGGATGGACCGCTGAGTCCGTCAGTGATCGGAACCGGAAAATACCTGGGGTTAACACCTCCCCTGAGTGAACTACCGACCATCAGTCTTGATGAATTTGCGCAACTGGCGCTGGATGCGGATAAAGAAAGGAATGAAGAACTCAGGGAGAGGCTTTATCCTTATGCTTCGACCGCTCTCCCGCAAGGACCGGATGAAGTTTGGCAAAAAATGATGGGTAATTATGAGATGATGAAAGCTCCAATTGTAAATTTTGACGGTCAGACATCACCCTATTATCCTCCCGATGATAATGGTGCAGCCGGACCGAGTCATTACATGCAAACGATCAACACCGTTTATGCCATTTACAGTAAAACGGGTTCACTGGTCGCAGGACCAACCAACCTGAACCTGCTTTTCGGAACCGTAACCGGAGCCACCTGCAATGATGGCGATCCTATCGTTTTGTACGATGAACAAGCTGATCGCTGGCTTGTTGCTGAGTTTTCAATTTGCGGATCGAATGACTATATGCTGGTAGCTGTATCTCAGACCAACAATCCGACAGGAAGCTGGCATAAATATTCATTCGACGTAGCAGATATGCCCGATTATGAAAAATTCGGCATCTGGCAGGATGGATATTACATGGGAACAAATAATTCAGTTGGAAATGATATTTATGTATTCCAGCGTTCACAAATGCTTGTTGGCGGAACGGCTCAGATGGTTGGATTCAACAATGCATGGCGACCCACAACCATTGATGGATTTATGTGTGTACCGGCAGTTGATAACGACGGCGCTTTTGCTCCGGCAGGATCTCCGGGATTGTTTATCACCATTAACGATGACGCTATTGCCGGAGGTTCGGATCAATTGTGGATTTATGAATTGGCTGTGAACTGGACAACACCTGCATCTTCCACATTCAACAGGGTACAGCAATTAGCTGTCTCCGCTTTCGACAGTAATTTCGGTGCAAACTGGGATAATATAAAACAGCCCGGAACTACTCGTGAACTCGATGCCATTCCACAGGTTATCATGAACGCTCCTCAGTATCGTAATTTCGGAACTTATCAAACAATTGTTTGCTGCCACACAGTTGATGTTGATAACACCGATCATGCCGGTATCCGCTGGTATGAACTACGGAAGACAGGAACAACATGGTCGGTTCGTCAGCAGGGTACATTTGCACCCGATGCACATTCGAGATGGATGGGAAGCATAAGATTGAACGGGTATAATGAAATAGGACTCGGTTATTCTGTATCGAGTACATCGGTTTATCCGAGTATCCGGTATGCCGGACAATCAGCTACCGCCTATGCCGCCGGTGCCGGAACGCTTGATGTAGCTGAACAAAGCATTCAATCAGGTGCATATTCCCAAACATCTTACAACCGCTGGGGTGATTATTCTGCTATCAGTGTTGATCCGTCGGATGATAAGACTTTCTGGTATACGAATCAATACATGGGAAGTACGACCACTAAAAAAACAAGGATTGCTTCGTTCCAGATTTCAGCACCTACACCTATGCCTGACCTGATCATCCAAAGTCCGGCTGCAAGCCCGACATCCGTTTTAGCCGGTTCCACAACAACTGCTTCCTGTATGGTTTATAACCAGGGAACGGGTTCAGCGGTCGCTTCCAACCTGAAGTATTACCTGTCGTCCAATTCAACTTATGAAACGGGAGATACTTACCTTGCTGTTGACGCTATCGTTTCTCTTGCAGCCAGTGGTTCTGCAGCAGCCAATGAAGTGGTGACGGTTCCATCCGGAACTTTAGCCGGCACCTGGTACATTTTGTTCTTTGCAGATGCCGATGCCGCTGTCACCGAAAGCAGTGAGACAAATAACCTTGGATATTTTGCAATAACTGTTACATCAGGCACCAGCCAGCCTGACCTGATCGTACAAAGTCCTGCCGCAAGCCCCACGTCAATAGTTGCCGGTTCAACCACCACAGCTTCTTGCACGGTTCGCAACCAGGGGACTGCCTCTGCCGGCGCTTCCAACCTTAAGTATTATCTTTCGGCTAATGCGACATATGAAACCAGTGATACTTACCTTGCTACCGATGCGGTTGCTGTACTGGCTGCCAGTGCAACTGCTGCCGTCAGCGAACTGGTCACCATACCTTCATCTACCGCTGCCGGAACATACTATATTCTGTTCTTTGCTGATGCCGACGCTGCCGTTGCAGAAAGCAATGAAACAAATAATACAGGATATATCGCTATTACCGTAACGGTTTCTTCGGGCGGTTGTAACAGTACAACTCAATATCCGAGCACTACCCTTACGCCAACAACTGCCTGGAAAACGCAAAATTCAGTGTGGGCAGGAGAATATTGCGCTTTTAACGTTGTTAGCGGCAGAAGCTACAATTTCTCCCTTTGTTCAACTGATGGGGCAAGCGCTACCTACGATTCCGAATTAACCTTAAGGAATAAAACGACTGATGCCTTTATTGCTTACTCTGACGATTATTGCGGCGATGATGCCAAGATCATCTGGACTGCAACTTTTACGGGAGTTGTTAAATTGGTTGTAACAAAGTATAGTTGTGCCACCGGAACTACCAATACTAAGGTGAGGTATAAATATACTGCAAAGGCAGGTGAACTGGAGTTTGAAGCTCCTGGTCAGGAATTTAGCGTATATCCCAATCCGACCAATTCAGATATTTATATCGGTTCAACCACCGATTTCGATGAGGTTGTTGAAATAAGGGTTTACGACACGAAGGGCGCCCTCCAGTTGACGCACAAGATAAATGATGCTACTGCCAATGAAATCGAAATTGGTATCGGTAATTTGCCACAGGGAGTATATTATATCCGATTAGTCGGAAGTAAATCGAACAATAACCTGAAAGTCATGAAAACAGACTAAATGGTTCTCAGGGATTCTTATACAAAAGAGGCTGTCTCAAAACTGGGATAGCCTCTCTTAATATCCAAATAGGCTATCAAAGCCAAAAACGGATTTTTTTTGACCATGTATAAAATTTTCAGAAATTTCTTTATCACTTTTTTCAAAACTTTATTTTTTTATCCTTAATTCCGTCTATTTTGTTAAAAATTCGCTTATGCTGCCCATTTTTTCAGGTTATGTGCCAAAGCAAGTAAGCCAAATTCAATACTGACTTTATTCAAACCCCTGAGATAGAATCGTCTAAAGCCTTTGTTCTGTTTGATGATGCCAAAAACCGGTTCTACATCAACAGGTCTTTTACTTCGATGGATTTTCCCCCGCTCACTCGTCAGTCGCTCTCTTGCCCTGGCTTTGAGTTCATTAAGCCGGTGGCTGACTTCAATTATGCGATTGATCTTACTCTTATGACAAGCGCCCCTAAGAGGACACCCATTGCAGTTTTGTGCCTGGTATCGTGATACGGTTTTTTGGTAACCGGCTTCTGTAGTTTCAGTCTTTGTTCCAATAAAAGTCATCTTTTGGCCCATCGGGCAATAATAACAGTTCTCAGAGGGATTGTAATACAGATTATCCGTATGAAACGGTGGCTTTGCTTTTTCTTTTTCTCTTTGCTCCTTATCAAAATAGCTGTACTTTACGTATGCTTCTACATGATGTTGATCGAGGTATTCATAATTTTCTTCTGACCCGTAACCGGCATCGGCTGTAATCTCTTTGGGTAGCATGCCATATTCTTCTGCAAAGGATTCCAGGTGGGGCTTAAGTGTTTTCGTGTCAGTGGGGTTCTGATGGATCGTGTAATGGGTGATGATTTGATCGTTGGTACTGATCTGAACATTATAACCTGGCTTTAACTGACCATTGAGCATGTGGTCTTCCTTCATGCGCATGAACGTAGCATCGGGATCGGTCTTGGAATAACTGTTGCGCTCTCCCATTATTTCTTCCTGTTGTTTGTACTGATCAATTTTATCCGGCCAGTTCTTTTTTGCATATTTTACCTTTTGCTTGATCTTAGGACTTACCGGCTTGTCTTTAAGTGCCTGATCAATCTCATGGATCGTCTTGCGAACCTGCTCCGGATCAACACTGTCAAACTTTGTTGGGGCAGTGTCTTTCAACTCTTCTGCCGCAATTTTTTGGGTATAGTCCCACAGCCCTTCAAGTTGCCTGACGATGCGCTGCTTATTTGTTTTTATCGCCCTGCCCCATACAAATGTGTATCGGTTGGCTACAGATTCAATCTTGGTTCCGTCTGTATATATTTTCTGCAAATCAACATGCCCGCTATTAACCATCAGCATTACCACCTGTGAAAATACTTTTTTGATAACTCCTTTTAATCGCTCACACCTGAAACGATTGATCGTATTATGGTCAGGCTGTTCCATCCCGGCCAACCACATAAAATATATATTCTCCTTTATGGCTGATTCTATCTTACGTGAGGAGTAAATGTTGCACAGGTATCCATAAACAAGTACCTTTAACAACATACGGGGATGATAACTCGAACTTCCGCCCCCCTTGTATTTTTTTAACAAAGGATCAAGGTCAATCTCATCTATCACCCTATTCCTGTTTTGTGCATTGGGTCACCCACTATGATATTTTCAAAGCAAGAAGCTGCGACTGCTTTTCATTAGGCTGTAGGATTTTGGTTTTTATTTGCCGAGATTTGGGCAAAATATACTGGAGTTGCCTTATTTCTTTGATTTCGTTTAAGGCTTTCTCGGGCGATAGGTCAATCTTGTTTAATTTCAACAACCGTTCGAGTTCTTTATATACAGCATATGCGGATAAACAGATGCAAATATGGGCTTCTATCCTATTTCTTAACCGGTGATAAATAGGGCGTATTCTTAAATCTGTTTTTGATATACGAAAAGCTTTTTCGACTTGCCATAGCTGCCCGTAATTTTCCATCACCTCGTTTCTCAGTAAGCTTGTATTGGTAACATAACCTTTTAGTCCGTCCCAGATGCCATCGGTTTGGTATTTCCCATAATCAATGGAAATATTCATCTCTCCAGATAGTTTCAGGTATTTATTGTACCCCCGGTTATTTATGTGCTCTTTGGTCAGTTTACCGCTCCTTAATTTTTTTTCCAATCGTTTTAAACCTTTTTCCCGGTTCTTTTTATCATTATATGCCCTTTTGGGAGAAAAGCTGACTATCAGCCTGCCATTCTTGCTTTTTACTTCCTTAGGCTTCCCCTCATCAACCCCAAGTGCAAGAACTCTTGTTTTTACTTGCTCTGTTTCATTTTTGAGCCTTCCGCCAAGTATATATTCATATCCGTTCTCCCGCAAAGCATCTATGTTCTTTTGAGAAAGCAATGCTGCATCGGCCACTATTATTGGTCTGTCTATATCAAATTTCTTTTGGAAAACTTCAAGTACAGGTATCAATGTTTTTGTTTCAGAAGTATTCCCCTCAAATATTTGATAGCCGATCGGATAACCATGACCACTGACCAACAAACCAATCATTATTTGCGGTTGCTCATGTTTACCATCTTTATTAAAACCCGGTATTCTATAATCGTCTTCTTCAGAAGCTTCAAAATACAAAGTGGTCATATCATAAAACACAACACCAATCCTTCCTCCCAATATCTTTCTCGTATGCTCGAACGATATTTGTTCTATGGCCGGCTTTAATCCGGAACTTAGCTCATCCAGAAAACGATAAACGGAATAAACACTGATATCCACGTTCAGGTGCTGTTTAAAATATTCTACCGTCTTCAATTTACTGCCAGGATACACCAGCCGGCATAAAACCAGGTTCTTGAAATAATTGGGGCACCCATTGTCTGGGAAACCGATTTCTTTATAAATTTTCCCTAAAATCAATTCCGTGCCGATAATTTGCAAATGTTCATTTGCAATGTCTTTTACGAAATTTTCAACCACTAAATCGTCGTGCTCAACAAATAATGTCTGCATGCCCTCAAGCCGCTCCATTTCAGTCCTGGCAAGTAATATTAGCAGTTCTTCTTCCCTTGTTGTCTTTGCACAACCAACCGTTTTAAGCAGTTTGTTCTTCCTGCCGGTTTTGGTGAGAATTTGGATGCTTATGCTCCCACTATTGTTTTTCTTTTTGCGTATAAACATACCCCAAAAATAAGGTGGGTCACCCAAATTCCTATACCTAAAATCGTAAATAGCTGATTTTCAATAGGATTTTTTTAAAGCGTTCACGTCGCGCACAAAACAGGAGTAAATGTTGCACAGGTATCCATAAACAAGTACCTTTAACAACATACGGGGATGATAACTCGAACTTCCGCCCCCCTTGTATTTTTTTAACAAAGGATCAAGGTCAATCTCATCTATCACCCTATTCACAACTCTAACCGGGTGATTCTTATCTATCAACTCCTCAAACGTTGGTGGCAAGGCCATGATTTGATTTTGATGATAGGGCTTGAATTTTATTTTTAATCTTTTCATATTCAAAACTACAAACCTTTAACCAATTGACCATCAAATAAATATGAAAAGTTATCAACATTATGTTGTTGATTATCAATTATATAAAAAGACTGCCCTTTTGAGACAGCCTCTTTTGTATTATTGCAGATTATTGGATACCCATTATACTATTGAACAATAATTTGAAATTTCTGTGATCTTCGTCCTTGCAAACAGTAAGGGACAATTGTGTTTTTATCAACAATCAGGTATTCGAGGCTGTATACATTGCATAGGCTCTCGGGTATGATCAGCAGAATCCCGGATGTTGCCACGTTAAGTTCAACAAGATTTGAGAGCTTCCCTATTTCGGCAGGCAACTGATCAATTTGATTTTTCCCTACGATAAGTGAAGAAAGATCAGAACAATCACCTATTGCAGGTGGAAGAAACTTTAGCTGGTTATGATCAAGTGTAATCTTTTGAAGTTTTTTCAAATTACCAATGCTCGCGGGTAATTCTTCCAGTTCATTATAATTCAACTGGATTTCAGTAAGATTTTTGAGGTCGCCTATCTCCCAGGGCAGGGTTTTCAAACCGTTCATGTACAATGAAAGGTTTTCGAGGTTTTTCAGTTCACCAATTTCAGGCGGCAGTGATTCAATTTCGTTTCGGCTTAATGCCAGCCTTTTCAGGTTTTTCAGGTTCTTAATTTCAGGTGGTATTTGTTTAATTTCGTTTTTAAACAAAATCAATTCTTCCAGGTTGATAAGCCGAAATACATCGTGCGGTATTTCTGTCAATCCGTTTTTGCTTAAATCCAAAACCCTGACACCGCCGACATCTGCCAGTGCTTTTTCCAGATCGGTGTATCTTTGTGAAAATCCGGCGAACCCATAAATTACAAAAATGAAACAGGCAAAATCTCTGAATACGTATTTCATAACCGTAAGATTAAATTAGAATGCTTTCATTTTTGAATGCCGTACTTCAACCCTGTTTTTGGGTGATTGCGAATAATCATAGTTATACAATGCACTTTCCCAGTCGCCATACATAACATTGGGTAAAACAATAAATACGTTCCCAAAATCATTCATCAGGCTGTCAGTCAACTCATACCTTTCAGGAATGGATTTCTTTTCAAACACATCAGAAAAATCGTTAAGGTTATCGCCAATAAGCATGATGATGGAATGGGTTTCTGCGACCTTTGCCCGTCGGGATTCTTTACTCGATTCATCCGTTTGCATCATCAGGTGTTCATCGTCGGCATTTGGAAAACCCAGGCTGTCCAGATTTTTCAGGGTTGCTTCGCGATATTTCTCTTTCCTGTTGGTTATATAAAATACTTTTATCCCTTTCTTCTCCGCATATTGCAGAAATTCAAGAGCACCGGGTATGGGTTTGGCATTGGCTGACACAACCCATTCATCCCAAAACTCAGGATAAATAATCCCAGCCAGCACACACTTTGCTTCATAGGGACTATTGTCAAGCAGGGTTTCGTCAATATCAACCACAATGGCTTGTTGTCGCATCAGTCCCATTATCCTCAGGCTTTGATCCAATTTGAATATTGCAAGATTGAAAGCCTGGTAGCATAAGGCGCGGTACTCTGCTGCTGTTTGATGGTACAAAACAGCCATTGCTAGGTGCTCATTTGAATTAACAGGAGGCTCGGATTGAGGAGTACTGTTGAATGCTGTTGAATTTGTACAGCTTTCAATAATTGTCAGGGTAAACAAGCCCAAAATAAGAATGAATATTTTTTTCATTTTGACAGTTTTTAATTACCAGACTTCAAAACTTAACCCTCTTCTAAAAGTGATTTTGAACCACAATAGGAACATAGATCACATAGAAATCCACAGAGAAATTTAGCAGGTATTCCTTTAAATGAAACCTGTTGTGCACTGTGTGCCAGCCTGAATGACGAAGTCGGGCAGGTCTATGTGGTGAAGCCATCATTTCAGTCTTTTCAGAGTGGACTCAACATTAAAGCTCAAACGTTTTTCAAATGCTCAGGAATATCTTCCATTTGTGTGAGCCTGTCTAAAGTTTCATTTCTGCGTATCACATGCACTTTATCTTCCATATCAATCATCACTACTTTGGGGCGGAGGGTGATAAACTGCATCCATTGGGTCATATTGTAAGCTCCTACAGAATGGATAACAAAATGATCGCCTTTATTCAGCAATGGCATTGAAACACTTTCTCGCACTACGTCTATGTTCATGCAAAGCGGACCGTAAAGCGTTGTGTCCTCGGCATAATGCGTAAAAGGCTGAGCAGGTGTAATTTTATGATCGTACCAGAAGGATGTAAAAAGGATGTTCACACCAATATCAATGATGGTTGTCCTTTTTCCTGTCGAAGAGCGCTTATTGGAAATAACAGTTCCCAGCAAAAATCCGGCATCGTCAATCAATGCCCTGCCTGTTTCAAGAATTAGCAAAGGAAGATCGTCCGGTTCGAAATTGGAATTGATGAGGGCACTGGTTATCGCTTCTGCAAAATCATCGAAACCAGGATTGATATCAGTACCGGGTAAATAGGAGCCTTTGAGTGTGTTTTTCGAAGCGAAGCCACCCCCCAGATCAATGTATTTGATAGTCTGATTGTATTTCTTTTTAACCCCCAACGCCAGGTCAATCAGTTTGTTGGCAGCAACGGCATAAGCCTGTGCCGATAGCATAAAGGTTCCGATATGGCAATGCAATCCGACAAGCTCGAGTTTTTCAGACCGGACTATTTTATTCAGTGCATCCCATGCCTGCCCGTTTTCGTAGTTGAACCCGAAGCGATCCCACATAGGATAGATTCCGGTATCCATGTTCACCCTGATGGCGACCTTGGGTTTTTTCTTCAGCTTTCCCGCCAATTCGATAATCGAATACAATTCATCCAGGTGATCAATATGGATCAGCGATTCATTTTTAATTGCTTTGGTGAGGTCAGCCTCGGTTTTATCCGGACCATTGAAAATAATCTTGTTCCCTTCCACACCATTCAATATGGCTTTATCATACTCAAAACCTGAAACCACCTCAGCCCATGATCCTTCCTGGTGAAATACACTGCATACAGCCCCCAGGTAATTGGTTTTGTACGACCATGCAAACTGAACCTTTGGATACCTTGTCAGAAATGCCTTTTTGGCTTCCCGGTAAGTATTTCTGATGGTTCTTTCGGAAATTACAAAAAGCGGCGAACCGTGTTGTTTGATCATATCTCTAACGGCATTGCCGTCAATGTGGGTCATCGGATTGTATTCGGTTCTTAAACCATATTTGTTGGGAATATTGGTATCCAGTTTTTTAATCACCGGACGTTCGTACCTTAATTTTTCCATTTATGTAATATTGTTTTTTAATGCTTATTAATGTTCTATAGTTCTCCGAGTGTTGAAATTTTATGAAATTCCTCCACATCTACGATCAAATCCCAGGCATACCTCACAAACATTTTTCCTGTATGGAAGGTTGTATAGGGTTTAACTTTCTCACCCAGAGCAAGCTTAACCAGGGCTTCAGGAATATTTTGCCCTACACCCACGGAAAGATAGATCCAGGCAGGCATGCGAGGGTTTATTTCCAGCAGATAAAACTGATCGTCCGGGCCTTTCATCAGTTCCAGTTCAAAACCTCCCCTCCACTTTGTGCTGCTGACAAAATGCCGGGTCAATTCGAAAATTTCCTCTTCGTCAATTGAAATTCCTCCCCATGCTTTTCCTTTATCGGTGATGTATTGCTTTCGCATGGGTACGATGGAAATAGCATTACCCTGTCCATCACCCAGTCCTGTGGCATTGTATTCGGTGCCATTGATGAACTGCTGGATAATTATCGGTAATCCCCATTTGCTACTGATCTTGTTGAAATAAGTATAAACCTGATCGGAAGTGTGAGCTACACTTGCATCATAGTATTTGCCCTTTACAACCATCGGGTAGCTGAATTCATGAACCAGTGAGGGTATTTCAGAAGGAGAAAAGATAGCTTTGCTGAATGGGACCCGGATATTGTGTTTCCTGCCAAATTCAGGAAGATTCACTTTTTGACGTTCCTCGAACTGCTTTTCGGTAGGCAGGAAAGTGTGGATACCCATTTGTTTGAGCCTTTGGTCCAGCTTAATAAAAGGCAGCAGTTCGGCGTCAAAATTGGGGATGATCACATCAATCTTTTCCTTTTCATGGATGTATTCGAGCCGGCCCAGTAAACTCTCCTTACCGGCAGAGGGATAGGGAATGTGATAGGTCTTGTCAATGAGATCGTGCATATAAATGCCCGGTTCCAGCGATTCGTAAGATAACCCGATGATATTCACATCCAGTGATGTGGCATCCCGCAGTCCACGAATAACAGCGATACCCGGTCCCGGACTATCCACTGCATTCAATCCTGTAACGGCAACGTTAATTTTTCTGTTGTTCTTCATTTTCCAACAAATGATAAAGTTTGAGGAATCCAATAAAATCGTGGTAATCTTTCTCAAAAGTATCCATATCCGTGGTGTATCGCGCCAGCATTGTTTTGCTTATTTCTTCGTAAGATTTCTCATCTCTGACCATGTTAACCAATTCAATACCTATGGGATTGACGGTAAATGATTCGCCTGTTGAGGGATTGAAAACATATCCCGATTCGCTAATGGCAATGTTCTTTTTGATTTTCATTTGAAAAAATTATTGCTCTTTGATAATTTATTTACTTCAGAGTTTAAATTAACGGGTAAAAGTAAAGGATTAATTTACTTTCAGCACCTTAATACAGAAATTTTTATTTGTGAAACTCATCCCGAAAATTCGGGACAAAAACGCAGTTCATTCTCCCAAAGACTCCTGTTGAGAAATTTGTTCCACAGGTCCAAAGGACGCCTTCGGAGGATGCCTGTGGCATAAGTTGAACATTCCCCGCCAAAGCGGGAGGGTTTAATTCCTGAAATTAAATCAATATCTATTGTGTTTTAACAATTATTCCTGTTATGATCTTTTCATTTATTTTGAGCCGGTAAGTGTAAATCCCGGCTGGAACAACCTGACCCGTAGTGTTTTTGCCATTCCATTGATAAGTATTTTTGCCCTCGTTGCAGGTAAAATTTTCTTTAGTCAGGACAATGTTTCCCTGAATATTCATAATGGTCAGTTCTGCATTATATTCCCCGTTACTGTTGAATTCTAAGTTAACTCGTTCGTTGAAGGGATTAGGAAAACTTTTTATTTCAGATTCTATTGAAATTTGCCGGGTATTCTCCAATAAATCAGAATTGAGACAAACAGTGACAGTATATGCCTCCACCTCCATTTCGATCAGAATATTATCATAAATATAGTCGAAAAGGATAGGTGAATTGGTCGGAAAACCAATGTTTACCAACAAATAAAGGCTGTCTCCGGGATTAAGAGTGTAAGGAAAGCTGCCGGTAAAATTGCTGATCGTCCACATCCAACCCGGTAATATATTTTCCATTGGAAAATTCATGATGGTCAAAGGGACGATGGTATTGTTTTTAATGGTAAAATATTCACCATCATTTGTATTCTGGAACGTATCGAAAAAAAGCGAATCGGGATAGACATCAAGGCTGTAGGTAATGATCACCGGTCCCAAAGTCCCATCCAGTTTAATATTCTGCCCGTAAATATCCCTGCCTCCGTTGCGGCTGTCTTCCCATACGGCGATGAATTGCCCGCTGTTCATTTCGCTGACTTCGGTGTGGACTTTTTCGGACTGGACTGTGCACATATCCATCATATTCGGTGTCCATAAAAAATTACCATCGGTATCGAGGCGCATGGCTTTGATTTTGCCATTAACGGCATTAAAATATTCCTCGTAAAACAGAATCATATCGCTTCCCGTCCTTCGTCCTGCCAATGGATAAACATTGGTTGAAGATATTTCAATGAACTTTTTGCCATCATCGGGCCACAAACGATTTCCTGCTGATGAGACCTTCTGTCCGTAAATTCCCCGGTTATTCTGATCTCCGTCCATCTCATTCCAGAAAACAAAAATGTCTTCTGAACCTTCCGGTAAAGCAAGTTGGGCATAAAAATGATTCCGGTTAGGCATAGTGGAAACCTCCACGCCGTTGGCAGGGAATAATACACTTCCGTCATTCCCGATATGCTGAACCCACATATTGGCGAGCGAATTGTTATCCCGGTCATCGTGCCAGGCGATAAAAAAGCCGTCGTTTCCGTCGTTGATGAATGGAAAAATCTGTGTCCATGCGGAGATGCCCCCGGCATCTGAAATGACTGCCGCCTGCGCCCAAACAGCATCACCATTCAAATCATATCGCTGTGCGTATGCATGACGTGTTGGTGCCCAAACAGGAGGTGTGTCTTCGAAAAATTTCATGATGACATCATCATCACCTACTGGTAAAAGTTGGGGCCATGAGAAAGTATTGGCACCGCTCATGGTTATCCCGTTATCGCCCCATAATAAGATTCCTTCAGGTGATATT
>CAWJBC010000015.1:0-208980 GCA_963840975.1 uncultured Bacteroidales bacterium | reverse complement strand
GGCTAAGTCGGTGACAGTGGAATAATAAAACCTAACAGGTTTTTTCCAACCTTTTAGGTTCTATTTTAGAGTTTCTCTTTTACAGCATCCCAATTCACGAGGTTCCAGAAGTCGGCAATATAATCCGGGCGCCTGTTTTGCTTGTCGAGATAATAAGCATGTTCCCAAACATCGCAGGTAAGAATCGGGGTTAATCCATTCCTTAAAGGATTTCCTGCATTGCTTTCCTGAACTATTTCAAGTTTGCCCTGTGGTGTTTTTACCAGCCATGCCCAACCTGACCCAAACAGTGTGGCACCGGCTTTGGAAAATTTATCCTTGAAATCGGCAAATGAATCGAAACTTACTTCAATAGCGTCTTTAACGGTTCCTTTTGGCTCGCCTCCTGCCTTTGGCGACAAACAATTCCAGTAAAAAGTGTGGTTCCAAACCTGCGCCCCGTTGTTAAAAATACCACCCGATGATTTTTTTACAATATCCTCAAGGGTAGCATTTTCGAATTCGGTTCCGGGAACAAGATTGTTCAGGTTGGTAACATACGCCTGATGATGCTTGCCATAATGGAACTCAATGGTTTTTTGTGAGATGAACGGCTCTAAAGCGTTCATTGCATAAGGTAATTCAGGAAGTTGAAAAGCCATAACTTTAAATTTTTAAGGTGAATATTTCTTTTTATTTAATTATTTTGTTGGTTTAAAAATGCCAGTGCCTCAATAAAAGCATTGTCAATGGAAAGGAAGACGGGATAGAACCCTTTGTCATCATAAATATTCCGGCTGATGTATGCCTTTAAAAGAGTGCAAATTTTTGTTTTTGCATATCCCAATTCTTCATCATTCCTAACGACTCCATTCTTTTCGGTATAGGCAACAAACTCATTTATTAGAACATCGGTGATCACAAATTGTTTATCAAATTCATCAAAATCTTTGAACCTTTGAAGTTCGTGCCTGTGACTATCGGTATAGTCAAAGGCAAACCTGAAAATTAGCCCGGTTTGTAAGAGTTGATTGTAATATTTCAAGTGGGGGTCTTTGTCCACCGGAATAAAAACATCCGGCATGATTCCACCTCCTCCGTACAAAACTTTCCCGCCGGGGGTTTTATATTTCAGTGAATCGTTAAAATGGATGCTGTCCTGTTCTTCCAGTTCACCATTGGTGAAACGATGATAGGATTCGCTGTAATATTCCTCAAATCCATTGCCTTTGGTATAAGGTTTTTGAATGCAACGACCCGTAGGAGTGTAATACCTTGCCACTGTCAATCGCAGGGCAGAACCATCCGGAAAATCAAGCTGGCGCTGAACAAGACCTTTACCAAATGATCTTCTTCCCATGATTTCACCACGGTCATTATCCTGAATTGCCCCGGCTACGATCTCGCTCGCCGAAGCCGATCCTTCATCAATCAGCACCACTAATGGATTGTTCTCCAGGCTTCCTTTAGCGGAAGCAAAAAACGATTCTTTCGGCTGGTTTTTACCAATGGTATAAACTATGAGTTTGTCTTTGGGCAAAAATTCATCCGAAATATCAATTGCAGCTTGTAAATAACCGCCGGCATTGTCACGTAGGTCAAGGATGAGTTTATTCATTCCTTTCCCTTTTAACTCAACTACGGCTGTTTTGAATTCATCATAAGTAGTTGCTGAAAATTTGCTCAGTTTAATGTACCCGATGGACGATTCGGGCATAAAGGAAATATCAATGCTGTAAGTAGGAATCACATCACGGGTGATCATAAAATCGAGAAGATTTGATAAACCCCGTCTGTAAATACCCACCTTCACCCTGGTGCCTTTTTTACCTTTGAGCTTTTTCATGGCATCAGTATCCGAGAATTTCACTCCTGCCACAAGCGTATCGTCAATCCTGACAATTCGATCACCGGCAATCAATCCGGCTTTTTCAGAAGGTCCTCCGGCGATAGGTTGAATAACAATGATGGTATCCTTCTCAATCCTGAATTGAATGCCGATTCCCTCGAAATTGCCAAGCAGCGGATCGTTCACATCGTGAAATTGCTCTGAAGTGATGTATTGTGAGTGCGGGTCAAGGTTTTCCAGTATGCCGTTGATGCCTTCTTCGGTCAGCTTATTCTTATCCAGGGTATCAACATATTCCTTCATTATATAATTGACTACATCCGATAATTTATCGTATTTATTGAGATGAAAACTACCGGAATTCATGGTGGAAACCGGAGTCAGTCGGTTGCCGATAAGGATGCCGGCAATCAAAACAAGGGCAAATATTATCGGAAGATATGCGAGGTATTTATTTTTCAATTCTTTAAAGTATTAATGCCACGAAAGTAAATAAAAAAGGTTTAATTATAGCAGAGAAACTTCAATTTCACGAAGTATCTTAAGGATGTATAACACAATACTGTCCTGACTTTTTTCCCATATTTGAGTAATAAGGTCCCATCTAAATTAGAATTAATAATTGCAGTCAGGAATCAGGATTAGTTCTTTATAAGTTTAACAAACTCCTTGTGCCCCTTCCCAAATTGAATGAAATAAACTCCCCTTGAGAAAGAGGTGAGATCAATCTTTGTGAAAGTATTATTCAGCTTTCCGGATAGCACGACTCTACTTGAATAATCATAAATTTTGTAATTCGAATTTGGGTTTTCTGCAAAAGAATTTATATGAATAAAATCTGTTGCCGGGTTCGGATAAATGTTAAACCGTTCACTTTTATAACTTTCAACACCAATAACAGCAGCCTGAAAAACCTGCAATATTTCTGCATTCGTCAACGCCCTATTCCATATTCCTATGTCATCTGCTTTGCCGTCAACAGTCATTTGGGGATAGCCCGGAAGGGATCCGAAATAAAGCTGAAAATCTGTTTCGGTTAATGGTTGAGATACTTCAAAGGTATCTGTAATTTCCCCATTCAGATAAAAATAACACTTTGATTCGTTGGGATTTCCAGTCCAGTCATAAGTCACGGCAATATGATTCCAGACTCCTGCTAATGGCAGGGTATCCGACTGGAAAAAATTTGAACCACCGTCATAATAATAAAATAGTCCGTAGCCATTGTTGGAAAAAATAAACTGGTGATCTGTAAGATTTGTTTTACTGGCTACATGGTTAAATCCTGAATAATCATTGATATTGGTCCAAAAAGTAATTGTCATTGAGGGCATGCTATCCAGCAATTGGGAATGGTACACTTCAATATAATCTCCATCCTGCTTATTAAAGGAATAGGCATTTTCTGAAGCTCCGAACCTGTCTGTTGTGAGAGAGGCACCGTAAACTGTTCCATTGTTTTCATTTCCGCTCATGTCATCAGCATTTCCCGTAAAAGGCCACCAACCTACGAGACCTTCAGTCGGAATATAGGTAGGATTGGGTTGGGCAAAAGATGTCGCAGCCCATAATGTTAAGCCTGAAATAAATACATAGGTTTTCATTTATTCAATTATTGCAAATTACTTATATCAATTCTGAAGATTGATCTCGCTAGTTGCGAGAAGAATTACAGTTATGCTGTCTCATTCGTATTATTTTTTTTTCAAACCCGTTTTCTGACGGTATAAAAATAATCAATCCTTTGAACCCTTTTCATTTTTACCCTTTATATAAAGACATTAATTCAGAGAAATTAGAGAAATGAAATTGACAATTCATGAAAATAAAAAGGACACCCAAAATGATGTCCTTCTGTACCCGGAGCCGGAATCGAACCGGCACGAGTGTTACCTCATTGGTTTTTGAGACCAACGCGTCTACCTATTCCGCCATCCGGGCAATTATTTAATGAACTCATGGCGCTGCAAAAATAATTTAATTTTTGAGTTCAAAGCGTTTTTTTGAAAAATCAGGCATTATGTGGTACTTTATATTTGCGGCAATTTAAATAAATGTTAATTTCGCGCCAGATTTTACCCTGCAAAATATATCCTGAATGGCAACAAAAGCACTGATATTTTCGGGCCGGGCTACCCGGTACTTAGCAGAAAAAATAGCTGAAAATTATGGTCATCCGCTGGGAAACGTGGATGTAACTGTTTTTTCTGACGGTGAATTCCAGCCATCCTTTGAAGAAAATATCCGGGGAAGGGATGTGTTTTTAGTGCAATCCACTTTCCCGCCTGCTGATAACCTGCTCGAATTATTGATGTTAACAGATGCCGCAAGGCGTGCATCGGCCAAAAGGATAGTTGCTGTGATTCCCTTATTTCGGACTGGCAAGGCAGGACAGGAAAGACAAACCCAGGGTCTCAGTAGCCTCAAAGCTGATTGCGAACTTGCTTACCGCTGCCGGTGTGCAGCGCATCATCACCCTCGATCTTCATGCCGACCAGATACAGGCTTATTTTGATGTTCCTGTTGACCACATTTATGCATCTTCTATTTTCACTCCCTATATCGAAAGTCTAAACCTGCCCAATTTACTGATGGCTTCGCCGGATACCGGAGGCACAAGAAGAGCAGCAGCTTATGCTAAATTTCTAAAAACGGGATTTGTTATTTGCTATAAACAGCGCTCAAAACCAAACGAGATTGGGAAAATGGAATTGGTAGGAAATGTGGAAGGCAAAGATGTGGTTTTGATAGATGATATTATTGATACCGCCGGGTCAATAACAAAAGCGGCAGATCTGATCATGGACAGGGGAGCAGCAAGCGTGAGAGCATTTTGCACACACCCTGTTTTTTCGGGGCAGGCTTACGAAAAAATAGAAAATTCGAAATTTACGGAAGTAGTGGTAACGGATACACTGCCATTAAAACAACATAGCGACAAGATAAAGGTACTCTCGACGGCTAACCTTTTTGCAGAAGTCATCCGAAGGGCATTAAAAACAAAGTCAATAAGTTCGTTATATCAATTCAAATAATTCATTTAATAACTAATTTTAATTTTTTTACAATTATGAAAACAGTATCTATGAGCGGCACTCCAAGAGAGAGCGTAGGGAAAAAAGATGCAAAAAAGAACAGGAGAGAAGGAAAAGTACCCTGTGTGCTTTATGGCGGAAAAGAGCAAATCAAGTTTGTTATAGAGGAAAAGCTCTTTATCAAAATTATCTTTACTGACGAAGTCTATTTGTTGAAAATAAACATTGCCGGCAAGGAATACAATGCCGTTATGCAGGATATTCAATACCATCCGGTGACGGATAAAATCCTTCATGTTGATTTTCTTGAGATATTACCCGGCAAGAAAGTAACCATTGCAGTGCCTGTTAAGGTGGAAGGTGTTGCACCAGGTGTGTTGAAAGGTGGTAAACTTACCAAGAAACTTAGGAAAATCAGAATTAAAGCTTTAATCGAGGATTTACCAGACTACATCACACTCAATATTAATGAACTGAATATTGGAGATTCTATTAAGGTGAGAGATGTTAAAAATGATAAACTGGAATTCCTCGATATGCCGGGATCAGTAATCGTAAATGTTAAAACTGCCAGAGGCGCTACAGCAGAAGAGGAAGCCGAAGA
Source organism: uncultured Bacteroidales bacterium (assembly GCA_963840975.1). Lineage (GTDB taxonomy): Bacteria > Bacteroidota > Bacteroidia > Bacteroidales > JAADJA01 > JAADJA01. The sequence continues at coordinate 203,513 of CAWJBC010000015.1, read as the reverse complement.
TGCAGCAGCAGCAGCTAAATCAGCTGAAGCCGCCGAAGCATCAACTGCCAAGAAGGAAGCGGAAGAGAAAAAATAGTGTTATCTTTTGTCGAAATTCCAGGCTCAGGTGGTTTACCGGAACCTGGAATTTTTGTTTTTACAGGATTTGTAATTTAGTGTTCAATTTGTAACTGAATAAATTTTTAAAAAAGTGAAGTATCTGATTGCCGGACTGGGAAATATTGGATCTGAATATGCCAATACGAGGCATAACATTGGTTTTATCGTTGCCGATGCGCTTGCGCTTGAGGGTAAAGCGGTGTTTGCACCCGGAAGGCTGGCGGATGTGACAAAATTGAAATACAAAGGACGGGTGGTGGTGGTGATAAAGCCTTCAACTTATATGAACCTGAGCGGGAAAGCCATAAAATACTGGCTTGGAAAAGAAAACATCCCGCTGGAAAACCTGCTGGTGGTTGCGGATGACCTGGCTTTGCCAACGGGTGTGCTGCGCTTAAGGGCGAAAGGGGGCGACGGAGGACACAACGGATTGATAAGCATTATTGAGCAATTGGGCACTACTGATTTTGCAAGACTGCGGGTGGGAATTGGAAATGATTTTGCGCAGGGAATGCAGGTGGATTATGTGCTGGGCAAGTGGACGAAGACGGAAGAGGAAATTATGATACCGAAGGTGAAAACAGCCGTAGAAATTATTAAAAGCTTTGTGGCGATTGGGACGGAGCGGACGATGAATGTTTATAATACGAAATAGAGAAAAGAAAAAATGAGTTGTATTTTTTTACCACAATAGGCACAATAGAGCACAATAGGTTTCAAATAAGATTAATAAAGTTCCTAAAGAAAAAAGGAAAATATGTGAACCTTCCCGTAACTAAAAAAACACTGCTAGGCCAAAGCTGATCGCTAAGGACCTGGGCAAGTTAAGGGTGCAACTGGGAGTTTATTAAATTTAAGATTTCATTCAACAATAAGTTTAATTGCATTAGAAATCAAATAACCACTGAATATACAATCACTCAATTTATAATCGGTATCATTAATTAAAAAAGAATTTATTTCCTTGTTGGACGAATATTGCCAGTAATGAGAATAAACTAAATAAATTTTGTACTCGCCTTTTTTTAAATCTCTATAATGATGTCTAATCATCGGGTAAACATCTATTTCAATAGAATCGTTATCACTGTTTAAAACAATTTTTTCATAAGGCTTTTTGTCAATCTCATTCCTGCTAATCTTTCCATAAACAATTTTTCTATTAACTTTGTCAATAGAAGGAAAATGGTAAATAAGTTCCTTCCTTATATCTTCAGGATTAACTAGAAATACGGACTGTTCAGAAAAGGGCTTTAAATAAGTATTATCAGAATTTTCTATAATAAATCCTAGACCAAATGGCACATGTTTATAAATGGATATTGAACTCGAATCAAGTTTTGCTATACCAATTTCCTTATAAAAATTATAAATAAATAACCTGGTACAAGATGTATCTTCATGGTGTTGTTCAATAACTTCAATATTAAGTTCAATAAAATCATCATTGGTATTAAGAATTACAATCGAATCAATTATGTTTAAGTGAATTCCTGTATTATCCTCATAAAATTTCTGACTTAAAGTAACTGAAATAAAACAAACTGAGAATAAATTTATTAATAGAAATTTTTTATCCATAATCTAATTAATTAATAATGAATATAATTCATTCTTGTTAATGGAATGGTAAATAAATAATTTGAAAAATAATAATTCCCCCTCTGCCGCAAGCCTTGTTTGTGTGCCATGAGTGTTGTTAACTTGTGTCTTGCTCACTCACCTTAATTAGTCAAACCTGAAAAAGCCTGATTTTAGGTTAGTCTAATAATTTAGACGAAATCCGGGCATTAAAATCCGGAAATAATAGTTGAAAATAAAAGAGATTGCCTGGGCCTTTAACCTGCGAAGCATCTTTTTCAGATTAAATCCGGCGGCTGCCAGCAAAGTATTCATGGTATCGCCCAGTTCTCCTGATAAATAATTGCGTATCATCCTGTGATCGTGCTTTATATGGCCAATGACCGGTTCTATTCCAGCCCTGGCTCTGAATTGTTTTCTTGCCGTTTGCTTTTGGTAGCTGCTGGCTGAGGCGGGTAATTTTTTGGGAGATATTATTTTTGTGTCAAGCACAATGTTTTTGCCACGATAACCCCGGTCAACAATTCCCGCCTGAGGCTTAAAATTTGTTAGCCTTTCCACTTGCTCCAACTGCGGTTCCAATGTATCCCCGTCATAAATATTCTCTTTAAATGCCAATGCACCAATGATGATTCCTGATTTTCGTGTTTTTACTATTGAGGTTTTATTTCCAAATTCATAGGGTTTTGATTCTTTCCCTTTTGCTATGCATTTGGTATGTGGTTCGTGAATACTGTAAATCTTGTTCTTTGAATTTTTCTGTTGACTTAATATGAGTTTAAAAATTGATAATTCGTGAGCGTGCTTTTGTAATTGTTCGTCAGTCATTTTTCTTTCAACATCTCTGACTACCCTGCCTGCAATGGTTTTTATTTTCCTGGCTGCTGCATTGGCCTTTTTTCGTCTTTTCGGATGCTGCCTGAAGCGTTGATCTATCATTGACTGCTTTAACAACCTTCTGTAACTCTGCCTGAGTACAATCCCTTCTTCTTCTGCAATTTTCCGGCATTTCTCAATAATTTTCTTTTGCAGCTTAGCATCGGTGGGGAAGGTGATGTTTTTTTCCTGTACAGTTGTGTCGATTAATACTTCTTTTTCCCTGATCTCTTTTTTCTCAAATAAATGAATGGTTAAGCTCAGTATTTTCTCTGCTCCTGATTCTCCTATGCGTTGCCTGAATTTTATCAACTCCGTCGGATCAAAGGGCAATTCATGTTGAAAGTATGTTTCTCCACAGAAGTATTGCCAGTAGGGATTTTCCTGCCATCTTTCAACTACGCTTTCATCACTTTGGTTATACACGCGTTTTAGCAGAACTACGCCAACTATTTTCCGAATGGGGATAGAGGGTCTCCCATTGTCTGAACAATAATACTGACTGAATTCTTCTTCTAACTTGTCCCAATCTATCTTTTTTGATAGCAAACACAATTCATGATCAGATTTTATGTAAAGGTTCAATGGGATTTTGAAAATATTCAATTGCGGTGTCTTGTCTGTTTTTCCTATCATTATATTGCAAGATTTTCAATAAAAATACTAAAAACCTTGCAATTATTCACTCTGTTTTATTACCACTTATTAACGCTGTTTTGTTGATATCACTGCGTTTTGTGAGGTTGTTCAGGGTCGACTAATTATTTGAAATTTGATTTAGAACTCATAACCCAAAAGTAAAAATAAAACTAATATGGCAGTTAGGTTTTCTGGTTATAGCTTCCCGGCAAGCACCACCGGCTTTTTATACTTTTTGTTATTTCCGCTCATATCAAATGCTTCGAAATAGACAATATAAATTCCGATGGCAGCTTTCTGGTTGGCATCGGTGCGGCCATCCCACGAAAATGTGCCTTCGGTTCCAAGCAGTTCGTTATTGACGAGCTGATTTACCAGGCGTCCCTGTGCATCGTAAATGGTGATGCGACAGCTATATCCGGGAGAATCAAACTTATAATTGATATTCACCACATCGTTGTAGCCATCATTGTCGGGTGAGAAGATTTCCGGTTCAAGGGTGAGGGCATCTTCGGTTTCGCCAGACTCGCTGTATTGTGAATTTTTATAAGCAGGCGTGGCATAGCCGCATCCCTCGGAGGCTGAATGCCAGTTGGTTTTGTCCTGGGTCGGCCTGTCAAAGTTGATCCTTTCCAATGAAAAACCATCCACCGAATTCAGCAAAGGATAATGCATCTCCTCGTTATAATTGAACGCATCTATCAGGGTGCCGCCTGAACTCGTTAATAATACAACGCCCTCATCATTGTTGTAAGCAGGAAAAGAACTCATTCCGGCAAAACCACCAGGATTTTCAGTAAAATATTGCTCCTGCACTTTAAAGGGGTCTTTGGTCAGAACAAGATAATCGCCCATCAGCAGCAGGGCGTTTTCGGCTGATACAGTTTTATAAACTGAGTCGTTGGGTTCGAGTTGGTTGATTTCGATGGTTCCCAGCATCAAATCCTTTATATCAATAATTTTATCAGAGCGATTGTAAATTTCTACAAAATCAACGCCATCGTCAGCGGGGTTGAACAATACTTCATTGATTGCAATATCCAGGACTTCCGGCTTTTCGGGGATACCGAACTGAATGGTAAAATCGGTGGCAGCGGGAAGCCCAATGCAGCTAAATATTTCACCAGAAAAAGTGAGGGTATAAAGTTTTCTTGTTTCGAGTGGTTGCGAAAATTCTACGATTACTATGTTCATTTCAATTCCGTCAGGTTCGGTTTTCAAAGGATTTCCAACACCCCGATCAACAAGGTAATTAGCAGGATTTAGTATAGATTGTTCATCCATTAATTGATTAAAATGAATTTCGAACACTTTGCTGTCAATGGGGATAACTTTGGTGACAATCGGTTCAACAGGGTTCTGGGCATAAACAGAATTTTCGATACCGGGGCTTCCTCCACGACTATCATGGCTGCCAGTCCAGTTATCCTTACCCGGGCAGGGATTAGCAGGGTCAATCTGTTCGAGTGACCACCCACCTACCGCCTTATCAGCATCATTGTACCAGTTGTCGCGGTATGAAACCGATGAAATGATCCTTCCCTGGTCATCAATAAGTTTCAAATCAGTTCCTGAATTTGACAATCCCAGGCTTGAAAAACCGATAGTGCGAGCGAACTCCGCGAAAAGATCTAAAGCCACATTTTCCGTAAAAATAATGAATTCGTTGGGTGCAATGATGAGGTTGGGAATGGGTTTAAAGGATGATCCTACCTGCAAGTTCCAGCCGCTTATTCTCAGGTAAGACAATGTTGTGTTGTAAATTTCAAGGTATTCGAATTCAGCCAATCCAACCGGTGGGTCAGGGTCAGCCATGATCTCATTGATGACAACCTCATATATTTCAGCATTCAAAGGCATGATTAAATTATAGACCGAATTGAGTTCAATAAAATCGCCTGAGCAGTTAAACAGTGTATCGGTGATGGTCAATTGATAGACTGTATTTTCAAGAAATCCTCCATCAAATCCGAGTGAAACAGTATTGAACATATTACCTGTTACACCAATATTTGTTGGATATCCTATGTCCTGATCAACCCAATAGGCAGTTGGATTAGTCAATGCAAGACTGTCCATAAAATGAGAAAAGTTAATGGTCAGTGTATTAATTCCGGAAATTTCGACCGATAAAATTTCTGGTAATGAAATGTTTAAGTCGTTCACGGAATTTTGGGTTCCTGGTGTTCCTCCGACTGAATTGGACGAGGCAGTCCAGTTAGCTTTTCCACTACAGGGGTGATGCGGATCAATTTGTTCCAATGCCCATCCACCGGCCTTTTTTACGTCATCGTTGTACCATTCATCAGTATATGAAACTGAACATATCATAAGCCCTTCAGGATTGCGCAAAACAACAGTCCCTTCATTGTTCATTGTAAAACCGGGAAGTCCTATTACGGAACCGATCTGCAAAAATTCAGGAACATCAGAAGTTTGAACCACAATTAAATAGCCTCCAGGCTCAATGGTCACATTTGGAAAAACAATAGGATTAGCCGATTCACGCGGTTTGATGGTGCAATTTTCAAGGTTGATCGGAGCATTCGTCCTGTTGAATAGTTCAAGATAGTCAGCTTCGGGTAAACCAACCGGAGGTGGATTAACATCTGTCATGACCTCATTAATCACCACATCAAACAGTTTAATTTGTGAAGGGGGTTGAAATTGAAAATCCGCCGATACATTTTCCATCAAGTTTCCGGCTAAGTCTGCAACGTTGTTCACGGTAAGAATATAAATAAGGCCTGGGGTAAAACTTTGTTCAAAAGCGAGATGAACTTTCGACAAATCAAGAGGATCGCGTATTGCAGCTAGAGGATTTCCGATATTATTAACAAAATAATTCTGGATATTCTGAGCGGAAAAAATCTCCACGGGTTCATTGAGTAACAAGTCAATCTCGGTATCTGAAATCATATTGATTGCTGTAATTTCCGGAGGAATTGTATCAATAACAATTTCGTTCACATAGAAATCATCAAAATAAAACTTCGTTGAATTACTCGAAGTATATTTGCAATAAATTCCAAAAAAACCTGTCGTTAAAAAAGTATTGTCGCCTGAAGAACCTTCGAATACAAAATTGTACCCGCCATCGATGGTTGAGTAGAGGTTCCAGTTGTTATCAATATCATGGGTAACCTTGATTCGGAGTACATTCGTGGAGTTACCTGTAAAAGCAATCGTGCCTGAAATGATCGTTTCAAAGGATAATCCAACCTGCTTAATGATCGCAATGCCATCAGAATCGCCACCTACTTCAACTAAGTACCCATTCAATGGTCCTTCCAGATTTTCCTGATCAGATGCCAGATAGACTCTTGCAAAGTTATTGGCTGAGGTATTGAATGACAACTTGATCCAAAAACGCCATTCGGTATTCATCATTTGTGAATTGGATAAACAGAGGCTGGATATATCCGAGCCTGTGGAATTTAGCTGGAGGGCAGGTTTCATTTCAGGCGGGATGGCGCTGCTTGATGTAATTTGAAATTGCTGTATATCTCCCTGCCACGAGGGATCGGAGGTAAAATTTCCATCCGAAAAATCATCAAAAATCTGTGCTTCAAGAGCCGGATAACCGGCAAAAAGAAGGAATACAATGATTCTTCTTACAAAACCAGCTAAACATTTCATAATCGGTAGTGTTTTAAAGCATATTGATCAAAATTTATAATTTTGGCGACTTTATAATCCGGAGGTAAATTTACAAATTAAATTTGAAGGGGAAATAATCGGTTGAAAATTTTTGAAGATATTTCTGAATTTCATAGAAAAGGGTTTTCGGTGGTAACGGTTGGTACTTTTGATGGGTTGCACATAGGGCACCAGGAGATTATCAGAAAGATGAAGAAATTTGCCAGTAAAAAAAATGGTGAAACCATCGTTGTTACCTTCGATCCTCATCCGCGCATAGTGCTTGATCCGAACCATGATGTTAAATTTATCCTGACACGGGAAAGGAAACTGGAATTGCTCAGTAAGATGGGCATTGATAACCTGATCACTATTCCCTTCACAAAAGAATTTTCCAGGACTTCATCAGAAAATTTCATCAAAGAATACCTTATCGGGAAATTAGGCACCGATATGCTTATCGTCGGATACGACCATCACTTCGGGCGAAACCGTGAGGGAAATTATGAGCAACTGCGCAGTCTTGGTAAAGATTTTAAATTTGAAGTAGCAGAAATACCGGCTCAGTATGTGGATGATATCCCGGTAAGTTCGACTAAAATAAGAAATGCCCTAATAGAAGGGAATGTGCGGCTTGCCAACAGAATGCTTGGTTTCGAATACAGCATTACGGGCAAGGTGGTTACAGGCAACAAGATCGGGAGGACAATCGGATTTCCTACTGCCAATATTGAGATAGAGGATAAATTCAAGTTGATTGCCGCCGGAGGAGTTTATGCCTGTAAAGTTGAATGTGATGGTAAGTTTTATAAAGGTATGGGCAATATCGGGACAAGACCGACTATCGGCAAGCATGATTTCACGACCGAAGTTCACCTGTTTGATTTCGATGAAGATATTTACGGAAAGGAAATCACCATTAGGTTTATTGACAGGGTAAGGGATGAGGTGAAATTTGGCAGTTTGGAAGAATTAAAAGAACAGCTTTTAATGGACAAACATACGGTTTTGTTGAAATTAAACGCGATAGCCTGATTTTAAAAACTTTACAGATATATTCATTATATTTAAGAAATTCTTGGCTTGTAAATTTTTTGAGAGACCATTTTTATTACTACAATTCAAAAAATCTTATTTCCTTCAAAACAATATATTCAATTTAGATTCATTATTTATAATTCATTGTATTGTTATATATTAAAATATACATATAATTTTGCACCGTTAATTAATTAACAATTCTTTGATTTAAATGCTTAAAAAGTTTATACATACTACAGGAGTAATGCTGGCAATCTTTTCAGTGATGTGGATCATCACCGGTTCCACTATTGAATTTCACCAGCGGTATGTATATCACAATCTTCTGACCATGTGTCAGGATATGATTTTAAAGACAGGGTCAAAGGATTCAAAAAAATATATCAAATACATTGAAAAAGGTCCGCAATACAGCAATTTTGCTTTTTTGGCAAATACACACAATGAAGCCGGGCACTACAATCTGAACCTTACTATAAAGAGTATTTCCACAAGGTATTTGGGTGACCTGCAAATACCGGAATATATTCTTTACAAACCCCACCGGGGACCTCCGGTTATTTAATTAATCGTTATTTCTTTCAGATGCTTATCTGTTAAGCATTGCCTTTAAGTCCGGTTTCGGACTTGCAGAAATTCAATTTTATTTACTAAACATAAATTTTAAAAAAAATGAGACATTTTTATCAGTTCGCCTTTTTGATTTCGATTTATTTGGAGCCTCAAACTATTTTCCAATATCAATATGGAAGATGATTCAGTTACAATGGGCAATGGCTATGCCAACGACATATATTACAGTTTTGAAAACGGAGAAGTTACTTCGGTTGTCAGGACCAATTGGGATATTGGTTTTTACACAAGCACCTGGTCGGCCGGTATTATTATTAATGATGGTACCGGGATGGAATTATATCTTTATCCCAAAGCCGATACCTCTGGTTGGAGTTCTGTTGATACAACCGGATTATCTACCTGGTCCGTTTTGTATAATTCTACTGAGGATTGGGAAATTGGAGCTTTCAATCGTAACGAATTAGGTCATCCCGATTATGGTTGGGGAGTGTATAACACCATTACCCACGATGTGGTTGGAGATTCCATCTATATCATGAAATGGCCAAACAACGTCTATAAAAAATTCCAGGTGATCAAAAAAGTATCCACTCAAAATACTTATTATTTCAGGTATGCCAATCTTGATGGCACCGACGAAGTAAATGAAGTGATTGACTGTAGCAGCTATACAGCTAAAAACTTTGTTTATTATTCATTAACTAACCAGGAGGTTTTAGATCGTGAGCCGGTATCAGATAGTTGGGACATTTTATTTACTAAATACAATACCATACTCGAAGATGGATCGCCCTACCTTGTTGTGGGTCTGTTGAGCAATATAAACGTTTCATCCAACAGATTTGATCCGGTAGATGAAAGCTATAACAACTGGAGCGCTCTTCCAATGGATTCGAGCCGAGCCTCAATCGGCTACGACTGGAAAGCTTATAGCTTTACTTCTGGTTGGGAAGTTTATGATTCGACTGTGTTTTTCGTTAACGGGCTTGATGGAAATGTTTACAAATTGCTTTTTACAGGATTCGAAGGTACATCTTCTGGAAAAATTGTATTTGAAAAATCATTGGCTTCGCCGGCAGGAATTTCTGTTGTAAATGAAGATCCTGTATTTCTAATCTATCCCAATCCGGCTTCGGATATTGTTTCTATACAAAGACTCAATGCTTCTGAGGATCAGACGTTCAGGATCACTGATTTAAATGGAAAAGAGGTATTCGAAGGAAACCTGTTTGACGGGAAATCAACAGTTAATATCAGCCGTTTTAATTCCGGACTATATTTCATTTTCATCGGCAACGGTTCCGAAACGTCTGTTCATAAGCTTTTGATCAAATAAGTTGAATGACTATCATCAGATTTAATTTTACTGTTTTCATAATTGTCTGTTTGACCGGACTAACAGTGTCCGGTCAGCAGGCAACAATTAAAGTTTTGGACCACAAAACCAAAGAACCTGTGCCTTATGCGCATGTCTGCTTTCAATCAATTGCTTCAGGCGTGCAAAAGCATAACATGACCAATGATTCCGGCACGGTTCCCAACGAAATTAGCGAGAAGAGTATTTTAGCCGTAACATTTGTAGGTTATGAAACCTTATACGACACCCTGAAAGCAGGGGAAAGCAAAACCCTGTTTTTGAAACCTGCCATTCTGAATATGAATGAAGTTGTAGTAACCGCCCAATATACGCCACAGCGGGCAGACAAGTCTATTTATAAGATTAAAGTAATCGGTGCAAAACAAATTGAACAAAAAGGAGCCACCAACCTTTCGGATTTGTTTCAGAATGAACTGAGCATCCGGATTTCTCAGGACGGAACCTTTGGCTCCAAAATGAGTATCCGGGGTTTAGGAGGAGAGCATGTCAAATTCCTGATTGATGGAGTTCCCGTGATCGGGCGACTGGATGGAAACATTGATCTGGGACAATTGAACCTGAGCAATGTAGATCACGTTGAAATGATTGAAGGACCTATGTCGGTTATTTATGGAAGCAATGCCATTGCCGGGGTCATAAACATCATTACCAAAGAAAACAAAAATTCAAAAATCAATGCAAATATTGATACTTACTACGAATCGGTTGGAGTGTATAACATTAGTGGCGGGGCTTCTGTAAAAAAGAAAAAGAATACGGTTTCTTTATCCGGTGGAAGGAATTTTTTCGATGGTTATAGTGAATACGATACCTCCCGTTCACAACAATGGAAACCCAAGAGGCAGTATTTCATGGATGGATATTATATTTATGACAAAACCGATTTCAAGTTAAAGTTTTCGTCAGGTTATTTTAATGAATTACTTCAGGGAAAAGGCAATCTGATGTATCCTTATTATGAAAATGCACTCGATAATTATTTTACAACTGTCAGGTTTACCAACTCCCTCGATTATTACACAAAGATCGGGCAAAAACGTTTTCTGACTTTACTTGGGGCTTATTCGCTTTACGACCGTGTGAGAGAAGAATACTTTAAAGACTTAACTACCCTTAATGAGAATCTGGTACTTCAGGATACCACAACTTTTACCGACCTTTCATTGCGTGCCGTAATGAGTAAAAGCGTCAGTTCGAGCAAGCTGAATTACCAGTTCGGTATTGATGTGAATAAAGAATATGGTGAAGGTGAAAAAATTACTGACGGAAGCCAGCAAATCGGCGATTATGCTGCCTTTTTCAGCTTAAATTATGATCCGATAAGCAACCTTTCGTTACAACCCGGAATCCGTTACATCTACAACACAAAATACCAGGCTCCGCTTATTTACTCTGTTAACGTTAAATGGATGTTACATGAAACTTATAATATGCGGGCTTCCTATTCAAGAGGTTTCAGAGCGCCCTCATTGAAAGAGCTTTACCTCGATTTTGTAGATGTCAATCATAATATTCAGGGTAATGAGGACCTGAAGTCCGAAAATTCGCATAATGTAAATTTCTCTCTCAGTTATAACAGGGAAACGAGGAAAAATCTTTACGGCGCAACCATTGATTTGTTTTATAACCTTGTAAATGATTTGATTAAGTTGGTTCCGCTAATTGGTTCCTCCAATCCCAATTCAGCGCCCTATTACACTTATGTGAATATTGGCAAATACACTTCCAAAGGATTTCAGGTTGATTTAAGCTACAATATATATCCACGGTTTACCATTAAGGGAGGCTTAACCGAAACCGGAAGAAAATACGGTGCCGATGATGATTATAAAGTTGACAGCGAATTTCTCTACAGCACGGATGTAAATTTCAGTTGTACTTACAGTATTATCAAATACAACATGGATATTTCGGCTTTTTACAAATATACCGGGAAATATCCTGAATTTTCGTACAACGAAAAAGAAGAAGTTTATTACAAAGGATATGTTGGCGATTACAATACCATGGATATTACGCTGATGAAATCATTTTCCAAAAGGTCGTTTCAGGCCACCACAGGAATTAAAAATATTTTCAATGTAAAAACTATCGAAAATACTGTTACTTCAGGCGAAGCCCATTCGGGCAATTCTTCCTTTGGCAAATTAACGGCATGGGGAAGGACATTCTTTATCGGTTTGTCATACACTTTTAATAAATACTAATAAATGAAGAAATTCCCGCATATAGTTTTTTTTATGGTTCCCCTGTTTTTGCTGACTTCTTGCTTTAAAGAGGATGATATGGTTGAGCCTTACAACCGCGGGGATGTGGTGGTTGAAACCATTGAATTGACCCAGTACTATACTTTCCAGGTTTATTATGACCTGGAAAATGCAGAAACCATTGCAGTGAATAACAAAAATGAATGGGATTTGGGTTTTGAATGTGCAGAAGAGGGTGGTCATATTATTCTCAATACCTCAGCTTTTATGGTAGCTGCCAATACAGGCTCTACCAATTTTCATCAGGAAATTGACACAACAGGACTTCAGTGGAAATTTGACAAATCGGATGGGAATATGGATTCTACTGCTATTGGAAGCTGGTTTACTTTAGAACAAAATGACACGCTATTTACCCACAATGTTTATGTCGTCAACAGAGGTTATACTGATCTGGGAGTTTTACGTGGATTAAAAAAAGTGCAGTTCGAAAGGCTTGCGAATGATCAATACCATTTTCGGTTTGCCAACCTGAATGGTACAGACGAACATGAATTTACTGTTCAAAAAGATCCAGCCGTAAATTTCACCTGTTTTTCATTTGAAGAAGGTGGAAAGCAACTCTTTTTTGAACCTCCCTTCGATAGCTGGGATATTTTATTTTCACAATATACAACACTGCTTTTTACGGATGAAGGCGACCCCTATCCTTACCTTGTTACAGGAGTTTTGCTGAACCGTTCCAATGTCGCGGTTGCGCTCGATACAATAAATGAATTTTCGGCTATTACAATGGCTTCGGTTGAAGGCAGGGTTTTTTCCCATACCCTTGATTTCATTGGCTACGATTGGAAAGTTTTGGAGGGCGATGTCAATTCCGGGAATGTCACCTATAATATTGTTCCCGGAAGATCCTACATTATCAAAAACAGAAAGGGTTTTATTTTTAAGCTACGATTTACAGGATTCTACAATAACCTGGGAGAAAAGGGATATCCAACCGTCGAATTCAAATTGCTATAAGGGTAACTAATCAATATGTTTTTAACAATGAAATTTTCTACACATAGCACAGTATTGGGAAGGGGTAATAAGCGTATAATGGAATAGAGGAAATACAGGGTTTTACATTTAAAATTAACACTTCCGAACCAGATTGCCTTAACCGCTACGTTTATTCCCTTTATACCTGTATTTCCCTTTACCACCTAAGACTTTTAATCCAGCAAATACAAGATTGTTAGCAGACTGATTAGTCATCTATAAGGAAATTACCGCCAAGGGTTTTTTATTTTGATTTCGTCACAATTAATCCAACTTCTAAAATTCCCGGAAGCTCGAGTCTGGGCCACTTATTTTCAATCTCAAACCTCACTATTCCTGCTTCCGAAAAAATAAAATTTTCCCGAAGGGTGAAGGAAATATCACACAAATCGCCGAGGCATTCACTCAGACTTTCTCCATCTTTACTTGTAAAAGGTATAACATGTTCAGCAGTCCGCATTTCGCCTGAAGGAAAATAAATGGTTACATTGCCAGGCAATTCTTTTATCCTGAATTCAGGAAGGTGACGGATGACAAGTGCAATATCGAAGGCATTTTGTGTGTCCTCAACAGGAACTTCAAACTTAATAATGTTAAACCGGTTCCACGATTGCTTTTCAAGTTTTTGGTATTGCTCGAATTCTATCCGGTTATTGCATGAAAAAAGCAAGAGTGCAATTAAGGCAAAGCTTGATAATTTTATTAAATCGAACTGTAATTTCCGCATCATTATTCTGCAAAATAAAAAATTAATTGTTTTTTCTTTCCAACCACTTTAAGGCTTCGCGCCGGCTCAATGGTGCAAGCTGATGGTTCTGAACATAGTCCTTAACCCAATTGCCATCTGTTTTGGAATATTCCCTTAAAATCCAGCCAATGGCTTTGTTAATGAAAAATTCCTTCGATCCCTGCAACCGTTGAATATAACCCGCCATTAAATCAACATCCGTTTTCTTTTTATATTTCAGCTGAAACAACAAAGAAGTTCTTTGCAACCAAATATTTCCTGAGTTCATCCATGTTTCAGTAGTGGGTTTTATTAGTTCAGGATATCTCTGAAAATGCGCGCCAACCAGATTTGATGCAATATAATCTACCGTATCCCACCATGATTTATTGCGAATCAGGAATTCATAAAGCTCTATGCGCTCCTTTTCTCCTTTTTTAACAAGCTTTGCAAGAACCTCCACGACGAAATATTGATATTCACGTTGCGGCAACTCCCAGCATTCCTTTACAATTTCAGTCAATTCCTCAGCTATGGGTAGTCCATGATTTTGCAGAAATTCCTTGCTCAATTCCTTGCGCTCGGGCGATTTAATCCCAAAGTAGTCGTATTGCCCTTTCATGTACTTTTTCATGTAAAAGGCAACCTCTGGTCTGGCATTCGCATGGAAAACTTCTGACAACGGCTTCAGATATGGATACATAACGAATTAGTAAGTCTAATTTCTGATGAGCAAAAGTTTTTCAGTTGCTAAAATTTCATGATTTACAGATTGAAATTCGACCAGGTATGTTCCCTCATCCAAATGATGGGTTTCAAAGATAAATGATTGAGAGGGATCATTGATCAGGTGTGATGTCAAAACTTTACCCGAAATATCATAAAACCTGAGCGAGCCAGGCTGGTCGGTTTTTATTTTAAAACTTCCGTTAGAGGGATTGGGAAAAATAATAAGTCCCGTCCCGCTATTTTTTTTTAATTCTTTTATTCCGACAAAGGTATCATCACAAATTGCAAGTGCATATTCTCCTTTTTGCAAATCATCAATATAAAGATTACCAAATGACCAGGTTCCAACTTTTGTGAAAGGAATCAATTGCCAATCAAACGCTGGATTTTGCCGGTAAAGAATTACAACGGAATCGGAAGCGCTGAAGATCAAACCATCATCTAAAAACGAAGCTTTGTTATAGAAAAATACGCCCTGTGCCATAAAATCATCTGGAATAATTCCATCAATTTTCCAATAACGATATGGAGAAATGGTAAGCCCCTGAACCGGGGTTTTAAGCCCGTCGGGTGGCGCCCAGTTGTGTTCGACCCGAACAAAAGCAGAATCGGTGATGGATTGAACATCCAGCTTAAAAAAAGAATTTGCACAATTGATCAAACCTGTTTGCTTTACATTGAGCGCATAGTCGGTGATGGCATCACACATTTTTTCATTTAAGTCTATCGTTACCATTTCCGGAACAAAAGGAACCGTAACAATAGGATTACCCGTTTCTCCATCAAACTGAACGGTTTGATCAAATCGGTTCCATACATTATCAAGGAAACTTAATTCAATGCGGTTAGCATTACCAATAAATACAGGACCATGTCTTTTTTGCCGCAAATAAATGGTCACATCGGCGCCGCTTCCATTGGGTGAAACGGCAAAGGAATCAACAGAATAATGCGGAGTCCCTGAATGAAACACCCAATTATCAAACCAACCCGTCATATCCATGCCTGTTTCAGTTGTCAATAAATCCCGCAAATTTTCAGACGAAGCAAAGTTAAACTTGAAAAACTCATTGTAAGCCGACATTGCATCAAAAAATACATCGTCCCCCAAATAACCCCTCAAAGTATGTGCAACGGTGGCACCTCTGTCGTAAGCTGTCATACCATAGGTAACATCCTGGGGTATCTGATTCAATGGGAAATAGCTGCCATCACCACTTGCAGTATGGCAAAACTGGATGATTGACTTATGTTTGGTTCGTATAAAATTTTTATACTGTTCCTCACCATATAAAATTTCCTGGTACAGAGCATCAGCAAAAACCGCCCATCCTTCATTGAGCCACATATCTTCAGCGCTGGCGCAAGTGACGTTATCACCAAACCACATGTGCGATAATTCGTGAGCGATGTACGACTCATACGTCAGATTGCCTGTAATAAGGGAATGCGGATAGGCGATATTGGTGGCATGTTCCATTGCACCAATCGCAGTGCCGACGTATCCTACGCGATCGAAACGGTATGGTCCGAATTTATCCTCAAAAATGGCAAGAATATCATTGAGATGGATAAATGATCCATCAACCTTATTTGAATCTGCCGGTCTTACCCAAATTTCAACCGGAATATTACCGTTAATTCCATTGTAAGTATCCGTCCATTTGGCATAATTTCCAACTGCTACTGAAGCCAGATAAGTGGGTATTGTTTGCTCCATGACCCATTTAAATGTAGTAGTTCCGTTTCCATTGTTAACTGTTTCTTCCAATATTCCTCCGCAAACGGCATCCATACCGTTTGGAACAGTAGCATAAACTGTATAAAAAGCCCTGTCGTGAAAATCATCAATGCAAGGAAACCAGGTTTTACCCAGGTTATGTGGAACAGAAACAAAGCCAACGCCCAGATTAAAAGCATAACTCCCTGACCAGTGGAAACCTCCCCAATCTTCGTGGAAAGGCTCACCATGATAGGAAACCGACACGGTTACTTCATCTCCTGAGTTGATAGGAGCAGACAATGGTATTGAGAGGATTGTTCCGGTATGCTCAAAATTTGAAACTATTGTTCCATCCACCTTCACTTCATCAACTGTTAAATCCATCAGTTCAAGATCAATATGGTTAACGTTGTTTATTTTGGATGAAAGTTCAACATCGGTATGGGCAATAATCTGATGATTGCTGAAATCGAAAGAATCTATATGGATGTTATAGGACAAGGCATCAAGTGTATCACTGATCCATGACTTTTCAAATGAGGTTTTGTGGGAACATCTGTATTCTTCCTGAGAATAAGCTTTCAAGAGGGAAAATGATAATAGTAGAATAATCAAGGTCGTTCTCATGACAGTTATTTTTTATAAAATTTATGTTCAAGTTTTTCGCCATCAAAAACCAGGTAGGAATAATAGTTTATCCAGTCGCCTATGCTGTAATATTTTGATTTCCCGTTCAAATCAATCACTTTGGGCTGATGGATATGTCCAAAAACAAAAAAATCAATTGACGGAGTTTTTTTCAATTATTTGCACGGCAATATCCGATTAATCGGTCAAGTCCGGCTTGGTTTACTTTTTCAAGTCCCGTATTTTCATTGGCAATCCTGCTTCGATTCGACCAGAATAATCCCATGGCTGTTCCAATGTCGGGATGGAGCCAGCGAAAAAGCCACTGGTTTAGCCTGTTTCGAAATACTTTCTTAAGGAATTTATAGCCATTATCACCTTTGCCCAGCCCATCACCATGCCCAAGCCAGAAAACTTTTCCATTAAATTCTCTTACAAGGGTATCAGGAAAAATTTTGATATTGATCTCCCTTGCCAGATAATCGAATGCCCAAACATCATGGTTGCCCCGGAAAAAATAAACCGGAATTCCTGAATCAGTTATTTCGGCAAGTTTCCCGAATAACCTGACATAGCCTTTTTGGACAACGGTCTTGTATTCATACCAGAATTCAAACAAATCGCCCATAATGTATATTTCATGAGCATCTTTTTTTACTTCATCCAGCCATTGAATAAAATGCATTTCACGATCCAAGCTTTTCTCACGTGAAGGTACTCCGAAATGACAATCGGAAATGAAATAAATTTTTTTAGATGCAGCTAATGTTGTCAATATTTAAAGTAATTATGCAAAACTATTAAAATATAAGCTCAAACTGACTGATTATTTTGTCGAAGTCCTTGTCACGATAAATGATCTTTCGCTCTTCATCCACAATATAATAGAAAGGCAATTGCCCTGTCAGATTATAATCCTTCATCACCTCTGAATTTAACCCCTTCAGGTCGCTGCCCTGTACTCCCGGTAAACCATCAAGCCTGACCGCACCCTTCCAAATAACAGCATTTTCGTCCATCGAAACACCAAACACTTCAAAATTGTTTTTCTTTAGTTTTGAATACGCTTCAACCAGTTTCCTGTTGTCCTGTCTTGATTTTGCATTCCAGCCCGCCCAGAAACAGATCAAAACCTTTTTGCCTTCAAGGCTTTTCAAAGCGATGGGTTGATTACTTGTATCCCTCATGACAATATTCGGGGCTTTTTTGCCGGGTTGAAGTTTTTCATCTGCTGTAAAACGATCATAAATTCTTCCGCGAATTTCTTCAACCCTGTTGTGATGATCCAAAACATGCTTGTTGCCGGGGTAGAGGATGCTTAATGCGCTATCGGTCCGGTGGAAATAAATAAAATCGTCATCTTCATCCATTACTTTATTGGCTCCGAGCTTTCGGTTAATGACAAGCAGGGTTGCCAGCGACTCCTTGTTTTTATTGATAAAATTCATCACATATTTTTTCTGGTCTGCCATTACCAGAGAATACATTGAATCCAGTTCAAGTTTTTTCTTTAAAAAATCAGGAGTGCCTTCGTAAGCATAAAAAACCTGTGCAAGTGAATCAATCTTTTGCTTTTGGATGAGCATAAATTGTTCAAAACCAATAAGTAATTGCGTTCCTGGTGACCCTGTAGCCACACATTCACTATCGAAAGAATCTTTTTTACATGAGAGCACAAGATTTTCATTTTTATCAAGCAAAAGGGTCAAACGGCTTTTGTTTGAAGTGCTTAAAATATAAAATGATGGCTCGGTCAGTTGTATTTCAAAACTGAAATTTCCCTCTTTGTCCGTTTTTGCCGAATCAACCAACACCAGCTTTTTTACTTCCAGTTCTTCCAGGTGCAACCATTTGTTTGGCATATTTGGGCACGACCCCATGATGCTTGTCAATTCCTGTTTTTTTTCCTGAACACAGGAGCTGATGATTAACCCGATCAATAAAAAGAAAATAACTTGTCTGATCATATTTTCCATTTGCGTGCAAAAATAAGCAATGATCAATTTCACTTAGAATATTATTAATTTTGCTGATATGAATATCATTGGCAAAGGATGACAAAATTCTGGATAAATTTAATACTGCCTTTACTTGTATTCAACTTATCGGCGCAAAATATTTTTGTCCTTGAACGACCGGGAACCATAAAGAATTATAAGTATTACAGCGGCGATGAGATTAAAATCAGAACAATTTCGGCGGATACCATCCTGTCCGGAACCATCACCCTTGTGAAAGACAGCAGTTTAATCATCAATTATTCCAACGAAGTAATGGTTGGCGATATAGCAGCTATTTACCGCAAGCCGTGGGGATTTAATTTTTTGCAGTACCTGAGCCTTTTAGCAGGAACAGCCTATTTGGGCATCAGCACTATCAATGGATTGATCAACAGTGATGTGCCTGTTGTACCAAAGGAAACCCTTATCATCAGCGGAAGCATGATTGCCTTTGGAGTAGCTTTAATTCCTCTGACTACGCGAAAATACCCAATTGACAAAGAAAAATGGAGGGTAGTTATCCTTGACTTCACTGACTGACCGGCAATAGTGAAATTTATGTGATACAGACGGAAGATTCAGAATCTATTTTGGTAAGAAAAAGATCAGGGAATAATAAACCAAATCAATATTTTTTTGTTGTAACTTTGTCTCGCCTGTGGCAAGATGAAATTTATTTTTAATAACTAAATCTAAAACTATTATGAAAAAAGGAAAAAATTCAATTTTCGTTTTACTACCTGTTGTAGGGTTCTCATTTGTATTATTTAGTGCATTCAGCAATTATAATTCAAAAGTATCATCGAATCCCGCTCCGGAAGAAAAGTTTGTCATTCCGGAAGAGGTAAATACTATTCTTGAAAAATCGTGTTTCGGCTGCCATAATATGGAATCTACCAATGAAAAAGCCACCGAAAAATTATTAATTGACCAATTGTCCGGGCTATCAAAAGCTAAACTGGTTGCTAAATTGGATGCTATTGCCGAAACCATTGGTAAAAATGAAATGCCACCGGAAAAGTTTCTTGCAAAGTATCCTGACAAGGCGCTAAGCAAAGAGGAATCTAAACAGTTGAAGGAATGGGCAGAAGCTGCTTCTGTGGAACTTATGAAATAATCTTTGTTTTATGAAAAAAGGAATTAAAATATTGCTGCTTGTATTGGCAGCAATATTTTTAATAATTCAGTTCATTCCTTATGGCAAACCTTCCAATCAACCTTTACCGGATATGAATTTATTCGAAGTAGCGGAGGTTCCTGAGGATGTAATAATCTTATTGAAAACAGCATGTTACGATTGTCACTCACAAAATGTGAAGTTTCCCTGGTATTCAAATGTCGCCCCTGTTTCATGGTTGGTTTCAAGAGATATTAAAGAGGGCAGGGAACATCTCGATTTCAGCTATTGGGGTGAATTTACCAAAAAAGAAAAACTAAAAGTTCTGGACGAAATAAGCGAAGAAGTTGGGGCAGAAAATATGCCAATGCCGATTTACACCCTGATGCATGGAGAAGCCAGACTCTCTGAGGCGGATAGAAAAGTGATTATTAACTGGGCTGAGGAGTTTGCCGAAAAAGTTTTTGAAGAATAAAGCTACGGTTTCTAATGCTCAACTTCAATATCTTCCAAAACTGCCAAATTTCTCAAAATTCCATATTTTCAATCATCTCCTTGATCACAAGCGTCATTTTGGGTTCAACCAGGCTGGCAGCATCAATCACATCGTCGTGTGAAATTTCAACGATTTTCCCTTCCACTCCCAGGTCAGAAATAACAGAAACGGCAAACACCGGCAAATCCATGTGGCGTGCAACTATCGTTTCAGGAATAGTAGACATCCCTACCGCATCAGCACCCAGAACCCTGATGTATTTGTATTCGGCAGGGGTTTCAAAAGTAGGACCGGTAACAGCAGCATAAACTCCTACCTGGAAATGAATATTATGAACACGGGCAATTTTGGTAGCATGGCGGATGATCTTTTTATCATAGGCATCACTCATGTCAGGGAAACGGGGACCCAAACCCGTATCGTTTTTCCCGATTAAAGGATTAGTTCCCATTAGATTGATGTGATCCTTAATGACCATGAGATCACCAATCTCATAATCAGGATTTACTCCGCCTGCCGCATTTGAAAGGATCAACAATTTTATTCCCAAAAATTTCATTACACGAATAGGGAAGGTTATTTCCGTCATTGTGTAACCCTCGTAATAGTGGAATCTTCCCTGCATGGCGACTACATTTTTCCCACCCAGTTTGCCGAAAATCAGCTTGCCTTCATGACCCTTCACAGTGGAAACCGGGAAATTGGGTATATCTTTATACGAAATGGTTCCAAGTGCTTCTATTTCATTTACCAATCCCCCTAATCCGGTACCGAGGACAATACCAAATTCTGGTACCATATCAACGCGGCTGTTGATGTATTGAACTGTCTCTTTTATTTGCTCTAACATAATCTAAAATGGATTTATCAAATATCGGCTTATCCGCTTTATGAAAAACAATTTCAATCTGAACATAATAAACCGGAAAATGCTGTAAACTTTTTAAAAATTCAGGACGCGAAATTCGCATTAAATCCTTTTCGGTGGTCACAATTATTTTATTATGAGAAAGAATTGCGTCGTACCTTTCCATTATTTTAACAATGTCCTTCTGATTGTAAGCATGATGGTCAGGGAATTTCAATAATTCAATTTCTTCACAGAAGTTTTTTAAATGAAACTCAAGAGGATAAGTGTTTGCAATACCCGCCACGATCATGATGGTGTTGTACTTTTTTCTATCATCCTGAACAAAATCAATTCCTTCAACCGGCAGCAAAGGACCATAATCAATGTAGGAATATAAAAGTTTTTGGTGAGCATCGGGCTTGATTTCCTCTTTGATGCTTTGGCATGTAATGGGTGAAAGAACTTTGGACGTCTTGGTAACTATAATGATATCGGCTCTTGTTGCCCCTCCCCGAAACTCCCGCAATGAACCTGAAGGAAGCACATAATCGTGGGTAAATATTTTATGATAATCTGTCAATAATACAGAATGTCCGGGTTTTACATACCTGTGTTGAAAGGCATCGTCCAGCAATACAATATCAGGTGGAGTGGGCAGTTTTAACAATTTTGAAATACCCCTTTTCCTCTTTTCATCCACAGCAACGATGACATTTTTAAACTTTGTAAAGATTTGAAAAGGTTCATCTCCTATTTCTTCCGGGCCACAACCCTTTTCCGCAACTGCAAATCCTTTAGATTTCCTTTTATAGCCCCGGCTTAAGACGGCAACTTTATATTCGTTGCCAAGCAGCCTGATAAGGTATTCAATGTGCGGGGTTTTTCCAGTGCCGCCCATGGAGAGATTGCCAACCGAAATTACAGGAATATCAAATAATTTTGAAGGTAAAATTCCCCAATCAAAAAATTTATTCCTTATCCATGTAATAATTCCATAGATAATGCTGAAGGGAAATAATATTAAGCGAATAAGATTCACCGGTTAAAAATACAAATAGTTTTCAAAGTAATAGCAGAAATCATTGAACTTTAGATTAATTTTGAAAAGAATATGAAAAGAACGATGAAAATTCAAGAAATTATAAAGCCGCTCGAAGATATTGCGCCTCCTTATCTCCAGGAATCTTATGACAATTCAGGATTACTGATTGGTAACGGCGAGTTGGAGGCATCCGGCGCTTTGATTACATTGGATGTTACTGAAGAAATTATGCAGGAAGCCATCCAACAAAAATGCAACCTCATCATATCGCATCATCCAGTTATTTTCAGTGGATTAAAAAGCATTACAGGAAAAAGTACAACTGAAAGAATCGTTAATACTGCCATTAAAAATGACATTGGCATTTATGCCATCCATACCAATTTAGACAATGTGGATAATGGTGTAAATGCTATCCTTTGCGAAAAACTGGGATTAAAATTCACAAGAATTCTTGTTCCCAAAAACGAATTATTGAGAAAACTGATCACTTTCTGCCCGGCCGATCATGCTGAGAATATCAGAAAGGCCTTGTTCGATGCCGGAGCCGGCAATATCGGTAATTATGATAGTTGTAGCTTTAATGCACCCGGAACAGGTTCTTTTCGCGGATCGGATGATACAAATCCTTATGCAGGTGAAAAAGGAAAATTGCATTATGAAAATGAAATCCGGATCGAAACCATTTATCCGGTTTATTTGGAGGAAGCAGTGCTGAAAGCTCTTTTTACTGTGCATCCTTACGAGGAAGTTGCGTATGATATATATAAACTTGAAAACAAATTTAGCCGCATTGGTGCAGGAATGATTGGTGAACTGGAAGCCGGAATGAACGAAAAGGAATTTTTGAATTTTCTTAAAAAAATCACCCAAGCGGGTGTCGTACGACACTCCAGTTTTATTGGTAAAAAAATTAAAAAAGTAGCCGTTTGCGGTGGTTCCGGAAGTTTTTTGATTAAGGATGCAATAAAAGCCGGCGCTGACATTTTTATCACAGGAGATGTAAAGTACCATGATTTTTTTGAAGTAGAGAATAAAATGATAATTGCCGACGTGGGGCATTACGAAAGTGAACAATTCGCAAAAGAATTAATTTATAGTATTTTAAAAAATAAATTTCCTACTTTTGCAGTCCTTATTTCAAAAATAAACACAAACTCAGTTAATTATCTATAAGACAATTAATTATGGCAAAAAAAACGAAGGAAGAAGTTGTAAAAAAACCCATTGCTAAGGAAAAAGTTAAACCGGTTGTTGCAGCACCTGATAAAACAGAAGATGAAGTTACCATCGAACAGAAGTTGATTGCACTTTATTCGCTTCAACAGATAGATTCCCAGGTTGACCGGATAAGGATTGTACGCGGAGAGCTTCCTCTCGAAGTGCAGGATCTGGAGGATGAAATTGCTGGACTGGAAACCAGGATCAGCAATTACCAGGAAGAAACGGATTCGATGAAAAAACAAATTACTGAAAAAAAGAGTGCGATTAAGGAAAGTGAAGCCATGATTAAAAAGTACGAGCAGCAACAAAATGATGTTCGTAATAACAGGGAATACGATTCGCTTTCAAAAGAAATTGAATTCCAGACCCTTGAAATTCAATTGAGCGAAAAGAGAATTAAGGAATTTACGTTTAAGCTGGATACTATCAAAGAAGAGATCAGTAAGTCGAAAGAGGTATTAAATGAAAGGAAAAGTGATCTTGAAGCCAAAAAAACAGAATTGAGCGACATTGTTGCTGACACACAAAAGGATGAAGATGCGCTGATGAAAAAATCAATCGAAAACCAAAAGTACATTGAGGACCGATTGTTAAATGCCTATCAGCGAATACGTAAAAATGCGAGAAATGGATTAGCTGTCGTGCATATCGAAAGAGATGCCTGCGGTGGATGCTTTAATAAAATTCCTCCCCAATCACAACTCGACATCCGAATGCACAAGAAAATTATCGTTTGTGAGTATTGCGGACGAATCATAGTAGATGAAGAAATCTCAAATATTGTCAAAAAAGAAAACTAATCATAAAAATCTACGTAATAGAGAGGGGTTAAATTTGATTTCCCCTCTTTTTTTATTTTTACAATATTGATTTAAAAAAATGTTCAGGACATTTATCTTATTTACGCTACTTCTTTTTTTTAGCAATAGCTTTGGACAGTATATTTACGATTTTAACCCGAACTGTGTAAAAGCTTATTCCGACATTATCAATTTAAAATTTGAAGCTGGCAAAAAGCTCATTGAGCAGGAAAAAATTGCACATCCTGATAACAATATTCCCTATTTGCTCGAAAATTATATTTATTTTTTAACTGTATTTATTGCTGAAGAAGAAAAAGACTTCAATAAATACGACAAATTAAAGGACGGCATAATTGACAGGCTGAAAGCCGGGGATCAAAACTCACCTTACTTTCGTTATTGCCTTGCACAGGTAAATCTTCAGTGGTCGGTTGCGAGAGTGAAGTTTAAAGAATATACTACAGCGACTCTTGAAATCAACAAAGCTTATCGGTTGCTGATCGAAAACAATAAGCAATTTCCTGAGTTTCTTCCTAATCTTATCAACCTGGGTATGATGCACACATTGATCGGGACTGTTCCGGATAATTATAATTGGGTCAAAAAATTAGTAGGAGTAGAAGGTACCATAGATCAGGGGGTGGGTGAAATTTTAAAAGTCTTAAATGCTGCAGTAACTCAAAAAGAATACAGCCATTATAAAGCAGAGTGTTTGTTTTATCTGAGCTTTATCCAGATCAATCTGACTACCAACAGACAAAAAGCGCTTGACTATATAAAACTGATTGAAAACGATAGCGCAGGTCTTAAGAATCCATTGGCTATTTATTCAGTTTCTCGTATTTATTCTGATAACGGATTGAACGATAAAGCCATTGATCTGTTATTATCGCGTCCGATGGGTGACGAATATTTCCCTTTCTATTTCCTGGATTACCTTACCGGTATAGCCAAATTAAACAGACTTGACAGCGATTCTTACAAATACCTTTTTAAATATGTGATCAATTTTAAAGGGGTTAATTATATTAAGGATTCCTATCAGAAAATTGCATGGTATTATCTCGTGAATGAAAATATGGATAAGTATCATGAATATATTACCAAAGTGAATCAATATGGTAGTTCGGTAGTTGATGCCGACATCCAGGCTGAACGAGAAGCCACAAACAATATAGTTCCCAATGTTTATCTCCTAAAAGCCCGCCTTTTATTTGATGGAGGTTATTATGAAAAAGCCCTTGCAGCCATCACCAGTTCTAAAACAACAGGGTTTTTAAAAAATTCAAAAGACTCGCTCGAATTTTCATATCGAATCGGCAGGATTTATCACGAATGGGGAAAAACGGAGACAGCTATTCCATTTTACTTGAAAACCGTTGAGGACGGATCAAAATCAACTTATTATTTTGCTGCCAATGCTGCACTCCAGCTTGGAATCATTTATGAGAAAAAAGAAGATTTCATCAAGGCAGCTGAATATTATGAATTGGCGCAGTCAATGGACAATAAAGAATACAAAAACAGCATCAACCAAAAAGCGAAGGCAGGTCTCAACAGAATTAAAGGTAAATAATTCCTTACTTCTTCCCCTCTGTATTCATCCACAATTCATTTTTATATATGTATAAACATATATCTATATCAAGTTAATGTAATTGATATTCAAACATAAAACTTGACTTTCAGTAATTTTTTTTGTACTTTGGCTGGCTGAATTTAATGAGGATTCAATCTTAATTATTCAAGGGTCACAAAGTCTTATTGAAATAACACTACATTAAAAACCAAATATTATGAAAAAGATTTATGCATTATTACTAGTCGTTATTTTGTGCCTTTTTGGCCAAAATGAACTTAGATGTCAGAAATTCAGCCCAGGAAAAGATGTTGATCCGGAATATAAAGGCTGGGCAGGAAATCCTGCCAATGTAGGTGTTTTCATTGATAGTAGTTGGCCGGATTCTTTAAAACAAGAAATCAGGAACGCAATGAATAAATGGAATGCTGCCGGTTGTAAACCACAATTTGTTGAGGTCAACAATGCAAATGACGCCAAAATTGTAGTTACAAAGGGACCCGCTGACCAGAAGGCTGCTGGAGATATAAAAATTATATACGAGACTCCTTCCAAAAAAATACACTCAGCAACCATTATAATCGCTCCGAATACTGCTCCATTGAGCCTTGAGGAGGTTGCCACTCATGAGTTCGGTCATAGCCTCGGTTTAGATGATACAGATCCCGATGATAATCCAACTGATGTTATGAAAGGACGCAAAGAATCAAATGGCTCTAACGGGAACCTTTCAGTTCACGATAAGACGCAGTTGAAGGCAGCTATGGGTCTATCTGAAAAAGCGGATACACCTAAAAAAAAGGCGAATAATTGGAGTGCAATATTAAAAGCAATTAATCAAACTCTTACATTTCCCCTTGGAATTCCGGTTCCTCCAACCTCAATCCCTGAAATAACAAGTTTTGATGATGATTTAATTGAGATAAATGAAGTCAATATTATTGGTGATGAACTTGATATTTCAGTTTATGTTGATCCATCACATGGATCAGGAATATTCTATCTTGATATAGTTATTTACCTTGCTCCTTCTCCGGATACTATTGAGTTTATTGGTTATCATTATGTTCACAGTAATCCGGTTAGTCCGGAGATTTTTCAATGTCCTTTCATTATTACAGAATCAGATGGAATCGTTAATGTTGAATGGGAAAATATGCACAGTTATCCAAATGCAACCATTCCATTAAGATCAAAACTTATGGTCAACGATAGTCTTGAATTTAAGACCAGGCCAACCGGAGACTATTCAATTAGTCTTGACCCGGGAATTTATACTTTCGAGCTTCATGTGGATGATTACCAGGTTAACAGTGCTTCCTATATTATGATATATGAAGTTTTGGGATCTGGCACAGGATGCGAACAGCCGGACAATGGGTCAGGTACAGCTACACTTCCGCCAATTGGCTGTGATTATACCAATACTGGAGATGTTTTTCGGATTATGGATGGACTACCGCCAGGAACAACCATTGAATGTAATGGTACCTTGAAGGACTTCGTTTGCTGCGGAGATTTATGTGCTATGTGTTCATTGCCATTGCCTCCGGGCGAGTGTGAAATGCCAGGAGGAACACTTGGGGGAACCGGGCATTGTTTTACTGCTAACCTTGAATTTCAAATGGTTGGAACCGGTACTTTAGCCGGATGGGAACGGATGGGTAGCATTCCTGTCAATGGTGAGGCGCACTCTGCTCTTAGAATACCAGGAACTCCGGTTCAAATATTTTCGACATTGTTTTTTACCCTAAATGGTCAAATAATAGGTGACCCGGATTTTGACCTGTTAAGAATTACTGCCGGAGATTCTTTTGGATATCCAAGCCCCGGGCAAACCACTCTAACACAACTTCCAGGTGGCAATTGGCAGGTGGACAGTTTTTTTGATATTACTTATCGTATTGATTTTATTGGCGCTCCGGGTGGAATATTAGCAGGTTTGTCGGGAAGTACAACCAGTTTGGTCAGGATTCAAACTGGTGGTGATGGCAGTTTTGACTGGGGTGATGCACCGGATGCACCTTATCCTGCTCTGGCTGTGAGTAATGGTGCAACGCACATGATCGTACCCGGATTTTGCCTTGGCAATTTAATTGATCCGGAGCCAGACGGGCAACCTGATCCGAATGCATTAGGTGATGACAACGACGGGAATAATGATGATGATGGAGTTAATTTTACCTCAACAATTACTCGCGGGCAGCCTGCTTCATTTGATGTCATAGCTTCAGCACCAGGATTCCTGAATGTTTGGTTTGATTTTGATATCAACGGATCCTGGGCCGATGCCGGGGAACACATGTTTCAGGATGCATGGTTGAATCCCGGGCTGAATTCATTTGCTCTTGTCGTTCCCCAGACATCGCTTCCGGGAACCTCATTCACAAGATTTAGATTTAGCAGTATGCCAGGATTGAGTTTTTCAGGTACTGCTCCCGATGGCGAAGTGGAAGATTATGAAATATCCATTTTAGATATGCCAATTCTGGATTATGATTGGGGGGATGCACCCGATCTACCCTATCCCACAAAAGCTAATAATAATGGAGCAAATCATATGATCGTACCTGGATTTTGTCTTGGAAATTCAGTTGATCCGGAACCGGATGGACAGCCTGACCCGAATGCATTAGGTGATGACAATGATGGAAATAATGACGATGATGGCGTAATTTTCAATTTTCCTCTGATTCCCGGACAACCTTCATTGGTTACAGTGATAGCCTCGGTACCAGGAATGCTTAACGCCTGGTTTGATTACAATAAAAACGGTTCCTGGGCTGATCCGGGTGAGCATGTATTTATGGATTTTATGATTAATCCGGGACCTAATCCTCTGCCTTTTGTAATTCCCATCACAACCACTTCCGGCAATTGTTTTACCCGGTTCAGGTTTTCCGGCATGCCCGGTTTACAATTTTTCGGACCTGCTCCTGACGGTGAAGTTGAGGATTACATGATTTCTATCGGGTCATCTATTGGTGATATTCCAATAGATCCTGATCCTTTAATGACTTTTGTACAAAATGAAATTTCAATGGCAATTGTTCCAAGTCCAACAGGTGGTTCACCTACTGCTTTATTGGCAGCATACAATGACCATCCATATTCCGGAGGTCCTGGTCTTGGAGTAAGTTACAGCCATGATGGTGGGATAACATGGACACCTTTGCAGCTTCCTTATCCATTAAATCCTCTTGGAATTCCATTTGCTGATGCCTTTGATCCCACAGCTACAGCAGATGGTTCAGGGAACTTGTATGCGGCCCACATTTCTACTGATTATGACTGGACCAATGGACCAGAAAGTGGCTTCTATATCCATAAATCAACTGACGGAGGGATGACATGGAATCCACCGGTTCAAATCGCTTATGACGGCAAACCCATTGGATCGCCTGATCCGAATTACAGACTGAACGACCGTTGCCAGATTATTTGTGATGTAAATCCATTAAGTCCTTATTACAATCATCTTTATGCAGTCTGGATCAAAGACAGGGGATGGAATATGCCGCTGCCTTATGGAGACATATATTTCTCAGGTTCATCTGACGGAGGATTAACCTGGAGTCCACAAATAATTTTAAACGGACCACAAAGCAATATGGCGAATATGCCAATTCCGGCAGTGGCTCCAAATGGTACTCTTTACGTGGTTTGGATTGATTACAATGTGATTACCGGTGGCTTAGGAACCATTTATATAGATTTTTCATTTGATGGTGGCTTAACATGGCAAACATCGGGCACACAAGTAGGATTACCCATTAACCTGCCGCCATTAAATCTGAACGGGAATACGGATGTCAGGGCTAAGGGTGCAGCCGTAGTTGATGTTTCACCCTATAATCCAATGGAGGTTTATATTGTCTATGCAGAGCAAATCGTTGGTTCGCCGGATGAAGGAGATATTTTCTTAATAAAATCTCTGGATGGCGGAATTACATGGACAAATCCTTTGAGGGTAAATGATGACCTTACTTTTAATGACCAGGTATTGCCCTGGATGGATGTTAAACCAAATGGTGCAATTGATATCGTGTGGTACGACAGAAGAAACGATCCCGCCGATCTCTTTTGGGATATTTATATGGCTACCAGCCTGGATGGCGGGAATACATTTTTACAAAACCAGAAAGTTAACTCGGTATCGGCGCCTTCACCCCAAACCCCTTCAGGAATCTGGTTTGGTGAATACTTAGGGGTTGTGGTAGATAATACCCATGCCTATATTGGTTTTACTTCAAGCGCTTTGGATATCAAAGGTGATGTCTTTTTTGCCAAAAAGAATAATCCTTCAATTGAAATGGATTTTGGCGATGCTCCTGATCCAACCTTCAAGACATTACTGGTTAATGATGGGGCAAGACATATCCTTGATGGCGTTACATTCCTCGGAGCCGGTGTTGATCCCGATCCTGACGGTCAACCTGATCCGCTTGCTCTTGGAGATGACAATGATGGTAATGATGATGAAGATGGTATCACTTTCGGCCAGATTTTAACCGGAGGTCCTGCACAGATTACCGTAACAACAAGTGTTGCCGGTTATTTACAGGGATGGATGGACTTTAATGCTGATGGTGATTGGAATGATCCGGGTGAACAAATATTTACTGATGAATACATACATTTTGGATATACGGTTTGCCTGAACTACATGGTGCCGGTAAATGCCATCCCGGGAACAACCTATACCAGATTCAGGTTTAGCACCGTTCAGGGATTATCCTATATTGGATCAGCACCTAATGGCGAAGTTGAAGATTATGAAGTTGAAATAGCTGAAAATCCTGATATCAAATGGATACAGGAACCTTGTGATCAATTGCCTGGATTGCATGCTCATGATTTTGTGACACCTCCATATGATTATATCATTCTGGCAGATGACTGGCTGTGCAAAGGTGGAATGGTAACAGATATTCACTGGTGGGGAAATTATGAACTGGACGCTGCGAACCAGGAAAGGAGAGGTGCGGGTATTAATCATTTCCATGTAAGCATTCATGCAGATGATCCAACCGGAACATGTTTGCCTCTTAACCCTGAAATTTTAGGATTTGACATTCCATTTTCAACCATGGTGGAACAAAATACTGGATTAATCAATATTGAAGGCGGTGGAATATACTTGTATGAATTTATCTTACCACAACCCTTTGATCAATTGGCAGGTAACAGTTACTGGATTGATATCTGCGCATATTCAAACGATCCGACTAATCCAGCCATCTGGAGGTGGCAGGAGTCTGATCGTTCAACTGTCCCAATACTTTGTCCTTCGGCAGAAATGACATCAACAATGCCATGGCAAAGTATAATTTGGACTTCAATTCAACCATCTCGCTATAGTGATATGGCATTTGTCATCACATCAGAAGAAATTATTGAGGAAATTGATTTTGGTGATGCGAATGATCCTTTGTATCCAACTTTGCTGGCAAACGATGGAGCAAGACATATCCTGGATGGAGTTACATTCCTTGGTGCTTCAGTTGATCCTGAAGCGGATGGTCAACCTGATCCAAATGCTTTGGGTGATGATAATGATGGGAATGATGATGAAGATGGTGTAACATTTGACTGGCCGCTGGAAATTGGAAATCCATGCAAGATCACGGTCAATGCATCGGTTTCCAATGCGCTTTTTAGCGGGTGGATCGATTTTAATGGCAATGGTAATTGGGGAGATGCAGGTGAACAAATATTCGCTGATTTGCCTCTATCAGTCGGAAGTAATCCACTTAGTTTTATAGTGCCAAATACCACTACTTTGGTAGGCTTAACTTATGCTCGTTTCCGTTACAGCACACAACCCGGTTTGTCTTTTACCGGTTTGGCACCCGATGGGGAAGTAGAAGATTATGAAGTTGAAATTATTCAAATTGAAGATTACAAATGGATACAATATCCTGATTTAACACTACCAGGATTGCACGCACATGATTACAATATTGTCGGTGCAGGAGTTCAGGGCATTATATTAGCTGATGACTGGACTTGCAATGGTGGAGTAGTTACCGATATTCATTGGTGGGGAAATTATGAACTGGATGTTAACAGTCAGGAAGTTAGGGGCGCAGGAATTAATCATTTCCACTTAAGCATCCATGCACAGAACGGGGCAGCTTGCTTGCCTCTTGATCCAGAGGTTTGGGGCGTTAATGTTCCTTTTAGTGCATTGACCGAAATGAACACAGGAATGGTGAACATAGAAAACTGCCCTGTTTATCTTTATGAATATATTTTGGATATTCCTTTTAATCAGATTGAGGGTACAAATTACTGGCTGGATATAACGGCTGTTAATTTGGATCCCAATCAACCGGCTCATTGGAGGTGGCAGGAATCATTGCGAAGCATTACGCCAATTCTTTGTGGAGCTGCAGAGAAGGTTGATCCCAACATTCAGCCGTGGACAACTATTTCATGGCCACAGAATAGATTTACGGATATGGCTTTTATAATAACCTCAGTTGAACCACCTGCAATGGATTTCGGTGATGCGAACGATCCTTCCTATCCGACTTTAGTTTTAAGTGATGGTGCAAGACATATTCTCGATGGTATAACTTTCCTTGGAGCTGGAGTCGATCCTGAACCTGATGGACAGCCTGATCCCAATGCTCTTGGGGATGATAATGACGGAAATGATGATGAGGATGGTGTTGTAATTAGTCCATTTACACCAATCTGGACTCCTGGGGGATCAGTCTGGTTAGATATTACGGCATCAGCAAATGGCTATCTGAATGCATGGGTTGACTATAATGCCAATGGTTCGTGGGGAGATGGCAGTGAGCAAATATTTATTAACCAACCTTTATCACCTGGCATAAATGGCATCATTATCAGTGTTCCGACAAATGCTATAATTGGAAAAACAATGGCAAGATACAGATTCAGTTCAGTATTAGGTTTGTCCTACACAGGATTAGCATCAGATGGCGAAGTGGAAGATTATGAAATTACCATTGAAGGAGATGTTGATATTTATCTGAAAGTCTTACTTGAAGGTCCTTTCGTTGGTCCAGATATGACCGTAACCCTCAACACATTGGGAATATTACCACTCAGTCAACCTTACAATTCTGACCCATCTGCTGTATGGTATTACACTGGTGGTGAAAATGTTCCCTCTATACCAAATGCCGACATAACTGACTGGGTTTTGGTTGAATTCAGAGATGCACCTTCTGCAGCGCAGGCGACCAGAGCTACGATGACAGGAATGCAGGCAGCTTTCGTCAAGAAGGATGGTTCAGTAGTTGGCCTGGATGGAATGAGTCCGCTTAAATTCAATGGTATTTTCCAGAACAATCTTTATGTTGTTATCTGGCACAGGAACCATCTTGGTGTGCTTTCTGCAACACCATTGGCATTAACGGGAATCAATCAATACAGTTATGATTTCACAACCGGAGCCGGACAGGCTTATCTGAACGGTCATAAGAACTTAGGCGGAGGCATTTATGGAATGTATGGAGCCGACGGCGCTCCCAATCAATTTATAGACCAGGCTGATAAAACAACTGTTTGGGTTCCACAGGCTGGATCACGGGGTTATAAGATGGGCGATTTTAATTTGAACGGGCATGTGAATAATCCTGACAAAAACGACATCTGGGTTCCGAATCTTGGCATGGGAACGAAGGTGCCCTGATAAACCGTCATTATAGAATAAAGGCTGTCATGCACTGACAGCCTTTATTCTTAATACCTTAATCCTACTGTCAAAAGAACATTATTCGAAATGTATTTATTATTTACCGGGTTTACCTGAATATTTTCAGAACTGTATAAGTAATAATCTTCGTTACTTTCAGAATAAACGTAAGCGAGATCAACAAAAAAGTCTTTATCTCTGTAACCAATACCACCGGTATAATAGTTTTTCTTTCCATCATTTATTCCTGTGGCGAAAGGACTGCCATACATCGCATAGCCTCCTCTCAGCGCCAACTGACCTATTTTGTATTCTGCACCAACACGAATATTTTGCGATGACTGGTACTTATTATAAATGGCAGTATTTTCATTAATAAACGAATAGTCATATCCGCTGAGTTCTGCGTTTGAATAATCAATATATTCGTAATCAGCACTTAACAGTGCTACCTTAGCAATGATGAAAGCAACGCTTCCCATTGCACGCCAGGGGGTTTTCAAATCATAATCGTAATTACCTTCGGGGGAATTTTTAATGAAATAATCATTGTTATCGTATTCTGCTGTAAGTGTGGAATACCAATAATCTCTCATATTATTAAACCAAGTTGGTGAATGAATAGCTCCTCCTATCCTGACCCAATCTGTCGCTCTCAAAATCATTCCAAATTTTATATTAAATCCTCCACCCCTTGTTTCTAAATCCTGGTAAAGTTTCATATTCCGAAAATCGTTCATCAGGTTTTGATTATCCTCTTCACTGTACAGCGATTCTTCAAAATAGCGTATATAAGGAAAAGCAAATGCAGCTCCAACATACAAACGGTCGTTGAGATTTGCGCCAAAGGCAAAAAGGAATTCATTCATGGAGCCCCAGGAATTAATCTCCTTTCGCTGAAATTTATTTTTACCGGGTGTAACTGCTCCCCAATACTGATCATCAGTTCCGGTTAAAGTATCAATTAAGTAATCGTACCATGCCAGATTTAAATCAAAAGCATAATCTCCATAAGGATCGTCCTCAATATCCAGATAGTTGACCCCATTGGCGTTTTCTACCCATGTATCTACAATCGAGTTTTTATTATTGTTACCTTGCATCAACATCCTGTTATTGAAATTATTGATCCTGTTCAAACCGATACCAAACTGGAAGTTTTTCACAACAGATTTTTCACGGTTATTAGATGGGGTTGAAAAAATCATCCCGACATTGCTAACATTAAAATTGGTTTTTGAATCATTGGCAGAAACTCCATTGTAATTGGAAACGGTTTTGCCGAAATAAAGTGAAGGGGTAAAAGTAAATTCCGATTTTTTGTATAACCCGATACCGGCAGGATTGTAACTTAGTGTGGAAAAATCGGCACCCAATGCGCCAAATGCTCCTCCCATAGCCATTGACCTTGATGTTCCTCCGATAGAAGTTCTTGAGTAACGCAAAGCATCTACCTCATTCTGCGACTTTACTACTTCAAAAAAACCAATGATGAGTATGATTAATGCCAACCTTTTCATACCGACTGTATTTATCGTTTAGGATGTTAAATTTATTCGATTGTTATTTTCTGCCGCCCCTGGCGCCTCCTGAACTTGACCCACCCGAACTGCCACTGCTTGATCTTGAAGACGAACCCGAACTGCTGCTTGAACGGGATGGCGAGGAGTACGAACTGCTGCTGCTCGACCTTGAAGGTGAGGAATAACTTCCGCTATTGCCTGACGACCTCGAAGGTTGTGAATAACTTTTTGATGAATTTGAAGGCTGTGAATTCGTACTCGACCGTGACGGTTGCGAATAGGAATTATTAGACGATCGCGCTGGCTGACTGCTATTCTGACTATTGCTATTGTAACCTGATGGTTTCGAGTAGCTGTTATTCGTATTCGTTTGTGGACGTGAATAGACTTGTCTGTTCTGCGAACCTGTGGTTGTTCCCTGCTGCCCGCCGGTACTTTGTCTTGCACCCGAAGATGATTGATCTGCCGGTTTGGAATACCTTATTGCCGGATTTGAGCTTTTATTGCTTTCGATTGTTTGTCCGGGTTTGTATCCACTTTTTGTACCATTGTTATTTACAGCGGGCTTTTTGTAAGTATATCTCGATGTAGAATTAGATTCTCTTGCCTTATCCTGGGGTACATTCTGTGAATTGTTTTTCTCCCCGGCAATGATAGCCGTCCCACCCTGATTATTTGTCGAATTTCTTCCGATAGATTCTTGCTGATTGCTGCTTATGGTTTGATTGGAATTCCTTTCGGGAGTTGATTGAACATTTTGCGGATTGGCGATTAGTTCGTTTGTATTATTCATCGAATTGGAACTTGATCTGCCAGGTTCAGTACCTCCGGAGTTGATTGAATTACGGTTAGGAATATTATTATCAGCCAATTGAGGTGTGGTTCGTTCAAATATTTTAGCCTGACTGGATATTTGCTCGTTTTGATAACTTTCCCTGCTTGAAGGGCTGGAAGGACTGTTTGAGCCGCTTCTCTCCGATCTGTGACCATAGTAATAGCTGCCGTAATAATCATTATAACCATATCCATAGTAGCCATCATAGTAACCATTCCAATAACCCTGGTTGTATCCATACCAATAATCATTGTACGGGTAATAGGGATAATAGGAATAATAATAGGGATATCCCCAATACATGCTACCCCATCCCCAGCTCATACCGAAATACAGCGAAGGCCTGTACCAATAAGAATCCCAATACCATGGATCGTAATAATAACCTGTATAACAAGGAGCATAATAATTATATCCAACATTGGGTCCATAAAACCTGTCAATTCTGTCAGCATAGGAGTAATCGTAATAATCATCGCTTCCATAGCCTTCATAGTAATTATTGATTACGGTGGTTCCTTCCGGTGTAGTAAGTGTTTCAGTAGAACTTAGATAAGGTTCACCGTTGTATGCCACATTTTCACCGGTTTCATAATCTTCAGGACTATAACCCGAAACATTTTCACTTCCTTCCTGGTAATAATCGGGACTTGCGACCTGAGTTTTATCATCCACCGATGCGGTGGTTCCACTTTTCTTTTTAGTAGTAGAATAAACATCATCATAGTCTGCTGTGTTTTTGGAAGTTGAACATCCGGCAAGTATGATGAGCGAAAGGGCTGCGAAAAGCATGTAGGTTTTCATTTTAAGTTCCTCCAATTATATATATTATTTTTTAATTATTTTTGCGCACCTAAGTAACACATACAAAATTTATACAAACACTATACCACAATAACAATTATGGCAAAAGATTTTCCTACCCGAAATGAGAACTATGCACAATGGTATAACGACCTGGTTATTAAAGCGGATTTGGCTGAAAACTCAGCCGTAAGAGGCTGCATGGTTATTAAACCTTATGGATATGCAATCTGGGAGATTATGCAGGCTACGCTTGATAAAATGTTTAAGGATACAGGTCATGTGAATGCTTACTTCCCATTGTTCATACCTAAGTCATTTTTCAGCAAGGAAGCTGACCATGTGGAAGGATTTGCCAAAGAATGTGCGGTTGTTACTCATTACCGGCTTAAAAAATCACCTGATGGAAAAGGAGTAGTGGTGGATGAAGATGCCAAACTTGAAGAGGAATTAATTATCAGACCAACATCCGAGACAATTATTTGGGATACTTACCGTAATTGGATTCAATCATACCGCGACTTGCCACTTTTAATCAATCAATGGGCCAATGTAGTGAGGTGGGAAATGAGGACGAGACTTTTTTTAAGGACTGCCGAATTTTTATGGCAGGAAGGACACACAGCTCATGCTACCAGTGAAGAAGCTATTGAAGAAACTAAAAAAATCCTTGATGTTTATGCAACTTTCGCTGAGGAATGGATGGCAATGCCGGTTTTAAAGGGTACCAAATCGCCCAATGAAAGATTCGCCGGCGCCATTGACACTTATTGCATTGAAGCACTGATGCAGGATGGAAAAGCACTCCAGGCTGGGACATCCCATTTCCTGGGTCAAAACTTTGCCAAAGCTTTTGATGTGAAGTTTCTGTCGAAAGAAAACAAGCTGGAACATGTTTGGGCAACATCCTGGGGCGTCTCCACCCGTTTGATGGGAGCATTGATCATGGCTCATTCCGATGACCAGGGATTGGTTCTGCCACCAAAACTTGCACCCATTCAGGTGGTCATCGTTCCGATTTATAAAAAAGCAGAACAATTGACCGAAATATCAGAATATGCTTTAAAAATAAAGGCTTCGCTGGAATCAAAAGGAATAAAAGTAAAATATGATGACAGGGATACTTTCAAACCAGGCTGGAAGTTTTCGGAATATGAGTTCAAAGGTGTGCCTGTCAGGATTGCGATTGGGCCCAGAGACCTTGAAAACCAATCAGTAGAAGTCGCCAGGCGCGATACCCTTGAAAAAGAAATTCTTCAGGTTGCCGACATCGGAAGTAAAATAGAACACTTACTTGAACAAATACAAAAAAAACTTTATCATAAAGCATTGGCATTCAGAGAAAACAACACATTTGCTGTTGACACATG
The DNA here is from genome assembly GCA_963840975.1 of uncultured Bacteroidales bacterium. GTDB lineage: Bacteria > Bacteroidota > Bacteroidia > Bacteroidales > JAADJA01 > JAADJA01. The sequence goes on along the minus strand of CAWJBC010000015.1, from coordinate 165,309 downwards.
GGATGAATTTAAAGATGTAATTGAAAACAAGGGTGGATTTGTTCTTGCCCATTGGGACGGAACTTCTGAAACGGAAGAAAAAATAAAGGAGGAAACAAAAGCCACCATTCGTACCATCCCATTGAACGGGAAACTGGAAAATGGAGCGTGTGTTTATTCCGGAAAACCCTCAAAACAAAGGGTTGTTTTTGCCAGGGCTTATTAATTTGAATTGAATTTTTAATCTGATACTAATTGGTTCCCGGGTGATCGTGCCCAATTTCTTATATCGTTTGATTAATTTTTGAGGTTAACAATTTACAAAGGAAATATTCATCAATAAATTGTTGTATTGGAAAGTTGTCTATAAAATAATGAAGTACTTTAAGTTAAATAGCGGTTTCCTTGTCTTTTTTGTTCTTTTGATTTCAACATCAAACGGGCAGGTTGAAAGCATGGAAAACCAGCTTCAGTATTTAGAGGGAAATGAAAAGTTTGAGCTATTGCTCAAAATATCCAAAGAATATTGGTTTAAGAACCCGGTGAAGAGTGTGGAATATGCTCAGGCTGCCCTCAAACTAAGCACCGAGTCAGGTAATGATATTCAAAAAGCACGGGCGCTTAATCGCATCGCCAATGGTTACTATTTCCTTCAACAATACAAACTGGCACTTGAGTATTATCTTAAATCGCTGGAGTTAAGTACTCAAAATAATTATTCGGAAGGGATAGCCAATGCAACCAATAACATAGGGTTGATATACCAGGTGCTGGGCGATTATGATATGGCAATTGAATACTATCATAAATCACTTGAATTGCAACAAAAGCAAAAAGACAAATCCGGAATTGCCAATGCTTCTTTGAATATTGGAAATATTTATTATTACATTAAGAATTACCAAAAGTCGCTATACTACTTCCATCAAAGCCTTGATTTATTCAAAGAGTTAAAGAACGAGGACGGCAAACTCGATGTTTATAACAGTATTGGTAGTGCCTACCTTGATTTGCATTTTCCCGACAGCGCTTTGTATTTTTTTGAACTTGCCTATCAATTGAGTGATAGAATGGGCAACCCCGATAAACAGGCAACCTCTTTAAACAATCTGGGGACTGCATATTTTGATAAAAAGGAGTATAAAAAAGCACTCGAATTTTATGAATCGGCGCTTCAGATTGAAATTGGCCAGGAAGATTTATGGCTCCAAGCCAATACAATGAGAAATATTGGCGAAGTAACCCTTCGCATGAAAGACTTCGACAGATCACTTAAATATTTCAAACGGTCGGCTGAAATTGCGAAAAATTTAGGTGCCAACAATTTATTGATGGAGATTTATGCCGGATTGTCAAATTATTGGGAGGCGAAAAAAGACTTCCAGAAAAGCTTTGAATACTTAAAATTATCAACCAATATCAAAGATTCTATCTACAGTGAGTCGAGTCTGAACCAAATAGCTGAATTTGAAACCAAATATTCCCTTCGCAACAAGGACCAACAGATCCAGATGATTACGAAGGAAAGCAAATTACAGGAACTTCAGATCACTACACAGCGTTATATCATTTATAGTGTCGCCAGCATAAGTCTTCTTATTTTAACATTGTTCTTCGTATTCTACTCCCGAAATCGCACAAGTAAAAGGGCGAAAAGAATACTTGAAGCGAAAAACGTACATATAACTGAACAAAAAATTGTCCTTGAAAAAGCCAATGCTGAGTTAAAAGAAAGTGATGAAAAACATGTTTCTTTAATCAAAAACATCCAGGATGGTATATTTGTGATACAGGATCAAAAAATTCGTTTTGCCAACGAGAGTTTCTGTAAAATAACCGGCTACTCTCTGGAAGAAGTTTACGATCTGGATTTTTTAAATCTGATTCATCCGGATGATAAAGAGAGAATAGAAGACAATTACCGGAAAAGGCTTGCCGGAGAATCTGTTCCGAGTTCTTATGATTTGAAAATAGTAAACAAAAGAGACAAGGTCGTTCATATAAGCCTTAGTGTCGGGATGATCAGTTATCTTGGAAAACCTGCGCATATTGGCACAATCAAAGATATCACCACCCTCAAAAGACATGAAAGCGAATTGGTTAAGCAAAAAGAAAAAGCTGAACAAGCCACACTTTCCAAATCCATGTTCCTTGCCGGCATGAGTCATGAGATAAGAAACCACATGCACAGTATCATCGGGATCAGCGAGATGATTGGCGAAACCAAACTTAGCCCTGAGCAAAGAGAATATTTCAATATCATCCAATCCTCTGGCAATGAGTTGATGAATATTATAAATGAAATTCTCGATTTTTCAAAAATTGAAGCGGGACAGGTAGTTTTGGAAGAAACTGAGATTAGCCTCAGAGAAATCATTGCCAAAGTATTATCTATGTACGAAGTGCAGGCACGGCAAGCCGGGCTTTATCTTCATGCAGAAATTCCGGAAACAATACCTGAAACACTGATAGGTGATCCGACACGATTGGGTCAGATACTGATTAACCTTGTCAGCAACGCGCTTAAGTTCACTGACAAGGGCGGTGTAACCATCAAATTGAGCCATAAACCTGAGTACAATTTAGCGACAGCCAGTGAAATGAAGTCATGCAATATACGGTTTGAGGTTCTTGATACAGGCGTAGGTATATCCAAGGACAGTCAGCAGAAATTATTCAAACCCTTTTCGCAAACACATGCTGCCGTTCAAAGGAAAAAAGGCGGTACAGGATTGGGATTGGCAATTTGCAAGCAGCTAACCGAAATGATGGATGGTGAAATAGGCGTTATATCACATATAGGCAAGGGTTCTACATTCTGGTTCTCTGTGGTGTTGTCTAATCCAGAATCACATTCAAACGGTGATCATCCGGAATCCAATAGTACTGTTAATTACAAGACGAGGAATGTTAAGGTAATTGTTATCGAAGATAATTTATTGAACCAGCAACTTACTGTAAATATTTTGGTCAAAGAAGGCTACATAGTTGACATGGCTGAAAATGGGAAGATCGGGCTTGACTTGTATAAGAAAAATAATTATGATATAGTGTTGATGGATATTCAAATGCCTGTAATGGATGGTATACAAGCCACACGACTGATAAGAGAATTTGAAAATGTGAACAAACTAAAGAGATCCGTCATAATTGCCGTTACCGCCCATACCAAGGAAGGTGAAAAACAAAATCTTATGGATGCCGGCATGGATTTTTATGTGAGCAAGCCATTTAAAACCACTGATTTGACGAATATGTTAGCCAGTCTGAAACTTTCCTGAGTTCAGAGATCATAACCATTATTTGTTAATTTTGCCCTCTTGATTACTATAATCTGCTAAAAATTTCCTGATGACAAATAATAAGGAAAAGGTAGAGGCTTTTGAAAAGCTTCTTGAAATCATGGATGATTTGAGAGCCCAATGTCCCTGGGACAGAGAGCAGACCTTTGAAAGTCTTCGTCATCTTACCATTGAAGAAACCTATGAACTCTCAGAGGCTGTTCTTGATAAGGATGTTGATTCCATTAAAAAAGAATTAGGCGATCTGATGCTACACCTTGTTTTTTATGCAAAGATCGGTTCCGAATCAGGCAGTTTCGATTTTGGTGATGTGTTGAATTACATTAACGAAAAATTAATCTTCAGGCATCCCCACATTTATGGTGATGTCAAAGTAACAGATGCCCGCAATGTTAAAGATAATTGGGAAAAATTAAAGCTTAAAGAAGGCAGGGAGTCAGTCCTTTCTGGTGTTCCTGTAGCACTGCCGCCACTGGTTAAAGCATACAGAATACAGGAGAAAGCAAAGGGCGTTGGGTTCGATTGGGAGAGACCGGAACAGGTTTGGGAAAAAGTAATGGAGGAATTAGGCGAATTAAAGCATGAAGTTGACTCCGGGACAGATAAAGAAAAAATGGAACATGAACTGGGTGACCTGATTTTTGCTCTTGTAAATTATGCCCGGTTCATCGGGGTAAACCCGGAAGATGCTCTTGAGAGAACAAATAAAAAGTTCATCAGGCGGTTTCAGCACCTTGAAGGCAAAGCAAAAGAAGCAGGTCGCTCACTAAAAGATATGACGCTTGCCGAAATGGATGTTTTTTGGGAAGAGGCAAAGAGGGGTGAAGTTTAGTGCAAGTTTCAAAGGTAAAACCATGAGATTAAACCTCTTATTTCACTGAATGGATGCTTTAAACAAACACTATTATGGAGCTGCCAGCAGGTTAATCCTGGTTTTGATACTTGTAAATTGTTTTCCATATATTTCAAGGACACAATACGATTCTTCCGGCAACCAGCACAGCTTTAACAAAAAGTATATCGTTTCATACTGGCATGATACAAAAATCATTGTGACGGAACCCATACGGTGGAAAGCCAGGCAGTGGTCGGTTTTTGCCGGAGTGATAGGGGTGTCGGTGATTGCCTATGTTTATGATCAGGAAATTTATGATTTTTTTCAAAAAAACAGAACCGAAACTACTGAAAATATCAGTAAATATGTTATTGAGCCCTGGGGCAGCGGATTGTATTCACTGCCCCTGTTAGCCGGGGTTTACCTTACCGGAATTAAGAATGATCATCACCGGAATGTTGCGCTGACGGGATTGAAGGCTTTTTTATTAAGCGGAGGCGCAGCCGGAATTTCTAAATATATTTTTCACCGCCACCGACCCGGGGATAACGATCCGCCCAATCCTTACCTTTGGGAAGGTCCGTTTGAATTCACCACCGATTATACCTCATTTCCATCGGGTCATACTACTACAGCTTTTGCTGTCGCTTCAGTGCTTGCACACGGATATAAGAATAAAATCTGGGTTGGTTTAACGTCTTATACCGTCGCCACTCTTGTTGGATTATCCCGTATTCACGATGGAGAACATTGGGCAACAGATGTCCTTGCCGGTGCGGCTCTTGGTACTTTTATCGGGACGACTTTAAGTAAGATTAACTTTTCGAAAAATTCAAAAATTGCCATTAATCCCAAACCCATCAGAGGCGGGTATGGGCTGAGTGTTGCTTACCGGTTGGAATAACTTGCTTTTTCGATGGAAGCCCACAATTTGTCGGCTGATTTTTGCCATGTAAAATCTTTCTTTCTCTCATTTCCTTTTTCAATCAGGGATTTTCTGAAATTTTCATCGGATGAAATCTTTAGCATTGCATTGCTGATGGATTGGATGGAGAAAGGGTCAATCAGCAGAGCTGCATTCCCAGCTACCTCTGGCATGGAAGTTACATTGGATGTTATCACCGGAGTTCCTGCGTAAAAAGCTTCCATGATGGGAATGCCGAATCCTTCGAAATAAGAAACATAGGTAAGGGCGAGGGCAGAAGCTACCACTTTTGTGAGTTCGCCAAATCCAAGCCTGCCTGAAAAAATCACGTCATCCTTATGCTTCATCTGCTCATAAGCGGTCTTGATTTCCTTTGTCCACCACATTTTTTCACCAACAATTAAAAGTTTTATCCCATCCCCGTTCGAATGGCAAAACGAATCGAATGCCTTAAACAGGTTCACAAGATTTTTACGGGGGTGCAAAGCCCCAACGAAGACAAAATAAGGATTTCCATTTGAGTATTTTTCTCTTACTTTTATCTTTTCACTTTCAGCGAGGGGGCTAAAAGATTCGCTGGCGCCATTATAAACTACATCAATCTTTTCGGAAGGGATGCCATAAAGTTTTATAATATCACTTTTGGTATATTCCGAAACAGCGGCTATAAGACTGGCTTTTTGAATATATTTCGGAAAAAAATAACTGTAATACTTTCGTTCAAAATAGGGTAAATCATTGGGATAATATTCAAAATTCAGATCATGTATCACATTCATTGATTTTACATTGGCAGAAAGGGAGAGATATCCGTCAGGTGAGAAGAAAAGGTCGGGTTTTATCTTTTTTAAAACCATTGGAATGGAATATTCAAACCATAAGTAATAAAGAAAGGGATGCCGCGCCTGCGGATGTGTTACTACAGGAGTTACGTTATCAGAAAAGATAAATTCATTACTACATTTTCGATCAAAGATAAAGTAGAACTGATGTTCTCTGTGCTGTTGTGTAATCCTACTCAAGGTTTCGTAGGTAAACCATCCGATTCCTTCTAATTTGTCTTTTAACAATAAGCGGGTATTAACTGCAATTTTCATTTTGTTGCTTTAATCTTAATTTTCATTCATTTCGTTCCTGAAATTTTGGGAATGAATATAGAATTTTACAAATCATAAAAACTATAACTTTGCGACAAATATCAGAATTTTATTGAAGGTCTTGATACATTCAAACAGATAATGCAGAAAAAATTCCTCACTAACCTCGGATTGCTCCTTTTTTTGAATCTCCTTATTAAACCATTTTGGGTGTTGGGCATTGACCGTTCAGTTCAAAATGCTGTTGGTGCAGAGGATTTCGGCTTCTATTTTTCCATCCTTAATTTTTCTTTTTTATTCAATATCCTGCTTGATCTGGGCATTACCAACTTCAACAACCGGAACATTGCTCAAAATAGCCAACTACTCAATAAGCATTTCTCAAGCATCCTGATACTGAAGCTGCTTTTGTTAGCCGTATATGTGTTAATTACATTTTCAATCGGTTTGATCATCGGTTACGATACGTTTCAGTTCAAAATGCTTGGCTGGATTGCCTTGAACCAGTTTCTTCTTTCTTTCGTTCTTTACTTACGGTCGAATATTTCCGGGCTCCTCATGTTCAAAACCGAGAGTCTCCTGTCCGTCCTCGACCGGCTGCTCATGATTATCTTTTGCAGTGTTCTTTTATGGGGCAATATAACTCAATCAAAATTCCAAATAGAGTGGTTCATATATGCACAAACCGGTGCATACCTGATTACAGTTGCTATTGCATTTTTTATTGTCGTATCGAAAGCATCATTCAAACGGCTTAGCTGGAACCTGCCTTTTCTGCTGATGATCATCAAAAAGAGCTTGCCCTTTGCCCTGCTTGTACTGCTGATGGCACAATACAACCGAATTGATACTGTAATCATAGAGCGTATTTTGCCTGAAAAAACAGGCGATCACCAGGTAGGCATTTATGCTCAGGCTTACAGGCTACTCGATGCGGCTAATATGATTGCCTATCTTTTTGCTATTTTATTGCTCCCGCTTTTCGCACGGATGATCAAGCTCAAACTGTCGGTGGAGAACCTTGTGAAAATGTCCTTTTCGCTGCTTTTTGCCATCAGCGCTGTTGTCGCAATAGGATCTTATTTTTACAGTGCTGAACTGATGGGGTGGCTTTATCCACAACATATTGATGAATCCCTTATCGAATTTACAACACGCCTCAATGAGTCGGCAATGGTTTTCAGTTTACTCATGTTTGGATTTATTGCTATTTCAACCACTTATGTTTTTGGAACCTTACTTACAGCCAATGGTAGCCTGAAAAGGTTAAACATCATTGCTGGTGCGGGGGTGATCATAAGCCTTACAATTAATTTTTTGTTAGTTCCCCGTCTCATGGCAGTTGGTTCGGCTTATGCCAGTTTGAGTGCACAATTTATTACAGCAATCGCCCAGGTGATCATCGCATGGAAAATTTTCGGATTCAGGGTCAACTATCAATATTTGGGAGGGCTATTGGTTTTTGTAATTGGGATAATAGCAATGGGATATTTTTCAAGGTTGCTTCCTTACGAATGGAAATTTAATTTCTCATTGATGCTAATGGGATCAATATTGCTTACATTTTTGCTCCGATTAATCAATGTCAGGGAGTTAATAAAAGTATTCCGGTCCGAAAAGGCATAAGAATGCCACATCCTGCTGATTCAGTTACATTTCAGACATCATCGCCTCGGAAATCTCAAGGTTATGGAATACTTTCTGCACATCATCGTCATCCTCAAAAATATCAATCACCTTCAATACTTTCCTTGCATCATCGTCTGAGGTTTTTACTGTTTCATGCGGAATTCTTTGCAATCCGGCACTCTCCGGTTCAATGCCTAATTCTTCGAATTTTCTCTGCATATTACCGAAATCTTCCATAGCTGTGGTAATATTGATAAATTCCTCTTCCATTTCAATATCCTCAGCGCCTGCATCAATCATTTCAAGTTCAAATTCTTCCAGATTAAGGTCGCCTTTTGGAATGGTAAAAATACCTTTTCGCTCAAACAAAAAACTTAATGAACCATTGGTGCCGAGACTACCACTGAATTTGTTAAAAATTGCCCGGATATTACTCACCGTCCGGAGTTGGTTATCGGTAGTACATTCAATATAAACGGCAATTCCATGCGAGAGGTATCCTTCATAGGTCAGTTCTGAAAATGTAGACCCGTCCTTGTCTTTCCCTTTACTTATGGCGCGTTCAATATTTTCCTTGGGCATTCTGGCTCCCTTTGCATTGGCAATGGCAAGACGCAAACGTGGGTTGCCTTCAGGGTCGGGACCACCATCCTTAACGGCTACGGTAATGTCTTTAATGATTTTTGAAAAAATCTTTGACCGTTTGGCATCCAATGCTCCCTTTTTTCTTTTAATTGTTGCCCATTTGCTGTGACCTGACATGAGTAAAGTTTTTAATTATCGAATACTAATACATTTAAAACAAATCCCGAAAGTAGAATGAGCAAAATTAAAAAACTATTGATGAAAAATTAAATTAAAATGAAATTTATGAAAGACCCGGAAGTGTGGGGTTAAAAGGTAAAGGGGTACAAAGGTATAAGGGTATAGAGGATTTTCCCATAACCCTTTATACCCTTATTCTCCTGTTTTGCCATTCGTTGAAGAATTACAAGTTCACCAAAGAAATCCCCACTGTCCAGGGGTGCAATTCAGGACCTTTATCAGTTTTAAATAGTGTATTTACTGAATATGTAGCAAACAGGTTGATGAATCCCCATCCAACTCTCACTGTTGCATCCCATTTAAACGGATTCATATAAAAATCGTCAAAATCTTTGGTTTTTGATTCATTCGGCGAGGTTGCCGTAAAAACGGTTTCGTAATTGTCAGTTGCCTGATTATAAGCTGTGATATCAAATTCTTTGTTCCATTCGTCATAATATTTTTTTGTATGAGAAGAGATGCGAACGCCCATCACCATTCCGGTAGCAAAGTGGAAGCTGTTTTTCTTCATATAACTATTTGTTTGAAATTCAAAAAGCAAAGGCACATCGAAATACAATGCCGTTAGTTTTGATTTCCGTATGCTGATTCCCTGGTCAATATAACCCCTTAATTCTGAAGAATCTGAACTCAGGCGGGTATCCATGCTAAAACGATAATTATTCCAGTTGAGTCCCAATCCTGTTACCATTCCCCACTTTTTATTTTTCGATAGAGCTATGTTTTGCTCATAAAAATTAAGGTGAACCGCCCATGACTTTGTCATGCGTAAATCCATGTATTCTGTTTCCTTTGGGAAACTCATATTAAAATCAGGATTAAAATATCCATTCAATCCAAGGTCAAAACCAGCCCAGTGGCCATTGAATTTTTTGTTTTTGCGCCTGCTAAAGCTTACATTTCCGTCTTCATCCACAAAAAGTTCCCGGTTTCCAACAACTACCTTAACAGAATCATCACCTTCGTAAACCTCAATGTTGAGTTTGCCAATCTTTACTTTTGTTGAATCATTATAGGGTTCTGACCACTGGACCGAAGCATCCGGCTCCATTTTTTTAGTCATTGTAACAGCTTTCGTTTGCGGGTCGCCGATAAACCTGACCTCTCCTGCTCCTTTTGATTCACCTTTAAGGTTTCCGGTTACATTTAAAAAAGCATCACCTGCACCCTGTACCAAATAATCTGCATCTTCCGTCACCAATCCCTTGGCTTTTAAGCTTCCAGCGCCGCTTACATCAATTTTATGCACTTTTGCCCTTCCCGAAAGTGTGACATCGGCAGCACCGGAAATTTTTGTTTTCAATAAATTAACATCTATATCCATTTTAACCGAAGAAGCGCCACTCGCCTCAATGGAGAATTCATCCGCTTCAAAAAGGGATTCGCCCGTAACATCCACCGCTCCATGAGCATTGAGCGATCTCAGGTTGGGAAGGTTTATGTAAACATTTGTTTTTGTTGCATTTTTTATTCCTTTGGAACCGACAGTCAGAACTCCATCTGTAACTTCAGTTGTTATTTTCTCCAACAGATTTTCATCTGTTTCAATTTTCACCGACTGTTTGTCGCCCTTTTGAATCATCACATTCACAGAGCCTCCGGCATCAATGGATTGAAATAGCGGAAGCGTCCTGTCCTGAGTTACAACAATTTTATTTCCTGTTTCCTGCGCCCTTGCAAAAGTATAGATAGCTATCAATGAGAGCAGGCTGATGATAAATACAATTTGCTTTGTTGATTTCATGATAAATTAAATTTGAGGTTATACATTTTGTAAATTTTCCGGTATGACGGTGAGGGTTATTGGAATGTTACAGATGAATCTTTACAATAACAAAAAAAATCTTTAGTCATGTTTGAATTTGTTAAAAATAATTCCGTTCTTTGCGCTCCTTTTTAAATAGAGTAATTTAAAAACTTAAAGTAATGTCACGTATTTGCCAGATAACAGGAAAAAAGATGATGAATGGTAACAGTGTTTCCCATTCCAATATCAAAACTAAGAGGAAATTCTATCCCAACCTGCAAACGAAAAAATTCTTTATTCCTGAAGAAAACAAGTTCGTTACCCTGAAAGTTTCGACATCAGGTATCAGGACCATTAATAAAGTTGGTATTTCGGCAGCCTTAAAAGAGGCAAAAGAAAAAGGATATTTATAACACGATATGATAACGATATTATTCGCTGCTGCTCCTGAGGGTAGCAGCTTTTTTTTTATTTAATGGCATCCGCAGCGTGAAAATAATTCAGAATACCGACCGTTAATTTACTTTTGTATTCATCAAATAGAGCTACTTTTGCTAATAATGGGTTTTAAACTTTACACTACAATACTTTTCATTTTCCCTTTACTTTTCGTTCGCCTTTCAGCACAAGAGGCTGAGGAGGAATTGATACAGTTTTCGGGTATTGTAGTAACGGCTGATAGTTTGAAACCCGTACCCTATACCAACATTGCCATAAAAAATACCTGGAGGGGCACTATTGCTGATTATTACGGATATTTTTCTTTTGTTGCTTATAAGTCAGATACCATTATGTTTTCTGCCATCGGATTTAAAAAAGGCATTTACGCCATACCCGATACCATAACCGGAAACCGCTATTCTATGATTCAGGTAATGGCAGCCGACACTATTTTGCTGACTCAAACTGTGATTTATCCCTGGCCTTCACGGGAAAAATTTAAAGAAGCCTTCCTGAAATTTGATGTTCCGGATGATGACTATGAGCGGGCAAAGAAAAATCTTGATATGGCTTTGTTAAGAGATATAGCTGCGGATTATCCGATGGATGGCAGTATGAATTTCAGAAATTCAATGCAATTGTTCCAGGATAAACTTTACTACAACGGACAAACCCAACCCATTACAGTATTAAATCCCTTTGCCTGGGCTGAATTTATTAAAGCATGGAAAGAAGGAAAGTTCAAACGAAAAGATAAAGACGAATAACATTGACTGGATGAAGAAAGGATTATTAACCTCCTTATTTGTATTGTTTTATTTTTTAGCCTTCAATCAGGAGAGGGCTGTGGTATTTGGCAAAATTACGGACGAAAAAGGTAAACCGATCGAACTTGTTAACGTGGCTGTTTCCGGATTGCCCGGTGGCGCCATGACCGACAAAAAGGGCATCTTCGAACTTGAAGTTCCGGCAAATAAAGAAATTTATATTTCCATGTCGTTTATCGGTCTTGAGAAAGGTGTTGAGAGTGTGATGCTTAAACCTGGCGAAAGGTTTGAGTTGAATAAAACATTGTTACCCACTTATACCGAACTGCCACAGGTGGAAGTCGAGGACGAACAAATCCGTTCGACCAACCTGATTCGGATTGACCCGAAGGTTGCCTTCAACATACCAACTTCAACGGATAAAATCCCAACCCTGTTAAAGACATTACCCGGTGTTTCATCAAATAATGAATTGAGTTCTCAATATTCGGTGAGGGGAGGGAGTTACGATGAAAATCTGGTTTATGTGAATGACATTGAGATTTACCGTCCTTTTCTGGTGCGATCAGGTCAGCAGGAAGGATTGAGTTTTATCAATTCCGATCTTGTTTCATCTCTCCTTTTTTCTGCCGGTGGGTTTGATGCAAAATATGGAGACAAGATGTCATCAGTTCTTGATCTTCAATATAAAAAGCCTTATGAATTCGCTGGATCAGCCTCCGTGAGTTTGTTGGGAGCATCTTTTCATACCGAAGGCATTGCCATGAAAAGAAAGTTCACCTATCTGTTGGGTGTTCGGTACAAAACCAATCAGTACCTTTTGAACAGCCTCGAAACGACCGGGGATTACAAACCATCCTTTCTTGATATTCAGGGTTTGCTGACCTATGATATTTCAAAAAAAGTTGAAATTTCTGTTCTTGGAAATGTGGCTGATAACAAATACAATTTTATTCCAGAAACCCGTGAAACCGATTTCGGGACGGTGAACGATGCGCACAGGCTCACCGTTTATTTTGATGGGCAGGAAGTAGATAAATACCAGACTTACCTTGCCGCTGTTACTACCACCTATAAACCCAACAACAGAACCCGTCTCAAGCTGATCGCTTCCGGTTATAATTCAGTTGAAAGCGAGTCGTATGATATTTTGGGACAATATTGGATCGGCAGACTTGAAACCAATTTCGGAAGTGAGAATGTCGGCGAAGTGATCGAAACCCAGGGAGTCGGTTCTTATCTGAATCATGCCCGAAATACAATGAATATTGATGTGATGAACCTTGCCCATAAAGGTACAAGGGAAAACGGCAATCAGTTGCTGCAATGGGGAGTAAAGTATCAGAATGAACGGATTCAGGACGAAATGAATGAATGGGGGCTTATTGATTCGGCAGGTTATTCTCTTCCTCGGCCACCCGATTCCGTCGGTTTTGTGAATCCTGATGCCCAACCGGATTATTTATTTGAAGTTTATGAAAGGATCAAAACTTCATCAAATCTCAATACCAACCGTTTTACCGCATATTTGCAGAATGTCTGGGGAACAAATCCGAATATTTCTAAGGTGACCTTTACTGCCGGTATCAGGGCTAATTATTGGGATTATAACGACCAACTGGTGATCAGCCCGCGTGCTTCGGTTTCGTACAAACCCGATTGGGAGAAAGATTTTCTTTTCAGGTTCAGTACCGGGATGTACTATCAGCCTCCTTTTTACCGGGAACTTAAAGACTTGGATGGTACCCTCAACCCTGACCAGAAAGCACAAACTTCTTTTCACGTTGTATTGGGCAGCGATTATAATTTTAAAGCATGGGGACGACCGTTCAAATACGTGGCAGAGGTCTATTATAAATACCTTGATCACCTTGTACCTTATTTTACTGATAATGTCAGGATACGTTATTATGCTTTTCAGCAATCGCATGGTTATTCAACGGGTATTGACATGAAGGTGAACGGGGAATTTGTCCGCGGTGTTGAATCGTGGTTGAGTTTTTCGTTGATGAAGACCGATGAAGATATTTATGGAGATTATTATATCACTCCTAGTGGTGAACCTGATTACAGCAGGGGAGAACCGGGCTACATTCCCCGTCCTGCAGACCAGCGGGTGAATGTGAGTGTGTTTTTCCAGGATTACTTGCCAAGAAATCCCACCTATAAAATGGGACTTACATTGCTTTATGGGAGCAGCCTGCCTTTTGGACCGCCCAATTCGCCAAAATATCTGCATACATTAAGGATGCCGGCTTACTTCAGAGTAGATATTGGATTTTCAAAAGAGATCATCGGGGAACATACAAGGTTCTCTGCAAAAAATCCTTTCAGGGTTTTCAATACCGTGTGGATAACCGCCGAAGTACTAAACCTCCTCCAGCGGAATAACACCGTTTCTTATACATGGGTTACCGACATCAACGGAAGGCAATATGCTGTTCCGAATTACCTTACTCCTCGGCAATTGAATGTGAAACTGATCATGACTTTTTAGTTCGAGGTTTGAAGTTTGAGGTTCAAAGTTCCAGGTTTCAGGTTTCAAGGATTGTTCAGTTAGCCTAAAGTTTGATCATTTTCTTTGTTTGGGTAAATCCGATTTCGGTTTTCAGTTGAAAGAAATAAATGCCGGGTTTGAGATTTTCTGCTGGAATTACTAAGTTTTCTGAAGAAGAATTAATCTTCATTGACTGGATTAGTCTGCCCGTAAGATCATGGATTATTATTTGTGCAGGCCATTCTATGTTCCGGTTTTTCAACTGTATATTCACCTGATTGGTAAAGGGATTCGGATATGCTTCGAAAGTAACAGATGAATTTAAAAATCCTGTTTCATCAAATCCTGTTATACCGCCGCTGGTAGTTTTCATTACCACTCCGCCATCACCAAAGACCAGCCCTGTGTTGTCATCAAAAAAATGTATACAATTCAATCCTGAAGTAGTCATGGAATTTATGGGGTTCCAGGTTTCACCGCCATCAATGGTTTTTAATATGGTTTCATATTCTCCGTCACCAACAGCATATCCAATAGATTCGGATGGGAAATAAATGGATTTGAACTGGATGTAATTCAGATTGTTTAGTGTTGTTTCAGTCCAGGTTTCACAGCCATCAACAGACTTTAAGATTGTATTTTCAAAGCAGGCAAGATAGGCCGTATTGTCATCAACAAAGAAAATATCTCTTGCGGCGCCATAGTTTCCAAGGCTGTCAAATACCCAGTTTTCGCCACCGTCAATAGATTTAACTAAGGTGGTAATACCATAATCGCTTTGACCAGCTATGAATATTATTTCCGCTGAACGGTATTCTATATCGTAATACCAATCCCAATTTCCGCCTCCTGTATTAATTTCTTCCCATGTATCTCCTGCATCGGAAGTTTTGATCAAATGCCCTTCTCCACCTATGATACCATTGATTTGGTCATAGAAACGGATACACCAGGGATCAAAATCAAAACCGGTTTCAATCAGTGTCCAATCAGCACCACCATTGGTTGTTTTTCTCAGACTAAGCGGGAAGCTATTAAATGCCAGAAATCCGTAATTTGGATTTATAAAATAAAATGCACCGATATTATTCATAATTACTCCCACTTGTTCCCAGGTAATTCCCCCATCTGTTGTTTTCATAAAATCAGACATTAATAAGCCACCTGTCCAGTTTTCGGCAAGTGCAAAAGCATCATTGTCGTTCAAAAACTGGATCCCATAAATATCGCCCCAAAATGTGCGTTGAAGTTTTTCCTCCCATAATGCACCTCCGTTAGATGACTTATAAATCCTTCCATGCATACCTGCGCTAAAAGCATTATTTTGATCAAAATAGCATAGTGAGTTTACCCCGTACCCCGAAAACCCGGGCAGAGATGTTTCGATCCAGTTGTTTCCACCATCGCTGGTTTGCAGAATTTTTGAAGAGTACATCAAACTGCTTCCACCGGCAATTCCATGCAAATCATCAAAAAATGTGAATTTGGAAGAAAATAGCCATGGATCGGAATATACTTCAATCCAGGTTTCTCCGGAATCAATAGTTTTAAAGATTAATCCATCATAATTTGGGTATTCACGTGTAAAAATAAAACCTGTTGTTTCATTCACAAAATAAATTTCCTCTAAATAAGTGCTTGGGAGGTAATCCGGATAATTAATCACTACCCATGAATCACCACCATCTTGCGTTTTAAGTAATGAAGTAGTTGTGTTGCCTGTTATAAACCCGGTTTGCATATTTGCAAAAGCAATGTTTATTAGATCAAAACTAACTCCACTCTCCATTAATGTCCAGGCTTCACCCACATCTGAAGTTTTTAGCAATTGCCCATTATCACCAATTGCATACCCTGTAGTTTCATCCAGAAATTCAATGTCATTAATACTCTGCCAACCGTAAATCGAACTTCCCATGTATTTTAGGTTCCAGGTAAAACCTCCATCTGTGGTTTTTAAAATAGTTTCATTTCCACCATTAATAAAACCTGCATATTCATTGATAAAATTAATTCCCTTGCACAGATAATCATTATTCATTCCTGCCGGATTGGTTATTATTTCCCAGGATTCCCCGACATCATACGACATCATCACTGTGGAACCTTCTCCAACCGCAATCAATCTGCTGGTTCCGAGAACTTTGGTGATACAATTGATTGTGCTTTCCTGCGGGATTGGCGTTAATCGTGTCCAGGATGTTTGGGTGGCAACCGAAGTGGATAGAACAAAAAATAGAAAAAACAGAAAATAATTTTGGGCTTTCATTTTCATTTTATTTTATGGTTTCCTTTCGCAAAAATAAGAAATAAAATGAGAATAGCAAATGTGAATCAGGAAAAGGAAGAAATTTTAAAGTAACCGCTCAACATTATCCAGGCATGGTCAAATTTTCAAACTTCGAACTTCAAACTTTTCACTATCCCAAATGTATCCATTGCAATAGCCAACTCTTCATTTGTTGGAACAACCATCACAGTAACTTTTGAATCATCTTTGCTGATGACGGCTTCTTTTGAGCGCAGCCCTTTATTTTTTGAGTGATCGAATTCGAGACCGAGGTACTCAAAGTCTTTGCAGATGGCTTCACGGCTTAAATCGGCATTTTCACCAATTCCACCTGTGAACACAAGAATATCAACTCCACCAAGGACGGCAGCATACGCACCGATAAATTTCCGGATGCGGTGGTGAAACATATCCAAAGCCAATTGTGCCCTTTCATTGCCGGTTTCAGCAGATTTTTCCAGTTCGCGCATATCGGACGAAATTCCTGATATGCCAAGCACGCCGCTCTCTTTGTTGATGAGTGCGTTGGTTTGCGGGATACTCAGTTTTTCTTTATCGGCGATGTAAAGCAATGCACCGGCATCAATATCGCCCAGCCTGGTTCCCATGATCAGTCCTTCATTGGGTGTAAGTCCCATGGAAGTTTCGATGGAGTGTCCGTCTTTAATAGCGGTAATTGAAGAACCGTTACCAAGATGGCATGTAATGAGGCGTGTTTTGCTAAAATCCGACTTCAGAATTTCACAGGCTCTTTGTGCAACGTATTTATGGCTGGTGCCATGAAAACCATACTTTCGGATTCTGTATTTTTCGTAAAGGTTGTATGGTAAGGCATAAAGATACGCATAAGGCGGCATGGTCTGATGAAAGGCAGTATCGAAAACCCCGACTTGCGGAACTGCCGGCAATAATTTATTGATAGCATAAATACCTGCTAAATTGGGTGGATTGTGCAGGGGAGCCAATTCAATATTCTTTTCCAGGGCTGTGATGACTTCGGGCTTAATGGGAACGCTTCCGCTGAAATCTTCGCCGCCATGAACTACACGATGACCTACAGCATCAATTTCTTCGATGCTTTTTAAGATTCCATGTTCTTTATTTGTTAAAAGTTCAAGCACCAGTTGAATACCTTTTGTATGATCCGGAACAGCAGCTTCAATTACCTTTTCAGGATCATCATTCACTGTGTATTTGATACGTGATCCGCTAAGACCGATTTTCTCTATCAGACCTTTTGCCATCACTTTCTTTTCAGGCATCAGGATCAATTGATATTTGATTGACGAACTTCCGCAATTGAGCACAAAAACTTTCATAATTATTGGATAAAGTGTATCTTATCAGTCTGTTGATAAACTTATATTAGCTGGATTAAGAATCTTTTTAATGGTATATTGGAAATAATGGTATAAGGGGAATAGGAATACTTTGAGAAAAAATCTGCTCTCAGAATTATGGATTTAAATTAAAACCAATACCCCCATATTTCCCTTATTCCCCTTATAACCTCTTTCATTAATACTAAGTTGTGAATGAAATTTATTATTAATTTAATGCTGTTAAGTAACGATAAAATTTGACCCGGCGAAATTATACACCCTTTTTATCCCGACCAAGTTTTTATTGTTAAAGTTTTAACAAAAAAGATTTCTCCTGAATTTATTTAGATTCCTGATAAATTACGGCTATTCTTTTGTTGGGTGGAAAATTGTTTTATTTTTGCCGCCGTTTACTGTTAACTGAATAACAAAAGGATTTTAAAGTGATTGTCAAGTTAAATTATATGAAAAAAATGCTGATTATCCTGGTGTTGGTATTGCCGGTTTTGGCAGGAGCACAGGAAGAAAAAAAGTTCGGAATTCAGTTTGAGGGATTTGTAAAAACTGATATTATGTTCGACTCGCGCCAAACAGTTAACGTACGGGAAGGACATTTTTTACTGTACCCAAAAAATGAGTTACTTGACCCGGATGGAAATGACATAAATGCCAATCCGACCTTTCACATTTTGTCCATCCAAACAAGATTAACCGGAAAGATTACAGGTCCTGATGCTTTGGGAGCTAAAACTTCCGGATTGATTGAGGGAGAGTTTTTTGGTCAGGCCATCAACGGAAGTGAGGATTTAAATGGATTTAGATTGCGGCATGCTTTTGTAAAGCTGGATTGGAAAACTACACAATTGTTAATAGGACAGTACTGGCATCCGCTTTTTAATACGAATTGCTATCCTGGAACCGTATCTTTCAATACCGGTGCACCGTTTGAACCGTTTAACAGGAGCCCGCAAATTCGGGTCACACAAAAATTCGGAGGTTTTAGTTTAATTGCAGCCATTTTAGCTCAAAGGGATTTTACCAGTACGGGGCCTAACGGAGCTTCCACTGAATATGCCCGTAATGCTGTTATCCCAAGCGGAAACCTGAATTTGGAATATAATTTAAAAAACGAATCGTCTGGTTTTGAACTGCTAGTAGGTGCTGGTGGAAATTTTAAATCAATCAAACCATCAGTAGTATCTTCAACAGGATATAAAACAACAAGCCAGGTTGCTGGTCTTGGAATTACTGGTTATGTTAAAATCGTAACCAAACCTGTTACCATAAAACTTCATGAATATTTTGGAGGTAATTCAACCGAGCTTACTATGCTTGGGGGATATTCAGTTAAAGACACTACCGATCAAACTAAAGCTTTTGTTGATTATATGGTTACCAGGACAGTGGCTTATTGGCTGGATATTAATACGAATGGAAAAAAATGGCAGTTTGGTCTGTTTGGAGGATTTACCAAAAATCTTGGTGCATCAGAAGTAATCAATGGACCCATTTATGCAAGGAGTGCGGACATTGATTACGTATACAGGATCGCTCCCAGGGTACTTTTCAATGCAAGCAAATTCCGGATCGCACCTGAAATTGAATATACAGTTGCTGCCTATGCTACCCGGGATGCCAATAATGATATGATGCGTGATGAATATGGTAAAATTACAGACTCTAAGGAAATTGGCAATTTCAGATTTCTAATCGGAGTTTTTTACTTTTTTTAAGACATTGTAATAAATCTGAACAGGAAAATTATTCTAACATATTGTAAAACAATTTAAAGTATTAACTATGACAAATAAAATCACAAGTTTTGCAGAATATCTGCAGAAATACAGAGACAGTATCGCAGACCCTGAAGGGTTTTGGGCGAATATAGCTGAAAGCCATTACTGGCAAAAGAAATGGGACAATGTACTCGATTGGTATTTTGAAGGCAAAGATGCACCCAATGTAAAATGGTTCGTTAATGCCAAGCTGAACATTACCGAGAACATATTTGAGAGAAATATGTTCCAGCGCAAAGACCAGGTTGCTATCATCTGGGAACCCAATGACCCAAAACAAAAGGAAATCAAACTAACTTATGGTGAATTATTTGATAAAGTAAAACAGTTTGCCAATGCCCTTCTGAAGATTGGCGTAAAAAAAGGGGACAGGGTTGCTATCTATCTTCCGATGGTCCCTGAACTTCCAGTTGCCATGTTGGCTTGTGCAAGAATTGGAGCGATTCATTCTATTGTTTTTGCAGGATTCTCAGCTAACTCTCTTTCTGACAGGATTATTGATGCTGAATGCAATGTTGTGATCACTTCAGACGGCGCTTACCGCGGATCGAAAAGCATAGGGTTGAAATCAATTGTTGACGAAGCCCTGTTGACTTGCCCATCGGTTAAAAATACCATTGTATTGAAACATACCGGAGAAAATATCAATTTCCAGGCTCCCCGCGATATCTGGTGGGATGACTTTGTTAAAGGAGTCAGCATAGAGAATAAAGCAGAAGTTATGGACTCTGAAGATACACTCTTTATTCTTTATACCTCAGGATCAACCGGAAAACCAAAGGGTGTACTGCATACCACTGCCGGATATATGATTTTTGCGGAATACACATTTAAAAACGTATTCCAATACAACGATGGTGATATTTTCTGGTGCACTGCCGACATTGGCTGGGTAACCGGACATTCTTATATCGTTTATGGCCCGCTGTTATCAGGGGCAACTACTGTTATGTTCGAAGGAGTTCCAACCTATCCTGATGCAGGAAGATTCTGGGAAGTGGTTGATAAGTATAAGGTAAATCAATTCTATACTGCGCCAACTGCAATTCGCGCTTTGGTTGCACAAGGCAATGAATGGGTGACCAAACACAAACTCGATTCATTAAGGGTTCTCGGAACCGTTGGTGAACCGATCAATGAAGAGGCATGGAGATGGTACCACGATCTCGTTGGTAAAGGACGCTGCCCGATTGTTGACACCTGGTGGCAAACTGAAACCGGAGGTATTATGATAACCCCTCTGGCAGGAATTACACCTACAAAACCTTCATTTGCTACTTTACCACTGCCTGGTATTCAGCCCGTCCTGGTTGATAACGAAGGAAAAGTTATCAAAGGAAACAGTGTGGAAGGAAACCTTTGTATTAAATTCCCATGGCCCGGAATGTTAAGGACTACTTATGGTGATCATCCAAGATGTTATCAAACATATTTCTCAACTTATAAAGGTTTGTATTTTACTGGTGATGGTGCAAAACGCGATGAGGAAGGATATTACCGTATCATGGGTCGCGTGGATGATGTTATCAATGTTTCCGGTCACAGAATTGGAACTGCCGAAGTGGAAGATGCCATCAACCAACATCCGAAAGTTAACGAATCGGCTGTCGTTGGTTATCCTCATCCAATCAAAGGACAAGGTATTTATGCTTATGTTACCTGCGATGAACTTTCAGATACTGAAATGCTGACAATTGAAAAAGAGATCAGAGAAACCGTTAATAAATTTATCGGAGCCATTGCTAAACCTGATGTCATCCAGATAGTGGCAGGTTTACCAAAAACCCGTTCAGGGAAAATCATGCGCCGTATTTTGCGTAAGATCGGAGAAGGTGATGCCACCAACCTTGGCGATACATCTACATTACTTGATCCCGGTGTTGTTGAAGATATCATTGCCGGTGCAAAAGTTGAAGTTAAACGGTAATCATTAGATACTTTTAATAAAGGCATTTCAGGAGTCTTTTCTCCCGGAATGCCTTTTTTTGTAGTAAATCAATTTCTTAATTAATTACAAAAACTTATGGAAAATCAAAAAACAATGAATAGGGGATTGGTCGTTTTCGGCGCCATTCTTATTCAGCTTGCATTAGGCGCTATTTATGCCTGGTCTGTTTTCACAAAACCCCTGGTTGATGCAGAATGGACCAAAGCCGATACCCAATGGGTATTTGCAATAGGGCTGGCTTCTTTTGCCGTATTTATGGTATTTGCGGGGAAAAAACTTGCTTCGTGGGGTCCACAGAAACTGGCATGGTTGGGTGGTATTGTATTAGGATTGGGATACTTTCTGGCAGGGTTATTCGGTGGGACAAATTTTTGGGCATTATTGCTTCTGATTGGTCTGGTTGGCGGAGCCGGGATTGGTTTTGCTTATGTAGTCCCGATCGCAGTGGGCATGCGTTGGTTCCCTGATAAAAAGGGAATGATAACCGGTCTGGCGGTAGCCGGATTTGGATTTGGAGCCATGCTTTGGGTTAAACTTGCAGGAGAATGGGGAAACTTTCTTGCCAACATGGGCTTACCCACTACATTTATGATTTATGGAATCGCCTTTGCCATCATGGTGATTATTGGCGGTTTATGGATGAAATTTCCTCCTGCTGGGTGGAAACCTGCGGGTTATGAGGATAAAAAAGCGGCTTCTACAGGTGCAGTTGTTGACAAGGAATTCTCAAGCAATCAAATGCTTGGCAAAATCCAGTTTTACCTGATCTTTTTAACTTTTGTATTCAGTGCAGGTGCCGGATTGATGTCAATCGGTCTCATGAAACTCTATCCAATGGAGGCACTGCAGGCAAACGGGGTTACCGAAGCAGAAGCAAGTGCAATTGCAGGAACAGCAATGGCAGTGTTTTTTGCTTTAGCCAATGGGTTGGGAAGAATTCTTTGGGGATTATTAAGTGATAAATTGGGAAGAAAAACATCCATCATTGTAATGACAGCAACGCAAGGAATTTTTGTGATTTTGTTCACTTATATGGCTGGAACAGAATGGTTGCTTTATTTGGGTGCAACTTTGATCGGATTTAATTTTGGTGGTAACTTTGCCCTATTCCCGACCATAACAGCCGATACCTTCGGAGCTAAAAATGTCGGACAGAATTATCCCTGGGTTTTCCTGGCTTATGGAGTTGGTGGCATTATCGGTCCCATCCTTGGCGGTAAAATGGGCGACCTTGGAAATTTTCCAATGGCATTTACAATTTCTGGTATTGCAGTTTTACTGGGTACCGTTTTGACGATTATGGTGAAGCCGGCGAAGAAATAAAACTTATTTCACATTGATAGATAGAGATGTCATTGAGTTGGCATCTCTTTTTTTCTTGCCAGGTTATCAATTCACTAAATTTATTTAATGAATTAATCATTACTTAACCTGACAAGTGCATGAATATTATTTATTTTGCAAGTCGTTTTGTTTGTTACTTTTGTGAATCAACTCACAATTGAGATTTCCATTAAACGTTATTAAATTTTTTAGATTTACATAGATAAAATGCCAATAAAGAAATTAGACAGCATATTCAAGCCAAAAAGAATTGCATTGATCGGGGTTTCAAATGAACCCAGAAGCGTAGGCGGGATCACATTGAAAAACCTGATATCAGGCGGGTACAACGGGGTTGTTTACCCGGTTAACCCAAAGCGTGAAGCGGTCTTTGGTATTCCCTGCTATCCGGATATTAAAAGCTTACCCAAGACACCTGATCTCGTTGTTATTATGACATCGGCAAAATTTGTTCCTCAGATCATTGACGATTGTGGTGAAGCGGGTGTTAATGGGGTAATCATTATGTCAGCAGGGTTCAAGGAGTCTGGGCCGGAAGGTAAAATGCTGGAGGAGCAGGTGCTGCAAAAAGTGAAAAGCTATCCCGACATGCGGGTCATAGGTCCCAACTGTCTGGGTATATTGGTTCCGGGATTGAGCATGAACGTCAGTTTTGCAACAACTTTACCCAAAAAAGGCCATGTCGCTTTTATTTCACAATCGGGAGCATTGTGCACTTCTGTTTTGGATTGGGCTCAGGAAGCTAATTTGGGATTCTCTTATTTTGTATCCATCGGTAATTCGATGGATGTGAACTTCGGTGACCTGATTGACTATTTTGGGCAGGATCCCAATACCAAATCCATTGTTCTTTATGTTGAATCGTTGACCCATGCCAGGGCTTTCATGTCGGCTGCCCGTGGATTTGCGCGTAAGAAACCCATCATTGTTTATAAATCAGGGCGGTTTCCTGAATCGGCAAAAGCTGCCGCTTCGCATACCGGAGCCATGGCTTCAGAGGATGAAATTTATGACGCTGTATTCAGGAGAGCTGGAGTAGCGAGGGTTTATGACATTGGGAATATATTTGATTTTACCGACCTGATCGGACGGAAACGTCCTCCCCGCGGACACCGTCTTGCGATCGTTACGAATGCAGGTGGTCCGGGTGTTATGGCCACTGATACTTTAATTTCAATGGGAGGACAGCTGGTGGATCTGACCGATGATACAATCAGGAAACTGAATGATTATTTACCTCCTTTCTGGTCGCATGGTAACCCTGTAGATGTTCTGGGGGATGCCACACCTGAGCGTTGTGCCAAAGCTACCGAAATCGTTTTGAATGACGAGAATGTAGATGCTGTGCTCGTTATTCTCACCCCTCAGGCGATGACTGCACCTACAGAAACGGCGAAATCAATTACCCTTTTGGCAGAAAATACTTCTAAACCCATTATGGCGGCATGGCTTGGAGGTGCAAGTATGCGCGAAGGAATTTCTCACTTCAATAAAGCAGGAATTTCAGTTTACGAAACTCCAGAGCAGGCAATTCGCGCATTTATGACGTTATCAATGTATTCAAAAAATCTTGAATTACTTTTTGAAACCCCCAGAGAATTTCCTGTCAACTTCAAGTATGATCGTGATGAGCTCCGGGGAAAATACATTAAGGAAATTTTTCCGAAAGGAAGGATATTATCAGAAGACGATTCAAAAATGTTGATTAATGATTATGGTATTCAAACCACCCATCCTGAGTTGGCAAAAAGCGAAGATGAGGCTGTGAAAATTGCATCAAAAAAGAACTATCCGGTGGTTTTAAAAATACATGCTTCTGATATTATCCATAAAACTGATGTCGGGGGTGTCGCACTGAATATCGAAAACGAAGAAATGCTAAGGGCAACTTTCAGAAATATGATGAAGACTGTTGCCCAAAACTTACCGGATGTTGAGTTGGAGGGAATTACCGTTCAGAAAATGATCCGGTCAAAGGATTCGGTTGAATTAATTCTGGGTATTAAAAAAGACCCGGTATTTGGAACAGTTATGCTTGTTGGAATGGGTGGTATTACTGCCGAATTGTTCAAGGATAACCGGCTGGAGTTTCCTCCACTGAACGAACAATTGGCTATGCAGATGCTCAAATCGTTGAAGATTTATCCTTTGCTCACCGGTTACCGAGGAAGCAGGAGATTAAATATTGAGAAACTTGTTGAAGCGCTTATCCGCTTATCATATCTCGCTGCCGATTACCCTGAAATAGAGGAGTTAGACATTAACCCATTGATCGTTACACCTGATCACGTTATTGCTCTTGATGCAACTATTGTGGTGGATGAAAATCTCCTTGGGAAAGAACACCGTGATTATGACCACCTTATATTAAGACCCTATCCTGAGCGCTGGATACGACCTGCAAAACTCAGCGATGGCAACGACGTATTGTTGCGTCCCATCAAGCCTGAAGATGAGCCAATGTGGCTCGAAATGTTGGGAAGTTGCTCAAAGCAATCCATATACTCACGGTTCAGGTATGATTTCTTTTTTGATGCTCATGAAATAGCTACACAGTTTTGTTTTATTGATTACGATCGCGAAATGGCGATAGTGGCTGAGGTTGAAGTGGAAGGAAGAAAAAAACTGGTGGGTGTTGGAAGGCTTATCGGCGATCCTGACGTAGAAGTTTCGGAATATGCTGTTTTAATAACTGACGCATGGCAACATAAGGATCTTGGGCAAATCCTTACCAATTATTGCATCGAAATAGCCCAACACACTGGAATCAAAAGGATTGCGGCAGAAACAACCAAAGATAATAAATCCATGATCGCCGTTTTTAAGAAGCTGGGATTCAAAGTCAATTTTAATGACGATACCACCGTTTCTGTTTCGAAGGACTTAAAGGTCGGTTAATCATGTCTTTTTTCAATTATTTTTTATTTACTCTTACAATAACAAACCAAAAATGTACTAAGTCAGGGTCACGAAGCCGGGGTAGTTTTAGGGTTAAGGCTAAGGCTAAGTGAAAACCTTACCACGACCTTTTCCTAAACTGGCCCGCCTGACCACCTGCAGGCGTGGCAGGAACGGGCAGGCATTCTGACCGTTGCCTCCTTCACTTTTATCCGTTTATATCGCAAGGTATTCCACCAGGTGGTGTATTAATTACTGATGTTACGCAAACAGATTTTTATTTGAGTTAATCTGAGATTCCTCATTTCGCTTCGCTTCATTCGGAATGACAGGTTTTGTATATAGATATGGGTGGCCGCTGTGCCATGAGGCCTCGTGGCACAGCGGCCACCCCCAAAAAACCCAACGCCATGTCATTCCGATCGAAGCGAGGAATCGCCTTTTTATAAACCTAAATTTATGTTCTTGCGTAACATCAGTTAATTAAACTGAGGGACTAAATACTTAGTACTAAGTACTAACTTTTACCCCATCTGTTTATCAATAATATCGCATATCCCGGCAAATATTTGTTCAACACTACCTATTCCGCGGATGGATTGGAATTTCTTTTTGTTTTTGTAAAAATCAATTAACGGTTGCGTTTGGTTGTTGTAGATATGTATACGGTTTTCAATCACCTCTTTGGTGTCATCTTTTCTTCCTTCAATTTCGGCGCGTTTCAGCAGTCTTTTTAAAATTTCATCATCGCCAACCTCCAACGCAAGTACCAAAGAAACTGATTCCTTGTTCTTTGCAAGCATAGCATCAAGGTCGTTGGCTTGTTGTATCGTTCGTGGAAAACCGTCAAAAACAAACCCACGGGCAAGTGAATGCTGATGCAATGCATCTTCAAGAATTTCGATCAATAAAGGATCCGGAACGAGTTCACCTTTTTCGATTATGGCTTGTACTTTTAATCCGAGGGGTGTTTTCTCACGGATATTTTTACGGAAAATATCGCCGGTTGAAATATGGACAAGGTTGTATTTTTCAGCGATCTTTATTGATTGGGTTCCTTTTCCAGAGCCGGGAGGACCAAATAAAATGAAGTTGAACATATACCAAGATTTAAAGTTTACTAATTTTCTATCGCCGCAAATATAAGGTAAATGACCAATAACATTTATAATTAATTTTGCTGAAAGTTTTAATCAGTTTGAGGACTCAACAACATCAGGATTCATTGGTTCAGATAACAGTGTCAGACAGCACCCTGATTGAAGCGGATAGTGGGTATATAAAACCCGACACTGTTTACTTTCCACTGGACAGTTCAAAGGTTTTTTTTCAAACCTATTTCGGAAGTTCAATGGACAGCGAGAAAGACTTAATAAATCAAAAACCACTGTTCCGCAAATCCATATTCGGCTCCCATGAATTGATAGCAAAAAACCATCTGAACATTGAGCGAAACATTGTGAACCGAGATTGGATCACCGTTCACCTGATAATTTGTCTTTTATTGGTTGCATGGGTGCAAATGTATTATGGCAAGCGTTTAAAGCAAATTATCAAAGCAATCGGCGGAATAAGATATACAAGTATGTTGACCAAGGAAGCAAATTTGTTCAGGGACAGGATATCCATTCCCTTGTTCATTATCTATCTTGTTACATTTTCTCTTGTGATTTACATGATTATCGCAGGTGATGGGGAACCGACTTTTGCCGGACTGAGCGGTATCAAATTTTTTTCATTGATCGTTTTGTTTGTTTTGATTACCTGGTTCATCAAAAACCTGGTATTGAATTTCGTTGGTGTGCTTTTTAAAAATCAATTAATCCTTTCGGATTATATGCAGATCAATTTCATTTTCAACCTTTTTACAGGCTTGTTATTGCTTCCATTTGTAATATTTTCGGTCTACTTTAGTTACCCTTATATTGTCTATGCCGCTGTGGTGGTATGGCTTTTGATTTATTTCTATCGTTTTGTGAGGGAGTTGTTTACCGGATTGTCTTACACAAATTTTTCGCTGTTCTCAAGAATATTGTATCTTTGCACCTTCGAAATTATTCCGTTTTTAGTGATTACTAAATTAGTAATGAGCTATTTAAATTAATTGTTTAACAATTGTAAAATCTGTTTTCAGGTTTTAATTAAAATTCAGGGAGAAATAGAAGTTGAAAGTTAAACGTATTCTTGTATCTCAGCCATACCCGACAGATTTTGAGAAATCACCTTACGGAGAACTGACTCAAAAGTACAAAGTCAACATTGACTTTGTTAAGTTTATTAAAATTGAAGGTATTACTGCAAGCGAATTCCGGAAGGATAAAGTTTATATACAGGATCACAGTGCTGTAATTTTTTCAAGCAGGAATGCCGTTGATCATTTTTTCAGAATGGCTAAAGAAATGAGAGTGGAAATACCTGATTCCCTGAAATATTTTTGTAGTTCGGAAGCTATTGCATATTATCTTCAAAAATATGTTCAGTACAGAAAGCGGAAAATCTTCAGCGGAAATCAGACGATGGATGATTTGATTGAGGTCATAAAAAAACATAAGGAAGAAAAATTTTTATTGCCCTGCTCCGATGTTCATAATGTAAGCCTTACCAAAGTTCTTGAGGAAAATGAAATTGACTATAGCAAAGCTGTAATTTATAACACTGTAGCTAGCGACCTGACTGATGTTGACATAAGTGCTTATGATTTGTTGGTTTTTTTCAGCCCGGCAGGAGTGAAATCATTATTCAAGAATTTCCCAAACTTTATACAGAATTCAACATTAATTGGCGCATTTGGTCCGGCTACAGTCAGTGCAGCTAAGGAAAGTGGCTTGAAGGTTGATATTGGAGCACCCACCAAAACTGCCTTATCAATGACCGACGCATTGGATCAATTTCTAAGTCAAACCAATAAAAAATAATTTCTGATCAATCCATTTAATTCAAAATTCATCCTGGGATAACCGATGCAAACTTTCAGTAAGAATGAACGGTTATCAGGTCAAAAAATAATTGATTTACTATTTTCGGAAGGCAGGAGTTTTGTGCTTTTTCCTTACCGGATGATATGGATGGAATATGAATTTGGCGATGCGCCACAAATCAAAATACTGATCACAGTCTCTAAGAAAAGCTTTAAAAAAGCGGTTGACCGAAACCTTATCCGGCGGCGTATAAGAGAGGCTTACCGTAAACACAAAACGGAATTGTATGATTTTCTTGGCCAACAAAAAGTACAATGTGCTGTGGTATTGATTTATACCGCCAATACAATACTGACCTTTAAAGAAATTGAAGAGAAAATAATTTTACTTTTACACCGTTTTCAAACAGAATATGAAAAAGTCATTAGGTAAGTTTTTCATTTATTTGATACGGTTTTATCAGGCAGCTATTTCACCCTATTTTTTGCCTTCATGCCGGTACACCCCTACATGCTCAGCTTTTGGAGTGGAAGCCATTGAAAAGCACGGGCCGTTCAAAGGCGGGTGGTTTGCCTTACGACGAATTTTATCATGTCATCCCTGGGGTGGAAGTGGTTACGATCCGGTTCCTGATCCCAGGAAATCAAAATGAATTTAAACCATAAAATTTTCTTTAATATGAACAGGTTTTCAAAACTGATTTTAACAGGAATCGTTCTGTTTTCACTTGGAATGTCTTCCATTTATGTAACAGGTCAAAACAATAATAATTTTGAAATTGCCAAAAACCTCGATATTTATACTACCCTTTTCAGGGAACTGAATAAAAATTACGTTGATGAAATTTCACCCGGCGATTTGATGGAAGCCGGCATTGAGGCTATGCTTGAATCATTGGATCCTTATACCGTTTATATTCCCGAATCAGAAGTGGAGGATTATAAATTTATCACTACAGGACAATATGGAGGTGTGGGTGCATTGATTCAACAGCAGGGAGAATCCATTGTAGTAGCTGAGCCCTACGAAGGCAATCCGGCTCAGAAAGCTGGGATTAAAGCCGGCGATGTCATCCTTGAGGTAAACGGACAGGATATTACAGGCAAAGCCACCGACGAAGTTAGCGCTATTCTCAAAGGTCAGCCCGGTACTTCAGTTAATGTACTCTTTCGCCGTGACGGAATAGCAGAACCCTTTGAAAAAACTCTTGAAAGGGAATACGTAAAAATTGCGAACATACCTTATTCCGGGATGATAGCAGATGGAATAGGCTATATCCGCCTGATGGGATTTACGCAGGAAGCGGGCAAAGAAGTGAAAGATGCTTTTCTGGAGCTTAAAGCAAACAATGAACTTAAAGGGATCGTTCTTGACCTGCGCGGAAATGGTGGCGGACTTTTACAGGAAGCCGTTTCGATTACTAATATTTTTGTGGATAAAGGAAACATGGTGGTGAGCACAAAGGGCAAACTTCCCAATAAAAACTATTCCTACACCACTACCAGTGAGGCTGTTGATAAAGACATTCCACTGGTTGTGCTGGTTGACAATTCAAGTGCCTCTGCATCCGAGATTGTCGCCGGTGCTATTCAGGACCTTGACAGGGGAATCATCCTCGGACAACGTACTTATGGCAAAGGACTGGTACAAAATGTTATTCCCCTTACCTATAACGCTCAGGCGAAAATCACGGTAGCGAAATATTATATTCCCAGCGGACGCTGCATACAGGCGATTGATTACTCCCATAAAAATGAAAACGGCGATTCCCAAAAACTTCCTGATTCTCTGGTCACTGCTTATAAAACCCGCAACGGTCGAACGGTTTATGACGGCTTGGGAATAGATCCTGATGTAAAAACCGAAAAAGAGAGTTTAAGTCCCTTAAGCACATCCCTCATTATGAAGTTTCTTTTCTTTAATTATGCTACAAAATATGAGCGTGAACACTTATCCATTCCACCACCCAATGAATTTGAGATCACCGATGATATTTATAATGATTTTATTGTCTATCTCGCTGATAAAGACTATGACTACACTACTAAATGCGAAGAAACCCTCAAAAAACTCAAGGAATATGCGCATGAAGAAAAATATGACGATGCCTTGCAACCCGAATTGGATTTATTAGCACAAAAACTGATTGAGAATAAAGACAGCGATCTGGCAAAACACAAAGAGGAGATAAATAAAATATTGAAAATTGAAATCGTAGCCCGGTATTATTACCAGAAAGGACAAATTATAGCCTCGCTGGAAATGGATCCGGATATTGTGAAGGCTATTGAGGTGCTGAATGAAAAGGATTCATACATTGCTATTCTTGATGGTTCTGCGGAACCGCCAGGAGTTAAGAAATAAAGTTACCAACTTTTCCATACGATAAAACCATGCTGAAAGCAATCAAAGTTGACCATTCGGCCATTTATTTTACCGGATTGGCTATCATGATCATCAGCTTACCATTGTCGCAGTTTGCACTTAGTGTCGGTCAATTTGTATTGGTCGGTAATTGGCTGATGGAAGGGAATTTTAAAAATAAGTACAAGGCGTTTATTTCCAATAAAGCAGCAATTGTTCTTGTTTCTCTGTTTCTTCTTCATGTTGCAGGTTTGATCCACACTACTGATTTCAATTATGCTTTCAAGGATTTACGCATTAAGCTTCCCTTGTTGGCACTGCCTATAATATTTGTCACCACCCCGGCCCTCATCACCAAAAAGTTCGATCTATTGTTATGGCTTTATATTGGCGCTGTGCTGGTCGCAACTTTTATCGGTTTTGGCATATTGCTGTTTACGGACATCAGCAACATACGTGAAATTTCACCTTTTATTTCGCATATCCGTTTGAGCCTCAATATTTGCTTCGCCATTTTTTTGATGGGATATTTCGTTGTCAGAAATTATACGGGTCAGTTGAAAATGATGGTATTACTCGCAACGGGTATTCTCTGGTTCATCGCCTATCTGATCATTAGCGAGTCGGCGACAGGCTTTTTTGTTTTATTTGGAACCTTATTCTTCCTTTCCATTTGGAGCCTCATCCGGATTCAAAATGCCGGATTGAAACGATGGGTTATCATCCTTGCCTTCTTATTTCCCGTTGGTATAACGGCATATATTTATTTTACTGCACGCGCATATCTCAATCCCAATAAAGATGAACTTGAAAATCTTGATCAATTTTCAGTCAGAGGAAATCCTTATTCTCATGATCCTTTGAATTATACGGTCGAAAATGGCAAATTTATCTGGTTGTATGTCTGTGATGTGGAATTGCGCGAAAGCTGGAACAGCAGGAGTAATTTGGATTACGATGGTTTGGACGAAAGCGGACAGGAAATCAAAACCACCCTTATCCGTTACCTCAATTCCAAAGGTTTAAGAAAAGATGCTGATGCAGTTGAACAATTGGATGATCAGGATATCCGCAATATTGAGCAGGGAATTGCGAACCGGTATTATGCAGGGAAGTTTAATCTGAATGCAAGAATTTATAAATTTTTGTGGGAATACCAGGCAATGAAGAGGGGAGCAAATCCTGGAGGACTCTCATTGGTTCAACGAATTGAATACTGGAAAGCTGCACTGGGTATCATAAAAGAGAATTTTTGGTTTGGCGTCGGCACAGGCGATATGGATCAGGCATTTAATTTGCAGTATGAAAAAATGAAAACCCGGCTTCCGGTTGAATTCAGGCACCGATCGCACAATCAGTTCCTTGCCATTTTTACCGCCTTTGGGGTTTTTGGATTCATATGGTTTGTCTTTCACCCTGATTTATCCGCCCTTCAAACTTAAAGCCTTCAAAAATGTCAAGGTATTATGTTTTTTATGTCATCCTCATCCTTTCGATGTTGTTTGAAGATACGCTTGAAACACAGATGGGGTTAACCTTGTTTGCATTTTTCAATTCATTTCTTCTGTTTGTGTATAAAGATGAAGAACAGTAATGTGATCTCAGAGAAAGTTGTATATTCGCCTTCCAGAAAATTTGTAGTATGAATAAGATTGAATTTGCAATTTCTTATGAAGAATATTCAGGTATAGATGAGCTGAAAACGGAAGATCGTTCGTTGCTTGAGCATGCCCGAAAGGCAATAAAATCAGCCTATGCACCCTATTCCACATATCATGTGGGAGCGGCTGTTTTGTTGAGCGATGGACAAATTGTAACCGGAAATAACCAGGAAAACGTTGCGTATCCTTCGGGTATTTGCGCAGAAAGGGTTGCATTGTTTTATGCTTCGTCGCAGTTTCCTGACATTCCTGTCAAAGCCATAGCCGTTACTGCAAAAGCCAAGCATTTCAATGTCAAATCACCGGTTACTCCATGCGGATCATGTCGTCAGGTCATGGCTGAAATTGAAAACAGGTATCATAGCGAATTAAGATTAATTATGCACGGCGAAAACGGAAAAATTATCATTGTGGAAGGTGTAAAAAATATTCTTCCTCTGATGTTTACAGCCGAAGAACTTAAAAATAATCACCTTAATTTGTAAAAATGGAACTTATTTCGACCAAAATCTGCAAAACAAGTGATATTGGTGTAAACGATAATCTTTTTGGCGGAACCATGTTAGCCTGGTTGGACGAAGCCGGAGGTTCGTTTGCAGCATGCAAATGTTGTTCCCCAAATGTGATCACACTTAAAATTGATGCTGTAATTTTCAAGAAGCCCATTAAGGTAAAAGAACACATAAAAATTTATGGCGAAGTATTGCATTATGGACGCAGTTCCATTAAGATATTGGTGGAAGCCAAACGGATTAATTTTGTAAATGATGAGGAGGAGAGTGTATGCTCTACCGAAATGTTGTTTGTTAAAATTGATGAAAACGGCAAAGCTATCCCGATTGATGATTGTGTAAAATTTAACCCATTAAAAAAATAATCACGATGAAAATGATGAAAATTTTTAGCTTGCTCATGTTGCTTGTTTTATTTGTTGCCATGAAAGGTGACAAACCGGCATATATTTTATTCAATGGTGAAGGGAAACAAGTGAAATATAAGGACCTGGTAGAAGATGCCCTGAATGCCGATATCGTGTTTTTTGGCGAGCAGCACAACAATCCCATCAGCCATTGGTTAGAACTGGAATTGACAAAGGACTTGTTTGCCGGTAAAAAAGCCGGTCTCATCCTCGGCGCTGAAATGTTTGAAAGGGATAACCAATTGCTCCTTGATGAATATCTTTCGGATGTCATTGCCACAAAAAACTTTGAAAAGGAGGTTAAGTTATGGGATAACTATACAACCGATTACAAGCCCCTGGTCGAATTTGCCAAAACCAACAAATTGCCTTTCATCGCTACCAATATTCCCAGGAGATATGCTTCTTTGGTGAATAAAAAAGGATTTGAAGGGCTTGATAGCCTGAGTGCTGAGGCTAAAAAATACATTGCGCCCCTGCCGGTGAAATACGATCCGGAACTGAAGGGATATAAATCAATGCTTGAAATGATGGAAGGGCAGGGGGGAGGAAGCCATGTCACCCAAAATCTTCCAAAAGCGCAGGCGATCAAAGATGCCACGATGGCTTATTCCATTCTCGAAAATTGGAAACCCGGCATGATATTTCTTCATTACGATGGCGCTTATCATTCTGATAATTATGAAGGAATTGTCTGGTATCTGAAACAGGAAAAACCTGAGTTGAAAATTCTGACCATTTCAACGGTGGAGCAGGATACCATTGACTCCCTTTCCGACGATTCGATGAAGCTGGCTGACTTTATTATTTGTGTTCCGGCTGATATGACGAAGACTTATTAGGTTCGGGGTTTATCTCGCGGAACGCGAGACAAAGTTTCAGGTTTTGACTTCTATGGGTGTGTTCAATGAACTGTATTAAAATTGTAAACCTGTCAGGTTTTTTTCAACCTGACAGGTTTAAGTTGAAAGTATTATCTCATCAATGTCATCTTTTTTGTATCGGTTTTAAGACCGTTCACTTCGAGGGAGTAGAAATAAATACCTGATGAAAGGTGATCTGAGTTAAACTCAACGGAATGATTTCCTGATGCCATCACACCCGGATTAATTATTGACACTTCCTTACCGGTATAGTCATAAACGGTTATGCATACGTTGGATTCTTCAGTTAGCCTAAAACAGATTTGTGTTTTGTTGTTGAAAGGATTAGGATAACAATAAACTGGATTTTGGTCTTTTTGTGTTGGCTTATTAACAGAGGTAACAGGATTTTCTAAAAAATTTCCATTACCGTCATTAAACAGGATGGTAAGATTTGCAGGCAATGGAGCTCCATATTTGCGGATGACAATAATGTCGTTATAGCCATTACCATCTAAATCGTCGCAGTGTATACCTCGTGAGGATTCGCCATAATATTCTACCTGGATATAAACCGGCTGACTTAAATGAAAATCACCAATATTGTAGTAAATACAAACACCATACATATTATTATCAACAAAAATGATTTCACTAAAATCATCGTTGTTCAGGTCGGTAACAAAAAAGTTATGCCCACCGGGATGAGTTGTTGTATCAGGACGCTGTATAAAGTAATTATCACCCTGGTTTTCGATAAATGAAAAAAAGTTCCAGGTGTACATTCCATTAATCTCAACAATATCATTATCTCCGTCAAAATCAAAGTCATCAATAAATATGTCATAATAGCCATCAGGGAATACAATATTCTCAAATCCAGATCCATTGGGCAAAATTATATAGACATCACTTCCACCAATTACAATATCATCGTAAATATCATTATTTAAATTGCCACATTTTATATCCGTCGGATAATCAGCGTTAAAATATTCCGGTTCAAAAAAATTCCCATTTCCATCATTGTACATAATTCCCCATATATCGCTATTTGTTGAGAAAACAACTATGTCGGTAAATAAATTACTGTCAATTTTTCCAACATTAAATCCACCAATTCCTAATGGAATTTCATTGTAATTCGTAAAATAATTACCTTCAAAATATTCAGTTACTGCTATGAAATTTGTTCCGTTTTCGTAATGCCTGGCAATAATTTCAGGATTAGGACTTGCATTTACATTTACTCCATAAATGTGGGTTTGCCATGAATATAAAAAGATGGAATCATCCAGAATAAAAGTTCCATCTCCATTATTTAATAAAACACT
Organism: uncultured Bacteroidales bacterium; assembly: GCA_963840975.1. Classification (GTDB taxonomy): domain Bacteria; phylum Bacteroidota; class Bacteroidia; order Bacteroidales; family JAADJA01; genus JAADJA01. The sequence continues at coordinate 129,608 of CAWJBC010000015.1, read as the reverse complement.
AAATCCACTCCATTGTGTGAAAGTATTTACATTATGTCCGCAAATAATATCTTTATCACCATCAAGGTCAAGATCAGCGGTTGTAACCGAATAAGCGGAAAGGGGTATTGTGTAATTACTTTTGCTATCACCTATAGTAAAAGCAAGCAGCAACAGAAAAACAAAAAATAATAAAATACGGTTCGAGAATACTGAATTAATGATTTGGCGTTTCATTTTTTCATTCAATTAATGGTTCTAAAATCGCCATCAAATATACTGAAATCGTTTAAAATTTCTTAAATACATATTTCCTGCAATTCCCATTTCCTGAATAAATGTAACTTTGCGCCCGTTTGATAAAAAAACTTAAACTTTTCAATGATTTGAATGTTATGATGGCTATAAAAAAATATGGAATGAGAAAATATGCAATTTTTGTGTTATCTGTTTTATTGGGTTTAGGAATAAGAGCGCAGGAAACAGAAAACCTTGAAAAACAATTTTTAAAGAATACCCGGCAGTTAATTTACGATGGAAACCGCTCAGGTGAAGGATATTTTTCGGAGGACGGCAAACGCCTTATCTTCCAGAGTGAGCGCGAGGCGGATAATCCATTTTACCAGATTTATATCCTTGATTTTGAAACCGGTGACATCAACAGGGTTTCGCCCGGATATGGAAAAACTACCTGCGCCTATTTCCAGTGGAATGGCGATCGGGTTTTATATGCATCAAGCCACTTAGATCCCGATGCAAGGAAAAAGCAAAAAGAAGAACTTGATTTCAGGGCATCGGGTCAGCAGCGAAGATACGCATGGGATTATGAGCCCGAAATGGACATCTTTTCATCACTGCCGGATGGTTCAGATATTAAACAACTCACTACAGAAGTGGGTTATGACGCCGAAGGTTCCTATTCACCCGATGGAAAACTGATCGTTTTCAGTTCCAACAGGTATGTCTATCAGTCGAAACTGACAAAAGAAGAACAACAAAAGAAGGAAGTTGATCCTTCGTACTTCTGCGATCTGTATCTGATGAACGCAGATGGCAGCGGAATTAAGCAATTTACCAATGTTCCGGGATACGATGGCGGACCTTTTTTCTCAGCAGACGGTAAAAAGATAACCTGGCGGCGTTTCAGTGAGGATGGTCACTCTGCTGATGTTTATACTGCCAATATTGACGGGTCGGATGAAAAAAGGTTGACTGATTTCGCAAGCCTGAGTTGGGCGCCATTTTTTCATCCTTCAGGTGATTATCTGGTTTTTGCTTCCAATAAACTCGGCTATGCCAATTTTGAAGTTTATATGGTTGATGCCGGTGGATTGAGAGAGCCTGTGAGGATAACCTATACCGATAAATTTGACGGTTTGCCCGTTTTTTCACCTGATGGTAAAAAATTAGTCTGGACTTCGAGCCGCTGTGCCGATGGCAAAACCCAACTTTTTATTGCGGAATGGGACGATGCATTTGCGAGGGAGCAATTAGCCAAATCCCCTTTCAGGAAAAGTGCAAGCGGAAGCCTGAATTACCAGTTTAAATCAGAAATTTTAGAATCAGAGTTAGAAGAAAAGTTAGCCTATATCGCCTCTGACATTACCGAAGGAAGGATGACAGGGTCGAAAGGGATTGAACTTACTGCGAATTATATAACTAATATTTTTAGTGCTCAGGGCTTGCAGCCTTTAACTGGTCATGTGGGTTACAACTGGTCTTTTGATTTCACGGCGGATATAAAAACCGATGCTGCTTCCAACCATTTTGTTATGGGTGACAAAGCATATCAGTTAAATATGGACTTCAAGCCTCTTTCGTCCACCGAAAATGGAGAAATTGAGGGAGAGGTAATCTTTGCAGGATACGGATTGAAAATAAATGATGGAGCCGGTTACGAATACAATTCGTATGAAAAGATTGATGTAAAGGATAAAATCGTGTTGGTGCTGGATGGAATTCCTTCCGGGTTGGATAAAGAGAAGGAAAAACTTTTTGAACGGAACATTGCGAGCGGCTATAAACAAATGATCGCCCGCCAGAACGGTGCAAAGGGAATATTGATCGCAACTCCAAAAATGGACGACGAAAAGAGCCATGAAATAGTCGGCACTTCCGGTATCATTTCTGTGAATATTACTGATGAATTAGCCAATAAGATGCTGACAGGGGAAAACCAGACTGTTGAAGCTCTTAAAGAAAAACTGAAAGATGGCGATCCGAAAGCCAATGAACATCTATTTGCTACGGGTGCAAAAGTGAAAATCACCGCCAAAATTGACCGCATTATAAAGCAGGATAATAATCTGGCAGGTATGATTTCGTCGGGAAACCCGGATGCAGATTATATTTTTATCGGGGCTCATTACGATCACCTCGGTTTTGGAGAAGTTAATTCGCGTTCGGTGGGTGAGCATAAAACCGAAATTCACAATGGCGCGGATGATAATGGTTCGGGTACAGTAACGGTGATTGAATTAGCTGAATATTTTGCAGGATTAAAAAACGAGAATCCGGCAGCCATTACCTGTAACCTTGTTTTTTGTTTATGGTCGGCTGAGGAGCTTGGGCTTCTGGGATCGAACAGCTTTACTTCAAAATTGCCTGTTGATAAAGAGAAAATCAAAGCCTATCTTAATTACGATATGGTTGGAAGGCTTAATGATAACCGCCTTGAATTACAGGGAATCGGTTCTGCCATCGAATGGAAATCCATAGCCGAAAAGAAGAACGTAGTTTCCGGGTTCAACCTGGTTATGGGCGAAGATCCTTATTTGCCAACAGATGCAACTTCGTTTTATCTGAAAGGAATACCTGTGGCAAGTTTCTTTACAGGGGTTCATAACGATTATCATACTTACAACGACGATGTGGAATTTATTAATTTTGAAGGTATGCTTCGGATCACGAAGTTTTCGTCGCTGCTGATCAAAGAGATTATGAAACCTGAGCAATCCCTTTCTTACGAGGAGGTAAAAGTAAACCGCCAAAAATCGAGCAAGGGCGCGTCATCTGTATCACTGGGAACCATTCCAGCTTATGCAGGCAGCGATGAGCCAGGTGTTCAAATTCAGGGTGTTCGTCCGGGTGGTCCGGCTGAAAAAGCAGGTCTCATGGCAGACGATATTATTGTCAGTTTGAATGGCAAAGAAGTAAGTAACATCTATGATTTCATGAACATCATGAACGAACTGAAGCCGGATGTGGAAACCGATATAACGGTAAAACGTGCGGGAGCACTTGTTAAAGAAAAAATCATCCCCGAAGCGAAAAATTAATTTTACTCAGTCTTGTTGGTTACAGAATAACCGCCACCTGTGCATGATGCGGCAAAGCCTTATAAATTGATTTAGCGTCTTTTGCCGGTATTTCTATTCTAATCCACGGGTCATACGGCGGGACTTCGAACTTAAAAAGATGACTCCACATTTTCTCAATTTTATTAAATCTGAGGTGTTGGTTATATTTCCTGTAAGTTTCATTTTTCATTGTATCCACCTGCCGGATGTCCAACATAAGACCACGGTCGAGATATAAGTTGGTGTAAACCGGCATTTTTATAGTCGTGTCGGGCATTGTTTTTGGTGCCTGGGCTGCAATGGTATCTTCAGGAGCATACTTAATGTTAAATACTTCTTTGGGGATAGAACAATAATCGCTGTCAATAACAAAAGGAGTGGAAAAAAAATCGAAGTATGCCTGTTTTTTGTATCGGGGGAATATTTTACTTGATCGAATCGTAAGAATTTTCGTTTCCAAAAGTTTTACTCCCTGAATTTCCATAATAATTGTACTATCCATCAAATTGATAGATAAACACACTGAATCGGCTTCAGCCATTTTCAGCCTTGCACTTAAAAAAGCCTCCATCTTTTCAAGTTTTAGCTGTTTGGCGGAAATCTCATTAGTGAAAATAGTATCGGAATAGTTCTCATTGACCAAACGTATTGTCCGAATGGGCGATAATATCGAAAGAACAGCAAAAATTCCCATGATCACTGCGATCAACCCCAATATTATAAAAATGATTATCTTGCTTTTCATTCAGGATGCAATGTTCTTTAATAAATATAAACTTTAGCCCCGCTTGGCATAGCGCGGTAAACGGCTTCCAGGTCGGCATCGCCAAGCCTGATACAACCATGTGTAACAGGTAAACCGAGAAACCGCTGATACAAAGTGCCATGAATCATATATCCGTCGCCCAGGCTTAAAGCATAATCGCCAAGTGTGCCATATTCAAAACGGGAAGGGTGGTTGGGTGACGGAATGGGCAGTCCTTCCTCAACAAATGCCCAGTCGGGTTTTTTCCATACGGGGGCTGTTTTCCTCTCCCTGATCCTGAATATTCCCTTTGGAGTTTTAAAAGCCCATTCCTTATCATTATCTGATACAAGTAAAGTATAGCTTCCGGTCGAACAAATCCCTTCCCGCACCATTTGCTTACCGGTGTAAAGGAAAAACCTGTTGTCAGTGGTATTGATCACCATATAATTTGTTTTTGGTGTAAGTTTATCCAGTTGCTTTTGCATACCATTAACTTTCTTTTCCAATTCAATTAAAGGTTCCGGAGTGATCGTATCTTCTATACTAACTGATTTTTCAGCCCTGACTTTGACCGGCATTATCTGCGCTCCGGCATCATAAACGCCCGGTAAAATATACAATACAAAAGCCGCCACGGTAAGTAACGAAATGATAAATACACTCAACGAACCCAGGATATAACTCCAAATCCTGAAACTTCGTGATGTCTGAATCTTGTCGTTTATTGATGTAATCAGCTTCATTTTATTGTATACCTATTGTTAAATTAATTTTTGTTAGCAAAGGTTAATCAAAAATCAACTATGTCTGATAGCTTTTCAAGTGATCCTACTATCGTAACCGGTGTGCCGACTTCCACAATGCGGTAAATGATGTCCATTTCATCATTGGTCAAAGCTACACAACCATCCGTCCAGTTCACGCCCTGACCACCTCCTCCATGAATTTCGATCAGCCCTCCGATTTGGGTTTTCTTTGGCAATGAACCCTGCTTTATCTCCTTGTCAAACCGGCTTTTATCCTCTTCGTTGGGATAATTGATTAACAGCGCTTTGTAGTATTTTGTTTTTTTACTATCTAACTTTTTAGTAATGTGGTAAAATCCTTCTGGTGTTGCTTTGTCGCCTTTGTGCCTTTTGCGCCCTATCCAGTTTTTACCAAGTTCGCAGTCAAAGGTATGCTTTAATTTTCCTTTGTGATATACATAACATTTTTTGGCATATTTATCCACCACAATTGCATCCGTTCTGTTTTTCCTGGAAGCACTGATCGTTTTTTCGTTCCAATCTTTCCATGATGAATAACCTGAAAAATAATCCTTCATGTACGATTTTACCGAGCTAAAACTTTCGTTCAGGTTTTTGGATGCTTTGTCAATTTTGGGTTTGCTGACAAGATAGTTCTTTGACTTGTAATCATATTTCCCCTCTTTGAGCAGCATCAATCCCTTTTCATAATTCTGAAAAGTTGTTTTTCGTAATGGAAGTTTGTCGAAAAGCTTATCGTACTTTTGAACTGCGTTCTCAAGCATTTTAATTGTTGCTCCTATAGAGGTTTCGAGGTCATTGGAATGGGAAAGCGCTTTATTCTTAGCCTGTTTTGCTTTCGAAACTGAATGTTCAACCAATTGATCTATTGATGTGTAATCCCTTTTTAAAATAAATTTTTCATTTTCCGATTTCCATCTTGAAAATGCCAATTCGTAATATTTCTCCGATTCTTTAAATAAAGCCGGAGCATAAGTATCAGCCTTGGCTTTTTTTGCTTCGGAAATTGCAGCCCTGGCTTTTTCTATTTTTTCAACAGGTGGAACCGGCACCATTCTCACAAACAGGAAAACAAGGGCAGCAATAATTAGCACTAATAGCCCAACAACAACTGCAACCCTGGTTTTCCTCAATTTCTTCATATTAAAACTTCAGTTTAAATAAAACCCCCGAAAGAAACTTCCGGGGGTTCCATTTATTATTTACTGCTTAGAATTTTTTATTTTTTGCCTGCTTTCTTGGCAATGGCATTTTCCAATTCTGTTTTAATTGACATCGCCTTTTCTTTCGCAGCGTTTACTTTGCTTTGCGCACCAAGTAAGTCACCTCCTGCAAGTTGAGCGCTAACCTCACCAACAGTGGTTTCAAGTACAGCCAATTCACTTGTAATTGCATCAAGAACTTCTTTGCCTTCTTTTCCTCTCGGAGCTTTGGCAAGCAATTCTTTATCTTCAGCAAGCAGGGTAGTTACTTCGGTCAGAGCACTTTCAACTTCTAATTTAATTTCTTCTTTGCGAACCTGGGTGTTTTGAATAACCTCTGCTGATTTAGCCTTAATAGCATCAAATTGTTTGATACTTTCGCCATAACGGGCAAACCATTTTGATTTTTTAGCTTCGATAATTTGCATTGCTACATTCATCGAATCCTGAAGTGTGTTGTACTGATCGGGCAGATATAAATCTGCACCTGCTGCTTTAGCTTCACTTAAAGCCAATGTTGCGGCATCAATTTCAACTTGTGGGACTTTGTTACAACTGGTCATAAATGCCACTGTAATCACGGTAATCAAACTTAATAAAATTCTGTTTTTCATGATGTTTCCTCCAGTATAGATTTAATTGTTAAAGTTTTCGTATTACCTGAGTTTCTAAAATATTATACCTGTAATTACACCTAAAAGTGTTGGTTTTATATAACATAAAAGAACTCGGATACAAAATTATTGCTATTAAGACGATAAATTGTATAAAAGTAACAATATTTTTTTAAAAACTTTTCATCTTTCTTTTCACTTGCAAACAAACATTCGCTACTTTCGCTTTTTAAAATCCATTTCTGCGAATGAACAATGATCATCAACGGTTATTGAGAGATGAAGAAATAGTGGCAATCATTGTACAAGAGAATAAAATCGCCTTGTTTCAGATTATTTACGACAGATACTCAAAAAAAGTTCTTGACAAAGCCTTTGGTCTATTAAAAAATAAAGAACTTGCTGAAGATGCTGTCCAAAACATTTTTGAGAAAACTTACGAAAAACTGGCTTCTTTTAAAGGTAACTCATCTTTCTCTTCCTGGCTATATTCCATAACCTATAATTACTGTATTGACTTTTTAAGGGTTAAAAATAAGTTGCATTATCCGGATTGGAACAACAACAATGAGATACCCGAAATAATAGATGAAACAGAAGAAGACCTCACCGAAATCAATTACAGCCGGTTGATGAAAATTCTGAATATGATCCACCCGGAAGAAAAAGCATTGCTTCTGATGAAGTACAACGATGAACTCCCCATCAACCAGATCGGAAAATCGTTGCGTATAAGTGAAAGTGCAGCAAAAATGCGCATTAAGAGAGCAAGAGCCAGAGTCGTATTTATGTACAAAAAAATGTACGCCGAAACCTATTGAAATTTTTTAATTGTGACCAACAGTATAATTGTTCGTCATAATACAAATTTTATTGGGTGAAAAGTCTTATTAAAAATCTCTTTAAAAGAAATCCGCTTAAATTACCGCCAGCAGTGCTAAACGGCTTCACAGAGATTTTTCACAATTCCATTAATATTGAATGGTCCAAAACAGGAAATGTGTATGAAGCTCTGTTTTATGATGGAGAAATTGAAAAGATAGCCCGCTTCGATAAAAGAGGAAACATTCTTGAAATAAGAACAAATGTTTCACCCGCAGACCTTTCTGAACCAGCACTTTCAACAGCCTCAGCCAATGGCGAAATCATGAATGCCATTGAAATTTTACGCAATGAAAAGGTGTTTTATGAAATTATTGTCAGGGAAAATCCAGTAAAGCGAATTCTTCTCCTTCTGAACGACAATGCCGAAATATTGGCAAAAAAAGTTCTTTAAATTATTCCCTTAATTCAATTTATTTCAAAAACGACTTTCTTGACCAATTTTCCGTGGTGTGCCCCGTTAATTAATTTTTATGCTTATCGGGATTACAGCAGCAGGTTTCTGCAGAGCAGCTTTCTGGTTTCTCAGCTATTAACGTTATACTAAAAATCCCCTCATCAGAATTGACGTCTTTGTATTTTTCAACTTGTTCTGATGATAAATGCTTTTCGAAAATATCATCAGGTAATAGAACCTTATTCATTTCAATAATTTCAAGGTTGACAAAACCGGTTTTTCTGAAGTATTCCATAAAATCTTCAATTTGCTCAATTCCTGCAATACATCCCGCAAGTTCGCCCCCATCTTTTTTTAAGCCATCCGGAATAGGATGAAGGGTTGCAAAGTCTGAAACACATACCAAACCATGATGATCGGTAATCCTGTACATTTCATCGGCAACTTTTTGTTTATCATCCTGAAGGTTGAACACGCAATTGGACAATACGATATCGGCGTTTTCCTTTGGCAGTGGTACATTCCGAATATCTCCCACCCTGAAATCAACATTTGGAATACGCAATTGATCCGAGTAGTCTCTTGCCGCCTGCACATTCTTTTCCGAATTGTCAATGCCGATAATTTTTCCTTTAACGCCAACTATCTGGGCAGCAGCCAGGCAATCATTCCCGGTTCCGGAACCGAATTCTACAACCCTGTCGCCTTCGCGTAAAATCTGAAAACGAACGGGCAATTCCATTTCTCCATGGGCATGGTGGTGACTGTGGTCGTGCGAATGACAACCGCAACCACCTGAGCCGCAACCGCAGGCGCTATCCTTAACGTTTTCTTTCTGTTCTATTGTTTTAGTGTTTTCTTCCATTATTTTAATTTTTTAATTATTTCAATTTTTAATGTTCCGGATTCAGAGTTAGGGCTTGAACTACGATAACTCAAAACGCAGAACTCATCTCGCTCTGACGTTTCCAAACTACTTTTTACACCCGCAGGTCAATTCGTGCAAACCTATTTCAAAGAAATCATCCATTGCTTGTTTGTAGTTCATTAATGCTTCAATGTCTACTTCATAACATATTTTTACTCCATTTACCTCATATTTCAGCAATCCCAGGTTTTTTAGTTCCTGAAGATGCTGCGAAACAGTTGTTCGGCTTAAAGGCAACTCACTTGCAATATCCCCCGAAATGCAGGTGCAACATTTAGAGAGGTGTTGCAGGATCGCTAACCTTGCCGGATGCGACAACACTTTGGCAAATTTTGCAACTTCCTGAAGGTTTACCTCAAAAGCAGTTGATTTAGTGTACGTCATTGTTATTATAAAATATGTCGCAAACATACGACATAATTTAATTCAGCAAAAAATAAATTAAAAAATATTAGGTTTATAAAATAAACTAATTTAATTTTGTGACTTATTTGTCATTCTAACAATTTCAATTTTTTAAAAACACATTATTATGGAAACAAATTTTACGGAACAAAACAGCATGAAAATCATTCAAGAGATGATTGCAACATCAAAAAACAAAATCAAAGACAACAGTTTCTTTTTTTTATTATGGGGTTGGCTGGTATTGGTAGCAAGCCTTTCCCATTATTTCCTTTTGAGGATTGAATTTTATGAATATGCCTATCTTCCCTGGCCCATTTTAATGATAGGTGGGATGGTAGTTTCAATTATTGCAGGTATAAAGCTTGGAAAAAAAGCAAGGGTAATATCTCATTTTGATAAAATGATGATTTATTTATGGTGGGGATTCCTTTTTACCCTTTTGATCATCCTCACTATGACCATGCTTGAAAAAATTTCATGGAGAGCAACTTATCCTATGATTATTTCACTCTATGGATTAGGAACTTTTGTGTCAGGGGGAGTTCTCAAATTTAAACCATTGATCATTGGTGGCATAGCGTGCTGGATTATTTCTGTCATAGCATTTTTCGTAGCCTCAGAAAATGTTTTATTGCTGACAGCCTTGTCTATTGTTATTGCCTACCTGATTCCGGGTTATTTGTTAAAGTCAAAGGAGAACTAAGTCATGTTTCAGGATTTGGATCCCTTACTGCATAACCAGCTCAGGTTATCAATCATGAGCCTGCTCATCAGCGTAGAGTTGGCGGAGTTTAATTTTCTTCTTGAAAAAACAGGCGCCACCAGAGGAAACCTGAGCGTTCAGATCAATAATTTGAAAGAAGGAGGTTATATTGACGTACAAAAAAGTTTCAGGAAAAACTATCCTCTTACAACCTGTAAAGTTACATCGCTTGGAATTGATGCTTTTGAAAAGTATGTGGATGCTTTGCAGGATTATCTTAAAGTAAAGAAATCGGAATAAGGGAGGATTTCTGAAAGTTATTTTTTCGGCTACGAAATTTTGAAACCGACTTAAAAGGGTGGCTATTAATTTTAAGGTGTATTTATACATGCAAAGTTAAACCTATCCGACAATTGACAGAAACTTTGCTTACCTACCGATCTGCCAAAGTCATTTGGGGCAGGCGGATTTATTCCCACATGTAATTCCGCGGAACACTTGAAGTTGAGGGGTGCCTTTGTAATTATATAATCCTGTAATAGCAGGAATGTTTTCAAAAAAGGGCTAATTGAATTAATGAGGTAATCCCAGCTGAACGGACGGGAGGTTGTTTGGCGAAAAGCTGGAGTTCTGTAAATTGAGAATCCATTTTGTGGCAAAATTGCTCTGAATTAGCGTTAAATTCATCAGGATTGTGATCAAAATAGTTAAGGTAGTTTCTTTTTCATAATGCAAGTAGTTAAACGAGTTTGATTTATCTATACAGACATCTTTTCAGAAAGTTCAGATTATTGCATGATAGGTTTGTGCAATAATAGCTTAACCACGACCTATTTTATCAGCTGAAGATTTGAAAGGTGTTAATCACCGAATTGCCATACACAGATTCATGGCTGGAAAAGTAATTGAGACGAAATAAGTAACTTAATAATTTGCTATTTCCTGATGATTTTCAATGTGTAGTTAAAATCATCTGATCTTATGTGGCAGATATATAATCCACTTTTTAAAGCGGATAAATCCAACTCATCTTGTCCACTGGATAGTTGAAAATAATAAAGCAAACTACCGTTTGGGTCATAAATAAAAACCATTGCAGGGAAATCTTCTTCCTGCATCTGAACAATAATTCTATCTGTAAACGGATTGGGTGATGTTTTCACCTCAGGTTGACCATTCAAATTATTAATACCAGTAAGCTGAGTGGGAAAGTAATGGTAGTTCGACATATTTGCTGAGCTAATGGCATACAAGCTATTGTCAGAGGCAATCATACAAGCCATTCCCCAGCCCCCGTAGTGATTAGGTGTATCAATCCACACCTGACTTCCTGTGTTACTGTATTGTACTATAACCATTTGTAAATAAGATAGATTATTCGGATCAGGTGAAGGCCCTCCCTTGCCGGTGACAATAACTTCACCATCGGGTTTTGCAGTTATAAAATAAGGATGTTCATCATTATGGGCTGTTCCATCATAGGTTGCGCTCCAAAGTAATGTTCCGGTTGTATCTATCTGGAAAATTTTCCAGTCAAAATAGGCAGAAGTCGGTGTTGAGAATCCCCATCCAATAGCACTTAATCTGTTATTTGAATAAACGAATCTAGTCGGTACATCAGAACTGCCAAAATCATAGTCCATATTCCATTGCTGAGATCCCGACGAATTAAATTTTGTAATCGTAATGTCTTCACTACTGGTCGGCGAAACAGCATTGGCTAAATGGCTAATCACATATATATCACCGCTTTCATCTATTTCGACATCATTTGCACCAACGCCTTCTGCCGCAGCTATCCATAATAATGTTCCTGAAGTATCCCAAACATAAATGGGCGCAACTTCAGTAATTGCGCTGCCCATAGCCAGTACAACTTTATTCCCTTTCAGTCGCATTGATCTAAATCCTAATGGTGAATTGGCAATACTTGTACTTGTAAACAGTAGGTTGCCACCCTCATCTATTTTTGCTAAAATAGCACCAGAGGGGATCGCAGCAAAACTGCCAATGTATAAATTCCCGTTATTGTCAACTTCACTTCTAACATTAAAGGCAGGGTGTTGGCTGCCTATCAGCATTGAAACCGGGATAATCTGTTTCCACAATAATGTGCCATCAGGACTGTATTTCAAAGCAATAATAGCATCAGGATATTCCCAACCGGAGCCAATTGAATACCTTTTCCCTACAACATAAATGTTATCATTGGTGTCACAATTTGTCCAATAGGACTTTTCGTAAATACTTGGAATGCCTGACGAATCCTCTGTTTCCCATAACAAGTCTCCGGAAATACTTACCTTACGTGTGAAAATATTATTACTCTGCCAATAACCGGTTACAATCAGATTGCTTGAATTATCGGTGACACTCATTACCGCCGTTTTATTATAATTGCCTGCATCATTCATCCAATCAATGTTATACTGCGCAGATAAATCAGCAGAAATTGCTGTAAGGAAGCTTAGGAAGTAAATTATTTTTTTCATACTTTCTGTTTTTTTATTTATTATTAAATTTTGATCCAAAGCTACATTTTGTCTTCAGGGCAAAACAATTTAATCTTTTGAAGCCGAAAATTATCTCAGTGAAGCTGATTAAATTGGCTTTGAATAAACACAGGCAATCGGCAATAGCTTTCGGCAAATTACGAACAGTGAGATGAGAACAATAACAGTGGCAGAAACAGTCAATTGGCAGCAAGACTATTTTTCTAATTCACGTGCGATGATACCTGCTATTTTTTTTGCAGCCATTTCATTGGGATGAATGTAATCAGGGAAGTTATCAATCTGATCAAGCATAGGATGATACAAATCAATCACCGGCAGGTTGTTGTTTTTTGCAGTCTCCAGGATAATGGGAATAATTGAAGCTTTTAATGTGGAGTCATTGATTCCCCACCTGGTTTTAAAAACAGGGACCGGCAGGCAAACGAAAATCTCCGGCTTTGCCTGAATGGTGTTGAATGTATCAATTAAAGCCTGGTAATCTTTTTTAAAGTTTTCGTAATTCCAGTTTTGACTTTTGGTATCGTTGGTTCCAAGCTTGATAACAATGATATCAGGATTAAACGCAAATACATCATAGAATTCCATACAATTCCAGTAGGGTAGGTCTCCTGCCTTTTCCAGTGTGGCAGAACTCCGGCCGCAATTGAGTACTGCATAGCCCTGCCCTAAAATATGATCGAGTATGACCGGGTAGGCGCTTCTACTTTGCATTTGCAAACCCCAGCCTTCTGTTATGCTGTCGCCGACGCAGGCTATCTTTATATCTCGTGAGCAGGAACCGAATATCAGAATAACTGAAAAGAGAATAATGACAAAAGTCTGTTTCATCGTTGCAGGTATTATTCTTAACTATTTTCAATTCGAAAATAATCGTCAAATTAAATAAGATTTATTGAACTTAATTTCTTGTAGTGGGTTTACAAAGTTTCTATAATTTAATAAACGCTAGCGCTAAAAGATTATCTCGTCATTCAATTTATGTCCGGCTAGTTCATCGAGCATCCATGTCAGCTCTCCTTCTGCAGGATGGATAAATGAAGCTGGTAAAAGTTGAAAGCTTTCTTTCTTTTCGATTATCTGACTTACTTTTTCGGCTTTACTTGCACCGGTAACCAAAAAGCAAATATGCTTAGCATTATTGATCAGTTTTCCTGTAGCTGTGATCCTGTTTTGACCTGATACCGGATGATGGCCTATCTCAAAGAGTTTTTCGGAATCAAACAGGGTGATCTGATCAGGAAAAATAGAAGCTGTATGGCCGTCTTCTCCCAGTCCGAGTATAAATAGGTCGAACTGAGGAATACTTTTTTTATGAGGCAGCAGTTTATTCACAATTTCAGCATAATTTTTAGCTGCCACATGTGGATCAATTTCGCCTTGTATCCTGAAAATATTTAAGTCTGGAATAGTCACATAACTCAAAAGGTTTTCAAATGCCATTTTGTAGTTGCTCTCTTCATCATCAGGCGGAACACATCTTTCGTCACCCCAAAAGACGAGTACCTTTGACCAGTTAATTTTGTCAGCATAATTTTCTGCAATAAATTTAAAGATGGATCGCGGCGTTGAACCTCCTGAAAATGCAATGGAAAAAAATTGTTTCTGCGGTGTTCTTGAAATATCATCTGAAATCCTTTTTGCAAATGCTGCTGAAAGTTTTTCGACCGAGGAAAATAATTGTATGGTTTTTTTCATGCTTATAATTCACAATATATTCCGTCGTCTGATAGGTTTTTACAGGGATATCTCCAGGTCATTCCCTTTCCTTCAACCAGATCATCTGCTTTTTTGGGTCCCCAGGTCCCTGACGGATAACCAAATATCGGAATGGAAGGATCATCTTTCCATGCACTTAAAACCGGATCCAGGAATTTCCAAGTTGCCATAACAGCATCACTTCTTGAGTACAAGGTTGAGTCGCCTGTCATGCAGTCGAGAAGCAATCGTTCATATGCCTCAGGGATTCTTAGATGAGATAGTTCGGAATAATGAAAATCCATATTCACATTCTGAACATCGAATCCGGCACCCGGGGTTTTCATCCCAAACTTCAATAAAATGCCTTCATCTGGCTGGATTCTGATGACCAATTGATTATTCGAATCAAAAGCCCCTTTTCTCGAAAACAAATAGTGAGGTGTAGGTTTAAAATGAATTACTGCTTCCGATACCCGGGTGGGCAATTGCTTGCCGGTCCTGACATAAAAAGGAACGCCGCCCCATCGCCAGTTCTCAATATAAAATTTAAGTGCAGCGAAAGTTTCCGTTTTTGAATTCGGGTCAACTCCTACTTCTTCCCGGTATCCCTTTACTTCAGCTCCTTTAATAGTAGCCGCAAGATATTGTCCACGAATGGTAGATTTGCCGATTTCTTCCTCTTTATAAGGACGAATTGATTGAAACACCTTAACGGTTTCATTCCTGATTGCATCCGGTTGCATCGATGAGGGTGGTTCCATAGCAATTAATCCAACCACTTGTAACAAATGATTTTGGATCATATCGCGCAAGGCCCCTGAGCCTTCATAATAACCACCGCGTTTTTCAACTCCTATGCTTTCGGCTGACGTAATTTCCACATGATGAACATAATTTCTGTTCCATAAGGGTTCGAAAATTCCATTAGTAAATCTTGTTACCAGGACATTTTGAACCGTTTCCTTTCCAAGATAATGATCGATCCTGTAAATCTGTTCTTCCAGCCAGTCCTTTTCCAGGTTTGAATTCAGATCAATGGCACTTTGCAGATCGTATCCAAAAGGTTTTTCGATGATGACTCTTTTCCATCCGTTGTTTTGATTATTCAACTTATTGATGGCCAAATTTTTAGGAATTACCCCATATAAGTTTGGAGGCGTTGAAAGATAATAAATCGAATTCCCTTTGATGCCAAGTGCAATCTGCAAATCTGAAAGTTTATTCACCAGCATCTTATATGATGAAGGATCATTAGCATCAACACTTTGATAGTAGATTTTCTTTAGAAAAGCATCAACTTTATCCCTGCTTCGGTCTTTTTCATTCGAATATTTCTCCAATCCTTCAATCATAGCATTCCGGAAGGTATCGTCACTCATTTCAGTGCGGCTTGCTCCAACGATGGCAAATTTCTCCGGCAATAAATTCTGAATTTCCAATGCAAAAAGAGCAGGAATGAGTTTTCGTTTGGTTAAATCTCCCGAAGCGCCAAAGATGACTAAGATTTGATTTTCAGGTTTGCTCATGGTAGGTTTATCATCATTTGGTTTTTACTGCATGACCACCAAACTGATTCCTGAGAGCTGCCAATACTTTCATGGCAAATGATTCATTTTGCCTTGACTGGAATCTTGTAAAAAGAGAAGCTGTAATAACATGAGCCGGGACATCAAGTTCCATGGCTGTTTGCACAGTCCATCTTCCTTCACCGCTGTCTTGCACATAATCTTCCAGTTTTTCCAGTTTGGGATCATCTTTAAAAGCCCTCACTGCAAGTTCCAGCAGCCAGCTTCGGACAACACTTCCATACTGCCAGGCATCAGCAACCTTTGTTAGATCAATATTAAAGGGCGATTTTTCCATTATTTCAAATCCTTCGGCAAAAGCTTGCATCATGCCGTATTCAATGCCATTATGAACCATTTTTACGAAATGACCTGCTCCGGCATCGCCACAGTAAACATAACCATTCTCTGGAGCAAGGGTTTTAAATATAGGTTCCATAAATTCCGTTGCCATTTTATTGCCTCCATACATCAGGCAGTATCCATTCTGTAAGCCCCATACACCGCCACTGGTTCCGCAATCGAGATAATGGATTCCTTTATCGGATACTATCTTACCACGCTCACGTGTATCTTTCCAATAGGAATTTCCTCCGTCAATGATAATATCTTCTTTTTTTAGGAGACCCAGCAAAGTATCAAGATTTTCATCAACCGCTTTCCCAGAAGGAACCATAAGCCAAACTACTTTTCTTTCTGGTAGCTTTCCGACTAAGTCTTCAATTGATGAAGATGCAATTGCTCCTTTGCTCGCCAGTTCTTCAACTGGTAATGCACTCCTGTTCCAAACCACCACCTGGTGGTTATCTCTAAGTAATCGCTGAACCATGTTAGCTCCCATTTTCCCTAAACCGATAAATCCAATTTTCATTTTTTATGTGTTATGATTGTGAATGATTTCAATTTTCCAAATTTACCAATTTTAGATTAATCCATGCTGCGTTTTTTTTGCAAAACTTATCATTTTGTTAGGAACGAGTTGAAAATAATAAATTTTTTTTCATGAGGTTTTAATTAATAACAACCCTTGTACAGGCAGGTTGTTCATCCTTAATAAAATTGTATTCAGAAATAAAGTTAAACGTATTGATGGATAATCTGCTTAGGTCGATAAATTTACTTATCTACGTATTCAACTACTTAAATACGTTTTCGGATAATTGATTAATTTTGATAAAGAAGTAATCTGTTGATTTTTAGTTAATAATTAATTTAATAGCTTTTTGGCATAATTGTTTGAAAGTCGAATTCAGGATTTTAAGACTTAAAGAAATGATAAATAGATTTACCCATGGGCAGTTTAAAATAAATGTTCGCATAGAGGGAAATATAGATGATGCTTTCAATCAAAGCAGTATTGGTTGTGATAAAAATATTTTCCTTAGTAAGAAATAATTTATTGTGGAGATTTAAGAAAAATCCATTAAAGTATTGAATTGCCTTTGTTTAGATACACTATAAATAATATTCAAATGTTATATTATACATCTAATTCTGTAATTTTGAATGGTGAAAAAGCAAGTATTGTTTTTAGTGTTAAATACATATTATTTTCAAATGAAATGTCTGAACTAACTCATAAAATTTATATAGGTATTTTGTCGGTAATTGTCGCTCTGACTCTTATCACTTTAATTTATTTAGGTTTGCAATATTATCATACATCGCTTGAAGAAAGATTTTACCATATAGATCATGACATGCTCAAACCAAGCGGAGTATTGGGTCATGGATTGGGAATTTTAGGGTCGCTTTTTATGATTTTCGGTGTTTCGATCTACATGGCGCGGAAAAGATTCCGGTGGATGCTACGAATGGGCAAACTGGAGCACTGGCTTGAGTTTCATATTTTCCTGTGCACAATGGGACCGATCATGGTGCTCTTTCATACCGCATTTAAGTTTGGCGGAATTGTAGCCATCAGTTTCTGGAGTATGGTTGCGGTTTTTCTGAGCGGAGTTATAGGAAGGTTCATTTATATTCAAATACCGCGATCAGTTGAGGGGCGGGAACTGAGTTTAAACGAAGTAAAAGACCTGAAAAGCGATATCAGTGTTATTTTAAAAAGGAATGTTAAGCTGGATGAGGAAAGTTTTAATGAAATAGTCGAATCAACAAAAAAAAAGGCTGAGGTTTATCATTCTAATCTTTTTATCAGGTATTTCCGCAAAGTAAGAGAGGATTCAAAATCGGTACATCATATTAAATCAGTACTTAAAACGAATCAACTCACCCAAATGGAATCGAATAATATTATGAAACTGGTGAAAAATGAAATTGCGCTTAACCGTAAAATTGACAGATTGCTTACCATGCAGAATCTTTTTAAATACTGGCATGTAGCGCATTTACCCTTTGCACTTGTGATGCTTATCATAATGGTCATTCATGTTGTTGTAACTTTAGTTTTTGGATACCGATGGATTTTTTAAAGTATGGAAGTTTTAATTGAAAACATATTGGTTTATGGCTCAGTCCTTCTATTTTGCGCATTGATTGTTTTTATTTATCTGCGAAAGCAAAAGCGCGAATCCAGAGTAGTTGAAGAGAAAATAGAGAAAGCTAAACTTAACGGGCTGTATGAACCGGTTTCACTTCATCCGGTCATAGATGTTCATAGTTGCATCAAAACCGGAGCTTGCATACTCGCTTGTCCTGAACGTGATATTCTCGGAATTAGAAACGGCAAAGCGACCACTATCAATGCTTCACGATGTATCGGTCATGGTGCATGTTTTCATGCATGTCCCACCCATGCAATAACCTTGTGCATCGGAACCGAAAAGCGGGGTGTAGAGCTTCCACATGTAAATCAGAATTTCGAGACCAATATGTCGGGGATTTTCATTGCCGGAGAATTAGGTGGTATGGGACTGATAAAAAATGCTGTTGAACAGGGCAGGCAGGCTGTAGAGAATATTATAAAAATGGCAAAAAAAATGCATGAAGCTGAATTTGATCTGATCATAGTGGGGGCGGGTCCGGCTGGTATTTCTGCTTCACTTACAGCTAAAAAGAATAATTTAAAATTCCTGACCCTTGAACAGGATACATTGGGCGGTACAGTTTTTACATTCCCACGATCAAAAATCGTTATGACCTCTGCAATGGACCTTCCACTTTTTGGTAAGGTGAAACTCTATGAAACCAGCAAATCGGAATTACTGGAACTCTGGCGTAAGGTTTTGGATCAAAACGGAATTGTAATTAAGGAAAATACGAAAGTTGAAGCCATATTGACGGAGAATGGTCATTTTAAAGTTGAAACAAAAACCGGAGAGCATTTTTCAACTAAAAATGTTTTGTTATCCATCGGTAGGAGGGGTACACCAAGAAAATTGAATGTTCCGGGTGAAGATACTGAAAAAGTAGCCTATCGCTTGTTGGAACCCGAAGAAATTCATGAGAAAAATATCCTTGTAGTCGGTGGTGGTGATTCTGCTATCGAAGCTGCACTTATGCTTGCCGACCAAAACAAAGTGACCCTTTCGTACCGTAACGACGTTTTCCAGCGGATCAAACCAAAGAACAACGAAAGGATCAATGAAAGCATTGAAGAAGAGAAAGTTGATGTAATGTTCAACACCAATGTGGATAAAATAGGCAAAGATGCTGTAACAATTAGCGATAAGGACGGAAATAAAATTGAATTGAAAAACGACCTGGTTTACATTTTTGCGGGAGGAGAACTCCCCACCCAGTTCCTGGAGAAGGCAGGAATACACATCACTAAGAAATTTGGAGAAGCTATTTTGAAACATTAATGGAGTCTCGAAAATCAATTTGAAAATGGTAACTTAAAAGATGAAAGTTAGATCAGCAATCGGTTTGTTTGCACTAATTCTTTTTTTTAGTTTAACGGGATACAATCAAATTTCTCCGGGCGATCTTGCTAATCCTCATGCTCAGCTTGAAGGAATGTCGAATTGTACCCAGTGTCATATTTTAGGTGAAAAGGTTTCGAATGATAAATGCCTCAAATGTCATTCTGAATTAAAAAAACGAATTGACCAGCAGAAAGGCTATCATTCGTCCCCCATTATTAAAGGTAAAGAATGTGTTACATGCCATAGCGACCACCATGGAAGAAACTTTGAAATGGTCAGAATCGTTTTCGATAATTTTGATCATGATCTAACGGGTTACAAATTGCAGGGAGCACATGCAAAAAAAGATTGCAAAGCCTGCCACAAGCCCGAATTTATTACTGACCCGGAGGTTAAAAAGAAAAGCAAAACCTATCTTGGACTTGGAAAGGAATGTCTGACATGCCATGCCGACTACCATCAAAAATCACTTTCGGCAGATTGTGCTGGTTGCCATAGTTTTGAATCATTTAAGCCTGCTCCAGGGTTCGATCATAGTAAAGCGAAGTACCAATTATTGGGTAAGCATCAGCAAGTAGAATGTTTAAAATGTCATAAAGTTGAAACCCTGAATGGGCAGAAGTTTCAGGAGTTCACAGGAATATCGTTTGGGAACTGCACAAGTTGTCACAAAGATATTCATGAAAATCAATTTGGACAGAATTGCACACAATGCCATACGGAGGAGTCTTTTCATAACATAAAGGAGATGAAGAACTTCGATCATTCAAAAACTAATTACAAACTGGAAGGTAAGCACAAACTTATAACCTGTGTTTCCTGCCACAAAACAAAATATACCGATCCCATCAAGCACGATAAATGTAAAGATTGTCATACCGATTACCATAATAAACAGTTTGCTAAACAGGGAGTTTCGCCTGACTGTGCTTCTTGTCATAACACATCCAGTTTTGCCGGGACGAACTATACAATTGAAAAACACAATGCAAGCAATTTTCAATTGCAGGGCGCTCACCTTGCAACACCTTGTTTTTCATGCCACCTGAAGGAAAAGAAATGGAGCTTCAGGAATATTGGAAAAAACTGTATTGATTGTCATAAGGATATTCATGATTCTATTATCAGCGAAAAGTTTTACCCTGAAAAAGCATGTGAAAATTGCCACAAGGTTGAGAAATGGAATGATGTTAATTTTGAACATTCGAAAACCAAATTTGAACTTACCGGCGCTCATCAGAAGCAAACCTGCCGCTCCTGTCATTTTATCAAAGAATTTGACGGAACAATTCATCAGCAGTTCTTTGGCCTGCAAACAAGCTGTATAGCCTGCCACAGCGATAAGCATAATAAGCAATTCGAAAAAGATGGCATTACAGATTGCACATCCTGCCATGATAATAACAACTGGAAAGCTTCTAAATTTGATCACAATACCACCCGGTTTAAACTCGAAGGCAAACATCTAAATGTGGCTTGTAATAAGTGTCACAAGCCGGTTCAGACAGAACAGCTTACATACATACTATATAAATTGGAGGATATCCGATGCGAAGCTTGTCACAAATAATATTGTTGCTGGCACTGAGTGTTGGCATTTATGCACAATCCCCCCATGGCAAAGATTTGACTATGGCCTGTTCGGATTGCCATAATCCCAAAGGCTGGAAATTAGAAGAAGGAACTTATTCATTCACCCACGATAAAACTCAGTTTCCTTTATTAGGAAGGCATGATGAAGTCAATTGCACGCTTTGCCACCCTTCATTGATTTTCTCTGAAGCCAAGGCAGAATGTGTATCATGTCATACTGATATGCATTATCAAACAGTTGGAATGGAATGCGAAAGATGCCATACTCCAAAATCATGGTTGGTTAATAATATTAATGATATTCACCGGCAAAGCCGCTTTCCTCTTGTAGGGGCACATTTAACTGCAGATTGCTACAGTTGCCACCCATCTGCATCACTACTTCGGTTTGAACCATTAGGTATAGAGTGTTATGATTGCCATCAGTTAGATTATGCAGCAACAACCAATCCGAACCATGTTCAGGGAAATTATTCAACCAACTGTCTCGATTGTCATAAAATGAATGCATTTACCTGGAGCAGTTCAGACATTAATCATTCTTTTTTCCCGTTAACGGATGGCCATTCAAATGTATCATGTAATGAATGCCATAAGGATGGCGCAAATTATGGAAATATATCAGCAGAATGCTTTTCCTGTCATCAGAAGGATTATGATGCGACAGACAATCCCAATCATTTTACTGCTGACTTTTCTACCAATTGTTCAGAATGCCACTCCACACAACCTGATTGGAAGCCAGCAAAATTCACTCAACATGATGGACTCTATTTCCCAATTTATTCTGGGAAACATAGGTATACAGACGTATGGAACAATTGTTCTGAGTGCCATACAAATGCCAATAACTTTGCTTCCAATAGCTGTATCATTTGTCACGATCACAACCAGTCAGATATGGCTGAGGCACATAATGAAGTGGGTGGATATGCTTACAACGATGCAGCCTGTTTTGAATGTCATCCAACCGGAGAGGCCGATGATAATAGCTTCGATCACAATCAATCCAATTTTCCATTAACGGGTGCGCATATAACAACTGAATGTTTGGAATGTCACTCCGGTGGATATCCGGGAACCACAACCTTTTGCGGGGATTGCCATGTGGACCAATATAACCAGAGTACAAATCCCAACCATATTGAAGCCAACATTTCAAACGATTGTGAAAGCTGTCACACCACAGCCCCTGGCTGGATACCGGCTTCATTTGCCGGGCATAATGATTATTATTTATTGTCTGGAGCACATGCGACCATCGCCGAAGATTGCTTTGCCTGCCATGCAGGGGATTATAACAATACACCCAATGTTTGTTTCGGATGTCATACAGATAACTATAACCAAACTACGAATCCAAATCATTTTTCAATTGGTATTTCGAATGAATGTGAGCTGTGTCATACCACAAATCCGGAATGGAAGCCGGCGACCTTTCCAACCCATAATAACTATTATACATTGATAGGAGCTCATGCGACCATTGCTACTGATTGTTTCACCTGCCATAACGGGAACTATGTGAATACACCCAATACTTGTTATGCTTGTCATACTGCAGATTATAATCAGACCAATAATCCTCCACATCAGTCTGCCCAGTTTCCGATTGACTGTGAAGTATGCCACTCACAAAATGCCTGGGAACCTTCAACATTTGAACATGATGGACAGTATTTCCCAATTTACAGTGGAAAGCACGAAGGAGAATGGAATCAATGCAGCGATTGTCATACAAATCCTGGAAACTATGCTATATTTACTTGTCTTACTTCTTGTCATCCACAAGATGAAACAAATTCAGAACATCAGGGCATAAGCGGTTATCAGTACAACAGCGATGCATGTCTGGCTTGTCATCCTGATGGAAGCGCATCCGGAGCCTTTAATCATAATACAACTAATTTTCCGCTTACCGGTGCTCATACAACAGTTGAATGCAATCTTTGCCATATTAGCGGATATAGCGGTACTTCGACAATTTGCTCAGATTGTCATACCAGTGATTTTAATCAGTCTTCCAATCCGAATCATAGTGCCATCGGTATTCCAAATGAGTGTGAAACATGCCACACAACCAATCCCAACTGGCAGCCGGCAACGTTTCCTATCCATAACAGTTATTATGTTCTGGCGGGTGCTCATGTTGCCATTTCAAATGATTGTTTTGCCTGTCATAGTGGAAACTATAATAATACCACGAATACTTGTTATTCTTGCCACGTTGCAGATTACAATCAATCCAATGATCCGCCCCACCAATCGGCTCAATTTCCTACTGATTGTGAAAGCTGTCATACGCAAAGTGTCTGGGTACCTTCTACGTTTAATCATGATGGACAATATTTCCCCATTTACAGTGGGGAGCATAATGGAGAATGGAATCTTTGCAGTGACTGTCATACGAACCCTTCGAATTATAGTATTTTCACCTGCATCACTTGTCACCAACAAGGCGAAACCAATTCGCAGCATGAAGGAATAACAGGTTATCAATATAACAGTGACGCTTGCCTTGCCTGTCACCCTGATGGAAGCTCCGGAGGAGCATTTAATCATAGCGGAACAAATTTTCCCCTAACCGGATCACATACAACTGTGGCCTGCAACCTTTGCCATGTTAATGGTTATGCCGGAACCACAAACATCTGTGGGGATTGCCATAGTATTGATTATAATCAGAGTACCAATCCCAATCATAACGCCATAGGGATTTCAAATGATTGTGCAACCTGCCATACAACTGCCCCGAATTGGCAGCCTGCTGCTTTTGGAATCCATAATAATTATTACCTTTTGTCAGGGGCTCATGCCGGTATCTCGGGTGATTGTTTTTCGTGCCATGCCGGTGACTACAACAATACTCCCAATGTTTGCAGTGGATGTCATTCAGATAATTATAGTCAAACTTCAAATCCGAATCATTTTGCAATTGGAATATCCAATGACTGTGAAACTTGTCATACAACAAATCCCGACTGGAGTCCTGCCTCTTTTCCAACACACAGCAATTACTATGCTTTAGTTGGTGCACATGCAACCATAGCAACTGATTGTTTTACCTGCCACAATGGAAATTATAATAATACCCCGAATACGTGTTATGCTTGCCATACATCTGATTACAATCAGACAAATGATCCACCTCATCAATCTGCGCAGTTTCCGACGGATTGCGAATCCTGCCATAGTCAGACCGGTTGGCAGCCATCAACCTTTGATCATGATGGACAGTACTTCCCAATCTATAGCGGACAACATAACGGTGAATGGGATCAGTGCAGCGATTGCCATACGAACTCCGGAAACTATTCAATCTTTACATGTGTCACTTGTCATTCACAATCCCAAACTAATCAGGAACACAATGGAGTGAGTGGTTATGCATATAACAGTGATGCTTGCTATGCCTGTCACCCTGATGGAAGCTCCGGAGGAGCATTTAATCATAGCGGTACAAATTTTCCCCTAACCGGATCACATACTACGGTAGCCTGCAACCTTTGCCATGTAAATGGATATGCGGGAACTTCAACTGTTTGCGGAGATTGCCATGCAGATGATTATAATCAGAGCACCAATCCCAACCATAATACTCTTGGGATATCAAATGATTGTGCCAATTGTCATACAACGGCACCGGACTGGCAACCAGCCACTTTTACTGTCCATAATAATTATTACCTCTTATCAGGGGCCCATGCAAGTATCTCGGGTGATTGTTTTTCCTGCCATGCCGGTGATTACAACAATACTCCCAATGTGTGCAATGGTTGTCATTCAGATAATTATAGCCAAACTACAAATCCAAATCATTTTGCAATTGGAATATCCAATAACTGCGAAACTTGTCATACAACAAATCCTGACTGGCAGCCTGCTTCTTTGCCGACCCACAATAATTATTATGCATTAATTGGTGCACATGCCACCATTGCGACGGATTGTTTTACCTGCCACAACGGAAATTACAATAATACCCCGAATACTTGTTATGCTTGCCACACACAGGATTACAATCAGACAAATGATCCGCCTCATCAATCTGCACAGTTTCCGACGGATTGCGAATCCTGCCATAGTCAGACCGGTTGGCAGCCATCAACCTTTGATCATGATGGACAGTATTTCCCAATCTATAGCGGACAGCATAATGGTGAATGGAATCAGTGCAACCAATGTCATAATAATGCTGGGAATTATGCAATATTTTCCTGCTTTTCATGTCATGATCAGAATGGAACAAATGGGCAGCATTCTGGGATAACAGGTTATACCTATAATAGTGATGCCTGTCTGGCTTGTCATCCTGATGGAAGTGGAGGAGGAGCATTTAATCATAGTGGTACAAATTTTCCCCTTACCGGATCGCATACAACTGTAGCCTGCAACCTTTGCCATGTAAATGGTTATGCGGGAACTACAACTGTTTGCGGAGATTGTCATGCAAATGATTATAATCAGAGTACCAATCCCAACCATAACGCCATTGGAATATCAAATGATTGTGCAAGCTGTCATACAACTGCACCTGACTGGCAACCTGCAACTTTTTCTGTTCACAACAATTTCTATGTTTTAGCGGGAGCGCATGTTGGTATAGCCAATGACTGCTTTACCTGTCACAGTGGAAACTATAACAATACGCCCAATACCTGTTACGCTTGCCATGTTTCGGATTACAATCAAACCAATGATCCCCCCCATCAGTCAGCACAGTTTCCGACTGATTGTGAATCGTGTCATACTCAAAGCGTGTGGCAGCCATCAACATTTGATCATGATAATCAGTATTTCCCAATTTATAGCGGGAAACATAATAATAAATGGGATCAATGCAGCGATTGTCATACAAACCCTGGAAATTATTCAATATTTACCTGTCTAACCTGCCATACCCAACAACAAACGAATAACAATCACAATGGAGTAAACGGATATCAATATAACAGCGATGCATGTTTGGCCTGCCATCCGAACGGAAATGGAGATAGTAAGCATTTACTAAGGGAATTTTAACTGCAAGCATATGAAAAACTTAATTTCACTAGTTGTTCTTTTCATTGTTGGTTCAACCCTTAAAGGTCAGACCAGTAATGACTACATTGAAGGAGCTGTTTCTTTTGTTACGACTCAAAATGTATATGTTAAATTTCAGTCCACGGATAATATTAAAGTTGGCGATACTCTTTTTATGAGGCAGGAAAATAAATTGATGCCATCACTATTAGTTACCAATCTTTCATCCATCTCGTGCGTTTGTGCACCTATTACTCAAAAACAGCTGAAAGTTTCCGATGTGGTCATTGCTAAAAAGAACGTTTCATTGCCTGTAACACAAGATCAGTTTGAAGCTGAACCAGAAATAATAATTCCGTTAACAGGAGAAATAAAAGACACATTACCTGGTGATCAAATTACTCCGAAAGAAATCAAGCAGGAAGTTTTTGGCCGTATTTCCGCTTCATCATATACAAATTTTTCTAATGCAGATGCAGATAACTCGCAAAGAATGAGGTATACCTTTTCGCTTAATATTAACAACATTGCAAAGTCTAAATTATCATTTGAGAGTTACCTCTCCTTCGTTCATTCTGACAATAATTGGAATGACATCCAGGAAAATCTGTTTAATGGATTAAAAGTCTATAATCTTTCGCTCAGATATGATATTACCAAAACAACTACGCTTTGGTTTGGCCGTAAAATTAATCCAAAGTTATCCAGTGTGGGGGTGATAGATGGACTGCAGTTTGAGCAAAATGTTAAGTCCTTTACTTTCGGTGTCTTTGGAGGCTCAAGACCAGACTATAATGATTACAGTTATAATTTTAATCTTCTCCAATACGGAGCCTATATCAGCCACAATTATCAGAAAGAAAAGAAAAGCATGCAAACTTCTGTAGCTTATGTTGAACAGCAAAATAACGGAAATACCGACCGACGGTTTGCCTATTTCCAGCATGCCAACTCGATGCTAAAGAAAGTGTACTTTTTTGGGTCAATTGAAATGGATCTTTATAAAGAAGTTAAAACATTAGATACAGTTACAAATGAAGCAAATTACAAACCGCAAAGTGCTTTTAATCTCTCAAATTTATATTTATTGCTTAGGTACAATATTACCCGTAAGTTATCAGTGTCTTTTTCTTACAGCGCCCGACAGAATATAATTTATTATGAAACCTATAAGGATTTTATTGACCGCCTTCTTGAATCTCAGACATTACAGGGCTACAGATTTATGGTGACCTACCGCCCTGTAAAGAACCTTTCCCTGGGTGTAAAAGCCGGTTATCGCTTTAGAACTAGTGATCCCAAGCCAACTAAGGATATTTATGGATATGTTACCTATAGCCGTGTTCCGCTCATAAATGCATCTGCCACCTTTTCAATCACAGTTCTGGAGTCGAGTTATATGACCGGGAATATATACAGTTTTGGACTCACCCGTGACCTTGTACCTGGAAAACTTAGCAGCGGATTTAATTACAGGTATGTGGATTACAATTTTGTTAATGCTGAATTGCCAATGGTTCAGAATATCGGCGAAATTGATTTAACCTGGAGAATCGTAAAAAAACTCTCGCTTTCGGTTTATTATGAAGGAACTTTTGAAAAAGACGTGACTTTTAACCGGATTTACGCTAACCTGGGATACAGGTTTTGAGAGGTTGTTTCGAGGGTTTTGAAGATTGAGGAAATAAATTTCAGAGGAGCAACATAAGGTAATTTCAATTGTTTACAATATTATATGATAGACAAAGACAAAAAAGCCGGACGGTATGTGAGGGTTTATAATCAGATTGAGGAATTACTCAGACCCCATGATAACAAAGCTGCGGCTATGGCAACCATTTCAGCAGTGCTTCATCATAAGTTCGATTATTTTTTCTGGACAGGATTCTATCTCCTTACTGACGGTGAGTTAATCGTTGGACCATATCAGGGACCTGTTGCCTGTATTCAGCTTAAAAAAAATAGTGGTGTCTGCTGGGCTGGTATAAACAGGAAGGAAACCGTCATTGTCCCTAATGTACATGAATTCCCGGGTCACATTGCATGTGATTCCCGCTCCAATTCCGAAATTGTTGTTCCGTTAAAAAATAAATCAGGAGAAATCATAGGGGTATTGGATGTTGATAGCAAAGAATTAAACTCCTTTGATGAGGTTGATAAGGAGGGGTTGGAGCGGATAATGACCCTAATTTATCCAAACGTAATAGAATAATTCTCCTGGTAATTCCTGGTCGGGTCTGCCAAATTGGGAAAAGATTCGATACTAAAAGTGCTTTTTAACTAGCCAATGATAGAGCAGAGAATAAGGGAATCGTGGACATTTAAAATATTTAGGTATCTAAAAATTTCTTTAGAATCCTTATGTAAGTTTACAGCATTAATAATTTAAAACTTAAAAAATGAAAAATTTATTATTATCGGTTGCTGTGTTTGCAATTTTTAGTTTGAGTGCATGTGGTCAAACAAGCAAAGAAGTTCCGTCAGGGGTCCAATCCTCTTTTTCACAAAAATTCCCAAATACAACGAAAGTAAAATGGGACAAAGAAAACGAAAAAGAGTGGGAGGCTGAATTTAAAATGGATGGCAAGGAGTATTCTGCAAATTTTGACGTAAGCGGCGCATGGATGGAAACGGAATATGAAATTAGCCTGGATGAAATACCAGCGGCCGTTAAAACTTCTTTAGACAATGAATTTGCAGGGTATAAAATTGAGGCGTCTGAAATATCACAAACTTCCGAAGGTACATTGTACGAATTTGAACTGAAGAAAGACGGAGAAGAGATGGAAGCAGCCATTGACATGAATGGTATGGTTCAGAAAAAAGAGCAGGCACAAGAGGAGGACGAAAATGAAGAGGAAGATTAGCTTCTTGTAAAGACATTTTTATTTTTGAAACTCATCCCGAATATTCGGGACAAAAACGCTGTGCATTATCCGAAGGACTCCAATGGAGAAATTTGTCCCAAAGGGATGCTCACGGCATAAGTTGAACAATCCTTCCAAAGGCGGAGGGTTTAATAACTGTGATTATCCAAATGTAATGAAGTAATTCGCCAGGAAATTCCAGATGGTCACAACCGCAATGGCAAACAACTTTGCGAGGTAGAAGTGTTTTTTGTATTGGCTTACCAGTATCCAGAGAATGAGTGTATTGATCACCAATCCAATAAGTGAGATGGCAAAGAATTGTGAAAACTCCATCAGCATTTCAGGGTTGTTGCTATGAAAGGTCCATATTCGGTTGAAAAAATAATTGGAGCTGGCAGCAATGCTAAAGCCGATGGCATTGGCAATGTATTTGGGGATTTTTAACCATTCCTTACAAATATAAGTGAATCCGAAATCCACAATTACCCCCGAAAACCCTACTACACCGAATTTTATAAATTTCCAGAAAAAGGTCCAGTTCAGGTATTCATCCATTGTAAAGCATTAAAGCGGCAAATCTAAATGATTGTTATGAATTTGAATTAATTAATTTTCAATTTTATCATTTTCCATCCCAATCCTCCTTAACCAGTGGTCTGAATTTTGGGGAGTATTATAACATGACTTTTTAACTTTTTGTTGAATAAATTGAATTATAGAAAACACTTTAATCTTTACATTTGTTTTCTTTTTTAAACCGAATAATATGAATTGGAGAAAATCACTGGTAAACGCCCTAATAATCATTGGTTTGTTTGTTGTTTCGTATATAATTTATGGTATGCTTTCAGGAATGGCTGAAACACCGGAGGAAAAACAAAAGGAAGCGATAAAACTCTTTGTAAAAACAGAGAAGGTTTCCTATTCTACCAACACTGCCAAAATCATTGAAACCGGGCGATTATCTTCTCAGCAAATGGTTGACTTAAGTGCAGAAGTTCAGGGACAGATATTGCAAGGGGAGGTAGTTTTGAAAGAAGGTACAAAGTTTAGCAAAGGCGCTTTGCTCGTAAAAATCTTTGATGATGAAGCCAGGAATAATTTGAAAGCCAGCAAAAGCCGCTTTATGAATGGGATAGCTTCCATCCTGCCTGACATACGGGTAGATTTCCCCGAAAGCTATAAAAAATACGATGATTTTTTCAACTCCATCAAAATAGATGAGCCATTGCCTGAACTGCCTAAACTTGATTCGGATAAGGAAAAGGTATTTCTTGCCAGCAGAAATGTTTTGAATGATTATTTTACCATTAAGAGCGCTGAAGTAAGGCTTTCGAAGTACCGGCTCTATGCGCCTTTTGATGGCACGTTCACCGCTGTTTACCTCGAACCTGGTTCGGTTGCCAATCCCGGAAACCGTATCGCTTCAATGATCAGGACTGATAAGCTGGAGCTGGAAGTACCGGTAAGGATTGAAGATGCCTATTGGATAAATATTGGAGATGAAGTGCACGTGAGTACTAAGGACCGGCTTTTACAATGGACTGGCAAAGTTGTCCGCAAATCCGATTTTATGGATCCCAGCTCGCAGGCGATTACCGTTTATGTTGCGATAGATTCGCAAAAGAGCAATCCCCTGTACCAGGGGCAATACCTTATTGCCGAATTTGCTTCACACAATATCGAAAGTAGCATGGAGATTCCAAGAAATGCCGTGTTTAATAAAGATAAAGTTTTTACGGTAGAAAATGGAAAGCTGAAAGAAAATGAAATAACCATCCTAAAAGCGAATGAAACTACCGTAATAATCTCAGGTTTGCCACTAGGGGTTGATTTGGTTGTTGAACCGCTCGTGAGCGCCAAAGAAGGTTTTAACGCTGAAATCCTGAATTAGCATGAAGAATCTCATATCTGTTTTTATACGTTTTCCATTTTATGCCAATATTATCTTATTCATAATTCTTGGTATCGGGGCACTGAGTTTTATTACCATGAACAGGTCGTTCTTCCCTGAATCGTCAGAAAAATTTATTAACGTAACTGTTTTTTATCCGGGAGCATCACCCAAAGAAATGGAGGAAGGAATTACGGTCAGGATTGAAGAAGCATTGAGGGGAATAGCGGGGCTAAAGGAAGTAAACAGTACTTCTTCTGAGAATTTCACAAGTGTCCAGATTGAGATAACCGGTGAATACGATATTGATGAAACCCTGATGGAAGTAAAAAATGCTGTTGATGGTATTGCTTCTTTTCCGGTAGATGCCGAAAGACCCATTGTTAATAAGCAAAGATCTTCAACATTTGCCATCTTCATGGGGCTTACCGGCGACGTTGATCTCCTGACGCTGAAACAATATGCCAATGAAATAGAATATGACCTGTTCGCGTCGGGTGTAATGTCGCAAATAACGATCAGTGGTTTTCCCGATCTGGAAATCTCCGTAGAAATCTCCGAAGAAAATCTCCGCCGGTATAACCTGACCTTCGATGAAGTTTCAAAAGCCATAGCCTTCAATAACCTGGATATTTCAGGCGGACAGATACGGTCGGATAAGGAGGAGATCATGATAAGAAGCCGTTATCGGACTATTCAACCCGAAGAGATTGAACAGATTGTTATACGGGGGAAACCAGACGGCAGCTATTTGATAATAGGTGATGTAGGAACCGTAAATATGCAATTTGCGGATGTTGCCAGTACATCTTTGATGAATCAAAAACCCAGTGTTTCAATCCAGGTATTTAAATTACCCGAAGAAGACCTCTCGACCATTGCTGAGTTTTGTAATAATTATTCAGATACATGGAATAAATCACATCCAGATGCTAAGTTATATGTGACTTATGATTTTCTCGATTTATTGGGTGCCAGGCTCAAATTACTTTACACGAATGGTGGCTGGGGACTTTTGTTTATTTTTATTACGCTTGGGTTATTTCTTAGCCTTAGGCTTTCTCTGTGGGTAGCCATGGGCATCCCGGCGTCTTTTGGGGCTATGTTTATTTTGGGATCATTTTACGGATTAACTGTAAACATGATTTCTTTGTTTGGAATGATCCTCGTTATTGGAATCCTCGTGGATGATGGAATTGTGATTGCTGAAAACATTTATACACACTTTGAAAAAGGAAAATCACCCCGAAAAGCGGCCCTTGATGGAGCGATGGAGGTACTTCCTGCCGTTTTGACTTCTGTAACAACAACCATGGTAATTTTTTCTGCTTTATTCTTTATTAAAGGCAGAATGGAATTCATGTACGAAATGGCTTTTGTGGTGGTATTCAGCCTTGCTTTTTCATTGCTTGAAGCCTTGTTTGTTCTGCCTGCACACCTGGGCAGTAGCTGGGTTTTAAGAAAGAACGTACGCCAGAATACCGGTAAAAGGATAAGGGATTTTCTTGACAGGGTTTTAAATTTTATGCGGATTAAACTTTATGGCAGATTATTGAAATTGGTGATAAAATGGAGATATGTGGTAATATTTGCCCCCATTTTCCTCATCATGATCACGGCAGGCTTGTTCAA
Source organism: uncultured Bacteroidales bacterium (assembly GCA_963840975.1). Classification (GTDB taxonomy): domain Bacteria; phylum Bacteroidota; class Bacteroidia; order Bacteroidales; family JAADJA01; genus JAADJA01. The sequence goes on along the minus strand of CAWJBC010000015.1, from coordinate 97,064 downwards.
GGGCGGTTTGATAAAAGGGACCTTTTTCCCCGCTATTCCTTTCGATCAGTTTAATGTTGACCTTGCATACAAACCAGGTTCCGGTGAAGCACAGACACTTAAATCGCTCAAACGGATAGATGATGCTATCTGGGAGGTGAACGATGAACTTATGGAAGAATTGAACGATACTGTTGACTTTGTTAATTATTCTTATCTCTCAACCGGTTCAGCTTTTAATGGCAAGGAAAGAGGTTCACATGCCGGTAATATTTTTGTGCTCTTGCGTGATCTGGAGAATACCGGAACTACCAGTTATGAAGTGGTTAAACGGGTTCAGAAAAAAGTGGGCGAAATGCCTGAAGCTGAAAAATTGACTATCCAGGGTAGAGCGACATTTGGTACACCCATTTCGGTGAGTTTGCTGGGGAAAGATGAAGTGGTTTTGAACCATGCCAAAGAAGAATTGATACAAAGCCTGAAACAGATTGAAGACTTGAATAACATTGCAGATGTAAATCCATCCGGAATGCGTGAAGTCCGGTTGAAATTGAAACCCCTTGCCTATTTTCTCGGATTTTCACAAGCAAGTTTGACTAACCAGGTACGTCAGGGATTTTTTGGCGGACAGGCGCAACGCCTGCAGCATGGTAAGGATGAACTGAGGGTGTGGGTCAGGTATCCCAAAACTGACAGGTTGAGCCTCGGTCAACTGGAAGCCATGCGGATAAAAACCCCCATGGGTGAATACCCCTTATCTGAATTGGCAACTTATAATATTGACCGTGGACCAGTCAGTATTAAGCATTATAATGGAGCACGCGAAATCAGGGTAGATGCTGATGTGATCAGTTATGAAACGCCTGTTGTTCCCATTCAGGAAAAAATTGAAAATGAAATTGTGCCCGAATTGTTAGCCCGTTATCCCGGAATAGACGTTGTTTATCTTGGACAGAAAAAAGACAGCGATGAAACCATGGCTCAAATCAAAAAATTCTTTTTGCCTGCATTTCTGCTGATGTTTTTGATCATCATTATTCATTTTAAATCATTGGCTCATGGACTCATCATTATTTCAATGATACCGCTGGCATGGATGGGTGCAATTTGGGGGCATGGTGTCGAAGGTGTTCAGGTTTCACTCCTGAGTGTTTGGGGTATGCTTGCATTGTCGGGGGTAATTGTTAATGATGCTATCGTTTTTCTGTCGAAGTACAATTCATTGTTGGTTGAAGGCATGAAGGTCAAAGAAGCGGTCTATGAAACGGGGATTGCCCGTTTCAGGGCTATTGTTTTAACAACAATAACAACTTCCGTTGGTCTGTACCCCATTATTTTTGAACGAAGTTTTCAGGCGCAGTTTTTAGTTCCAATGGCTGTTGCATTGGCTTATGGCGTGCTTGTCGGTACTGGCTTTATCCTTATATTCTTTCCTGTCATCCTTTTGACGCTAAACGATTTAAAAAGGTACTACAAATGGACATATAACAGGATTAATTTGTGGGTATTGCAGGGCGATCCTAAGCGACCGGTCCCTCCGAAAATTGCAGCAAAATTATCAGCGGTACCTTCGAGGGAAAGCGTTGAAATTGCTATAATTCATAGTAAAAGGACGATTGAATAATTGGTGCTTGTTGCTGATTACTGGTTGCTAGTTGGGAGTGCAAAAAATGACATTAGTGATATGAAAAGTTATAAGGATCTTGAAATTTATCAGTTTGCATATTAACTTGCGATTGAAGTACATAAGTTAAGTTTACAGTTGCCAAATTATGAACTTTTTGAACAGGGAAGTATAGTCAGGCGGTCAGGCAAAAGAATTAAAGATACGATTGCAGAGGAATTTGGAAGAAGAAGTTATACCAAAGTGAAATTCAAAATAGTCTGGCATGAAAGGTGGTTTTGAATTTCCTACTTCGGTATTATAAAATTGAGCTTATCCGGTTTTTGAACAAACCTCAAGTGTTGAGGCATTATCTCAGTTAAATATGATTTGTTTACTCATTTTACTGATAGTCCTCCGATTGTGTTGAAAAATGAATATGAACCCCTAAAAAAAATGATTAATAAATTTATTCAGTATGTTGAAAATAATTGGAAATAGCATTCAACCAGTAACCAGCAACCGGCAACCAGTAAAGGGATTACTTTTATTATTCTTCACAATATTAACTTTTGGAGTATTTTCCCAGGAAGCACTGAGCCTGGATGGCGCAATTCTTAAGGGACTTGAAAACAATTTCCAGATCAGGATAGCGGAACAGCAATACAGCATTGCAGAATTGAACAATTCATGGGGATCCGTTGGCAGGCTTCCCTCGGTAAACCTGGGAGTAAACAGCATTAACCGATACGACAATACACCTTCTTTTGATACCGCAACATTTGAATATGGGAGGGGCGACCAATACACCAATTCCCTGACTCCTTATGCTAACCTGCGATGGCTGTTATTTGATGGATTATCGGTAAAAATGAACAAACAGAAACTCGACTTGCTTGAAGCCTATTCGTTGGGTTATTCATCCATTGTAATTGAAAATACGGTACAGGCGATTATTCTGGGTTATTACCTGGCTTTGCTGGAAGAAGAAAGGTTAAAGGTGCTGGAGTCTGTCAAGGCATTGTCGGGCGACCGATACAATTATGAAATGTTGCGAAAGGATATTGGAAGTTCAGTAACCTTTGATGTACTGCAAGCTAAAAATTCATACCTGAGCGATTCAACCAATTATTTATTGCAACAGTTGAGGGTAAAGAATGCCTTTCTCCGGCTGAACTTGTTATTGGGCGAACCTTCAAAGGTGAAGCTTATTTTGGTTGATAGTTTTAAGGTAGAGCTTCAAAATTATGCCCTTGACGATTTGATGGGAAAAATGCTTTCGAATAACAAAACCTTGATGAATGAATATGTAAACCAGGAAATCCTGAAAAAAGAAGTGAGAATCGCCAAAAGTGATATGTGGCCAACCCTGTCATTGAATGCAGGAGCAGACTATACACAGGGTTGGTATGATTGGGAAAAAAATCAAAACAATACTTATTTGTTTGATTACTATGCAAACTTCTCTCTGAGCTTTAATCTTTTTAATGGCGGCAACACAAGGACTGCCATCCAAACTGCAAAAATCAATGAGAAAATTGCAGGAATAGAAATTCAACAGGCAACACAAACCCTCGAAAACCTGTTGGTCAACCAGTATGATTTATATAGCATCAGACGACAATTGCTTGAGGTTGCGGATGTAAATCTGGAAAGTGCAAAGCTGAATATGCAAATTGCCAACGAAAAGTACCGTAACGGAACTATCAATTCATTCAACTATCGCGATGTACAACTGATTTTCCTGAATGCCTCTTCCAATAAATTGAATGCTGTTTACGATCTTATTGACAGCCAGGTGGAGTTGCTGCGGTTAACGGGTGGGATTATTGCTGAAAAATAAATTCTTTACTTCAATTCCTTAAATGAATTTAATCATTTTACCACTAATTTTGCAGTTTTCACCTGTCCCGTTAATGTTCGATTTGGTCAGAAGAAAATAGATTCCCGGAAGTATTCTTTCAAGATTGATCTGGTTAATGTTTTTATTAAGATTGCCATCCAATATTCTCTCTCCCCTGCTGTTATAAATTATAAAAGATTCTTCATTCTCAGACTGAATGTAGATTTTGTCAAGGGCTGGATTAGGGTAAATCAGGGCCGATTGCTTTTCTCCTCTTTTAATTACATCTGTAAACTCCGGTATATCTATTTTGGCAAGGAAGGGATATACAAAATCCTCAGTCACAAATGTTATGGTGTCAAACATTGCTGTTCCGCCGGCAATTCCGGCAAGGTAAATATCACCATCAGGAGAGTTAGAAATACTGTGTGAATCATCGTACCCTTCGCCACCAGCCGTTTTTACCCAATTGATTGAACCGTTTTGTGAAACATTCCAAACAATAATATTGTAGTATAGATCCCCGGAATTTGATACAATCCCATTCCCCCAGTCAATAAAGCCTCTCGTGAATCCGGCAAGCAGGGCGTTTCCCCCGTTGTCTGTTTCGAGGAATTGAAGCCGACCCAGCGTAGCATCACCCGTCAGAATCTCAGGACATTCTAATGCCCACTGGTACTGACCTTCCGAATTAAGTCTTGAGAGAAAGAAATCATAAACCCACTCAGCCCCATGCAACATAATTGTATCGAGCATTGTTTCAAAGAAATATTGTCCGGCTACGTATAATCCACCGGCATTGTCACATTTTATTTTCAATGCAGGACAAGTAATATCTTCAATAAACTTAACCCATTCCGGCTGGTTGCTGTTGTTGTATTTTACGATGTAAGTAGTGTAAGGAAACGGAGCCGTAAATCCCATGCCACCAAAAATACTGTTAATGCCGGCACAACTTCCTGTTGCATAAATGTTTCCTTCGCTATCCCTGTCTAGTCCTGAAATCAGGGACACATTTTCCTGGACAATCGAGCCAATATATTCGCCACTTGAATTTATTTTCAAAATGTAGGAATTGAGCCATGTGGAATATGAGACGTAAAGCATACCCGATTCATCGGATACAATATCCGAAATATCCCCTGAATCCAACGGCAGGTCTTCGAGATTTATTCCCCATTCAATATCTCCATCATAATTAATCTTTACAAGAAAACTATTGGTTGATATACCCTGAAAATAAATGGACAAATCTCCCCAGAAATCAAGATCGCTGTGCAACTGACCATAAAGATAAACCCCACCATTCAGGTCGCAATAAATTCCCATGGCAAGCGCCTCCCCGCTGATGGTTTTTTCCCATTCCAAACTACCATCAGGGTTATATTTCTTCAAAAACTGTGTCCCCATTGCCTGGTTATAGAAAATCAAATGTTCCTGTAATCCAAAAAAGTAAATATTTCCATCACTGTCGGTGCAGGTAGTATAACTGATCGAGCCAGGATTGAATTCATAATCAATGGGAACTGTTTTTAACCATTCAAAGGTTTGGGAATACCCGGATAAAGAAAATTGCAGTGCCAGTATCAAAATGTAAAGTTTTTTCATCTTTTAATAAGATTACCTGTTATTATGAAAATCAATAATAAAACAAACAATATCCAAAGAAAGTTCAGGGACGATTGAAGCCGGAGATTTTGATTAAGGAATCAAAAACACAAATTATGCACAAGGATTGGCACTAAAGGTCATGGATTCAATAGCTCTTTAACCCGTTTTATTTTTTCTGACGGGCAAGCGGTGGCTTTTCATTAAACACATAGATGAGCCGGATGGAAAACAGGTTGTTATACTGATCGCGTGTGACATACAACTGACCCGGAGGAGGTACTGTATAAAAATCACGGGTCCGTATTTTACTTATTGAATAGGCATACCTGACATTGAATTTCCATCGTGGTATTTTACGATGGATACGCATTTGTAAATCCACCAGGACGTTATAGTCGTTTCTATCGTAAACGCCACTATTAAGGGTAGTAAAAACATTCAGCGTATCGTGTTCGTATTCTTTAATGTTCACCAGCCTTCCGTATGAAAACCCTACTCCGGCAGTAATGATTTCTTTATCGGTATATTGAATCAAAAACGGAACCTCAACGTAATCCATCTTCAGCTTGTACATTCCGTTGTAAGTGGCAATAACCTGACCTGTGGCTGTATCCACTACTACATCTTCATATTGGTTTCCCTGGTACGATCCTTTCTGGCTGAACAAAGTCTCGAGGGAAAAGGAAAAATTTTTACCAAGCGGAACCATCGCTCCAACCCCCATATTCATTCCTACTTTATCAAAACCATAAATTTCGTCTCCATCCACTTGCGAAAGGTTCATTCCTGCAATGATCTGACCCTTGATCCGTTGTCCAGATACCATTGTATGGGTCAATGCAAAAATTAGCAGGAAAAGAAAAGAAGCCTTCGTTGACATAGATTCGAATTTCAGGATACAAACGTAATAATTATTGCAAAATTTTGAAGGAATAGTTGATGAGATACGAAAAAATGCAGATAACAAGTCGCTGCTTATAATATTTCCGTTTAATTTCCTTTGGTGTTCATATCCTTCAAAGAGAGCTGTATTCTGCCCCTTACCTTATCAACCTCTACAATTTTTACTTTTACTTTTTGGTTCAGTTTTACATACTCACCAGGATCGCTTACATATTTATCAGCCATATTACTTTTATGAATCAGACCGTTTTGCTTGATGCCAATATCAACGAAAGCGCCGAATGCCGTGATGTTGGTGATAATGCCCGGCAATACCATTCCTATCTCAAGGTCGTTGATGGTATGTATACCCTTTGCAAATTCGAAGAATCCGAACTTCTCACGAGGATCACGCCCCGGCTTTGCAAGTTCTTCCATGATATCCGTCAGGGTTGGCAAACCGGTTTTTTCAGTTACAAAATCTTTCAGGTTGATCAGCTTGCGTAATTCTTCCTTGGTCATCAAATCACCGATCCCACAATTCAGCTTTTTTGCCATGTTCTCTACCACATGATAGCTTTCGGGGTGAACCGAACTTTGATCCAAGGGATTTTCAGCGTTGCGGATCCTTAAAAAGCCGGCAGCCTGCTCAAATGCTTTTTCTCCAAAACGGGTAACTTTTTTCAATTCATTCTTCGATCGGAAAGGCCCGTTTTTATTCCTGTAGTTGATGATATTTTGTGCTAACACAGGTCCTACTCCCGAAACATAAGATAATAGCTGCTTGCTGGCAGTATTAATTTCTACGCCAACTGAATTCACACAACTCATTACTGTATCGTCCAGACTCTTACCCAATGCTGTTTGGTTGATGTCGTGCTGATACTGTCCAACCCCGATGGACTTTGGATCAATTTTGACCAATTCGGCAAGTGGATCCATCAGCCTTCTTCCGATTGAAATGGCACCCCGAACCGTCACATCATATTCCGGGAATTCTTCTCTTGCAACCGGCGATGCTGAGTAAACAGATGCACCGCTTTCGTTTACCATCACAACCATTACGTCCTTTTCGAAACGTATCCTTCTGAACATGCTTTCGGTTTCCCTTCCCGCTGTTCCGTTACCGATGGCAATAGCTTCAATTTTATAAGCGTTTACAAGCTGGAGGATTTTATTAATAGACTGCTTTACCTCGATTTGAGGCGGATGGGGATATATGGTTTCGTTGTAAAGCAATTTTCCTTGTCTGTCCAAACAAACCAACTTGCAACCTGAGTTGAAGCCGGGATCAATTGCCAGCACATTTTTCTCTCCTAACGGAGAAGCCATCAATAACTGACGGAAATTATCCGCAAAAACGTGTATGGCATATTCATCCGCTTTTTCTTTTGCCATAGCCCTGATCTCTGTTTCAATGGATGGATGGATCAGGCGTTTGTAACTATCTTTCATTGCCTCATAAACCTGCTCACCGGAAGGATTGTTGGATTTTATAAATAGTTCTTCAAGCATTTCTAATGCTTCCTCTTCTGGAGGGAATACTTTTACTTTAAGAAATCCTTCGTTTTCGCCCCTGAACATCGCCAGGATGCGATGCGAAGGAGATTTCATGATCAGTTCTTTTGATTCAAAATAGGTTTGGTATTTATTGCCGGCTTCTTCCTTGCCTTTAATTACAGACGATTCGATCAATGCCTTGCGAATGAAAAGTTTCCTGATTTTGCCCCTGGCATATTTGTTTTCACTTATCCATTCTGCTATAATGTCTCTCGCTCCTGCCAAGGCTTCATCCACCGTATTTACTTCTTTTTCAGAATTGATAAATCGTTCAGCCATTGTTTCCACATCGTGGCTGTTCTGAGCCATGATCATCTTTGCCAGAGGTTCCAGTCCTTTCGCTTTTGCAATGGTGGCGCGGGTTTTTCGTTTGGGTTTATAAGGCAGATAAATGTCCTCTAATTCTGCAAGGGTTTCAGCTTCATTGATTTGCTTTTCGAGATCATCGGTAAGTTTCTCTTGCTCCCTGATGGAATTCAGAATAGCTTCTCTTCGTTTGTCAAGAGCCTGCAATTGTTCCATTCTGTCGCGGATGCGGGTGATCTGCAATTCGTCGAGGCTACCGGTGACCTCCTTGCGGTAACGGGCAATAAATGGAACTGTTGCTCCGGAGTTTAAAAGGTCAATCGTATTTTCTACCTGTCCGGTTGTTATGTTTAATTCCTGGGCTATTTTATTGATATGACTTGTCATTCCTATTTTATTTTATTACGAAAATATAAAAAAAAAGGAGATCACGTTGCGACTACCCAGGATTTTTTAATCATTGTAATTGAAAGAAAATCCCAGTGCAAAATAATATCGAATATACGAATCGCGTGTATTCCTGCTTATTCCTACGCTGATGGGTCCGATAAAACTTTTATACATCAGTTTAGCACCATAACCAAGCATGGAATATTGATTGATGGCTGTGTTGATACTGAAATCGTCCAGATTGTTTAATGAAACATATTCATAGGGTAAAAGGAAATCTGTTCCTAAATTCAGAAATATACTGCTAAGTAAAATTTGCTGAAAATGAAGTCCGGTAAGCAGGTAATTATCATAACCCTTCTCGGCAAAATTCAAACCAAAACAACGGACGTCAGTAGATTTAACCATCTGATGTCCACCAATCCTGAATCCCTCAAATAATCCGGACTCTTCTCCCGATAAAGTAATTCCGGCAGAAATATATGGTATTAATTGGCTATTTTGCTTTAACGGTATGTACCTGTAGTACCTGAGTTGCAAAAGACCATAAATGCCGGGCGTAAGCGGATTGAGTATCTGATTATTAAATTCGTCTTCAGTCAAATAATCCGGTGGATCTTCTGAAATAAAAAAGATAGAATCTATACCCTTATCAAATTTTACATTATAGAAGTTGTATAAATATAAATCACCGTGAAATGATAAGTCTTTTCCATTGGTCGGGTAATTTCGGTCGTTCATGGTATTATTGAAAAAAGCAGTTTCTAATTTCATATTGTTGAAATTACCATGCTTTATTCCATCAGGAATTACGTTCGAAAACTTTGCCTTTTGTGAGTCAAGTTTAAGCCCTGCTCCAATATAATAGCATTTATCCAGTTGCTGAGTGGTTAAAAACCCCATTCTGAAATTGTGCTCCGTGGTAATGTCTACATCCTCGAGCTTGCCTTCGTTGTAGCTGGGAATTTGTTCGTTTAAAAAATTATACCTGAAGTTAAATGCTTTGCTTTGCTCGTTACCGATGTACTGAAGATAATCGAACAGAAATTTAGGATTTTTTGAAAGATCTCCCGCCAGGATAAACCGTGACGATTTGATCAAATAATCTCTTAGGGTCATATTTAACGTAATGCCGGCTAAAAACGTATTATCGTAATGCAGTGCGCTTTTAAAAAGGATTCTTGGTTTTTCATCAAGTTCGAGGGCAAGCGTATAGTAGTCTGATTTTTTTCGTCGGGTAATATTAAGGTTTACTTTCTTGAAAATGTTAGTTCCATAAACCCTTCTCACTCCTTCCTCTATATCCTTTTGTGTGTATTGATTATCCTTTTCGATTCCGAGTTTACTGGATACCAACTTTTCAGATGACCATTTGTTTCCTGAAATTGATACCTTTTCAATCGTAATGGGATCGGAAATAAACGAGACAGCCTGATGTTTTTTTTCTTTCAATCCATAAGTTTCTTTTAGCTCTTTAAATTTTGACCTGTATTCCTCACCTGTGTTATAACCCAGCTCAAGAATTTCTGCGTAATTACTAAAACTGGCTGTTCCATAACCTTTCAGGTCGGGTCTGATATATATGTCGCACTTTTTAACTTGCTCTTCTATTCTCTCCAGGCTCTTGAACATTGAAACCTGAAAAAGTATATCAGTCATACCGCTTAATTTTTTCGCGGGTATTAATCCATCGCCCACATCAACACCAATTACTATGTCAGCACCCATTGCAAATAATTCTTCGACCGGGAAATTATTTACCACACCACCGTCTACAGCTAAGGTAGTATCCAGATCAACTGCTGTAAATGCAGTTGGAATGGCCATACTTGCCCGGATAGCCTGCGCGAGGGAACCGTCTTTGAAAACTATAGGCTTGCCTGTACTTACGTCGGTTGCCACACATCTGAACGGAATGGGAAATTCGTCGAACGTTCGGTACTTGTTGGAAGGCCAGGTATAATGGTTCAGTACTTCGTTTAAGGTCTGCCCTTCAATCATACCTGAAGGAAGTTTTAGTTTCCAATCTTCGACTGGAAATTCAAGCAGGTAACGGTTGTAATATTCTTTTTCTTCATACGATATAAAATTGAGGGAAATATTGTTTGAAAGCACAAGGTCCCAATTGATTGCTCGGACGATGGTATCAAGCTGGTCGGCAGTATAACCGATTGCATACAAACCGCCAATAATGCTGCCCATGCTGGTTCCGGTAATATAATCAGGCCGGATACCTTCCTTTTCTAATGCTTTCAAAATACCAACATGGGCTATGCCCTTGGCCCCACCACCACTTAATACCAGTCCAAGTTTGTGCGGTTTGGTCTGGCTATCTGCCGGAGGCTGCCCAAAACCGGCTGTATGAAGAATTGTAAAAGCAATGGAAAAGATAATTGACAATTTACGTACTAACATAATTGCAAATTAATTTGGTAATGAAGTAATAGCCCTACCATCCTGATGCCAGGACATCAGCAATATGAGCAACTTTGACCGGAAGTTTGTGCTTTTTGATGAAGCCTTCCTGGTGCATCAGGCATGACGAATCGGTTGAGATGATATATTCAGCGCCTGTTTCGAGGGCGTTGTGAATTTTTTGCTCTGCCATTGCTGTTGAAATGGACTCATGTTTCACTGCAAAAGTTCCTCCAAACCCGCAACAGACATCCGTATCCTTCATTTCGATCAATTCGATACCCTTAACATTTCGCAAAAGAATTCGGGGTTGGTCCTTTAATCCGTAGTCCCTCAATGCTGCGCATGAATCATGAAAGGTCACTTTATGAGGAAAGGAAGCTCCCACATCAGTCACCTTTAACACGTTTACCATGAAATCGGTGAATTCATAAATATTTTTCTGAAGTTTTTTATATTTGAGATGGTAAGCTGTATTGAAAAACAGTTTATCAAAATGGCTTTTCACATAACCTACACAGGATGCCGAAGGAGCCACCACGGGATGATCGTTCGGAAAGTCTTCGATGAATTTGGAGCCGAGTTCTTTAGCTTCGTCCCAATAACCACTGTTAAAAGCCATTTGCCCGCAACAGGTTTGGTTATCGTTGTAATGAACCTCAACACCGCATTTTTCAAGTATCTTAACCATGTTCATCCCGGTTTGAGGATAAATCTGGTCAACAAAGCAAGGGATAAATATATCAACGGTCATAATGTTCGTCTGATTGGATACAAAGATATTTAAATGAATCAACGGGAAATGGGTAAGTTTTAAATTGTAATTAACAAGGATCGTTCATTTTTCAACTTTAAAAAAACTTTTTCAGTCTCTCAAAATGAATCCTGCCACTGTTAAATCATCCCAATATCCAGGGTAAGATTTGGAAACAACTTCAGGGTTTTCAATTTGGATGGTATTGTAAATCATAGCCAGGGGGGCGAATGCCATCGCCATTCGGTGGTCTCCGTACGTTTTTATGGGTTTTGGGTTCCGGGTTTTGGGTTTTGTTTCGCCAGAGGCGAAATGGGTTCTGAATTCTGACTGCCCAATAGTCTGGGATATTATGCCAAGCTTATTTAATTCGTTGTACAAGAGCTTTTATGCGATCGGTTTCTTTAATCCGGAGGCTCTCAAGTCCGGTGAATTTTCCCGGTATATTCAAACCGGCGCAAGTAACAATTACCGCCTGTGCAAGATCAGGGCAGTGAGTGAAATCAATTGAAAATGCTGAGACAATTTCACCTGATTTCGTCAATCTTATTCCATCCGTCAGGTATTCGGTTCTAACGCCAAACTGTTTGAAAATAGCTGAAAGAATTGCATCACCTTGCAGGCTTTCCTTTTGAAGTCCTTTTAAAACAATATCCGTTTTATCAGCAAAAGCGGCTATTTCATACCAATAGGAAGCGGAAGTCCAGTCGGGTTCAATAATGAGCGCACCAGGTTTAAATTCCTGCGGATTGATCCTTATTGTCTTATCACCGAAACTTGATTTAATCCCGAATCGGTTCAATAACTTTAATGTCATTTCTATATAAGGCAACGAATTGACTTTGTTTTTAAACTTAACGGATAAACCGCCCTGAATTTCAGGAGAGATAAGAAGCAATGCAGATATAAACTGACTGCTCACACTTCCGTCAATTTCAATTTCTTCTCCTTTCAAAGGTTTTCCTTCGATGAGCAATGGCAGGAAAGCGTCTTCCCCTTTATATTCGATTGAACCACCCATACTATTCAGACAGTCAACCAGAATTCCGACCGGTCGCTCTTTCATTCTGCCAGACCCCGTTATCAGCCATTTCCCGGGAGTAATGGCAAGCAAAGCGGTCAAAAATCGCGCGACAGTTCCTGCATTTTGGCAATCAATCGTTATGGGTATTTCTGACCCTTTTTGTTTTTCTATTCTGCTAAGCAATGTAACCATCAGTTGCGTATCATCTGCAGGTGAAAGATTATTCAATTGCAGTTTGTCGCCACTCAGATAATTAATGATCAAAGCCCTGTTGCTGATGCTTTTGGACGCGGGCAGAGTGATTTTGCCTTTAATAAAACCTTTGTTTTTATGAATGGTAACCGGTTTCACTTCATGCCTGTGGTAAAACTTTATAATACTTAAACCTGGATCTTAGCTTTTCAGATTCTGATAAAACCTCATGCTTTCATTGATCAGTTTGATGTCAACCTCCTGGTTGATCAGACTGTTGCCGATAGAAGTTAGCAGGGTAAAATTAAACTTGTTACCCGTGTTTTTCTTATCGTGTTTCATGTTGTCAATGATCAGATCGAAATTTCCTGATCGAAGAGGGTAAGGTTTATAATTTGCCGCAATGTACTGAATGATTTCATCCATTTCATTTTGGGGTAACTTAACCTGTTGGTTCGAAATATATAATTCACATATCAGCCCAATTGCAACAGCTTCACCGTGCAACAGCGGCTGACTATCGTTTTGTAAAGAAAACGTTTCGAAAGCATGTCCGATGGTGTGTCCAAAATTCAGAACCTTACGGAATCCTTTATCGAAAGGGTCTTCCAACACAAAATAGTTTTTTATCTCGACCGACCAGTCAATGATCTCCCTCCAATCTTTTATTTGGCTGAAAGGTTTTGACGACAGGTCGTCCCAAAACTGTTTTTCGTAAATAAGGGAATGTTTTATCACTTCAGCAAATCCCGATTGCAGTTGCCGCTCCGGCAATGTATCCAAAAACTCGGGAATAATAAAAACGACCTGCGGATTTTCAAACAATCCGACTTCATTTTTCAGCCCTTTCAAATCAATTCCGACCTTCCCTCCGATTGCAGCGTCAACCATTGAGAGCAGGGTAGTGGGAATGTTCAGGTAACTTATGCCACGCTTGAAAGTGGAAGCCACGAAGCCTCCCATATCGCAAATTACGCCACCACCCAGATTGATCAGGATTGAATTGCGGTCGGCATGGTTATCAGCCAACTCCTGCCATAATCGCTGACAGGTATTCAGGTTTTTGAATTCCTCACCATCCTGTATCTCGAGTATGTGAACTTTCTGAAACACCTGGATGTTGCTCATCAGCCTGGGTAAGCAATATCTACGGCTGTTTTTATCCGCCAGAACAAATATCTTATGTTCCGAAAATTCAAACTGATATAAAAATGAACGAATGGTATCGTAAACATCATCTCCGATAAAAATCGAATATCCTTTGGAATTAAATATCTTTTGCATCATACTTAGCAAAAATAGTGAAATTTTGCGTTTTTAAAATTAAACTTTCAAATCATTTGGTTGAATATCAAAATTTAGTTTCTGTTCATGTTTATATTTAATCCATTACACCAAATAATTTTTTGATCTTTGCACACTCTAATTCAACTATAGCATCGTTTTTAAAACTTTTGAATATGTTATCTTTCGAAAACACTCAAATAGCTTTCGCTCACCGCTCGGGTCGTGAATTGCGCCGGGCTTACCTTTTATTTCGGATGTTAAGTAGCAATTCCCTCGTTTCGTTTGGGAAAATGCTGACAAATGTTGCTATTCGTTGGCACATTCCGGTTGACTGGGCAGTGAAACCTACGATTTACGCCCACTTTGTGGGTGGTGAAACGATAGATGAATGTCGCAAAAATGTCCGGATTCTTGAAAAAGGGAAGGTGAAGGGTATTCTCGATTATTCTGTTGAAGGAAAGGAATCGCCGGAAGATATTCAAAAGGCATTGGATGAAACCCTGAAGACAATTTATAATGCTGCCGGTGATTCGAATATTCCGTTTGTTGTGTTTAAACCGACAGCATTTACAACCCATACTGTTTTGGAAAAAGTAAGCTCCGCGTTGAGTTTATCGGAAGGGGAGAAGAAGGAAGCGGATAATTTCAGGAGCAGGGTTGAAAAGCTTTGCCGGACGGCTTATGAGAATTCCATTCCAATTTTGATTGACGCCGAAGATTCCTGGTTCCAGAATTTTATTGACGAGGTGGTTTATACAAATATGGAAAAGTACAACAAAGGAAAAGCGATTGTTTTCAATACTTACCAGATGTACCGAACTGACAGGCTTGAAAAGTTGCAGCAGGCTTACGAAGCAGCCAAACAAAAAGGGTATTTCCTGGGTGCAAAATTTGTGAGGGGTGCCTATATGGAAAGGGAAAGGGAAAGGGCAGCCGAAAAGGGTTATCCTGACCCCATTCAACCGGATAAGGGAAGCACTGACCGGGATTATAATGCTGCGCTGAAGTTTTGCTTTGAACACATTGATCGGATTTCGGTTTTCAATGGAACCCATAACGAATATAGCTCCCGGTACATGACAGAGTTGATGGCAGAACACGGCATTGCAAAAAACGATTCCCGTTGCTGGTTTTCGCAACTTTACGGCATGAGCGACCACATAAGTTTTAATCTGGCTAACGAGGGCTATAATGTTGCCAAATATGTTCCATTTGGTCCCGTAAAATCTGTTTTACCTTATCTTATCAGAAGAGCTGAGGAGAACACCTCTATCGCAGGTCAGACAGGCAGGGAATTGGGTCTGCTCATAAAAGAAATCAATCGAAGAAAGGAGAAATAGTTAAAACAGAAAATGACAAATTGATAGTTATACTGCAAACGGGATAAATTTCAGAATTATAAATTCTCCAATCTTCAGTCTGTAATCGGCAATATATGCTGACTGTTGATTGCTGACGGCCGACTTAAATGCTAAAACGACATTTTATCATTCGCGTAGTATTAAAAGTTTTCCTATTATTATTTACGGGCTAATATCGAGCGTTACCTTTCAAATTATCTTCTATAAGGTTTTTAACTTTTTCCTTTGAATTTTACACTTTATCTCCTCCAATTCTCAATAGCAATGTACCAGCTCGATTTAAATGAAGACGATCGCTGCAATGAGTAATCATTAGCTGTGAAAGGATTTTCAACTTCGTCAAAATAGAAGTTAATGGTCAGAGGATTTCCTTTTTCACCATAAATCCATTGTTCCTGTCCTGTTTTTCGGTAAACTTCGGTTGGCGGTCCATAAATGATGTAAATGATGCCGCGGTCTGTTTTCCAGCCTTCCTGGTAAGATGTGAACATGTGATTAGCCAGCACCACCCGCTGATAGTATCTGCTAATCATATTTTTTGCACGTTCAGGTTGATGGGAAGCCCTTTCTAACCAGAAACTGTCAACGGCAATTTTATAATCGGGATATTTCAAAATCGCTTCAAATTCTTTTTGTGTAGTAAGGTAACGCAGAGGGAGGATGGCCTGCAACGGGGTTTCAATTTCCGGAAAACCATCATCAAAATGGAACAACGTAAATCCTTCGGTTTGTGAAGTATCCGTTTGGAAATGATAAATACCTGGGTATGGCAGTTTAAGCAACTCTGAGGTTCCATCTGTCAGTCCGAGGAAGTATAAACTGTCGGGTGTGAATTTAAAAGTGAAATTTTTTTCAACTGCAAACGGCGGTTTTGCAAGTGGTAACTTCCTGTTGTAAAAACGGACAATGAACTGCTCGATACCTGGTTGATTATATCGCAACCTGTAAAACTGTCCCTCTTCGAAATGCCTTGTAAACAAAGGATTATTGTCACTATCAGTCAATAAAAAATTCTGGGATGAATATCTATTTGTTTTTGAAATGTTGATAAATTTAAACCTGCTCACCTTTTCTTTTGTATTGAGGTCGGTGAGCGTTACCATTAAAACGTAATTACCCGGGAAATTTGCCTTGACGTCAAAGTCAATAAGCAGATTTGCATCCTGTCCGAAATGAAGGGTGTCAGTCAATGCAAGCGTACCCGAATCCAAAATGGTTTTCGTTTCGTAAGCGCTGTACATCTCGTATGACACATTAAACCTTGCAAAGCGGAAATCTTTTTTCTGTCCGGTATTGTATCTGAGATTTTTCAAGGGAATTTCCAAATAGACTTTTGAAATTTCATCCGAAATGTGATAAATCACGGCTGAAAAATCAATGACCTGGTTTTCGTTGTAAATTGCAGCGATATTGGTCCGGTTCAATTTCTTCTTGTTCGTTTTGCCAGCCTGAAGGGTGAGGTTGAAAACTACTGACAGCATCAGTATCATTAATAGTATTTTTCTCATACGGAATCATCTTTTTCATTGTTATCAATAAATTTCTCCGGGATAACCTTGGTTGTCTTTGCTCCTAATTCTTTGAGGCTTTCCACCCGCTTTATCAAATTGCCACTTCCATAAGCCAGTTTATTTTTTGCCTCGTTGTAAGTTTTGTTTACCCTGTTGATCTGGTTTCCCAGTTCTTCGAGGTCTTTCAAAAAGCCAACAAACTTATCATACAAAGCTCCTCCCTGCTTTGCAATTTCCATAGCATTTTGGGTTTGTTTTTCATGTTTCCAGATGGAGGCAATCGTCCTTAAGGTGGCGAGGAGAGTAGTGGGACTCACCATTACAATTTTCTTCTCCCAGGCATAATTGAATAGTTCAATATCAGCCTGAATGGCGGCGCTGAATGCCGACTCGATGGGCATAAAAAGTAACACGAAGTCAGGAGTGTCGAAAAGTGTAACATTGGTATAGTTTTTATCGCTCAAACCTTTGATGTGATTTTTCAGGGAATCAATATGCAGTTTCAGGGAAGCGTCGCGACTTTCCTGATCTTCAGCGTTCGAAAATGCTTCATAAGCCACCAGCGAAACTTTTGAATCAATGATGATGTGCTTGTTGTCAGGAAGCCTGACGATTACATCGGGTCTGAGCATTTCGCCAGCTTCATTCCGGGCGGTTACCTGTGTGTCATACTCCTGCCCCTTCACCAAGCCGGAGCGTTCCAAAACCCTTTCAAGTATCACCTCTCCCCAATTTCCCTGTTTTTTGGTGTCCGATTTGAGCGCTCGTGTCAGGTTGTTTGCTTCTTCACTGATCTTATGGTTCAGATCATACAATTTTTTCAATTCTGCCTTTAGGTCGGTTTGATCTTTTATACCTTTTTGATAGGTGTTTTCAACTTTATCTTCAAATGATTTGATCTTTTCCTTCAGTGGATTTAACAGATCACCCATGTTTTTTTGGTTCACAACTGTAAACTCCTGCGAATTTTGTTTGAGTATCCTGTTGGCGATATTCTCAAATTCGGTAGTGAATTTTTTCTGGAGGTTTTCCAATTCAGCCCTTTGAGATTCCAGTTTTTCGAGGAGGTTTTTATTATCTGCATCCGATCGTGCTATCTGCGAAGTAAGGTTTTCGGTTCGTTTACGTTCGTCAACAATTTCCTCTGAGAGTTTTTGATAACCGGTTTGAAGATCGGTATATTTTTCATGCAGTATGCTTTTCTCTTTGTCAAGTGCAATGATCTCTTCCGACTTTTTCCTTTCAAGATCGTTCAGTCCGGTTTGAAATTCACTTTCCTTGCGGGTCAATTTATTTTTCATTAACAACCAGGCGATCAATCCGCCAGTCAACAACCCGATAATGGAATATGCTATGTCCATGTATTTTTTTTGTAAAATTAAGAAATCCTCAAAGGAAGACCGGAAAATAATCAAAAATTGTACCTGATATTATACCTTATTTAAGTAAACTATAGCACTATGAGAAATTCCGTGGGATCCGGATAATTATGGAAATAGGGGAAATATAGGTATATGGGCTTGCTTGACAGAATTCCACTATTGCCCTTTTATCTTTATCCCCTATCCCTATTTTTATATTAATTAAACTGTTTCAACAAGATATTTCACCCGATACACAGAATGAACCTGAATTTTCGTTACTTTTATTGCGATAAAAGGTACGATTATGAAAACAACAGTGAATATTCAATTCCAGTCCCTCCTCCTGACCCTTGCCCTTGTGTGCATGAATGTCCTGCCCGTCCTGTCACAAAATGTAACTGAGCCGCAATGCTATGGCGGAAACCGAATGCTGCGCGAATTTATCCGCGAAGAGATGGTTTACCCCGAAGTTGCCATCACGTGACAAAACCGAAGGTGACGTTATCATTTCATTTACGGTTCATAAAGACGGCTCGGCAAGTGATTACAAGGTTAAACAATCGTTGTCGAAGGAAACAGATGCTGGAAGCTCTTGCGCATCTGCCGGTTGATTGTGTGGTATCCTGCCACTGAGGTTGGTATTCCCATCGAATATGAGCAATCAATGGAATTCCGGTTCGATATAAAAAAGTACCAGGGCTATGTAAAAAGCCGGGGATACGATAAGATCGTTTACCCGTTTACACCGGTTGATTCGTCCTTTACCATCGTGCCTATGCTGGATGCCGACCGGATACCCAAGCCCGTATATTCCAGCAAAGACTTTAATTTCAGCAGTTTCATCTCCAACCACCTTGAATACCCTGAAACTGCATTCAAGCAGAACATCTCCGGAACAGTGAAATTAAAATTTGTGGTGGAGCCAAGCGGCAGGATTTCAAACATACTAACCGAAAAAACCGTTGGTGGCGGATGCACCGAAGAGGCCATCAGGGTGGTAAAAATGATGAGATGGAATCCGGGAATTGTAGCTGAAAAAGCAGTAAGGACATGGATGTGCCTTGAGATCACTTTCGATATAGCAAAAAGATCGGTGAGCGGTGCCATACCCAATCCCGGGCAGGTGCATTAAAACAGACTTATTATGAAAAAACTAAGTTCTTTTACTTTACCTTGGTCGCCATCAGCCATAACATTGGTTTTTCACAAGGTTGTTTGCCGGAGGGGATTACATTCACCACCCAGGAACAGATTGATAATTTCCAGGCAAATTATCCGGGGTGTACCGAAATTGAGGGTAATGTTTCTATATTGGGAAATTCTGTTTCAAACTTAATTGGATTGAATGTTATAACCGCTATCGGTGGAAACTTTACGATTATGAATGATCTTATCTATAATTCTATCCTGGAAAGCCTGACAGGATTGGAAAATATAATATCCATCACTGGAAATTTTCAGATAAAGTTTGAAGGCGCTCTGACCAACCTTACCGGGTTAGAGAACCTGGCCTGGATCGGTGGAAACGTTGAGATATCATGGAATGAAGAAATCACTGGACTTACAGGTTTGGAAAGCCTGAATTCCATAGGAGGTTATCTTTCCATTGCAGATAATAATTCCCTGACAAGCCTCACTGGACTGGAAAACCTGACTTCCATCACAGGAGGATTAACTATTTCTTCTAATTATGTTCTTACCAGTCTTGCAGGTTTGCAGAATCTGGCCTTCACCGGAGGAAATATTTACATTCTTTTAAATCATAATCTCATTAACCTCACAGGGCTGGAAAACCTGGCTACCGGTATACCCTACTTTGATATAGCAAATAATTTCTCTTTAACCAGCCTCACCGGACTTGAAAATCAAACATCTGTCGGACATCTTTATATTACTGGCAACTTATCACTTACCAACCTGTCAGCCCTGGAAAACCTGACCTCGGTTGGGCTCCTAGAAATTACTGGCAATAATACCCTTACAAGTCTAACCGGATTGGAGAACCTGGTTTCCATAGACGGTGACCTAACAATAAGTTTTAGCAACGCTTTTACCAGCCTTACCGGGCTGGAAAACCTTATGTCAATTGGTGATGATTTAATTGTTAATTTGAATCCTGGATTGATCAGCTTGTCAGGAATTGAGAACCTGATTTCTATTGGTGGAGCACTTATAATAGGTGGAAATGATCAACTTCACAGCCTGGCTGGATTGGAAAACCTGACTTCCATAGGTGACTACATTGAAATCCAACTCAATGACGATCTGTCCAGTTTGACTGGAATTGAGAATATTAATGCCGGTACGATAGGCAACTTAACGATTCAGAACAATCCCTTTTTAAACAATTGTGCGGTGCAAAGCATTTGTGATTATCTTGTAACACCAAACGGTACCATTGAAATCCAAAACAATGCCCCTGGTTGCAACAGTCTGGAAGAAGTACAGCTCGCCTGTCTTAATTATGAGGAAGATCGTGTGGAATCAATCGAAATCACCCTTTTCCCCAACCCCGCTTCCTCCTATATCACCATTAATATAAAGGAAGGTATTCCAATTGAACAAGCCATCATCTATAACCACCTTGGGCAAAAAGTGCTGGTGACTGTGCCGGGAAACAACACGGTGGATGTTTCAAAGCTGAAGCCGGGGATTTACTTCCTCGAAGTCATTACCAGCGAAAGCCGCGCAGGAACAAAACTGGTGGTGGAGTAGGTTATTGATAGTTGGCAATTGGCAAAATAATCACGATCTTACCATTAATGGAATACTTTTGTAACCCAAACAAATTAATTTTCAATGACCCGCATCGGCTTGCTTTCGGACACCCATTCATTTCTTCACCCGAAGATTTTTGAGCACTTTAGCGGCTGTGATGAGATCTGGCATGCCGGCGATATCGGTAATCCTGACACAATTTATGCAGTTGAGAAATTTTAAGCCGGTAAGGGCGGTTTATGGCAATATTGATGGCTACCCGCTCAGGTCTTTGTACCCCGGCAGGGAATTGTTTTTTTGCGAGGATGTTAAAGTGTTAATGACACACATTGGCGGTTATCCGGGAAGGTATGAAAAATCGATTCGACAATTGATAAGGGATGAGCAACCCGACCTTTTTATTTGCGGACATTCTCACATTTTAAAGGTGATTTATGATAAAGAAAACCGTTTGCTTCACATCAACCCCGGAGCCGCCGGAAAATCAGGGATGCACAAAGTAATTACGTTTGTAAGGTTTGTGATAGACGGAAAAAACATAAAAGATCTGGAGATAATCGAGTTGGAAAGAGGGATTCAGGTGTGATGATTTGTAAATGATGGAGGGATGGGGAGGAAGAGAGACGGGGAGATGGAGAGACGGAGAGGAGAGCAGTGTGCAGTTGGCAGTCAGCAGTAGGCAATAGGCAGTCAGTTTCGCTTTAGCCGAGATGAAACCTGAAACCTCGAACCTGGAACTTCGAACCTCGAACTACCTCAGCCTGTCAGCCGATTTAACCAGTTTTTCATCTTTCATGATATACCTGTTGGCAATCACCAGCAAGACCAAGTGATATTAGCGGGAAATAGGCGCCTGTGGCGATTTCAACTACGGATGGGATTGTCGGTGAAAAACTTAGGATAATTAAGGAAAATTGCTGCTACCATTATGATATTCAGAAAAATGCAGATTTTGACGAGCTTTAGCTGGTGAAGTCGTTGCTTAAATCTGGTTATTGCATAAATCACCAGGATGATGATGAAAATTGTGACAACCAATAGTGGTATATATGCCCAGATGTTCAACTGAGGGCGGCTGTCGGAAGATGGATCGGAAAAACCGGTTAACATTATCTGGTAGTAATCGGTTTCGAGGGTTTCGGTGGATACATTGGTGAATTCAGTTACGTTCATTACCGGGTAAAAAACCATGGCAATCAATGCAACCGCCGATAGTGCCAAAAAAAGAGTTTGAATCCGCTGAATCATATTTATCAAAAATTAAATTTCGGCAAAGATAGGGAAGGTTTTAGTTTTGCGGTTATTTGCTCGAGCATACTTTGATCGTTTTTCCTTTCTTTTTCAGTTTGTTTGCCCTTTTTGTTTTTCTTCCTGAAAAGGTCGCCAAACCTGCTGAAATCCTGTGTGTAAAAAATCCCGACTCCCTGGGTATAAGGCGAATAGTTTTTATTCAGGTCGTCATTGTTCGATTTATTGAAGACTTTAGTTCTGAACCTTCCGTCATCCGTAATTTTATATTCAACCGTAACCTCTCCGATGAGAGCGCTTGTACTTTCTTTTCCTTTTACACCGAGGTTTCCATCAATCGTAACCCGGTTATCAAAAAGCCGTGTTGACAAAGCAACTTCCACTTCATCCGAACTAACCTGACCACCGGGAATATAATTGACTCCAATATCAAAATTATCGCTGAAGCCCGAAAGCCAGTTGTTCAACTGATTGGTGACGAGCGAAAAGGTGTTAAATCCGACAGAACCCGTTGTTCCCGAAGGAAAGTAAAAGCTATTGAGAAGAAGCAGCGAAATCATTTGCTGGCTCATCAAAGCCTGATCGGTAGTATCGAGCTGAGAGTAGATGTATTGCTTGGAGTCTTCCTTCATATCCGGAAACTCAATAGTGAACCTGATGTCGGGATTGAATAAACTTTTGGTCAATGCGATTACGCAATTCACTTGTACACGTGTGGCAGAGTCTTCAATCGGTGCATATTCACCCAGTGTGGTTTTTACTTTGTAAACAGCTTTCAGATTGATTTGGGCATTGTAAGGATCGCCTGCCCACGCAATATTGCTTCCTCTTTTTATATCAAAATCACGGTTAATGATGTTTTGCAAAGTGAGAAAGAAAGAACCTTTGTCAATCACATATTGACCTTCCATTTTAAAATTGCCTGCTGCATCAATGTTCATGATGAGGTCTCCCTTACCGCTTGCCTGAATGTTGCCCATTTGATAAGGGAGAAATAACTGAATATTGGCATCGTGGGTAACATTCAAACCGAGGTTTAGTGCAAGCCCTTTCAAGTCCACTTCATATTTTTTGGGGCCGGATGAGGTTACGTCATTCTCCGTCATGTAAACAATGAAGTTGTTTTCGGCGATGTCGTTTCCGTAGGATGCCGGAAGTTTAATGTTGGTTCCCTTTTCTGATTTTACATTAATGTCCATTGTCAGATTGTCGGGAGGCCCTGCAATTCTGATTGTTCCCGAAGCCACCGCCGTTCCATAAAAAGTATTGTTTTGGGTGCGGTTGGTGTTAAGCCCCACTAATTTATCAGTCGTAAAATTCAGGTCTAAGTTAAAATCTTTAAAATACCGGTGTGTAACTTTTCCTGATGCAATTGCCTTATTAGGCACTGTATCGTAAACTGTTATATTATCGAAATAAATCAGGTTTTCTTTAAAATTGATCTGATCGGCAAGTGAATAGGTCACGTTCAGGTAATCAATTTTCAACTGGGTACGTTTCAGGTTGATGCTGCCAGTCAAAACAGGCTGATTGGTTGATCCTGAAAGTTTGATGGCACCAGTGGCTTCTCCGCTAATTTTTGAACTGAAATCTTTAATAAAAGGTTCAACGGTTTTTAACTTATAATTATTGAGGTTAATGTTAATGTCGTAATTGCTTTCTTCCTTGTAAGGATAAAATGATCCGGCAACCTCCAGTGTTTTATTTTTACCGATGTTACCCTCATAAATGATCTGAGCCAGTAAATTGAATGCTTCATTTTTTGGATCCCACTCACTTTTTATAATGGCTTCACCTAACTTTTCCTTGTTGAAACCCAAATCTGATATTGTAAGATCAGCGAGGTAGTTGGGAGTTTCATAAAAATCAATAATGTTAAAATTACCATTGATCAAACCGTCGAGATCAATACCCGATTTGATAAAAAACTTATCTGAATTGGATAAATTGAAACGGTCGAAATTAATGGTTAAAGTATCAACTGGATTGTGCGAAATTTTTCCATTCAAAAACAAACCCTGTTCTGAAGTATTCAGTCCGAAATTGCTAAAAGTTAAACTTGTACTATCAATCTTCAAATTGTTTGCAGGGTTGATTTCCCAAATAGTATCGTTGATCACAATCTCACCACGGGTCAATTTGAATTTCATGTCAGTGGGTGAAAAAAAGACAAAGTTTCCAGCCAGATCACCATAATTGGAGGTTTCCCAATTTTGATTATTCCATTTCATAGCAAAGGAAATGGTGTCGCCCGCAAGGGAAAAGGAACTTTTGATACTGTCAATCGAGATGGAATCGGTAATAAGTACCTGGTCTGAAAAAGTGGTTAAAACCAAATCATTATTCTGAACAAGTAATTCAGCGTTGAAATTTTTGAATTTTATCCCGCTATAAATAATTTCGGAGGAACCGGCATCCATAAACAGGTTGTTTATTTTTGAATTAAATCCTCCTGTTATTCTTGTTCCTGGTGCAATTTGAAGGGGAGGATAAAACAACTCCGTTATTGGTTTCAGGTTTTTAACTTCCACATCAAAAATGAAATCCTGTGTGATCGCAATGTCCGCTGGAACCGATAAATCAACAAATACGGTATCCAAAAACTGATTCATAAATGACTGAACAAGGTTAGGCATTTCTCTAAACAGGAACTCTCCTTCAACTGAAACATCAGCGATATCCGAAAAAATCCTGAGCAAGGCATACTCATAGCCGTCGCGGGTAACACTGAGGGTAAAGTCATCCATCGGATACAATTTACCATTTTCCCAATAACGGGTACTATCGAGTTTAATAATACCTTGCAAATTATCGAACTGGTTGCCAGATAGATCAATGTCCAGCTTTGTTGATAAATACATCAAAGAATCCCTGTTAACCAGGTTCATTTGATTAAGTTGAGCGCTGTCAACCACTGCGTTGAATTTGTATGCCGGAACCACCTGGCTGTAATCAATGATCCCTGTAAAATCAAGTTTTATAAGTTCATCTATTACATTAATGTTACCATTGAATTTTTTATCACTCAGGTTTCCTGCTATATCAACGGCATTATAAGTATTGTTGTAGAAATCGAATGACTGGATCATACCATCAATAGTAAGATCCATTGTTTCAAAGTCAAGCCCCTGCCCTCTGATTTCTGCTTGTAAGGTAAGCTTTTTCAACAATGACTCCATTTCAAACAAGGTTCCCACATCAAGATTCTGGGTAGCAATTTTGCCCTTGTACTCTATGTCATCATTGGAATTGACTTTAAGCAAAAGGTCGGTATTCACTCGTCCCAAATCGGTTGTAAATTTTGCATACGATACAAAATCATTATAGAAACCGGTGAACTTTCCTGCCACATCAATAACACCAAGTTTATTTAAAAATAAGGGAAGTTGAAGTCGGTTACCGGAAATGGGAAGGTTAAAGTTTGCTATATCCTGTGCAGAAGTGTTTAAATCTGCTATGGAGAGATGGATGAATGTACCGAAAAAATCGGGCAACCCGTTCATCTGAATATTGCCGTTAAATTGAGTTACATCGCCAAACGAAAATTTAAAATCCCGGGTTTTGAAATTATCCACTGTCCCCGAAATTTTACCTTCTATTGTCGTTATATTATTCATTTGAAACAAAATCGGAGCAAAATAACCGACATCATATAGATTCAGGATTGTTGGTCGGATGTTTGCCTGAATGTTTACACTATGAATAAAGTCATTGAAACTGGCCATTGATTCATAAGTAAATTTCACGTCAAGGTTTAAATTATTGTTCTCTGTCCTTACAAGCAGATTGTCTGCTTGTAAAAGAGTTGGACAATAAATGAAATTTCCCGATAAGCTATCCACCTTGAATCCGCTTTTTTCCCTGAAAGATAAATTCAGAATATCAGCAAAAATGGAATCACCACTGATCCTGAGATCGCTGGTTTCCAAAATACCCATCCTGAGGTCAATATCAGAAAAATTGATACCTTCAAATGGAACGGTGTCATTTTGATCCTCATAAACAAACCGGCAATTCGATATACTCAATTTCTCCAATGAAAAATTAAGGGCTACCGGTTCGGTTTGAATTGTGTCTGCAGGCAATGTTTCTCCGCCTGAAAAAAAATCAATAATAAATGAATAGTTCAGACCTTCGTCTCCTTTATAATTTTTCAAGCGGACATCGGCATCATTTAGCAAAATGAACTTGGGTTCAAAGCTGGTATTTTTAATGCCCAACTTTTTCCAGCCGATAGTCAGTTCTCCGGTATACAATAAAGTGTCATGCTGCCGGTCGAGAATGAGGAGTTCCTTGAGTGTTATCCGTTTCAACAGATTGATATCAAGTCGTGCAATTTTTACGGTTGTATTGAGTTTGGTTTCAAGATAATTTGTAGCAACTCTGGCAAGCGCTGTTTGGATAAAAGGATTCTTAACCAGTATCACAATAACAAAAAACAATGTAATTACTGAGGTTAAAAAAACAACTACTATTTTCGGAATCCTATTTTTGATAATTTTGTTATTTTTATAAAAGATACAAATTTTCCATGTTACGAAGTTCAGCAAGAATACTGAACATCAAAATTATTCAATATTATTTTACCAACAGCGGATTGTGCAAAATCCTGCTAAACAATGAATTTAATCAATGAATATGTATATACTCGGCATCGAATCATCATGTGACGACACTTCAGCGGCAGTCATCGAAAATAACAAGATTCTTGCCAACATCATAGCCAACCAGGATGTACATCGTAAGTTTGGAGGAGTTGTCCCGGAACTTGCCTCGAGAGCGCATCAGCAAAATATTATCCCTGTGGTTGATACAGCGCTGAAAATTGCAGGCATCAAAAAGGAGCAATTGAATGCAATTGCTTTTACACGAGGACCCGGATTATTGGGTTCGCTGCTTGTGGGTTCTTCTTTTGCCAAGTCTTTTGCATTGGGTTTAAGAATACCATTGGTTGAGGTTGATCATCTCCAGGCGCATATTCTGGCTCATTTTATCCAAAATGAGGAAGGAACAAGGCAGGTTCCATCATTCCCATTTTTATGTTTGACAATTTCAGGAGGGCATACCCAAATAGTACTTGTGAAGAGTCACCTGGAAACAAAGGTAATAGGAAAGACAATTGATGATGCTGCCGGAGAAGCTTTTGATAAGGCAGCCAAAATCCTTAACCTGGGATACCCCGGAGGTCCGGTCATTGACAAGCTGGCAAGGGATGGAAATCCGGATAAATTCAGTTTCCCCAAACCCAGGATTGCCGGACTCGATTTTAGCTTCAGCGGATTAAAAACCTCATTCCTTTATTTTATCCGCGATGAACTGATAAAAAATCCTGATTTTATTCAACCTAATCTTCATGATCTCTGTGCCTCCCTTCAAAAAACCATAGTCGAAATTCTGATGGAAAAAATAAAGGAAGCTGTGAAAACTACTGGGATTACTGAAATAGCCATTGCCGGAGGGGTCTCTGCCAACTCACTTGTACGGATGAAATTTATGGAAACAGGTTCAGAATTGAACTGGAAAGTGTATATCCCCGAATTTCAGTTTACCACCGATAATGCCGCTATGATTGCCATTGCTGGATATTTTAAATATTTGGATGGACGATTCGCCGATCAGCGATCTGTTCCCTATGCAAGGAGTCAGGTATGATATCCATGGAAAAATTTTCGGATGAAGCCCTCAAAGAGTTTCTAAACTTTAAAGCAGATCAATATAATCAACCGCGGTTCATTGTGGATGACCCAATTGCGGTACCGCATAAATTCAGCCGGAAACAGGACATCGAAATAGCCGCCTTTCTTACAGCAAGCATTTCATGGGGAAAAAGGGCGTCCATCATTCAGAATGCAAAACGATTGATGGAAATCATGGATAACGCTCCCTGGCAATTTATTCTGGAGTCAGGTATAGAGGATATCAACCGATGTGCCCGCTTCGTTCATCGAACTTTCAACGGCAGTGATTGTATTTTTTTTATTCATTCTTTGAAGAATATTTATCAAAATCATGGGGGGCTGGAGAATGTTTTTTCCGAACCCATAAAAAATGGGAAGACTGTAAAAGAAAGCATCATTCATTTCAGAGAAATTTTTCTGGAATTGAACCATCCCGGAAGATTGGAAAAACATATTGCCAATCCTGCGTTGAATGCCTCAGCCAAAAGGATCAATATGTTCCTGAGGTGGATGGTCAGGAATGATGACAGGGGGGTTGATTTTGGACTTTGGAAGTCAATTTCTCCCTCTCAGCTCTATTGCCCGCTTGATATTCACACCGGAAATGTCAGCCGAAAACTCGGATTATTGGATCGCAAAGCAAATGATTGGAAATCTGTAGAAATATTAACCCAAAAACTATTACGCTTCGACGCGGATGATCCGGTAAAATTTGATTTTGCTTTGTTTGGAATTGGCATATACGAAAGGTTTTAGAATGATTACTCAATGGGAACCATTGGATTTGTTTTTTTTATGCTTGCTAATCCGAACCCTAAACCGGGTGATCAATTTCTCTCAGAGTCAGAAATTTATATCAGTTTGTAAGTTGAACAATCCCGGCGAATGGTTAATACTCCGCAACTTTGCTGCAAATAAGTTTCACAAGCTTGCCCTGGGGTTGCATAACTGTGATCAAGCGTTCTTCAGATGAAAATCTATATTGAGGTGAAAATACCACTTCAAAAACCAATCTAAAACTGAAAACTTTCGTACAACAAGTCGCATGGCTTTCAAGCATTCATTCTGAGGACTATCAAACATGGGATATTTCGGGGAAAATGAATTCAATTTAATGAATAAACTATTTTTGATGGACCTTTAAAAATGACTGATGGGGTTCAAAGACTAATGATAAATTTGTGTTAAAGGGGTTTATGAACAGTAAAAATATTTTTGCACAGAAAATAGGTCTATTCGATAGAATATACTATAACCTCTTTTGGCTGTGCATGATTCAATTTACTAAAGGGAGGTGGTTGCTGACCATCGCCCTGATAATCCTTGTCGGTCAACAATCATCTTTTTCGCAGGGTCAGGATCCAAAATCCACTACTCAAAAATTTGCTTCAGCATTGCAAATTATCAATTTTGCTTATGTTGATTCCGTTTCAGAACCCTACTTAGTTGAAAAAGCCATTATTGCAACTTTGAAAGAACTTGATCCGCACTCACAGTACATTTCGAAAAAAGATCTTATAAAAGCCAATGAGCCGCTGGAGGGCGAGTTTGATGGAATTGGTATTTCCTTCCAGGTGTACAAGGATACAATTATTGTTATCTCTCCTGTCCCGGGAGGACCTGCCGAACGATTGGGCATTCTGGCCGGCGACAAGATCATCTCCATTAATTCTGAAAACGCAACTGGAAAATCTATTGACGATAATTATGTTTTCAGCAAACTCAGGGGCGATAAAGGAACAATCGTTAATCTGACCATCTTCAGGAAAGGCAGAATAAAGCCAATAGAATATTCGCTGGTACGCGACAGGATTCCGATCAACAGTATTGATGCATACTTCATGGCTTCGTCAATTACCGGGTATATCAAGTTGAACCGATTTGCACGAACCTCAATGGACGAATTCAGGATGGCATTGGGCGAACTGAAAGATAACGGGATGCAAAATCTTATTCTGGATTTAAGGGGTAATTCAGGTGGCTATCTTGATGTGGCGGTTGACCTTACCGATGAATTTATCAATCAGGGGAATGTCATATTGTATACAGAAGGATCATCAAGCCCGCAGCGAAAATATAAATCCTCATTCAGAGGAGAATTTGAGAAAGGTAAACTTGTAATTTTGATTGATGAAGGCTCTGCTTCGGCCAGCGAGATAGTCGCCGGTGCGGTGCAGGACCTCGACAGAGGTATTGTCGTTGGAAGACGTAGTTTTGGAAAGGGACTCGTTCAAAGACCCTATTACCTTCCTGATAGTTCAGTGATCCGTTTGACAGTTGCTCGCTATTATACTCCAACCGGGCGATGTATTCAGAAATCATATGCAGAAGGGTACGACCAATATTATAAAGATTTGTTAAAACGACTGGAAGCAGGAGAATTGACAAACCAAAACAATGTGAACTATCCCGATTCATTACTCTTTTATACTCCCAATAAGCGGATTGTATATGGCGGAGGTGGGATTATGCCTGATGTTTTTGTTCCATGGGATTCTACAAAATATACTGATTTTTATGTGGATGTTCTCAGCAAAGGAATTTTTAGCGAATTTGTATTGGATTACCTTGAAGTTGAAAGGAAAAACCTGAAAAAGAAATATACCGATTACGAAGAGTTCAATAACTCATTTCAGATAGATACTGAATTTCTTAATCACTTTATTGACTATACAAAAGCAAATGGCGTAAAATCAACTCCTGAAGACCTGATCCTTTCGGGTGATATTATTAAATTTCAAATCAAAGCATTAATAGCCAGAAATCTCTTCGAATTCAAATCTTATTTCCAGGTGATGACCCAAATTGATGAAGGCTTTCAAAAAGCCGTTGATGTGATTGAAAATGATGCGAACTTCGCTCAAATCATAGTCAACTAAATGAAATCCTGAATTTATTATTTTGTAAGTAATCAGTATACTATTTACAATGAAATTACACCTGGCGCAGTAACGGGAAGGGGTATAAAGGGTATAATGGAATAGAGGAAATACAGGGTTTAAGTTTTACTTTTAAAATTTATACTTCCCAACCAGATTGCTTTAACCGTAACACTTATTCCCTTTATACATTTATTTCCTCTATACCAGTTAAAAGATTCTTAATCCAGTAAATATAAGATTGTCAGCAAACTGATTAGTCACCTTATTTTAAATTCTGTTTTATTCTCAAATCAGGAGCAAAGCATTTTTCTCAGGAAATTTTTAATGCGGGTTATAAATTGTAATACCAAAGTAGGAAATTCAAAACCGCCCTTCATGCCAGACTATTTTGAATTTCACCTTGGTATAAAACCTAAATATGGAAAATTTGGTATGTTTCCGTCCCAATTTGAAACAAAGTCAAAAGAAATAATTTTCCAGTTTTCCAATCAATTAAAAAAAACCATAATTTAAAAACAATTCGTAACAGTTTTATAAACAGCTATTTGTATTTATAATGAGGTTCGTCTTCCTTTCGCCAAAGTAGATTTACCGACACCTTGCACAGTTTTTGAAATTCCCAAATCCATCAAGGTAATAATTAAAAAGACTTGAGGAATGAAGTGGTATATTATTCCTCTTTTTAATAAAAAGTAATCTACATGAAAACACGAACTACAATTTTACTCTTCTCTTTACTGAGTTTTTTATCACTGAATGCTCAAACCTCCATTCAAGGCGGAGATGTTTACGGGGATTGGTTTTTAACGGGCAGCCCCTATTTAATTGAAGGTGATATTCACCTTCCTTCCGATCAGCGTTTACGAATTTATCCTGGAGTTCAGGTTATATTTCTGGGAGAATATGGCTTTGAAGTGGAAGGGAAACTGGAAGCAACCGGGACGGTGAGCGATAGCATTACATTTACAGCCTTTGACACAACCGGTTATTCACAGGGTAATTTCTCAGGATGGAACGGAATTTATTTTAATGGTTTAAATTATTCATTTGCCGACAGTACGAAATTGGCTTATTGTAATATTCAATTCAGCCAATACTCAGGAATAATCTGCAGTGCATATCCTGAATTTAGCATCATACATTCATCGGTTAAGTACAATCATTCTTCCGGAATCGTTTTATATGAAGCCAGTAATATTCGTGCAGAGAGTATAATCATTAGCAATAACAATGCTGGTGGAATGGTTAGCTGGAGTTCAGCCCCGCAGGTTTCAAATTTTATTATTGAAAAAAACGGAGGATCCGGCATTTCCATCAATGGTAACTGCGCCGGAAATATGAATGCCTTCTTTAAAGATGGTAAAATCCAAAACAATAGCTCTTCAAATACTGGCGGTGGAATTAAGATCAATACCGATGCTGTTGCTATGTTTACCAACGTAGAAATAATTGAAAATTCTGCTGCAAAAGGTGGCGGTGTTTATTGCGGAATAGCAGATTGCGGCTTTACAAATGTTACCCTTCGGGGAAATCATGCTTTAAAAGGAGGAGGAGTTTTTGGAGACAATTTTTCGAGCATTACCTTTAATTTTTCAACCATTGTAAAAAATCATGCTGACTTAACCGGAGGCGGTGCCTATATGAACCAGGGTGAATTGGCGCTAAACAATTGCACAGTAAGTGTCAACTCGGCTGGTACAAATGCTGGCGGCGTCTATTATAATATTTACTCTGGCTCAGCCGGAACAATCGTAAATTCCATCCTTTGGAATAATATTCCTGAC
Organism: uncultured Bacteroidales bacterium; assembly: GCA_963840975.1. GTDB lineage: Bacteria > Bacteroidota > Bacteroidia > Bacteroidales > JAADJA01 > JAADJA01. The sequence continues at coordinate 64,672 of CAWJBC010000015.1, read as the reverse complement.
GAAATTGTGGCAACAGTCGTTGCGCCTCTGGTCAGTTTTTCAGACATACTTGGTGGATTTAACGGAATAAATAACATTGATGCTGATCCACTATTTGTTGATCCGTTAAATGATGATTTTACCCTGACATGGTCCGGTTTTCCTGAAGAAAATACAACAAAGTCACCCTGCATTGATGCCGGTGATCCTGACTCGAATTATGATCCGGATGGTACAAATTCTGATCTGGGTGCATGGTATTACAATCAGGATGTTTTTACAACTATTTACAAAAGCAACATCAATCATGACATAAATGTCTATCCAAACCCGGCACAAAACTATATAAATATTAAGGGTAGCGTCAGCTTTGACCGGGTAATCATTTTGAGCCTCACAGGTGCAATAGTTGACGACCAGCCCTTGAACAATGCCGGATTTCAGTTGAATGTTTCTGGATACCAACCCGGCATTTATATAGTACAGGTTTATGATACACAGGATTTGGTGGCTACCAGGAAAGTTATTATTGAATAATTATTTGAATACGTTAATATTAAGTTAGTTGAACAGGAGTTTTCTAAGTTGAGGGTTTGTTTTTTGCCTCAGTTACATTCATGTAGTTCATAAGCCGGGACGATACCACCCGGCTTTTTTTGTTGGGTGGATGTTAGTTGAACGAAGATTTTGGGTAATTTTGGGAAAAAAGTATATGAGAGAGATTAAACTTTTGGAAGAACAATTACTGAAACTGGATGAAAAGGGATTTGATTTCCAATCATGGAAGCAATATACTGTCATGCTTTTTTCTAGAATCTTTGGCGACGATGATCAGAAAGTGAAGCAACTCTCAAAAATTGAAATTGATTATTCAAGCTGGTCGCTTAGGGATACTTCCGGAAAAGTATCTCAAATAGAAACAATCAAAAGGTTAGGGCGCGAGATCATCCTGGCAGCGGTTGAAGAATTAAAATCAGAAGGGTTGCCCTCCAAAGATCAAACGGTTGCTGTATCAGTTCCATTAACAGCAATCATATCTGCCCTGGAGGATGAATTGAAGGTCTCACAGTATAAAGAAATCACCGGCCTCATCCATAGTCAAACAGACAGGGCAACCAAAAAAAGTGATATTGAAAATAAGCTGAACGAATATGGCGCCCAGGTTTCTATTCGTATTTTGTCTTCCATTTTATCCGAAGAAAAGCTCAGGGATAAACTTTAATTGCCTACCAACAACCTTTTATTACAGACACTTTATGGGCGTTTTAGATATTAAATGAAAAAAACATTTGCAGAATTAATTTTTTTTCTAATTTTGCACTCCAATTTTTTTTACAAAAAGTTAATACTAGAAAAAATGTACGCAATAGTTGAGATAGCAGGTCAGCAATTTAAAGTGGAGAAAAATCAGGAGATATTTGTGCACCTTCTCGAAGGTGAAAAGGATACTGCTGTAAATTTTGATCAGGTTCTTTTATTGGACCAGAATGGACAAGTCACTGTTGGTACTCCAACCGTGAATGGAGCCATGATACAAGCCAAGATTGTTGAGCACTTAAGAGGAGACAAGGTGATCGTTTTTCACAAAAAAAGAAGAAAAGGCTATCAGAAACAAAACGGACACAGACAATATCTTAGCAAAGTATTGATCGAAGATATTTTGACTGACGGAAAACAACCGGCAACTGCTAAAAAGGAAAAGGTGAAGAAAGAAGTGAAGAAAGAAACCACCGCCGATAAAGAAGTTGTTAAGAAAACCAAATCAGCACCAAAAACTGAAAAAACTGTTGTAGAAAACGTTGCCGAAGAACCCAAAAGCATATTGAATACACCTGAAACCCCTGCATTGGAAGTTGAAGGGAAAAGTGAAGAATAAAACTCATTTGTAAATTATAATTAATACAATAAACCATGGCACATAAAAAAGGAGTCGGAAGTTCAAGAAACGGAAGAGAATCGCACAGCAAACGATTAGGCGTTAAGATTTACGGCGGACAATTTGCCAAGGCTGGTAACATTATTATCAGGCAGCGTGGAACCAAACATTACCCGGGTGAAAATGTTGATATTGGTAAGGACCATACCCTGTTCGCACTGATTGATGGAACAGTTGAATTTAGAAAAAGAAGGGATGATAAGTCCTATGTCAGTATTGTGCCGCTTGAATCAAAGGAAATGGTTAATTAGCCATTTTTAGAGTTTGCACAGCAGTCCTGTCTTTTTTGCGGAAGACCAGGTTAAAAAAATAGAGGATGCCGGCAATTTAGCCGGCATTTGTATTTCTATGGGTCGGGGTTAATGTTACCTTTATTCATAAAATTCCATCTTCGCGGATATGATTCAGTTCACTTTTTTAAATTGAGTTTAAAAGAATACTTTTGCCTTCAAATTGATCCATTCATGTTACAAATAAATTATATCAGGGAAAATAAAGAGGAGGTTATTGAAAGACTTTCCGTCAAAAACTTCAAAGGAACAGATACCATTTATGCAATTGTCTCCATTGATGAGACCAGGAGAAAGATCCAAAAACAATTGGATGATATTTTGGCTGAATCCAATAAATCAGCAAAAGAAATCGGCGCTTTATACAAACAGGGAAAAACAGAAGATGCTGAGGCAATGAAAGCCCGGTCAACGGAATTAAGGAATTTGTCGAAGGAATTAAGTGAACAACTTGACCAAAAAGAAGGTGAAATGAATGCCTTGCTGGTCCAGCTTCCGAACCTGCCCCATGTATCAGTACCTAAAGGAAGATCAGCAGAGGACAATGAAATGGTTCTCTCTGAAGGAATTATGCCTGAACTCGATTCTAATGCATTGCCGCATTGGGAGCTGGCTACCAAATATGACATTATTGATTTTGATCTGGGAAGCAAGGTTACAGGCGCGGGTTTTCCTTTTTATAAAGGTAAAGGCGCAAGGCTGCAAAGAGGGTTGATCAATTTCTTTCTTGACAGAGCGCTTGAATCGGGCTACCTCGAAATTCAACCCCCGCTGATGGTCAACGAGGAATCGGGTTATGGAACCGGGCAATTACCTGATAAAGATGGACAAATGTATCATGTCGGGCTGGATAATTTCTACCTGATTCCTACTGCGGAAGTACCGGTTACAAATATTTACAGGAACGTGATTTTGAAAGCGGAAGATTTTCCGGTTAAAAATGTTGCCTATTCGCAATGTTTCAGAAGAGAAGCCGGTTCGTATGGAAAGGATGTCAGGGGATTGAACAGGCTTCACCAGTTTGATAAAGTTGAAATTGTTCAGCTTCAGCATCCCGATAAATCCTACGAAACACTGGAACAAATGAAAGATCATGTCGCTTCACTCATCCGGGCACTCGAATTGCCCTTTCGCATTTTGAAACTTTGTGGAGGTGATATGAGTTTTACTTCCGCACTTACTTATGATTTCGAAGTTTACTCAGCAGCACAAAAAAGATGGCTGGAAGTTAGCTCTGTTTCAAATTTTGAAAACTTTCAGTCAAACCGGATGAAACTCAGATTCAAAGATACAGATGGCAAAACCAAACTGGCTCATACTTTGAATGGAAGCGCACTTGCGTTGCCCCGCATCGTTGCCGCTTTACTCGAAAACAACCAGACACCTGACGGAATTTTAATACCAAATGCGCTTGTTCCCTACACGGGTTTTGAAAAGATTAATTAAATTGATGAAATTATGACCGGAAATACAACTGTTTGTCTTGTGAGTTGTTTATTATTTAACACGGAAAATACCAGGTAGGATTTTACCGTTCAAACTGAAATGATAAAATGGTAAAACGGTTTCTTTATATTGTTTTCTTTTTAATACTCTCGTCCATCAGTTTTTCGCAAAACGATGTTATCCTGAAACCGGTCGAAATTCATCCACCTAAACCCGGACAACCTCAAAAGCCCAAAGCAGAAAGCGATGAACAGCTTGCTGCTCAGTTCTTTCAAAAGAAGGAATATGATAAGGCAGTGATCCTTTATGAAAAGTTATTCAAAAAAGACGGAAACAATATTAATTATACCTATTACTTATATTGTCTGATAGAGCTGAAAGATTATAAAACTGCCGAAAAAATGGTCCGGTCGCAAATTAAGGAATTTCCCGACAGGATAAAATTTCAGGTTGATTTGGGTTATGTTTATACTGAGTCGGGAGATATAAGCAAGGCGAATAAGCAATTTGATGAAACGATCAAATTGATCAAACCCGATCTGTACCAAGTGACAGAAGCAGCCAACTCCTTCATTATTCGCGGGCAGGTTGATTATGCAGTGGCGGCTTACAGAAGAGGCAGTGAAATCATTCGCGATTATCCGTTTTATCTTGAACTGGGTGATCTTTATAACCAGATGGGAAACTATGCCTTGATGATAGATGAATACCTGAATTATCTGGATTATAATTTTCAAAACAGTTCAATCGTTCAAACCAAACTTCAAAGCGTATTGGCAAATGATAGTGAAGGTACTACCGCAGAAATGCTCAGGAAATCTTTGCTCAAACGCATTCAGAAGTATCCCGATAAGGTATTTTACTCCGAAATGCTTTTATGGCTTTCGATCCAGGAAAAGGATTTTGAACAGGCTCTAAGTCAGGCAAAATCAATTGACCGAAGGTTGGGTGAAGAGGGCGACCGCATTTATGATCTTGCAGGTTTGTGTCTGTCGAATCAAAGTTATGATGTTGCTATTGAAGCTTACAATTATATCCTGAAAAAAGGTAAAAATAATCCTATTTATGTAAATGCAAGGATCGGTTTACTTACTTCCCGTTACCTTAAAATAACCGATTCGTATGATTATACCACCTCCGATTTGCTTCAGTTGGAATCAGACTATATTTCTACGCTTGAAGAGTATGGTCAGAACAACTATACCATTGGAGTGATGAGGTACCTGGCGCACCTTCAGGCATTCTATTTAGACAAAACGGAAGAGGCGATTGCCATGCTGTATAAAGCAATTGAAATCACCAATGCCAATCCTGTTTTTATTGCCGAGAGTAAAATTGAACTGGCTGATGTCTTATTATTTACCGGTGATGTTTGGGAAGCAAAACTTCTTTACGGTCAGGTGGAAAAAGCATTCAAAAATGACCCTGTAGGACACATGGCAAAATTCAAGAATGCCAAACTTTCCTTTTATATCGGAGAATTCCAATGGGCAAAAGCACAGCTTGATGTGTTAAAAGCTGCCACCTCAAAGCTCATTGCAAATGATGCATTACAATTATCGGTACTCATCAGTGATAACATGGATATGGATTCATCCTATGCGGCTTTGGCTTTATATGCTCATGCAGATCTGCTTCTCTACCGCAATAAGGATGAACTCGCATTGCTTACGCTTGATTCCATCTTCGGACTTTCCGGGTTTCAGCCGATTTTTGATGAAGTATGGCTCAAAAAGGCTGAAATCATGATGAAAGAGCGCAACTTTGAAAAAGCTTCAGAATACCTGGAAAAGATTGTCAATGATTTCTCCTATGATATAACGGCTGATAACGCTTTGTTTCTGCTGGCAGATTTGAACGAAAACCATTTTAACAATAAAGAAAAAGCCATGCAATTGTATGAGCAATTATTGGAAGACTATCCGGGAAGTCTTTTCACGGTGGAAGCACGGAAACGGTTCAGAAGTTTGAGAGGCGATTTTATTCCTGAGGGAACATAAACTTTTGTAATGGTTCAGCCAAAAAAGCATTTGGGTCAGCATTTTCTGAATGATGATAATATAGCCAGGAAAATAGTCGGTTTTCTTTCGACGGAAACCTGCAATCTGCTGGAAATTGGTCCCGGAACGGGAGTGCTCACCCGGCATTTGATCCAATCTCAAAAAATAAATTACCTCGCAGTCGAAATTGACAGGGAAGCCATTGAATATCTGAAGCTCAGGTTTCCGGAGTATTCAAATAAATTCATTCAAGCCGATTTTCTGAAAATGGATTTGGACAACCTCTTTGACGAAAAATTCTCGGTAATAGGAAATTTTCCGTATAACATTTCGAGCCAGATTTTATTCCGGATTATTGAAAACAGGAACAAAATTACAGAAGTTATCGGCATGTTCCAGAAGGAAGTGGCAGAAAGGATAAGTTCAATACCCGGTAATAAAAAATATGGTATTCCAAGTGTGCTGGTTCAGGCTTATTTTGATATTGAATATTTATTTACTGTGAATGAAAATGTTTTTATCCCTCCGCCAAAGGTGAAATCAGCAGTTATCAGGATTAAGCGGAATAACATAGAAAAACTTGATTGTGATGAATCAATGTTTATCGCAATCGTTAAATCAGGTTTTAATCAAAGGCGTAAAACATTAAGAAATTCGCTCAACAATTTTTCATTTAACGAATCGGAAAGAATTTCGACACTGCTTCGTTTGCGTGCAGAACAATTAGAGGTAAAGGATTTTGTTTTCCTTGCACAAAATGCTGTGAGACGATAATTGATAATCAGGCGGGCTTAAATGGTTCAGTATCAACTGAACAATAAAATAATTCATCCCCCATTCAATTTCCGAACCTCAAACGAATTTTGCCTGGAAAATTCCGGTTTACTCTTCGTTACATTTATTGATACACTCAATGATTTCAGTGAGCGTAACATTTTTAAGCGAGTAGTAGATTTTTTTGCCCTGCCTTCTGGATGAAAGGACGCCTTTATTCTTCAGAATGTTAAGATGATGCGAGGCTGCCGCCTGTTCGATATCAAGGTGACTATAGATTTCAGTTACATTTAGTTTGCCTTTGTCATTTAAAAGGTCAATGATTGCGATACGCATCGGATGAGCAATGGCCCTGAGCTTGCTTGCTGCCATTTCAAGTTTGGTGACATCGAGAACGAGTTTTGCCATAATATTTATTGTTTTTTGCAAAAATAGATAAAATAGTTTAGAGAAATAAATATATAGATGTTTAGAAATATTTTTAATTTTCGAAGAGCGAAACCAATTCAAACTTGTTGCCATCGAATAAACCTTTATCACTCAGTTTTAATTCAGGGATAACGAGCAGCGCCATGAACGACAGCGTCATAAAGGGCGAGTGCAGGCTTGCTCCCAGTCGTTTCGCCTCCGAGTTCAGGAGCTTATAATGAGCAGCAACTTTTATCCCTTCTTCATCTGACATGATGCCTGCAACCGGTAATGGAAGATGTGTGGTTTGATTTAAATCAACAGTCGAAATTCCTCCTTTCGATTGGATTAATAAATTAATTGCTTTAACCAGGTCTGCATCGTTGGTTCCAATGGCGATGATGTTGTGACTGTCGTGGGCAACTGTAGAAGCGATGGCACCTTTTTTCAATCCAAAACCTTTGATAAAACCCACTGCTGGTAATGCCTTTGCGTACCTGTTCAAAATTATGATTTTAAGAATATCATTCTGTAAATCGGAAATAGCCCAACCGTTTTCAGATTTTACATCAACCAATAGTTTTTTTGTGACAAGCTGACCATCTATGGCATGTATCACTTTTATCTGGCTGCCTTCCACTTTAACTTTGATTTCATCCATTGAAATCGGGGTAGCAAAAAAACTATTCAAAGGAGTTACTTTTACCTTCTGAATTAAGTTTTTCCCATTCTCAGCAACCAATTGTCCATTGATATAAGTTGATAGCACATTGAAGCTTTCAAAACTGTCAATTATGGTGAAATCTGCTGGATCCCCGGTTTGTAAAAGCCCGACATCCAGGTTGTAATGTTTTACAGGGTTGTAAGTGCAAGTTCTTATCACTTTTATCGGATCGAAACCCAAATGAATGGCTTTTTTAACCAACAAATTAATATGTCCCTCCAGTAGATCGTCAGGGTGTTTGTCATCAGAGCAAAGCATTATTTTGTCGGGATGGATAAGAATCAATCCAATCAGTTCGTCGAAATTTTTCGCCGCACTTCCCTCCCTGATCTGTATTTTCATCCCGTACCTGATTTTTTCAATTGCTTCTTCCATCGTAAAACATTCATGATCGGTCGAAATTCCTGCTTCAATGTATTTCATGACATCTTCGCCTGTTAGTCCCGGAGCATGACCATCAACAGGCTTATTGTGCTTACGGGCGACATTCAGTTTGGCTATAACATCCGGCTGCTGATGGATAACACCCGGGAAATTCATCATTTCAGAAAGGTATTTTACTTCTTCCATCGCAAGCAATTGCTCCGTTTCTTCAACACCAAAAACATTACCGCTGGACTCGAAAGATGTTGCAGGAACGCAGGAGGGCGCCCCGAAGTAAAATTTAAAAGGTGTTTGCTTTCCGTTTTCAATCATGAAGTTTACACCTTCGATACCCAACACATTAGCAATTTCGTGAGGGTCAGAGACAGTAGCCACAGTGCCATGAACTACTGCTAACCTTGCAAACTCTGAAGGAACGAGCATGGAGCTCTCAATATGGATGTGGGCATCAATCAAACCGGGAAGGATATATTGGCTCGATTTTACCTTTTGCTCTGTTATTGATTTGATCTTTCCATCGTTGATCTCAATAATTCCTTCAAAAATTCGTTCATTAACGACATCTACTATTTTACCTGAAAGACTGAAAGTTGCGTTCATAAATCTGAGAAATGATATCAGACAAAATTAGACTTTTTAGCTTTGTATTCAAATTCAGAGTACTTTTGAAAATAAAAACCGGAGAATGATTTAATTGTTCAGTTGCGAACAGCCGGTGTATTTAATTGAACAACTTTATTTTAAACTCATTCTTCTGATAAAGGTGATATTTTAGTTTTCAGTGGTTTAGAACCATGGCATATTTTTAGATAATCTGAAATAAAATTTAATTCAAGCATATATGAGGTCATCAGAAAAGGCTAATGCCGTGTCGCATTTCGTGATTGTTTTTTTGTGTAATAAAATGAAGTCCTGTTTAAACATTTTTATTTTACTTTTTTTCGTGTCAGCTTTCTTAAATGTTGAAGCCCAGGATAACAAAGTCTGGACGCTGGAAGAGTGTATTAACTATGCGCTCGACCATAACATCAATGTAAAAAAACAGGATCTTTTAGTAGATAACCAGGATGAACTTTTGCTGCAAAGCAAACTTGGTATTTTACCCAATATAAATGGATATGCTTCCCACGGTTATAACTGGGGGCAGCGTGTTGACCCCTTTACCAATGAATTTGCTACTGACCGTGTAAGGTCGAATAACCTTTACCTTCAGGGTGATCTAAATTTATTCAGTGGGCTACAGCAGGTAAACATGATTAAGCGAAACATGCTTAACCTTCAAGCGGCGCAATATGATGCTGATTATTACAAGGACGAAATCTCTATCAATGTTGCAACTTATTATTTGCAAACCTTATTTTATTTGGAATATGTTGCTATTGCAAACAATCAGATTGACATTACACGCCAGCAGGTTGAAAGAACAAAGAAACTTGTAGAAGCCGGAACCCTGGCAAAAGGCGATCTCCTGACAATAGAAGCCCAGTTTGCTTCAGAAGAATTGTCGGTAGTTGAAGCCGAAAACAATCTTGCTCTTTCCTATCTGAATTTAACGCAATTACTGGAATTACCTACTACCGCCGGTTTTGAAATTGAAAAACCGGAATTAGGTTTAATGGACCAGGCTCAAATCCTGACTCCCGATCAGATTTTTGGCGTAGCAGTGCAGTCGCGTCCTGAAATTAAAAGCGCTGAAGTAAAACTCGAGAGTTCTGAAAAATCATTAAGTATAGCAAGAGGAGCATATTATCCATCTCTGTCTCTGGGTGGTTCGTTAGGTTCAGGATATTCAGGAGCAAATGTCATAGGAAGCGATCCTTACACAACAGAACAGGAATTCGGTTACTGGAAAACCAATGATCCATCAAATCCGACCGTACCGGTATATGGCTTGGTTAGTGGATTCCAATCTTATAACGCCAAGTCGTGGAGCGATCAGTTGCAGGATAATCTTAACGAATCGCTGGCTTTGAATCTCAGGATTCCTATATTTAACGGATGGGCTGCCAGGTCATCGGTTGCACAAGCCAAGTTAGGGGTCGAAAATGCCAATCTTGATGTACAACTACAAAAAAATTCGCTTTATAAGATCATTCAGCAAGCTTATAATGATGCTGTTGCAGCTTTTAATAAACACAAGGCAGCAGATAAGAAAGTAAATGCAACCAAAGAATCTTTTAATTATGCCGAGCAAAAATTCGATGTTGGTCTGATCAATTCAGTTGAGTATAACACATCCAAAAAAGAATACAACAATGCACTTTCTGAACTAATTCAGGCAAAGTACGATTTTGTTTTCCGTTCTACAGTCATTGACTTTTATATGGGTAAGCCTCTTACTTTGCAAAGGTAGGTGCATTTTAAAATAGTTCAGTGTCAGCAATCTGTTTTGGTCATAAGTGTGTGTCACTTTTGGCTGAAAGTATTTTTTATAAAAAGAGTTTTGGTTCAATTGCCATAAAGTAGCACGTAAATTCAATAGAAACCTAAATAGTAAAACAAATGGCTTCAAAATCAACAAAGAAAAAAATTTTCATTTTTGGTGGGATCGGATTAATTGCAATACTAATTGTATTGGCGGCTACTAAAAAGAAAGGAACAGGCGAAATCAAAGTGGTTACTGAACCGGTGACCATGAGGACAATCGTCGAAACCGTGTCTGCCAACGGAAAAATTCAACCGGAAGTGGATGTAAAGATCAGTCCTTACATTTCGGGTGAGGTGGTCGAATTGAATGTAATAGAAGGTGCACGGGTCAAGAAAGGAGATTTGTTGGCAAAGATTGACCCGGAAATTTATATTTCAAATTATCAGCGAACCGAAGCTTCACTTCAAATGCAGAAAGCGAACCTGGCAAATGCCAAAGCGAGACTTGCGCAATCGCAGGCACAGTTCGTGAAATCAGAAGAAGATTTTAAGCGGAGTAAAAAATTATTTGATCAGAATGTCATTTCTCAATCCGATTACGATGCCGCTTCGTCAGCATTTACAGTTTCTAAGGAAGAAGTAACCGCAGCCAAAGAAAATGTAAATGCCGCCGAATTTTCGGTAAACAGCACTGAAGCCTCACTTCGTGAAGCTCGCGAAAATTTAACCCGTACTTCCATTTACGCTCCCAACGATGGAACCGTATCCCAACTGAGTGTTGAAAAAGGTGAGCGGGTAACCGGCGCTTCTCAGTTTTCGTCAGGAACTGAAATCATGCGAATTGCCAACCTTGAACGTATGATAGTGAAGGTGGAAGTGAATGAAAACGATATTGTAAGGGTTAATCTCAATGATACCTGTGCCATTGAAGTGGATGCCTACTTGAATACAAAATTCAAAGGTATTGTCACTGAAATCGCGACTTCTGCCAATGTACAGGGAATAAGCGCTGACCAGGTTACGAATTTTGAAGTCAAAATATTGATACTTGAAGATTCCTACGCAAATATGGTAAAAGAAAACGATCTGATCAAGTCGCCTTTCCGCCCCGGTATGTCAGCAACTGTTGACATTCAGACAGAAACAGAATCCAATATCCTTACCGTGCCTATACAGGCCGTGACTACGCGCGTTGACACTACCGAGAAAGAAACAGCAATGGCAAAAGAAGAAGCTGAAGAATCGTCCAACGAAGATGAGGAAACCGAGGTTACAAAAAGCGAAAGGAACGATGAACTCATGGAATATGTTTTCCTTTATGAGGATGGAACTGCTAAAATGGTTGCCGTTAAAACCGGAATCCAGGACAAAATGAATATCCAAATCCTTGAAGGGTTGTCAAAAGATCAGGAGGTTATTACAGGGCCTTACCGCGCAGTATCCAAAAATCTCAAGGATGGCGATAAAGTGAAGAAAGTGGATAAAAAAGATTTGTTTGAAGCCAAATAGTTCAAATCAGTTGGTTGAAAATATTGGGTTATGCGATGCTATGGAATTTACTCTGTAAACGCAGGAAAACTATTGGGCATTGAATCCAATAACTTGTTTTTAAAATGATCAGCCACCCTTCCATTTAATTTTTCAAAAAAAATAAGTATGCCGCTTATTCTCAGCATAGAAACCGCAACACCAGCATGTTCTTTGGCTCTCGCAAAGGATGAAACTGAAATCGGCTTTATAGAAACGCATATTAAAAACTCCCATGCCGAAGTAGTAACGGTTTATATTGATGACCTTTTAAAGAAATCAGGTCATGATTATGCTGACCTTGATGCAGTGGCTGTCAGCAAAGGACCGGGTTCCTATACAGGTTTGAGAATCGGAGTTTCTACGGCAAAAGGATTGTGTTACGCCCTCGACATTCCCCTTATCGGTTTGCCAACACTGAAAACATTGACGGCGGGTATGATAAACCGGCAAAAGGTTCAGAAAGAACAACCTGTTTTGTTCTGCCCGATGATAGATGCCCGCAGGATGGAAGTTTATTCAGCCTTGTTTGATGAGAATCTGCTTCAACTAAGGGAAACAAAAGCTGAAGTTATTGATCAGGATTCATTTTCTGACTTGCTGGAAAAGAATACTATTGTGTTTTTTGGTGATGGCGCTGTAAAATGTAAAGAATTTATTCATCATCCAAACGCGGTTTTTTATGAGAATATCTTTCCTTCCGCCCGAAATATGATAACATTAGCTCACCGGGCTTTTCAAGGCGGACAGTTTGAAAATGTGGCTTATTTTGAGCCTTATTATCTTAAAGATTTTATTCCGGGGATTCCCAGGGTGAAGGGGCTTTAATGACAAAAAATTGGTATTTATTAGTTAATGTCAATTGATGGAAAAACTCCCTTAACAGAACGTCACCCAAAAAAGAAATTGAAAAGGTTTACGGATTTTTGAAATATGTATTTTGATTAAGAAACATTTTTTTCCTTGTTAATATGAGAACTCAATTAATAAAATCAACCTACCTGGATTATTACAAAAAAAGGCAGCCAATAACTATCTCCAGGCATTTCAATAAAATTAAAGAGCAGACTTTTAACAATGGTACCTTTGGCTATGCCGCTTCAATGGCTTCGGTTTATTCATCCATGATTGAAGGTAACACCATAGATTTTGATACTTATTTGAAGTATTCGACTACTGGAATGAATACAAAAAGTAAATCATTCAGGGAAATTGAAGACCTGATAAGTGCTTATGAATTTGCCCGCAATTCAGAATTGAATCACTCTAATTTTATGAAAGCTCATGCTGTTTTAACTAAGAATATTATTTCTGATGCTAAATATCTTGGGAAAATTAGAGATCGGGAGGTATTCATTTATGGAGGTGGCGTAAAAATCTATACCGGGGCATCGGTTTCCATTGTGGTAGAAGAAACAAAAAAACTGTTCAATGATATTTCAATATTAAGGAAAAGAGAACTGACCACTTCTGAGGTATTTTATTTTGCATCAATGATTCATTTAGTATTCGTAAAAATACATCCTTTTGCAGATGGCAATGGCAGATCGGCAAGATTGCTGGAAAAATGGTTTCTGGCTGAGAAATTAGGTACTAAAGCATGGTTTATTCCATCTGAAAAACTTTACCAAACAAGGATTAAGTCATACTATAAAAATCTCAATATTGGCAACAATTACACGAATGTCAATTACGATAGTTCCATACACTTTTTACTTATGTTACCTATGGCATTAACAATGAAAAAATAGACATCTTCAATCTTTTTATAATCCCCGATATCCTTAAAAATTATTTCTGCCGTTTAAAAAGTGGAAATGTTTTGATCAATTTGGAATAAATGACATCCTGTAAAACGAATTAAAGGATATTGCAGCGGTATTTGAGAAAATGTCTCTATAAAAACGGGAAATGTTAAATGAAATAACCAATGTAAGTCAAATTGTGGTGCAAATAAAAAAGGGTTCCTTTCGGAACCCTTGTCGGGGTGGCGAGATTTGAACTCGGGGACCTTCCCGCCCCGGCGGGACACGCTAACCGGACTGTGCCATTTCTTCAATAAATCTTCTGATTCCTCTTTTCTTGATTTTTTTTCTCTAACTGCATTGCTTCAGACCTTGTGTCAAATGAAAATGATTTAATCAACTTCCATGGACCTTTACCTTTGGTAGATTTTGAATGGTCAGCATTATGTCGCCTGAGTCGTTCATCAACATCTTGAGTTGAACCAACGTAAAATTGACCAATAGATTCTGAATAAATGATATAGGTAAAATACATTTTAGAAAAATAAAAGGAGATAGATTATACAATCCTCTCCTTTATTTAGTCGGGGTGGCGAGATTTGAACTCGCGACCTCTTGACCCCCAGTCAAGCACGCTAACCGGGCTGCGCCACACCCCGAAATTCACCGGCAAAGATAAAAACATTAATAATAGATAATAAAAAATTTATTCAATTAAGTCAGATTGGCAGAGATTATTTAATTTAGCGCATCTGATAATCCTTTGATTTGTTGTTGGCACCATTTTCGATAATGCCGCCCTCTAACCCCGAAATGGTTAAAACATGACAAAGACAAATTTAAAACAAGATTTTATGAGCGAAACAAACGTTGACAAAACCCAATGCCTGATCATCGGATCAGGACCGGCAGGTTATACTGCCGCAATTTATGCAGCCAGAGCTGACCTGAAACCAATTCTTTACCAGGGTCTGCAGCCGGGCGGGCAGTTAACCACTACCACCGAAGTTGAAAATTACCCGGGCTACCCTGATGGTACAGCAGGACCTGAAATGATGGAAGATTTTAAAAAACAGGCTGAACGATTCGAAACGGATGTACGCTGGGGCTTGATTACCGAAATTAATCTTTCACAACGACCGTTTGTTGCAAAGGCAGATGACAGCAAAACAATAGAGGCAGAAACTGTAATAATATCAACCGGAGCTACTGCCAAATGGCTGGGGCTGCCCTCTGAGGCGGAATACAATGGTTATGGCGTTTCGGCATGTGCCACCTGTGATGGATATTTTTATCGTGGAAAAGTAGTTGCAGTGGTTGGAGGAGGAGATACTGCCGCTGAGGAAGCTACCTATCTTGCCAAACTTTGCAACAAGGTTTACCTGATACATCGGCGTGACGAACTAAGAGCATCCAAAGCCATGCAGCACAGGGTAATGAATACGCCGAACATTGAACCGGTTTGGAATCATGTTCCGAAAGAAATAGTTGGAGTTACAGAAGGATTTGCAAAAAAGGTGACAGGAGTTATTGTGAAAAATGTAAATACGAATGCTGAAAAAACCCTTGCAATTGATGGATTTTTTGTCGCCATTGGTCATAAACCCAATACGGAATTATTTACTGGTCAGCTCGAAATGAATGAGGTGGGATATTTGGTGACCAAACCAGATTCTACTGCAACCAATATTCCCGGTGTATTTGCTGCCGGCGATGTGCAGGATCATGTATTCAGACAGGCGGTAACTGCTGCCGGAACCGGCTGTATGGCTGCCATTGAAGCAGAAAGATTTCTTGCAGCACAGGAATAACAAAGTCAGCTTTTATGATATTTGTAAAGGTTCTGTTTGGATGATTATTCGGGCAGAACCTTTATGTTGAAATGAGAATTTTTATTTTTTCTTAACATTACTATCTTTGCAACTCATTTGAGTAATGATTTATATATGAACCTTTATACTTCCTTATCTGAAAACAAAAAGCAGTTTGTTGTGCTGGTTGATCCTGATAAGTACAACACCCCTCAGTTGATTGATCTTGTCGGAATGGCGAGGAAGTCAATGGTTTCATATTTATTTGTTGGTGGAAGTTTATTATCTGATGGCAATCTGGACAGTACATTGAAGGTGATCAAAGATCATTGCGAAATTCCTGTAATCATTTTCCCCGGCGACATCCTGCAGATCAATTCACGGGCCGATGGTATTTTGCTTTTATCCCTGATTTCAGGGCGTAATTCTGATCTCCTGATCGGAAAACATGTAATTGCTGCTCCTTACTTAAAAAAAAGCGGGCTGGAGATACTTCCGACCGGATACATGCTTATTGATAGCGGAAGACCCACTACAGCTTCCTATATGAGTAATTCATTGCCTATTCCGAGCGACAAAGATGAAATTGCCGTATCAACTGCTATGGCAGGCGAAATGCTTGGTTTAAAACTTATTTATATGGATGGCGGCAGCGGTGCTTTACATCCTATTCCCCTCAGCATGATTGAAAAAGTAAAGGCGAAAATTGAAGTTCCCCTGATTGTAGGAGGTGGGATCCGTACACCGGAGGAAGCAGCCGACAGGTTTAAAGCCGGAGCCGACTTGATCGTTGTCGGAAATGCCATAGAAAACAAAAACTCTCTTCTCGAACGAATAGCCGAAGTCGTTTATTCCTTTTAGATTTTTGTATTTTTACCCAGTGATCTGTCAGCGCTCAACTGTAAATAGGATGATGTTAGGTCGTTATAGTATAAGTTTTCTATTATTCAAATTCAAAATGATGAAAAAGATAAAAAATTTCCCAATTCAGTTAACGGCTGTTTTAATTTTTTTATCCATCACTTTAGTGGCGCAGGATAAGCGATTAACCCTGAGTGATTGTGTTTATTTGAATCCTTCAGTCTTACCCAAAACCATGAGGCAACTCCAATGGATGGGCAAAGGAAACGATTATGTTTTTGTGCGAAACGATACTTTGATCAAAGGCAATGTGACCAGTGGTGTGCAGACCCCATTGGCTATCCTTGATGATCTGAATGCCGGAATGGCTGATCTGGACCTTGACTCATTAAAGCGTTTTCCATCCTTTTCATTTACAGATGATTTCTCGCTTAGATTAATGGATAAAAACAAGCTCTATCTGTATGATATTGTTTCAAAAAACCTGGGCTTCATGAATTACTATTACGAAGGAGGAGAAAATCTGGATATTTTTGATGAAACTTTGACTATTGCCTACACTTTGGAAAATAACCTTTATATTGCTCTGAACAGTGAACAAATTCAGGTTACAAAAAATGAGAGTTCAGGAATTGTCAGTGGTCAGACCGTTCACCGGAATGAGTTTGGTATCAGTAAAGGAACTTTTTGGTCACCAAAAGGTAATTTCCTTGCGTTTTACCGCAAGGATGAGTCAATGGTATCGGAATATCCTTTGGTTGATATATCAAAAAGGGTGGCTGCAGTTGAAAATACAAGGTATCCAATGGCTGGGATGAGGAGTGAACAAGTGACACTTGGTATTTTTGATGTAAAAGACAGAAAGACTGTTTTTATTCAAACCGGCGAACCAAAGGATCAATATCTTACTTCCGTCACATGGGATCCTACTGAAAAATTTATTTACATCGGAATTTTAAACCGCGAACAAAATCATTTGCGACTCAATAAATACGATGTTAGCACGGGTGAGTTTGTTTATACCCTGTTTGAAGAAAGCAACGAAAAATATGTTGAACCTGAAAACCCGCTTTATTTCCTCAACACCTCCTCAACCCAATTTGTCTGGTTCAGCGAGCGTGACGGTTTTCAGCACCTGTACCTTTACAGCACCAGTGGTCATTTGGTTAAGCAATTGACTTCAGGCAACTGGGTGGTAACAGAACTGATCGGCATTGATGAACGGGATAAATATGTTTATTTTTTGGCGACCAAAGATAACCCGATTGAGCAAAATATTTATTCTGTTGAGATCCGTACCGGGAACATCACCCGAATCAGTAAGGAACATGGTACCCACAGCGGATTGCTAAGTCCATAACGGTCAAAACATAATTGACATTTATTCGAGTACAGATGTCGCGAAGGAGTATAAACTGTTGGATGCTTCAGGAAATGTCGTTAAGGTTTTGATGAAAAATGAAAATCCGCTAAAGGAATACAAACTCGGGGAAACTTCAATATTTACAATTAAAGCTGATAACGGTGACGATCTTTATTGCCGGCTGATCAAACCCTCTGATTTCGATCCTTCAAAAAAATATCCTGTTTTCTTTTATGTTTATGGCGGACCACATTCACAACTGGTTAACGATTCATGGCTTGGGGCGGCAGGTTTGTTCCAAAACTATATGGCACAGCAAGGCTATGTCGTATTTACGATGGACAACAGGGGTACGGCAAACAGGGGTCTGGATTTTGAACAGGCTATATTCCGAAACCTCGGAACCATTGAGATAGCAGATCAAATGAAAGGCGTGGAATATTTGAAATCATTGAATTATGTTGATGCCAACAGGATGGGAATTGATGGCTGGAGCTATGGAGGATTCCTGACAATTTCGATGATTCTTCAACATCCGGGAACATTTAAAATCGCTTCTGCCGGAGGACCTGTGATTGATTGGAAATATTATGAGGTGATGTATGGTGAGCGCTACATGGATACCCCAAAGGAAAATCCTGACGGCTATAAAAATGCCGCTCTCACTAATTATGTTGATAAACTTGATGACCGCTTGCTGATCATTCAGGGCACAATGGATGAAACAGTCGTTTGGCAAAACAGCCTGACGTTCATAAAAAAATGTGTGGATGAAGGCAAACAGGTTGAGTATTTTGTATATCCCGGTCATGAGCATAATGTACGCGGGAAAGACAGGAAACACCTTTATGAAAAATTGCAGAAGTATTATGATGAAAATTTAAAGAATTAAAATATTTTCCTCCGGAATTGAATTATTTTACTTTTTTATTTTGAATTTTCAATAAGTTTGAGCATCTCACTTCCTGCAAGAAGAAACGCCCCTGAAACAAATTCATCAGAATCTTCTTTATTGACTTTTCCTGGTTTTCTGGCCTCGGCTTGTCCCCAGCAGACTTTTCCTTCATCACTGACAACGGAGCATAAGCCCTGCCAGGCCTTTCTGACAACTGGCTCAAAGACGTCCTTTTCCAGTATTCCATTGTTTATTCCCCATGCCATTGCATAAGTAAAAAAGGCGGTGCCACTCGATTCAGGCATCGGGAACTCGTCATAATCTGCAAGATTTGTTCTCCATAATCCATCCTCACCCTGGCGTCTGGATAAGGGAGACAGCCATATTCTGTAACAATTCGGTATAGCGTTTTTTATTGGGATCATCATTTGGAAGATAGGGTAAAATTCGCGGGAGGCTTGCTATTACCCAGCCATTGCCCCGCGACCAGAGGACTTTTTTACCATTCATACTTTTTTCGTTAAACCGGGCTTCACTGTCACGATAAAAAAGTCCCTCGTGGTTATCGAACAATTCATCGGCTAATTCCCAGAAAACCCGATCTCCATATTTAGCATAATTATTTTCACCAGTTATGGCTGACATCATCATGAAAGATGGTATCCCGACATAAAGAGCATCTACATAATACCAACCCCGGAGGTAAGCAGGTTCGGTGATCCTGAGTTCAGCATCCAAATATTTTCTTGTATTCTTAATCATCCCGGAATCATGTTGTTCCAGAAAAATTTGCAGATAAGTCTGAGTACATGTCAACCTGTTTGCAGGGAAGAATATTTCATTTCCAATATTCCAGTCATTCTTTGTCGCCCACGTTTGTGCTTGCTCAAGCAATTTGGGATCATGAGTTACCTGGTAAAAAGCCATTATTCCGGTGTAAAAGGTTGACTGCTTCCAGTTTCGGTTTACTTTATTTCCATTGGTTTCAACCTGGTGATTGTTGACTTTATACATCAGCCCGGTAATGTAACCTTTGTTGAAAATTAAATCCTGTGCCTTAAGGGAAGAAAATGGTGAAAAAAGAAATCAGGCTAATCAGGGAAAAAGGGAGAATAGTTAAAGGCAGATTTTTCATGAAGCCATGATTTTATGTAGGGATCATTGCAAATGAAAGGAATATATATCCCATCAAAAAGAAAGCGGAGAGTGAGGGATTCGAACCCTCGGATCCGCAATGCAGATCAACAGTTTTCGAGACTGCCCCGTTCGACCGCTCCGGCAACTCTCCATGAAGGCGCAAAAATAGTTAAATATTAAAAACCTTTGATTTTATATTGTGGCTATGTCCAAATTTTAGACATAGTCATAGCTACGAATGGATAAATGTAATACAACTCATATTGGAGAAAACACCTTGTTCAATTCCCCTCACCCTCTTTTCCTTTTGGACTATACCTGCCTGCTTCTTTTAATCCTTTGCTGATGATCCACTCCAACTGACCGTTCACACTTCTGAATTCATCAGCGGCCCATTTTTCGATAGCGGCAAGAATTTCCGGATCAATCCGTAAAACAAATGGTTTCTTTTTCGACATGATTACCCCCTTCCTCCCATCATTTTACTCATAGCAGAGGTAATGGCTTCTTTTCGCTGCGTTCCGAAAAGTATTTTATCGCCATTTTTTAAAAAAAGTTGCAAACCAATATTTCCCCTGACATTATATGCTATACCTTTCTCCTGCAACTTGTGCGTTCGTTGCCGAACGCCCCAACCACCATATTCCTGTATTGGTTTATATTGCCTCACCTCAAAGCGTTCAATTTCCTCATTGCTGATTTTTTTTTCTTTGATGATGAAAGGCGGGTAACGGTAAAACAAACCGGTTTCTCTAATCTCTACTATCATTTTAATCTTTAACATCAGTAAAGATGTTCCAATTAAAATGATATTGACGGCAATGGTTACAATGATTAAACCCATATCCGACATGGGTTCATCGCCCCAGGGTTGCCCTTGACCAAGCTGCTTGTAAAGCCCGATTCCAAAGATTATGTTGACCACACCCCAGACAGGCAATAAAAAGAACCCAGTAAAGGATGGACTAAATTTTTGTATTTCGGTAAAAAACTTTTTCTCCATTTGAAATTAAAATTTCAGGTTTTAATGATGCAGAGTTCCTGCATTCACAATCGGAGTGACATCTTTATCCGAACACAGTACAACCATCAGGTTGCTGACCATGGCAGCCTTTTTTTCCTCATCAAGATCAATAATTTGCTTTTTCGACAAATGTTCAAGCGCCATTTCAACCATGCTTACTGCGCCTTCAACAATCTTAAATCTGGCTGCCACCACTGCAGTTGCCTGCTGACGCCTTAGCATGGCGCTGGCGATTTCCTGTGCATAAGCCAGGTAATTGATCCGGGCTTCAATGACCTTGATCCCTGCAATGGTAAGCCTTTCCGTTATCTCGTCCTCAAGCAGTTTGTTGACTTCCTCCTTGCCGCCGCGCAGGGTAATTTTTGCATCTTCGTCTTCGAGGTTATCATAAGGAAATTCTCCTGCCATTTTACGTACCGCTGCCTCACTTTGGATGGTTACAAAATGTTCATAGTCATCTACTTCAAAGGCAGCCTTAAAGGTATCTTCAACCTTCCAGACCAAAACAACTCCAATCATAACCGGATTACCGATCTTATCATTCACTTTAATGGGTTCGCTGTCAAGATTGCGGGCGCGAAGTGAGATTTTCTTACGAGTAAAGAAGGGATTTACCCACCAGAATCCATTTTCTTTGATGGTTCCTTTGTAAGCTCCGAAAAGAACCATAACACTCGATTCGTTAGGATTTACAATTGAAAATCCACCCAAACAAAATACGCTAACGAAAAGAACCACACCGGCAAAGACTTTATTGAAGACTCCCGGGACAAAAATGAGTACAAGTACCATAGCTACAATAAGCACAAGCAGGATAAAAAGGGCCATATAGCCCGACTTTGCTTTAAAATCTTTTTCTGTTTTCATGTTGTTTAAATTTAATATGATATTAAAATGATATTGCAATGATACAATATTTTAATATGCGTTGTCAAGTTTTTTTGCAATTTTTTTTTTTAATTTTGAGAAAAAATATTTTTTATGGAACCAAAAAGAATATTTATCCAATTAGTTTTGCTCGCTAGTTTTATTCAAATCTTAACCGCACAATCTTATAATTCAGTTAGCACAGGCAGGGAATGCATGTTCGAAAACCTTTATGGATATAAAGCCATCAGGATTGATTCTGTATTCTATTCCGGCGATACAGCCTGGTATTTTAATTTCAGGACGTTAAGGAATTCAGGTAATTTCGAATGTTACCTTAACGGGAAACCTTCATGGCTTGGAAAATATGTAATTGTATGTCCCGACGGTGACAACCTCTTTTTCAATAAAAACAACGACACTATCCGAATAAAAACAGCAGCTTTGGCGGGTGAATCCTGGGAGTGTTTCAGATATTCCAATGGAAACTACATCGAAAGCACTCTTGGTTTGGTTTCGGTTGAATCATTTCTTGGTATAACGGATTCAGTAAAAACTTTTACTTTCCAGTTAAAAAACTCAGGAGGCAATAACATCAGCCATCCAATAAATCAGGAGGTTCTTAAGATAAGCAAGGAATATGGCATGGTTCGCGCTTTAAACTTTTATCTCTATCCCGATTTAAATGAATCAGGAGTATTGTACGAATATTTCGGGAGTTATGATTTAATTGGAATTTCCAATCCTTACATTGGTTTTCAAAACCTGACATGGAGCGAAACCTTCAACTATAATATCGGTGATGAGATTCATTCCCTTTTGTATTATTTTAGTAATCCCCCCTGGAACGCGAATTCAACAGAGAAAATAGTCAGAGTTCTCGATAAATACCTCTATCCCATGGGTGATACTGTTGCGTATTCAGTTGAAGTTTGCACGCGTAATACAATAGAGACTGGAACGAATCTGATTGTCACTTCCCACCATGATACATCTGTAATGGTTATTCCTTTGGAAAATTCGTTTTTTGATGTATTGCCCGATGAACCGGCATTTTATCCTGGCGCAGGAGACATGCAATTTTTAATGAATGGAATATTTCAATCAGGATTACAAATGAAGATCGTTCCGGTTGATTACATTTTTATAGCTTCAGATTCATGTTATGGACAATTAATGATAGATGGTGTACCTGATGAATATTATATTGCTGGTATTGGCGGACCTTACTGGGAAGCAGCAGGATTTGTAAATATATTTAATTATCATAAATTAATGTATTATAAAAAAGGCGATACCGAATGGGGAACACCTTACAATTGCGATTCTTTACTTTTAAGCGAAAAGGAAGTAATTAAAGCAGATTCAGAGATATCTCTCTTTCCCAATCCTGCTAATGAATCTTTTTTCATTGAAGTTAATAACCCTGAAAATCTGCCTGCGAAACTTATCGTGACTGATCTTGTAGGCAACATTGTTATAGCCGAACAGATCGCCAGGTTCAAAACAGAAGTAAATTGCAGGAATCTGTTATCCGGAATGTATTTGTATCAGTTGGTTTTAAAAACAGAGAAGATTACTTCCGGGAAAGTGATTGTTCAATAGTTTTACGTAAAAGAAGAAAAGATCCAATTCTTCAATGAGGTACTTCAATATACTCTTTCAATTGGATTATGTTTGGGTATAAAGCTGATTTAAGTTAATCTTTTTTCAATATATAAAAATACCTTTTCAGCGATATTAATACCGGCTTCACAAATTGCATTATCCGGATTATAATCGGGTAAAACACTTGATATGGGATATTTTGAAGGTAAGTATATTGAATCCAAAAACTCACATTCTTCATCGTTTATTTCAATTGGTATCAAGTTGTTTTCTAAGTTAAGATGCTAAAATAATTCCTCGTTTCAAAAGTTGAAGATAACCAATCTACAACATCAAGATAATTACTATATCGTCCCTCCGGGACTTATTCAAATTTTTATATTTCTTTCTACCAATATGTTATCCCTGACGGGATAGTCCGCCAGTTGGCGGACAGAATATTGGTAGAATTTTTAGCGAAAGATAATCAAGTCCCATAGGGACGAAATTATTATCACATATTCCTTTATTACTCAGAATCTTATTCCATTGATTTTGATTTGAAATGCAAAATATCAAACGAGTTTCGAGGAAGTTATTTTGAAAGTTTCACTAAGGTGGTTTTAAGGTCTGAAATTCGATGTGTTTTGTAGAAAATAATTGAATGTTCCACTAACAGTGCCTTGAGTGATTTCTCAACACACTGCTGTACATTCTGCAAACAGGGATTATAAAGCTCACTTTCTAATAAAACCTTAGCAGAATCTAAGTTTTCATTGGCATATTTGATCCAGGATTTAGTTTCCTCTTTCATAAATTAATTCTCCTGAATCAATTTCTTTTAAGAACCAATGAGTCGAATGTCCTGCTCTTAAAGGTATGACATCCAAAGGGATTATTTTAGCTAAACCTCTCATTAGTTTACGATACTTTAAAGAAAGTGTAAGATAAGACTGATCACTATCCTGGAAAATAGCGATATCAATATCTCTTGGGTTATCAGAGTGGTTGAATGACCCGAAAATTATTATTTTGCTTATTTCCGCTTCACAAGCCAAACACTCCAAAACATGACGCTTGATGTCTTTTTTATTTTCAATATCAACTATCATACACTCGCCTGAGATTAAGCAATTTATTATAAGGCAAATTTAGTAATTTAAATATAGACTTCACCAAATGGTGAATATAATCCTGAAAATTGTTTTTATCTTTACATCAGAAAATATTAGCAAATGAAAATAATAACGTCAGCAAAATCAGGAATATTCATTAGCTGCATATTCTTGTTCATCAGCTTAACGGGAGTTTCCCAATATTCTCTCGACTTCAATGGCGAAGGCGATTTTGTGGCACTGAACGGAACTGACATTGCTCCTCCCTGGACGATGGAAGTAATGGTAAACAAGAACGAAACCGACAATTACCAGCACTTGCTCACCAGTACCGATGGCAATAGTGGGATACGCATTGAGCAATGGTGGGGAAACAAAGTGGGATTTACTCAATCGGGTGTAGCCGACTGGTACTTCAATTATATATGTCCCATAGGGCAATGGATACCTCTTGCGATAACCAATAACGGAACTGTTTCGAAGCTCTATGTCAATGGCGTATTAAACAGCTCGGTGAGTGCTTCTATCAATTTTCCGATGAAATGGATTAGCAAAAATACCAATGATGCTTCACTTAAGGCTAAGCTTGATGAACTGAGGATTTGGAATATCGTTATTAGCGATGCGGTAATCCTTCAATATGCAGGACAACCTGTGAATTCATCCCATCCCAACTATTCAAATCTTCAACACTATTATAAATTTGATGAAGGAAGCGGCAGTATTTGCTACGACTCGAAAGGAACTTTAAACGGAACCATTTATGGTGCGGTTTATTACATTGACACCGATCACGACGCCGGAATTACCAAACTGGTAGCTCCTGCAAATTCACCTGATAATTATTCCTGGGCAGAACCACTCGTTGTCAGAGTAAAGAATTATGGATCTGAAAACATAAATCAAGATTTCACAGTTGCATACTCTTTAGAAGGAATACTGCAGGAAACGGTCACTATTCCTGCTGGCACAACGCCTCTGTTGAGTAACCAAACCATCGATCTGGAGTTTACTCCTGTAAACATGAACACTTCGGGTTCTTATCATTTCCAATTTTTTACTTCCTTGACTGGCGATGAAAACATGAATAATGATACACTGACTAAAACATTGATCAGTATGTCGAATGTGGTTGGCAACATTACTGCTTTCAGTGTTGACACCTGCACTGCTCTGATTACTTGTGGAAGCACCAAAGTCAGGGTAATCTTTTACAAGGACGGTATGTTCCGTATCTGGATGGCACCGAATGGCAGTTTTTCAAACCCGGCTGGCAATAGCATTGTCGTAAGCTATGATTTTCCTCTGATCAGCATTAATTGGTCGGATGAAGGTGATTATTATAAAATTTCAACAAATGACCTGGTTTTGCGGGCTTACAAAAGTCCGCTCAGGTTTGAGCTTTACAAAAGCGATAATATGACCGAAATCTGGAAAGAATACTCCGGGCTTGATTACGGAACCCGAACTTTCCAATACCTCGAAACGGATGAAAGTGAATATTTTTACGGAGGGGGAATGCAGAATGGCTATTTTTCACACAAGGGAACCAAAATTAAAATTTCAAAAGAGACGGAAAACTGGGATAACGGAGCTGTTCCAAATCCGGTGCCTTTTTATATGAGCACAAAAGGATACGGTGCTTTCCGGAATACCTTCGCAACCGGTGAATATGATTTCAGAAGCAACGATTATACACGAACCTCACAGCAGGAAAACCGTTTCGACTGTTTTTATTTTTATGGACCTTCTTTAAAAGAAATCCTGAACGGATACACAGAGCTAACCGGACATCCTTCTTTGATTCCCCGCTGGGGTCTTGAATTGGGTGATGCCGATTGCTATAACCTGAACGGACAGACTACAATGGATGTGGTTGATCTGGTTGCCGATCCTTATCGGGACAACGATCTGCCGGGAGGCTGGATACTCCCGAACGACGGATATGGTTGCGGATACACTGATTTGCCAAATGTGGTTTCTGAACTGCATGATCGGGGTTTCTGGACAGGGCTGTGGACAGAAAATGGTGTCAGCCAGATTGCCTGGGAAGTTGGAACAGCCGGTACACGGGCTTGTAAACTGGATGTGGCATGGGTAGGATCGGGTTATTTGAATGCCCTTAATGCTTGTAAGGCTGCTTATGATGGAATTGAAAGCAATTGCAATGACAGGCCTTTTGTCTGGTCGGTTTGCGGATGGGCGGGCACACAGCGCTATTCGGTTGTCTGGAGTGGCGATCAGTCAGGCAGTTTTGAATACATCCGGTTCCATATTCCGACTTTTATAGGATCAGGATTGTCAGGTTATAATTATGCTTCGAGTGATGTGGATGGGATTTTTGGTGGAAGCGGTTCAACTTATGTCCGCGATTTGCAATGGAAAACCTTCATTCCGGTAACGTACTGCATGTCAGGTTGGGCTTCGGCTGATAAGCATCCCTGGAACTATGGCAGTACCATAACCAATATCAACCGGAATTACCTGAAGCTGAAAATGCGTTTGACTCCTTATCTTTATACTTACTGCAATCAAGCCTATGAAACGGGTACACCGGTAGTAAGGGCGATGGTTCTTGAATTTCCCGATGATCCGGTAAACCTTGATAAAACTACACAATACCAGTTTATGAGTGGCGAATGGTTGCTGGTGGCACCGGTTTATAAGCCTGCAATGGAACGCGACAGCATTTATTTTCCCGCCGGAAAATGGATTGATTACTGGAACGGAACGGTTTACGATGGCCCGCTTACACTGAACGATTATCCTGCCGATCTTACTAAATGTCCGGTCTTTGTTAAAGCGGGAGCTATTGTTCCAATGTATCCCGAAATGCTATTTGACAATCAGTTTCCGAAAGATCCCGTTACTTTTGATATTTATCCGCACGGCTATTCATCATTTGAATTTTATGAAGATGACGGAATTACCCGCGAACACAGAACCGGCGCCTTTTCCAAAACACTAATTGAAGCCGAAGGACCTGTTTTCGGAAACAGTGGTGATGTGGTCATTACTGTTGGTGAAAGCCTTGGTAACTATGAAGGAAAACCGGAAAACCGTTCCAATCTTTTTGAAGTTCACTTTCATGTTAAACCTGATGGTGTGTTGTTAGATGATGTTGGATTGATGGAATATACTACCTTCGAAGAATTGGAGCAGGCTCCTGATGGCTGGTTTTATGATCCGATAACTAAGCTTGGCTTGGTTCATATAAAAACCCAATCGTTGCCGGTAAATACTTCGTTTCAGGTTAGATTATTAGCCGTAACCTCTGTACGCGAAGGAGTTCAGGAAAAAACCATAAAAATATTCCCCAATCCAACCACTGGTGTGATAGCTGTAACTTCCGATGACAGTATTTTGCAGATACGGATTTATGATTTCAACGGGAAACCGGTAATTGATAAAACAGCATTTAACACAACCGGAACCAAAGCCGAGATTGATCTTTCAGACAAAGCCAACGGTGTATATTTTTTGGAAGTAAGAACTGATAAAGGATCCGTGAGCAGAAAGATCACTTTGGTTAGATAGGTTTTTAACTTAGTAAAGATGCCAAAATAACTTCTCCGATTCAAAAGTTGAAGATAACCAATCTGCAATATCAAAATAATTACTATTTCATCCTTCCGGGACTTATTCAAATTTTTATATTTCTTTTTACCAATATGTTATCCCTGACGGGATAATCCGCCAGTTGGCGGACGGAATATTGGTAGAATGGTTAGCGACAGGTAATCAAGTCCCATAGGACCGAAATTATACCAAAGTGAAATGCAAAATATCAAACAGAGTTTCGAGGAGGTTATTTTAAAAGTTTAACTTAACCTTAACAGCCTGGCTTTTATATATATTCTGAACGAGCATTTTCTTGATTACCTTTGCCTCGAAATCCGGTTATGAAAAAATACACGCATATTTTCATTGATCTTGATCGCACTTTGTACGATTTTGATTTGAGTACCCGCGAAACCTTCCTCGAACTTTTTGAGAAATTTGGTTTATTCGAAAGGGGTGTGAAACCTTTTGAGAAGTTTTACGAATTGTACCTGAAAAATAATGTAGAGCTTTGGGAAAAATACAGGAAAGGAGAGATCACAAAGCGCTTTCTGAATGTCCACCGGTTTCATATTTCACTGCTTGAATTTGGTATCAACGACCGCGCTTTTGCCGGACGCTTCGCCAGCGATTATCTACTCCTCAGTCCACGCAAAAAAGCCCTGTTTCCAAATGTGATCGAAGTGCTTGAATACTTGCAAAAAAAATATACCCTTCACATCATTACCAATGGCTTTGAAGAGGTTCAGGACATCAAAATCAAAGCAAACGAACTGGACAAATACTTCACCACCATAACCACCTCCGAAGAAGCCGGATCAAAAAAACCCGACCTACAGATTTTTAAATATGCACTGGCTAAAGCCGGAGCTATACCCGAAGAAAGCCTGATGATAGGTGATGACCTGGAAGTGGATGTTCTGGGAGCAATGAAAGCCGGTATTGACGGTTTGTTCTGCAATTTTGACGATTTACCACATAACGGCTCTGCGACTTACATGGTAAAGGAAATGTTAGAGATCAAATCTGTTATTTAATCAGCCCTACTTACTTTGGGTATATCAATTGTTAGGTTCATGTTGAAAAAAGGAAGCCAACACGCATTTGGCACATTTACAAGCTCTAACACACAGGCTGATACTTCAGCTTGTAAAAGAACCAAATTTTTGCCTACGCTCAGAATAAAATAGTAATAATTAGAGATTATTATTGACATTAAGTATCTTTGTCCAAATTCTACTAAGATTGACAGTTGCAAATTACATAAAACAGTTATTATCATACGAGGAATATTCATTCTCCTTAAATGAATTGATTAAGAATATCCATAAAAGTGAGACTTCAATAAAAAGTGAGCTCTCTCGGCTAATTGCCAAAAAAGAGATAGTAAACCTTCGAAAAGGTTTTTATCTTATCATAACTCCAAGATATTCGTCGGCACAAAAACTGCCAATTCAGCTTTATTGCGAGAAGCTTTTCAAATATTTAGACAGAAACTATTATGTTGCTCTTTTTTCGGCTGCGAAATTTCATGGGGCCAGCCACCAACAGGTTCAACGAGACTACGTAATAACTGAAACACCAAAATTCAACGACATTTCAAAGAGCATAATTGATATTCGTTTTTTCACAACAAGTAACTGGACTGACAAGAATATCCAAATTAAAAAATCTGATGCCGGCATATATAAAGTTTCAAGTCCTGCCCTGACAATTGTTGATTTAATTCATCATCAAACAAAGCTGGGTGGAATTAACAGAATGCTTGCAGTTATTGGAGAATTGTCAGAAGAATTAAATGAATCGGATTTAGTTGAACTTATAAATTGGTATCCGAATAAAAGCACTTTGCAAAGGTTTGGTTTTTTGTTGGAAGAACATGGAAGTAATGAAGAATTTCAGGAATTAATATTTACGAATTTAAAAACAACAAATTTCTTTCCAGTTTTACTTAGCCCAAAGTCAAATGAAAAACCAGGGGCTGTAAACAATCGGTGGAAAGTTGCTGTCAACATAAAATTGGAAAGTGATATATGATTCCAAAACCATATATAGCAAAATGGCAACAACATGCTCCATGGAAAGAGTTTGCACAGGTTGAGCAGGATTTAATTATCTCCAGAACCTTGGTAGAAATATTTTCAGATGAGTTCCTCAGAGGAAATCTTGCTTTCAGAGGGGGAACAGCTTTACACAAATTATATCTTAATCCTGCATCAAGATATTTTGAGGACATTGATTTGGTTCAAATACAACCTGGTCCAATTAAACCAATAATGCAACGAATATGAGAAGTAGTTACATTTTTTGAGGAAAAAAGAACTACTCAGGTTCGCGGTCATGGAGCGAAAGTTTTATATCGTTTCACTTCGGAATATGAAGAAATAAGAATGCGGTTTAAACTTGAAATCAATTGTAAAGAGCATTTTAATGTTTTGAACTGGGTTGACTTTCCTTTTTCGGTTGAAAGTGAGTGGTTTTCTGGAAATGCAAAAATTAGAACATACAACATCAATGAATTGTTGGGCACAAAACTCAGGGCACTTTATCAACGAAGCAAAGGCAGGGATTTATTTGATTTGAACTATTCCCGACTAAACCTGGAATTGGACCTTGAAAAAATATTTACATGTTTTAAAGAATACATAACTTTTGCGACTGGCAACAGACCTCCAGGTAAGAGAGAATTTTTATTAAATATTGAAGAAAAGGAAAATGATACTGATTTTATCGGCGATATGGAAGCATTGTTAAGGTCTGGAATAGAATATAACCAGGAATCAGCATTCGAGTGGCTTAAAAATGAACTTTTAGAAAGATATTAAATGATAGATAAAAATAAGTCTTTCTACAATTTCTCCAGATTTGGTTAATTTAATTATTTTCGTCAATCAAATTTTTTAACCTGATGAAAAAGTTACAGCTACACTGGCAGATATTAATAGGTTTAATATTGGGTATCCTTTATGGGGTCTTTCTCCCTGAAAAGGTGAGTTATATCGGTTGGTTAGGCGACATTTTCCTGAGGGCTTTGAAAATGGTAATTGTTCCGCTTATCCTTAGTTCCATCATTTCGGGAGTTACCAATATCGGTTCAGCTCAGAACCTGGGAAGGCTGAGTATGAAAACGATAATATATTACTTGTCCACCAGCACTCTGGCAATACTGACAGGATTGTTTTTTGTCAATATCATTCAGCCGGGAGTTGGCGCCGATCTGGGTTTTAGCCGGCAGGTGGAGGGATTGGCTAATTCAAATGATTCCTTTGGACAGACGCTGATTAAGATTATTCCGGATAATATCTTTGACGCTTTATCCCAGGGGAATATGTTGTCAATCATTTTCTTTTCCATCATTTTTGGATTTTTTATCACCCGGATAAGCCCCAAACCTCAGCAGATTCTTACCGATTTTTTTAATGCCGTTTTTGATGTGATGATGAAAATCACGATGTTCATCATTCGTTTCACCCCACTCGGTGTATTTGGAATTGTTGCGGTGCAGGTTAGTGAGTCGGAGAGTATTGTTGAACTTGCGCAGCGCATGGGAATTTATATGCTCACCGTTATTCTCGCCCTTATTGTCCATGCCTTTATCACTTTACCTTTGCTTACACGATTTGTTGGTAGGGTGAATCCTATCAAACATATTAAAGCCGTCAGCACTCCATTACTTACTGCCTTTTCAACTTCATCGTCCAGCGCAACACTTCCGCTCACGATGGAAGCCGTTGAATTCAATGCTGGGGTTTCCAATAAGATCACCAGCTTTACATTGCCCCTTGGAGCTACCATCAACATGGACGGGACAGCGCTTTACGAATGTGTGGCTGCCATTTTCATTGCTCAGGCTTATGGGGTAGAATTGTCTTTTTTGCAGCAAATCATTGTGGTAATAACCGCATTGTTAGCATCAATCGGAGCAGCCGGTATCCCTATGGCTGGATTGGTAATGATCACGGTGGTATTAACGGCTGTGGGGCTGCCTCTTGAAGGAGTCGGACTAATTCTCGCTGTTGACAGGATTTTGGATATGTTCCGTACTTCCGTCAACGTATGGAGCGATACATGTGGTGCTGTGATCATCGCTAAATCGGAAGGGGAGACGTTGAAGGTTTGAAGCAGGGTTTCCAACCTTTTAAAGGTTGGAAACCCTAAATTGGCAAGTACACCTTATCCACCATCTCCCGGTATTCAGAGTTGCGGGTGCTGAAGCTGGTTATTCCGCCGCCGCTTTTGAAAAATAGTTCGTCGCCAATCTTTTCGATAAAACGTATCATTACTGCGCTATCTAACTTTTCGCCATCGAAGATTCCAAAAACCCCTGTGAAATACCCGCGGTCATAATTTTCAATTTCTTTGATGATCTCCACTGTCTTTTTTTTGGGAGCGCCGCTAACGGATCCTGCCGGCAACATCGAGAAAAGAATATCTCCTATATGTTCCTTCCAGTCGGAAGACAAATCACCACAGATTTTTGAACTGGTTTGCAGCAATTCCTTTTCATGGGTTTTGATTTTATCAATATACCTGAATTTTTCAACCCTGACATTTTTTGATACTATGCTCAGATCGTTACGGATAAGATCAACTATTGTATTGTGCTCAGCCAATTCCTTTTTGTCATGCATTAAAATGTTTGCTGCGTTTGACAAACCTGCATCAATGGTTCCCTTCATGGGGTAGGAAGAAATTGTATTGTTTTCAATTTTTACAAAGGCTTCGGGCGAAAAGACCACAAAGCTGTTTTTAAGGTAAAGCTTATATTTAGCCTGGCTTAACTCGAATATTTCGGACAAAGAAAGATTGGATTCAATTTTTGTTTGAAATGTCAGGTTCAGCAGGTAAGTATTCCCCAACCCGATTTGCTTCATCACCCTTTCAAATGACTGATGGTAGAGATCAAATGAAACCGGAGATTTCCGGAAAATAATTTCCTTTGGCTGAAAGATTCGTTCATCAGTATTTCCAATGCCATTCAGATTGTAGCTGATTTCGTTGGGATCTACATTTTTCATCCTGAGAAGGATCGGTTTATTCAGGTTGAAGTCGAGGATAAAAAGGAAAGGATCGGAAAGCTTTCCGAATGCATTCATCTGTTTTATAATATCTTTGACGCCGCTCATTTTCAATTGCAAAAGGCAAAAATATTCATTCTGCACTTATGAGGGTTTTAATCGTTGATAATTACGACTCTTTCACTTACAACCTCGCGCAGGTTGTGGAGCAATGCGGTGTTCCGGATTTAAAAATTGTGAAGTGCGATATGCTGGATTTAATGGAGGCAGGTGAATACCAAAAGATACTAATTTCTCCCGGTCCGGGTCTGCCGCACGATTATCCTATCCTTTCCCGTATCCTTGAACTATACTCTTCCACAAAAAGCATTTTGGGTGTTTGCCTGGGTCATCAGGCTATCGCTGAATTTTTCGGTGCCAAACTTATTAACCTTGATCAGGTTTATCATGGCGTTTCAAAGAAGATAAATATCCTCAATAAAGCGGATTATCTCTTCGATAATATTCCGGATGGTTTCGATGGAGGTTTGTACCATTCATGGGCGGTATCGGATGAACATTTCCCTGATGAACTGGAGATTACTTCCAAAGCAGAAGATGGCACCATTATGTCGCTTTCGCACAAAACCTTCGACGTTAAAGGGGTTCAGTTTCACCCGGAGTCCATCATGACAGAATCAGGCATCCGGTTAATCATGAACTGGATCAATAATTAATCAGCCATTCTTTTTTATATATTTGCATAAGTTCATTCAGATTTAGTTTTGCATCGAATGTTATATCGCTTTTTATCCATAGCATTCTTTATTCTTTTGGGTCAAAATAATTTCGCTCAGGATCCTGTTTTGATCAGAGGAAGAATTGTTGATAAAGTTACCGAAACTGCCATCAGTGATGTAAATATTAAACTTAAGGACCTTCCTGTCGGAACCACAACTTCTAATGAAGGAACTTTTCGGATTTTAGTTAAGGAATTACCAGTAATACTAGAAATATCGCACATCGGTTTTCTCCCTAAATTGATTGAAATACAGCAATCTACGGAAGAGCAAATAATTATTTCGCTTGAGCCAACCAGTAAAGAGTTAAAGGAAGTGGTGGTTAGTGGCAGCAAAGTAGAAACATTTTATAAAGATGACGATTATTCAGTGCTGGATTATGAATTCCTTGGTGATGATATTCTTATGCTGGTAAACCGAAATTCATTCTCAAGGGAGTTGATACTTTTGAATACCGCAGATGATACAATTGCAAAATTGAATACAACCCGGTTTAAGCCCAGACAATTGTTCAAAGATTGTCTGGGAAATATTCATGTTTTGTGTAACGACACTGCGTATCAGTTGGGCGCTTTGGATAAGGGAATTGATTTATTCTACCCTACACCAATGGACGAATTCGGGAAAATGATTTACCCTTGCATTGACTTGCTGGGCGATAAACTTTATATAAAGTTTTATTTGTACAATAACCTCGTTTTGGAGTATGATTATGTGAAAGAAGGTGAAAACAAACTTCATGTTTTGAGGCAAATAATTGATTCGGAAAAAACGGATTTGATCAACTCCAATCCTGAAATTCAAGCCCTTTTAAATATAAATTATTTTGGCGGGCTTGAAGACCGGGTTTTGAACCTGGGAAGCGCTATGGCTATGGCAGACCAGATCAAGATTATAGGAGAAATAAGAACATCGCAATTTGAGGCCCATTACCTGAGCAGTATTGTTTTGACGCCTGTTTTTGCTCCCCTGCTCAAGGTGAATGATACAATTGTAATTTTTAATCATCCCGCTAATCAGATTGAATTTTACGACTCAAATGATCGCCTGACACGGTCGGTTTCGATTGACTATCACAATGATCGGGATTGGGAAAAGGAAATTTTTTTGGACGAGGCAACCAATAAGGTTTATTGTCTGTTTTTACATTCAGGTACATACGAATTAAAGGAGATTAACCTCCTGACAGGAAAGCCGGACCATTCAACCAAAATTCATTATCCTTTTGCGAAAACAATTAAGGTCAATGATGGCTATGTTTATTACCTGTATAAGAGAGCCGGAGAGTGGGAAAACTCAAAACTTTTTCGCCAAAAACTCAACTGACATTAATTCTGATTTTCAATTCCAACTCCTAAACCCGGACCTTTGAAATTGATACCTTAATCCCTGATGCACCTGACACTGAAGTAATAGTGCTTTTTTACAGTTGAACGGTTGATATTCGTTTTTTCAGCATCGAAGTGGCGCATCCAGGCGGTTGTTTTGTTGAACGGAGTTG
Source organism: uncultured Bacteroidales bacterium (assembly GCA_963840975.1). Classification (GTDB taxonomy): domain Bacteria; phylum Bacteroidota; class Bacteroidia; order Bacteroidales; family JAADJA01; genus JAADJA01. Next base: position 29,573 of record CAWJBC010000015.1, on the reverse strand, counting down.
AAGTCCAATAGTATCCATTACTGAACTGGTAACTGAAGACATTTAACAATTCATTATAATTCCCTCCGGGTAGTGCATTAAATCCTGATTTACCTCCCGCCATCAGATTTCTGCCTGCCAAATCGGCTCCGCCTAATTCCTCAGTTAATATTTTCCAGTCTTCATCTGATGGAAGCCGGAATCCATCCGGGCAGGAAGTTAGAGCTGCTTCCCAATTGTATAGTCTGTCCAAAATCATTGCAATTTTTTTGCAAATCATAATAACAGCGACTGCCGGGGGATTCTGTGTCAAGGTTTTTTGCCATCCACGCCTGATTGCCTATTTGAATGGTCTCAATTTCCTGTGAAATGAGAATTCCATGGATACCAAGAAAAAACAGAAAGGGTATTCTTTTCATCATAACCTCAAAAAAGATCAAAAAACGTAGAACTCCAAACCTCAAACTTTGAGTCCACTCCGAATAGTAATTTTGAACCACATAGTCACATAGAATCATAGGAATTCACATAGGTTTTTGCCTCATTATCAACTATGTGAAAATCTTTGTGCCCTATGATCCTATGTGGTAAAATCATAATAAATACTTTTCGGAGAAGACTCAACTTTGAACTTCAAACCATCTTCAATTATCCACATAATCCTGCTTCATCACCAGAAAATAGAAATCCTCCTCAATGGGTAAATAGCCAAATTCATAACAATAGTAATAGACTTTTCCGGCCTTGGTTTTATAGGAATTGGTGTAGTAGTCAAAGTTGAAGCCTTTGTCCTTCAGCTTCTGGAAGTTCACTTTCGCTTTACCTGTAGGATTTAATTCTTCAAGAATGCGGCGGTTTTTCCGGAGGATACCGTTCACATTCCTGACATAGTTGTTGGAATCCTGCTTTAGCCTGTTGTTGTATGCATTCCTGCATTGATCGGAACAAAACTTTTTGTCGGACCTTCCGATGATCTCGAAGCCGCATTCCGGGCATTTTTGTTTTTCCATAACCTGAATTATTTAATCAAAATCCTATTGCTTTATCTTTGAATATTTGAACTCAATTTTTTGAGGTTTGCCATTCAACATTCCCTGGATAGAAGCCGTCAACTTGTCCTCACCTGTAAACTGATAAATGATCTTTTGTGGAAAATCATGGTTTTTGTTTTCGAATGTCACTTTTTCACCGGTTGCTTCGATCAGCTTGAACAGTGTCGGCTTTTCCTGGTTTTGTCCCCTGACAGTTGCCTCATAATAGATTTCACCTTCTATTTCCCTGATCCTGATGCGCTCAGTGACAATGGAATCTTTTCTGACAATTTTGTAAACGGTGCTTTTGTAAAGGTTTCCATCCTTTTCCCATTTTTCGACGGTGGAACCGTTTTCAAGCATCCATTTTCCGGGCATTTTAGCAAAAAAGTCATGCAGCGGATTTTGTTTTGTTTTTATTTCCTGCGAGCAAGCAACCAGAAATAGAAGGAGTAATAAATATAACGGTTGTTTTAACACTTTGTATTTTTTTTAATTCATTACAATACCCTTATTGGGTATAGCTTTTATTAGCAAATTTAATTTTATTTAAAATTCTTTTTCTGTAAACATTTTTCATAAATATGTACAATTTATTAGATACAAAATTGGGTAAATATGATTGGATTTTCATAGCTAATTCTTTCCCAAAGTCAAAAAGCCAGTCTTGGTCATTCGAGTCTGAATAATAACCTTCCTTTTTTGCTAAGTTTATTGCTTTCAACCTATCGCTATAATTAAATTCCAGCGTTTCAAAGACTATTCTAGGTTTAACTGTATGGAAATCATGAATTTTTCTCATTGGGAATGATCCTTGATCAATTGCATACTCCCATTGTTCTGTTCCTTTAAATGGTAAAATTGAATAGAACATTACAAAATCAATTTCTGAATTCTTGGCAAAATCAATAGATTCTTTTACTGTTTCAATTGTTTCACCCGGACTTCCAATAACAAATTGGCCTAAAACCTCAATTCCAGCTTTTTTAAAAACAGATATGCCTTTCTCAATTTTTTCGATTGTTGTATTCTTTTTAATATTCTTTAATATTTCATTATTTGCTGATTCAATACCTATTCCAACATTATAACATCCTGCTAATTTCATTAAATCGGCAACTTCTTGAGTTATAATTTCAACTTTTATTGGAGTGCTCCAAATAATATTAATCTTGTTCTCAATTAGCTTATTGCAAAATAATTTAACTCTTTCTAAATCAACATTAAATGTGTTGTCATTGAAAAAAAACACTTTCCTGCCGTATTTTTTTAACAAAAATTGGATTTCTTCAATGATATTATCTACACTTCTTTTTCTCCAATTCCAATCCCAAATTGATGTTGAGTTACAAAAAACACATTTGTATGGACAACCCCTTGTTGTTGTAATTCTATGCATTGGATATCTTTTCATTTTAAAAAGATCATATGCAGGAAAAGGTATAATATCTAAATTCTGAATTTGTTTTCTTGGCTTATTTCTTATTATCCTGTTTCCAGACCGATACATTAATCCATCTATCAATGAAATATCTTTTTCATTTTTAAAAAATGAAATTAATTCTGAAAATGTAATCTCCCCCTCTCCATATACCGCAAATTCAATATTCAATTCATCGAATATTTCCTCCAAAATTGTTGTTACATATGGACCACCCAGACAAATTGGAGTTTTAGGGTTCTGATTCTTAATTTCATTAACAATATCTATTACTTCATAATAAACAGGCGATAAAACTGTAATTCCAATTAAATCAAAGTTTGAACTTTTAAATTCTTTCAGCTCTCTTTTAGTTGCCACTCGAGTATCGAGAATAGTAAACTCTAAATCATTGTGATTTTTCATTGCATATGAAGCAAGATACCCCAATCCCAAATGAACGGTTTTGTCTTTTCTATCCTTGTTTGGGAATATTAGTCCAATATTCATGTGACTATATTATATTTACTAACGGTTCGTATAAGAATAGTAGCCGATTGTGTGGCACTTTCCTGTCAAGTTACATGAAAGTTGAAGTGGGTTACAACCCTTGATATTACTACTGAACCGGCTATTATTTTTATATATTGTTACCAAACGTTTTTATTTAATTTCAATTCTTATTTGTTCAAAATTACCATTACTTGACATGAAGTCAAATACGAAGAAATTATCATCTTTCTTGAAGTGCTTAAAAAGGTCTGTCAATTGCAGTACCTGATTTTTAGTCACTGATTTATTAACCTGCTCATTGTCAAATTGAAAAAAGTATTCTTTATCTGTATTGTTGTCTAAATATATCAGTTTAGTATAAGTCGTGTCAGAAAAGTATAAAGCATAATTTTCATCAATGTCACCCCAAATGAACTGAGAATTGCTAATTCGTTTTAATTCATTTCCATTTTCTTTATTTAAAAATATTAAGTCTGGAGGTGTACAGCACCCAGAAATCCATTTGTATTGGAAAAGTAAATAGTTCGGATACTCTTTTAAGAAGTTTAAACCTGTTCTATTACACTCATAAACATTCATTTCGTTGCACGACTTAAGAATAAGTTTTTTTGTGTTCTCAAATGTCAACCATGCAGAATCACAGTTCCATTGCCAATAAAGCATAGCCCTATTTTCAAAAATAATTGTGTCGCATTTATATTGATTCTCAGGATTGATTTCTATCTGGTCACAATTACAGTTTGCTCCTTGACTAAAAGAATCTAGAGAAAAAGTAATTATCATTAATGTTAGTATAATTCGTGTCATTTTAAATGTTTGGTAACTCGTTTATAACCGCACCCACAATTACTACCCCAAAATTATAAAATATTTATTGTAAATCAACAAAATAATCGAGTTTACCCATTTGCACACGCTTACAAACGAATGTTAAACGAATACAAATGTTTAATAACCGAATCAGGTGGAGCGGTGGGGGTAATTTTGCGTCATCAACAAATCAGTTCGAAGTTCAAAGTTTGAGGTTCGAAGTTAAAAAAGAAAAAATGGCAACAATAGAAAGATTTGAAAACATCAACGCCTGGGAAAAGAGCCGGGAATTATCAAAAGAAATTTATTCAATTATTAATAAGAAAGAATTCAAAAGCGATCTTTCACTGGTGTGGCAAATCAGAAAATCGGCAGGTTCCATCATGGATAATATAGCCGAGGGCTATGAGCGCGGGGGAAACAAAGAATTTATTCAATTTCTTTCAATTGCAAAAGGTTCGAGCGCCGAATTAAGATCGCAACTCTACAGAGCACTGGATCAGGAATTAATTTCTGAAACAGAACTTTTTAAACTTTATGATCTGGCAATGGCTATCAGTAAAATGATTCACGGATTAATGCAATACCTTAAGTCGTCAGATCACAAGGGATATAAATTCAAATAAATCAAATCATTGTTTGAAATCCGACTTCAAACATCGAACTTCAAACATCGAACAAATAAAACTAAATTATTCATTAACAATTAAATTTTATCAATCATGAACGCACTAAGAAACAGAGTACAACTCATCGGACACCTGGGAAATGATCCCGAAGTTAAAACTTTTGATGGTGGAAAAACAAAAGCCAGATTTTCAATCGCCACAAGCGAATCGTACAAAAAGGACAATGGCGAAAAAGTTACCGAAACCCAATGGCACAATATCGTTGCCTGGAACGGAACTGCCAAAGTTGTCGAAAAACTTTTAAAGAAAGGCTGCGAAGTTGTAGTAGAAGGCAAACTTACATCACGCAACTGGGATGATAAGGACGGCAATAAGCATTATATCACGGAAGTGATTGCCAACGAAATTCTCCTTTTGAAGTCGAAGGAATAGAAAACTCCTTTGAATTTTGCAGGATGACCATTCCCGATCATGGCGGGGATGGTCATCTCTTTTTTTTGCAAAAATCATTTGAGCCTGTTTCAGCAATTGTGTTAAATTCGGAATCTGGAGTCAGAGGATAAATCAACTTCATTTTTTATTTACTATTGGCAAACTAAGCCTGGCCCTTTCTCTAAAGTAACCTCCCATTGTTGAAATGTGGTAATAAAAAATAATTGAAATATCCCCCGGAATAAGTGCTACATATTATATTTGCTGAACATAACCGTTTTGAAGAAAACAGGGGGTCTTTTATGTTAGAAAAAATTATTAATTTCAGTATCCAAAATAAGCTGATAGTTATTCTCTTTACATTGACTATAGCTGCATTTGGCGTATTCGCTATTCTGCGAATCCCGGTTGGGGCGGTGCCCGACATTACAAACAACCAGGTTCAGGTAATCACTACTTCGGGTAACTTGTCAACCCAGGAAATCGAGCAGTTCATTACGGCTCCGGTGGAATTGGAAATGGCAAACCTGCCGGGGGTTGTTGAGATCAGATCCATATCCAAATTCGGTTTATCGGTAGTAACCATAGTCTTTGAAGATCAGTTAGGCACTTATTTACCCAGGCAATTGATAGCCGAAAAAATCAAAGCTGCCTCCGCAAATATTCCAGAAGGTTTCGGCACTCCTGAAATGGGTCCAATTACCACCGGTTTGGGTGAAATATACCAGTACATTCTCGATGTTAAACCTGGCTATGAAGGGCGATATTCTGCTATGGAATTAAGAACCATTCAGGACTGGATTGTAAAACGACAATTATCCGGGATTAAAGGTGTGGTAGAGGTGAACAGTTGGGGCGGGTATCTAAAACAATACGAAATCGCTGTTGATCCGATGCGCCTGCGCAGCCTGAATATTACCATGAAGGAAGTTTTTGATGCACTTGAATCAAACAACAGCATCTCAGGCGGTGCTTATATCGAAAAGACAAATCAGAGTTATTTTATCCGGGGCGACGGTCAGGTGAAATCACTTGAAGATATTGAAAATATTGTCGTAAAGAGTAATGGAGGCATCCCTGTATTGATTAAAAACGTGGCTGAAGTGCATTTCGGTTATGCCAACCGTTTTGGCGCCATCACAGCCAACGGACAAGGCGAAAAAGTATTGGGTCAGGTGATGATGCTGAAAAATGCCAATTCAAAGCTGGTAATCAACGAGGTGAAGGCCCGTGTTGCCCTGGTGCAAAAAAACCTGCCGGAGGGTGTTTTTATCAATCCCATACTCGAACGCAGTGAGTTGATCTCAAGAACCTCCTTTACGGTTGTCGAGAACCTTGTTTTGGGCTGTCTGATCGTCATCCTGATCGTGATTGTTCTGTTGGGAAATGTGCGTTCAGCTCTTGTTATCGCATCCATGATCCCGCTTGCGTTGCTCTTCACCATATCCATGATGTATATTTTCGGAATTGATGCTAACCTGATGAGCCTGGGTGCACTGGACTTTGGGATCATAATTGATGGCGCTGTAATTATCGTAGAGTTTATTGCCATTCGGATTACAGCCCGAAAAGATGATTTTGAAAGGTTATCAGGAGATAACAGGCAGGCTTTGCTGGATAAAATAACATTCAAAGGCGCTTCGCAAATGATGAGTTCTGCGGTATTCGGTCAAATTATTATCCTGATCGTTTTTATCCCTATCCTGTCGCTTACCAGTGTTGAAGGGAAAATGTTCCGTCCTATGGCTTTATCATTCAGTTTTGCCATCATCGGTGCCATGATATTAGGTTTAACCTGGCTTCCGGTAGCAGCTTCCCTGTTTCTGAAGCCCGAAAAGGAGAAAAAAAGAAATTTATCCAGGTGGATCATGAACCTGGCTTACCGCTCTTATACACCTGTAATAGCATGGTCGTGCAATCACAAAAAGATTATTTTGGGTATGGCGCTGGCGTCACTGGTCTTTACAGGAATTCTCTTTTCAAAGATGGGCGGTGAGTTTGTCCCGACTTTGGATGAAGGCGATTTCGTGATACAACCTGTATTAAAAACAGGGACTTCACTCTCGAAAACAGTTGAGATGACCACCCGTATGGAAAATATTCTCATCCATTCCTTTCCTGAAATAGATCAGATAGTATGCCGTATTGGTGCTGCAGAAGTTCCTACCGATCCAATGTCAATGGAAGAAATAGATATGATTATAAAACTTAAACCCCGAAAAGAATGGATTTCAGCAAATAGCAAAGAAGAGTTGGCTGATAAATTTAAGGAGGCTTTATCCATCATCCCGGGTATTGAATACGAATTCACCCAACCTATCGAAATGCGATTCAACGAATTGATCACAGGTGTCAGGTCGGATATTGCCGTTAAAATTTTTGGCGAGGACCTTAATTATTTGAACCAAAAAGCCAGCGAAATAAAAAAACTGATTGAAGAAGTTCCCGGAGCTGCCGATATTATTCTCGAAAAAACTTCAGGATTACCTCAGATGAATGTAAGTTATAATCGGGATAAAATAGCTTACTACGGACTTGATATCCTTACACTCAACAACTATCTTTCAATGGCGTTTGGAGGAGAGGTTACCGGAAGCGTGTTTGAAGGGGAGAAGCGATTTGATATGGTCGTCAGGTTGCACCAGCAATACAGGCAGGATATTGATAACATCCGTTACCTCCAGGTTCCGTTGCCAAACGGCGAACAAATTCCGCTGAATGAATTAGCCGAAATTACTTTTACCGAGGGACCGGCAAAAATTTCGCGTGATAATACCCATCGCCGGGTGGTTGTGAGTGTGAACGTCAGGAACCGCGATCTTCAATCGGTTGTGGAAGATATCCAGGCAAAGATCAGTAAAAACATAAAACTCGAAGCGGGAAATTATATAGCTTATGGAGGTCAGTTCGAAAATTTGCGCAGTGCAACCAATCGCCTGTTATTAGCTGTTCCGGTTGCCTTGTTGCTGATTTTTATATTCCTTCATTTCGCCTTCAAATCTTTTAAAGATGCAGTAATGATTTTCACAGCGGTGCCATTGGCAACGGTGGGGGGTGTTTTTGCCCTTTGGCTAAGGGATATGCCTTTCAGTGTATCGGCAGGCATCGGCTTCATTGCGCTTTTCGGCATAGCTGTGCTCAATGGAATTGTATTGATCGAGCATTTGAAAGAATTAAAACACGAAGGCATGACCAACATGCGCGAACTTATTCTAACCGGAACCCGCAACCGGCTGCGTCCGGTAATTCTTACCGCTGCCGCTGCCGCACTGGGTTTTCTGCCGATGGCTGTTTCCATTGGGGCTGGCGCCGAAGTTCAACGCCCCCTGGCAACCGTTGTTATTGGCGGACTCATCACTTCCACCATGCTCACTATGATCGCATTGCCGCTGTTGTTTGAGATTTTTTATAATGTCAAAGGTATTCGGTTTTTTCCGTTAAGGTTTATACGAAACTCCAAAACGACACTCCTTTTAATCGTCTTGTTGGGTTCAACAGTTATATCCTTTGGACAAAACCGGGAACTCAGCCTTGATGATGCAATCCGGCTTGCCATGAAAAACAACAAAGAGCTTGGGGCGGTAGCTTTAAAAGTTGATCAAAGCAAAGCCCTGAAATCTTCCGCATTTACCATTGACAAAACATTGTTGTATTACAGTTATGACCAAAATAATATTGCCGAGAATGGCTATCCTTTGAAAGTACTGGGGGTGGAACAGAGTTTTAATTTCCCTACCCAGTATATGGCTCAGCACAAAGTCAACGGAATTGCTGTGACCATTGCCGGTACCGAATTGCTGATGGTGCAACGGATACTTGCCAGGGATGTTTCGCAGGCTTATTATGAGATCATTTACCTTCTAAATAAGCAAAAGATTTACCACGGTTTGGATAGCCTGTACAATGATATTACCAAAAGTGTGGAATTCGCATTCAGTAAAGGAGCGTTAAGTCAGCTTGATGTGCTCAATGCAAAAGCCAAACAACAACAACTGTCAGTGACATTCAAGCAGATAAACCTTGACCTTGATCTGGCATATCAAAAACTAAGAGCCGTGATTCAATATGACTCAGCCTTTTCAATTTCCTTTCAGGATTTGAGTTTGATTCCGGTTGGGGAAATTAATCCCGAAACGTTACCAGGTATTCAGTTGATGAAAATGCAGAAGGAATACCAGGATGCCCTTCTCCGGGTGGAACGAAACAGGCTGTTCCCTGATATTGGTTTGGGCTATTTCAATGGAACTAACGCTTATTCAGGAGCAAAGAATTATCAGGGTTTTCAGGTTGGGTTAGCGGTTCCGCTCTTTTTTGCCGAACAAAGTTCAAAAATCAAAGCCGGAAAAATTGCCGTTGATATTATGGATAACCTGCAATCCAATGCCATTACTCTCCTGAAAGCAAAATATGAGGCGCTTAATAGCGAATTGATGAAATACAGCGGATCAATTGACTATTATCAATCATCAGGCAGGCAACTGAGTGAGGAGATCCTCCGCACGGCATACAGAAGTTTTTCGGTGGGTGAAATTGATTTTTTTCAATTTGCCATGAGCGTTGAAAATGCAATGGCTCTGACTGAAACCTACTTTGATAACATCGCAAAATACAACCAGGTAGCCCTGGAAATCAATTATCTAACAAAATAAACAAGAGAAAATCATGAAAATATCTAATGGTAAAATTGTGTTATTTATAGTGCTCGCTTCCATTGCAATTGGATGTGGGAACTCATCAAATAGCGGTGAAGATGCTACCGAAGAATCCAGTTCGCTGATCAGGATTACCAAAGAACAGTTTGAAGCCGACAGCATGAAGATTGGCGAAGTGACCTTGCGGAATTTCAGTGATGAGGTGAGGTGCAATGGATACATAACCGCTCCGGCGAATGGAATTGCGCAGGTGAGCGCGCCCGTTTCAGGGCAAATTCAGTCTATCCAATGCAAGTTGGGCGATTATGTAAAAAAAGGTCAAACGGTGTGTTTGCTCTCATCTATTGAACTGATTGAAATACAACAGGAATTCAATGAAACAGCGGCTTTGCTTAACCGGATAAGATTGGACTATGAAAGAAGCAAAGCCCTGTTTGATGAAAAAATAGGTGCTGAAAAAGATTTTATTGCCTTAGAAAGCGAGTACAAGATGATCCGGTCGAAATACCAATCGTTAAAACTTCAATTGGAACTTCTTCACCTCAATGTATCGAAGATAGAAGCCGGCGAATTATTCTCTGTTTTCCACATCATTTCACCCATCAATGGTTATATCACCAGGCAAAACATGATATTGGGGCAATTCATCGAAAAACAACTTTTCCTTGCCGAAATTGTGGATGCCGAACAATTACAAATTCAGCTTGCTGTTTTTGAGAAGGATGTATTCAGATTATCTGCCGGACAGCCGGTACTGTTTGGTTCGGCGGGGCAGACCGCTTTGGTTCATACCGCAACACTTACAGCAATTGGTAAAGCAATTGATCCCGAATCAATGACGATACCCTGCCTTGCAAAAATCAATGATGAACAAAAATTGAATTTCATTAACCGGACTTACATCGAAGCGGTGATAATTGTGGATCAGACGGAAGCGAACGCCCTGCCCGATGATGCCATCTTAAAATCAGGAAAGGACAATGTTATCCTAATTCTTGAGAAATCCGATAACGAAGCCTATTACGTTAGAATGGAAAAAATAAATGTAGGCAGAACATCTCATGGCTTTTCTGAAATTACCGGCAATGTGGTTACCGGAAAAGTAATTATTAAAGGGGTTTATAATATCCGGACGGAATAATGTGGTCAAATCAGTGAGGTCCTTTTTGAAAAGTACTGGCATTTTGGAAATAGGAGGAACCCAGTGAAATCATTGTGCAAAACGCACATCTACAATTGAGGTAATGCAACAATTAAGTTGCTGTATTTAAAACAAGCAAATTGTTTTTATCTATAAACATGTTTGCCCAGCCTTGGTAAAATTGACCGATCTGACCAGATTTTTATTTTCGGTTTCAGAGACTGTTTAAAAATGCTAAACCCTTGATTTGTAACATGGAGTTGCACAGAGAAGTCACAGAGCAGCACGGAGGTAAAACTTTAAATTAAAATAAACCAAATTTTCTCTGTGAACCTCAGAGAAACCCTCTGTGGTTCTCAGTGAAATAAAAAGTTATAACACTGAGTTTCACTAAGAAATTATTCATTTTCCGCACTTTGTGTACTCTTCGGGTCCTGGTGACTTAGTGGCAAAATGTAAAAGTTAAATTTTACACTGAATTTTAAACAGACTCTACATCTAACCAAATATTACATATACTCTCTCGCCTTACGGAATTAAAACCGTTTTCCCGTCAAAGGGCAACCAACCATTGTTTTTATCAATATTGTCAACCTGACCGTTAAGGTTAAAATCGCTTCCCAAATAACCGGCATTTCCCGCCTGAATATTCCATTTATTCGTTTTATCCAGGGTGTTTATTTGTCCTTCAGGCAGAGCATCACCGGGTATCATTCCATAAATACCCGGGGAGACTAACATTTGAGCATTTGTTCCATACGCCTGATTGGATCCGGTTGTGAAGTCGTACGAATAAGTGTCAATACCATTAAAACTCAATGGATTTGCCGACATGATACCCAGATGGTTTCTGTGCCATACCACAAGATAAAGGTTGGCTGAAACAATGTGGTTGAATTCGGGCAGGGCAGTACCATTGAGTGATACAACGGAGCCATCTTTCAAAAGGAATGCAGGCTGCCGGGCAACAATTGTTGAAGAAGTCGCAGTAGCGGCGCCACCTGTGGTTTCCCTCAGTTCAAGTAAAATCCAATCCACAACGTCAGTTCGAGGGATTGATGCTACGCTTTCCGTTCCGGCATAGGTCCATATTGCTGTATTGTCATTGTAAGGTTGTGTAAGCGGCAAGTATTGTTTTACATTCAGGGTAGTATCCATCGTAACAGGGTTCCCTGGCAATACAACTCCTCCGATTATCACACCCACATCAACTTTGATATTTGCCAGGGTAATATCAACTGAATAGTCCTCCACTTCACCATTCGAAACGAGTCCGTTGAAACTGATCGAACCGCTGAAATCTCTGAACCTGAATCGGGCATAAGATTGCCCTGTTGCAGCAGTAGCGGGTATGTTAAATGTCAGCGTGTTCAAACCTGCTGTTAAAGCTGTGTTTGTAAAAATATGTTCACCAGCATCCGCCCAGTCACCATCAATGTTAAAGTCCATCCAGGCATCCAAAAATCCATTGACAGAAGCCACAACAACTATTGAAACCATTGATCCTTTTGAAACCGAAGCGGGAATAGTAACGCCATCCTCATCATCTCCGAAGGAAGGGTGAATGCAATCGTTGTCATCACAATCGGCATTTGAACCGGGTTGTCCATCGGGTTCAGCGTCAACAAAATTTCCTAAATAGATAGCCGGATTGACTGTATGTCGTGCACCGTTAAAACTCAATCTAGTCGGATAGTTGCCAGCTGCATTTTCAGGAGCATCGCCAAAATCCAGTTCGGGATCAACATTCTGGATGCTTACCGCATAATCTTCCACTTCTCCATTCGCTACCAGCCCATTGAAACTAATGTTCCCATTGACAGTGCGGAACCTGAACCTTACGTAAGATTGTCCGGTAACGGCATTGGCAGGAACTGTAAAAGAAAGCGAATTTGAACCGGATGATAAAGTTGTATTGGTGAAAATGTGTTCACCGGGATCAGCCCAGTCGCCATCAATGTTAAAATCCATCCAGGCATCCAGGTATCCGTTGACAGAAGCTGTAACGATGATTGTGACCGAACTGCCTTTTGAAACAGAACCAGGAATAATTACTCCATCTTCATCATCACCGGATGATGAATACAAACAATCGTTATCGTCGCAATTGGCATTAACGCCTGGTTGTCCATCAGGTTCAGCATCAACTTTACTTCCAAGGAAGATTCCCGTAACGATGGTATGTCGTGCGCCATTGTTAACTAACAAGGTAGGGTAAGAGGGATCAGGAGCATCACCGAAGTCAATATTTCCGGGTGATGATGGAGTTATATTTACTTTATAATCCTCCACCTCACCATTCATGACCAGCCCGTTGAAACTGATCGAACCGCTGTTATCTCTGAACCTGAATCGGGCATAAGATTGCCCTGTTGCAGCAGTAGCGGGTATGTTAAATGTCATCGTGTTCAAACCTGCTGTTAAAGCTGTGTTTGTAAAAATATGTTCACCAGCATCCGCCCAGTCACCATCAATGTTAAAGTCCATCCAGGCATCTAAAAATCCGTTGACCGAAGCCACAACAGTAATTGAAACAGTTGATCCTTTTGAAACCGAAGCGGGAATAGTAACGCCATCCTCATCATCTCCGAAGGAAGGGTGAATGCAATCGTTGTCATCACAATCAGCATTTGAACCGGGTTGTCCATCGGGTTCTGCGTCAACAAAGTTTCCTAAATAGATCGCCGGATTGACTGTATGCCGTGCTCCATTAAAACTCAGTGTAGTCGGATAGTTGCCAGCTGCATTTTCGGGAGCATCGCCAAAATCCAGTTCGGGATCAACATTCTGGATGCTTACCGCATAATCTTCCACTTCTCCATTCGCTACCAGCCCATTGAAACTGATGTTCCCATTGACCGTTCGGAACCTGAACCGAACATACGACTGTCCGATAGCAGCATTGGCAGGAATGTTGAATGACTTGATGTTTGCTCCTCCCACTAAAGATGAATTTGTGAAAATGTGTTCACCGGCATCTGCCCAACTTCCGTTCAGGTTAAAATCCATCCATCCATCGAGTAGCCCGCTTACTGAAGCGGAAACGGTGATTGTTATTGTAGTTCCCTTTGTAACAGAAGCAGGAAGAATAACTCCTTCCTCGTCATCGCCCATTGAAGGAAATAAGCAATCGTTATCGTCGCAATTGGCATTAACGCCTGGTTGTCCATCAGGTTCAGCATCAACTTTACTTCCGAGGAAAATTCCTGTAACGATAGTATGTCGTGCACCATTGTTAACTAACAAGGTAGGGTAAGAGGGATCAGGAGCATCACCGAAGTCAATATTTCCGGGTGATGATGGAGTTATATTTACTTTATAATCCTCCACCTCACCATTCATGACCAGCCCGTTGAAACTGATCGAACCGCTGAAATCTCTGAACCTGAAGCGGGCATAAGATTGCCCTGTTGCAGCAGTAGCGGGTATGTTAAATGTCATCGTGTTCAAACCTGCTGTTAAAGCTGTGTTGGTGAAAATGTGTTCACCGGCATCCGCCCAGTCACCATCAATGTTAAAGTCCATCCAGGCATCTAAAAATCCGTTGACCGAAGCCACAACAGTAATTGAAACAGTTGATCCTTTTGAAACCGAAGCGGGAATAGTAACGCCATCCTCATCATCACCGAAGGAAGGGAAAATGCAATCGTTGTCATCACAATTGGCGCCAACGGAAGGTTGTCCGTCGGGTTCAGCGTCAACAAAGTTTCCTAAATAGATCGCTGGATTGACCGTATGCCGTGCTCCATTAAAACTCATTGTAGTCGGATAGTTGCCAACCGCATTTTCGGGCGCATCACCATAGTCCTCTTCCTCAAATTCTCCGTACGGATTCATAGCGATCACCGGTTTTTCCGTTCCGTTTTCTGCACCGGACAGACTGACGGGGTTCATAACATGGATTGCTTTGTTTTCATCCCTTCCAACTTCGGTGAAGGAGTTCGCCTGCTGAGTAAAAGTAAAGGTTACCACTATCGCAACAAGCAGAAGATATTTAGATATGTTTTTCACAGTCGTTCCAATTTTGTTGACATAATTAAGTTTTTCAATCCGGGATCATCGTTCATAAAGAATTTACTCCTTAATCTTTACTATTTTGCCCTTTTCCTTAAATCCGGAACTTGAATCGGTAAGTGTTATAAAATAGAATCCATTTTTCAGATTCTTAATATCCAATTCAACTCCGCCGGTAACAAAGCTTGCAGTGTAATCTGTAATCAATTTGCCGCTAACATCGAACAACTGAATTTTGCAATCCTCGCCGTTGTTGTGTATAAGCTCAACATAAACTTTATCTCCGGCAGGGTTAGGATAGATGTTCATATAGCTTGTTTCTTCATCAATATGGCGGATATCGGCAGTTTTCAAAACATCCGGCAAACTGATTTCTTCGAGCAAATAATCCCTGTAAGTTGAAGTGTTATTCAACAATGAAACGGCAAAGTTGGAGTTATAAGTTTCCTTTTCTTTTATTGTTTCAAGTTGAGAAATATTTCCGGTAGAAAGTGCTTCCCATCCATTGTTAACCACAATCAAATCAAGTGACAGGAGTAATTTGTAGTCGGCTTCATCCTGAGAGCCCGGATTGAAGAAGTTCAACTCCAGACTGGCATTACCGAAATCTGAATTTCTATAGTAGAAACTATATTTTAACAATGCTTTTTCGTTTTCTGAAAGTGAAGAAACTTCAAGAATTTCGTTAAGCAAATTCATATCTACGTTTCCATAAGAAGCCAGAATCATATTAGCAAGGTTAAACTGGTCAGGAGATTCCTTTATCACTTCCACAAAGTTTCCCGAAAGATTATACAGACCGGTTGTTCCCGTTAAAGGATCCAATAACTGTTTGTAATGATCGCAGGTATAGGAGATATTCAAATTACCCTGAGATGGCATATTGAAAATCTGGTGTCCGCACGAAGCAGTCGAATGGTATGGATTATTGCTTGTGATCTGCACCTGTGGCCATGAAATATTGAACATCCCAAAATTATCGGCAACTGTAATATTCGAGGTGCTGTTTATATCAACCGAGGAATTGTCGTTGCTCCACAGGGTGTTCATACCCGGACTGTTCAGCAGTCCTATATTCCCTGAATGACCCTGAACGTTTATCCCAACATGATTATAGTTGTACAGGAAATTGTTCCTAATCAGCGGGAGAGGTGCATTTACAGTGAAGGATTTGAAATCCAATGAAGTGTAACTGTCGGTTACACAGTTGCTCGTTACTTCGCTGTTGGGAGTTAAGTTAATTCCCATTATTCCACGGGTACCGTTATAGTTTCTCATCTTTATCATATTGCAGGTGATGTACGTCCGGTCGTTTTTGCCGGGACTATAGAAATAAATTCCATTCACATCACAGTCGTTGATCTCGTTATTGCTGATCTGGAAGTTTTGTGACAGTACACCAATAATCCCAAACCTGAACCCATCTATCTCATTGTTCACTATGCTTGTATTCATTGATTTACTTGCATAAATTGCCGAATAACTGTTGAACTGATTGGTATTGTTCGAAATCTTGTTGTTGTTAACTTCTAAAACAGGTCCGGCGCAATTAAGAATATAGATGGATGAAGGAGAATAGATGGCAGGCTCATTGACAGTAATTTTATTGTTTTCAATGTTTGTCGGGAAGAGCGCTGAATTTAAAACTACCGAGTAGGTAATATCAGTAAAGGTATTATCAGTTATCAATGCACCTCCGTTCAACTGGAAAATTCCAAACATCCTTGGGAAAGCAGTACCCCAGGTATTGGTAAACAAATTTTGCGATACCTGTTCGAGCAACCTTGAAGATGCTGTATAAATGCCGTATGTGCTTTGATTGTTCACAAAAGGATATTTGGTAGTACAATCCCATGAGGGGAAGAACTGTTCCGTTACAAAATGATTTCCGCTGACAGGATGATTGAAGTTATTGTTTCCTTCGACCCTCACGCCATAATTGCAATTGGAGAAAAGGTTGTTTGAAATCACTCCATCGGCACTTTCAAGGAAATACAATGCAACTTCTGCATTTTTAAAGGTTGACTCGTTAATGATGTTATCAAATTCACCACTTCCGATAAACTTCAGACCTTTCCACGTTTTATCAATGTTACATGGGCGGAATACAGAGTTGGTTGCCCTTAAATAGGCTCCATTCTGGAAAACAATACCCGCGCATTCTCCAAAAACCACATCTACAGTGGTAATGTCGAGTACAGCTCCATTGGTAACAGTCACAATCACATTATCATCAATATAATATTTCCCATCCCAAACCACATCCGAAGTATAGGTCACGGGAGATAAAATTTTAACAAACGACGAATCGGCATAAGCAAAGCAGCACAAGCCATTATCTCCGATCATGAATGGCGGAATTCCGCCGGGATAATTAACAACCCCATTAACGATTGCATTCGGAATAAAGATTCCGTTGCTTGCCACCAGGTTATAAGTTTCCTGGTTATTTATGCAAAAAGTTAAAGTGTCAAGGCAGTCCATCATATCGAAGTGATAGAAATCCATTTCGTTATTTGCATTCACCAGATTAAAAGTAATTGTTGAATCACATCCGCAAGGTGTTTCGGTGGAAACAATAATGGTAACTGTTGTATCAACCGATAGGCAGAATACACCAGCAGAATCAATGCAGCCAAAGCTGTTTTGTACCGTAACTGATAGCTGGTAGTTGCCTGTTACCCCGGGGCTGTAAGCAAGGTTTTCACCCGAACCCACATAGTTCCCGTTGGAAAACCAGTTAATGACCGGATAAGCAGAAGGGTAAGTATTCAATGGCGGCTGCCAGTTAAGCGCCAATGGGATGTAAATATTAAAAGTATCGAGCAGGCAAATGTTGTCGCAACCTCTCGGGAAGAGGCTCAAATCAGGCTTTGCATGAATGGAGCCTGCATTAGCCGTAGCCGAACACCCTGTCGCTTTATTTGTAATTGTTAAACTATAAAATCCGGGTGTTGAAACTGTGATCAACGGAGTGGTAGCGCCATTGCTCCACAAATAGTTGAAGTTTACAGGATCAATGATGGAAGGTATTATTATTATTGGTGTTCCCTCGCAGGCATCAATTGGAGATAAATACAGCACCGGCTCTTCAAAAAATGTTACACAAATCGTATCATTGTTCTGACAGCCTGTTGTTATATCAGTAACCGTGACGATAAACTCATGGATTACCGGGAGGACTAAAGGAAGATTAACACTCACAAGCGGATAATAACTATTCGGCGGGGTAAAGACCGCTCCCGGAGGGTTACTGCTCCAGCTATAGGTGTAATTTGCATTATAAACCGTATTCAGGTACAATTGAGCCGTGCTTGCAGGCAGGGCGCATATATGCCTGTCGCCTGTAATTCTTGCAACCGGAAGAGAATTCATATAAATATAAAGACTGTCGGAATTGTTGTAACAACCGAAATTGTTGCTCATCTCCGCCCAGTATTCGCCATGTGTTGATACATAGTAAGTCATTCCATTCGCCCCGCTGATGGCATTGCCATTTTTGAACCATTGATAAGTTGACATACCTGAACAAGCGGTAAGCTGAACGGAATCGCCCGGACAAAAAATGGTATCGGATGCGATCAGGTTGCAAACTGGAAGCGGATTAATGATAACGGGTTTTAAAGTATCAACAAAACAGGTTCCAAAGGAAGCTGAAACATATACGTTGTAAGTTCCCGGACTGGTATAAATATGTTGAGCGGGATTTTTGAAAGAAGTTGAAAAATCACCAAAGTTCCATGAATAGTTGTAACCTGGTGTGGTTGGTAAAGTCCAGAAAGTCACCTGCTGATTTGCACAAGCAGGATTGGGATTCCAGCTAAAATCTAATATAGAATCACATTTAAAAGGAGGAAGTTGTCCGTTCACATTGCAAGTTCCGATCCGTATGAGGATGATACTTGTTACGCTGCATAGTCCATTTGAGACTTCAACTGAAAAATAATAGCTTCCGGAACCGGTAAATGTAGCATTGGGAATCAGATAGGTATTGCTGGTTTGCCCGAAAAGTATTCCATTGTAATACCACTGGTATGAACTGTAACCCGGAGGCACACTCAACTGTAAATTGTTTGGCATAGATGGAAAACAATACTCCGTAGGTCCGTTTACTGAGATAACCGGTTTGACAGGAGGATTTAAAATGTTGACCAATAGTTGGTCTGAACCGGTACATGTGGAAACAGACAGAATAGCGGTTGTAGGAGTACCATGCCATAGAATGGTAACTGTGTTGGACCCCTGTCCGGTTTGGATGGTTCCCTGGCTGGATGGAGATATTGACCATTGAAAATTGCCTGATAAATTGGAACTCCCTGCAAAATATGTTTCAACATTGTCAACGCACACGTTAACCGGTCCTGATATGTTTGGCAACAGAAATGGCTGGACAGTTTTTGTTACCGGTAAAGACTGACAAAAAACTCCGGGAGTAATTTCTATTTCCTGGTAAACATTGAGTACCCAGGTTCCGGTTCCATTGAATTTAACAACAATAGAATCTTTATCAGCGCCCATTTGAGATAATATCGTACCGCCCGTTATTGTCCATACATACGGAGAACCTGTGACATTGGATGAGATGCTGTAAGTTAAATTCTTTCCGGGACAAATGCTGTCGGGACCAATAATATTATTCAGGATTGGTAAGGCAATCACCTCAACTTTTTTTACAGCGGTATCATTACAAAATGCTGCTGCATTAATGGGTGCAGCCTTGATTAAGTAAGTGCCCGGAGTCCATGTTACAACAATTGATGATGTGCCGTTACCCGTAAAAGTAGGACCGGACGGTGTAATTGTCCAGTTGGCAGGTCCCACATTGCCAAAATAGGTCGGCATGCTTGCCTCACACACTTTTTCATCACCAAAAATTGAATAAGCAGGCAAAACATTCACCTGTATAGAATCAACACCATTGCAGCCTGCCAATGGATTGTTGTAATCACATTTTACCCAAAAGATTCCCTGTGTGAGGAATGAAACATTGACGAGCGGGGAGTTTCTGTCAACCTGGTTGAATGAATAACCTCCTCCGGTTACCGTCCAGTTGTAATAAGTGCCGGGTAAAGTTGGCAAAGAGTAGCTTCCTGATGCGCCAACGCATAAGGTTGTTGGCCCTGCTATTGGAAGATTGGGATACAATACCGGAACGTCAAGTGTTGTAATCCCTGCGCAGGGAGCTGAACCGCATCCGGGTACTTCAAGGCTGACAGTGGTAGGACCGGAATATACATTGTTCCATTTTACCTGAATACAATTGGTTCCTGCTCCGGAAATGATGGCGCCGTTGGTAACTGTCCAAATATATGTGCTGCACACTAATGGGGTACACATGGATGAAGTATCACCCGGACAAACCGTTCCGTAACAGCAGTCGGTTTCAATGACGGGTCCCTGTCCGGGAAGTACAACTATCGTTTTTGAAATGGTATCTGTACATCCGCATGGAACCAGGGTTTCTCGGGGTGGTTGACCGGTAACAACAATCTGCCCGGCTCCCATATCGGTAACTTTAAGAGTTATGGTGTATGTCCCGGGCGAACTATATGAGTAGGGTGGAGGTGTGGCGCCGGTGTAAGTGTTTCCATCGCCAAAATCCCACGAATATACACTGCCACCCAACGATGTGTTGGTAATGGTAAATGCCGTGTTCTGACAAACCGTGTCGGTTGACAGGGTAAAGTCCGCCTGCGGACTGTCAATCAGGCAAACCTGCATCGAAACAGAATCAATACAATTCCCTCCTGCAGCAAGATTGCTGATCACGACTTTTATAAAACCTGTGCTTCCTGATCCCCATAAAATGACATTGGGATTGCCCGTAAACATTGTTGGTGTTCCACCACTTACAGTCCAGGTGTAAGTATATGTCGGGTCATTGGGGTAAACTGTGTAAAGATGAGTGCTTAATTTACATGCTGCAACAGAGTGTTCGCCGGCAGTACCATCGCTTCCGCAGGCACCCTGTGGGGGACAAATTTCTATTGCATCTTTTAAAATAAATTCAGGACAACAAGTCTGAGCAACTAAAACATTCGGTTTCAGAATGTTTAAAGCGATCAGGAAAAAGCTCAGAACGACAAGTGTTTTTTTTACGGTTGCCAATCCGGGGTTGCTAAGGGTAAACAGATTTTTCATAGTCTATGATTTGAATTATTATTTGCCTTTTTTCAGAAAGTACAAAAGTATTTCGCTGAAGTGCAAATTTCATAGTCAATACAGGAAAGGGTTATTTGAGGTAAGAAATGGTAGAAACAAAGTTTTGTCAGGTTATCAATCAGGAAAAATCATTGTCACATTTCACAGGAATGATAAAACTTATTCGTGTGCCGGGTGAAGGGTTTCCAGGCAGAACCTCGCTGAATTCGAGTTCAAATTTGAGTTTTTGTTGTTTACAGATCAGGTTAAGCCTTTTTTGGGTGGTTTCCATGCCTATGCTGATATGGTTATTTTTGCTGAAATATTGTGACGATTGTTTCATTCCGACTCCATTGTCTTCAATACTGATCATTAATGTATCTTCTGTTTCTCTTTTGAACGAAATAATTATTTTCCCCTTTTCATTCATGGGTGATATTCCATGCCACACAGCGTTTTCAACAAACGGTTGAATGATCATGGAGGGGATCAGTACTTCATCGGTAAGGATGTCGGGAGCTACCATTATCTGAAAGTCGAATTTGTCATCCAGCCTTAGTTTTTCAAGGCTTAAATAGTTCATCAGTCTGTCGGTTTCGTCCTCAATGGAAATATAGGTGGAATTCGCTGAATTCAGGTTTTGCCTTATCAATCGCGCAAACTGGCTTAGATACAAACTGGCTTCATTGGCTTTGTTTTGCAACAAATAGTTTTGGATTGATCCCAATGAATTGAAAATGAAATGGGGGTTCATCATTGACTGAAGCGCTTTTTGCTCGTAGGTGATGAGTTTGGTTTTGAGTTCCTGACTCTTCTTCAGCCGCCGGATATAGCGACGTGAAACAAAGTGCATCAGCGCCAGCATCATGACGATGCATGCGGATGATAAATACGGTTCGCTGATAGAAAGCAGGTTGAATTCGGACGACAAGATGAATGGGTTTGCTCCAGTCGGTTGAAAATGATCGTGCCCTGAGCTTAAAAGTGTAAATTCCCGGAGAAAGATTTTTATAGACAACAGAAATTTCCTGACCTGTATTCCAGTTAACTTCCAGCCCCTCTAATTTGTAGGAATAAATTATCGGCGATTCGGAGTAATTGATCGCATCAAAATCAATATGGAGGTCGTTATTGCCTCTCAAAACAATTTCTTTACCCTCTTCAAAATCGAGCTTCATTTCTTTTGCCTGGATATTTGTAAAGTAGGGTGAAATTATTTTGCTGCTGAACTTGCTGAAGTCGTTGGGTGAAATCAATGTCAACCCGTCTTCAGAGGCGATAAACAAAGTGTCGTTTTGAAACAGTGCGTCATGGATGCTGTTGAACCGGATGTCAATAGGTTGCAGGTCTGTTTTTGAGTTCACCGAAAAATCGGCCGGGATCATTAACCTGTAAATTTTATTAGTTGTGGTAAAGTAAAGGAAAGGCTCATGGTACAACAGTTTTACTATCGGAAGCCGGATGGGATAAGATATGCCTGAGGTGAGGTTATAAAAATTGTGATCAGCTAACAACCACAAGCTGTCTCCTTCGATGTTAAAAACTTCCAAAGTGTCATTGATAACCAGATGGTCATCCATCTTCTTTCCATCGAATTGATTAAGTTCATCAAAAGGGGTTAGGGTATCGTTCATCCACCGCGAAATTCCACTAATCGAACTGATTATAAGTTGATGATCCGGGTTGTAATGGGTTGAGTACACCCTTTCGTTTGCAGATATCAGGGTAGCCAAAGGTGCATCGGTTCGGTAAACATACAAGTCGTTAATTTGCTGAATGCAAATCTCATCAAGGTTGCTGCTCATCGAAAAACCTTTGATAAATGGATTGATCAATTTTGGTTTTGCTGAAATTTCCCCATAATTGTCTCCTGCAGGGCTTTTTGGATTTGGTTTAATGGCATAAAACGCATCGCTCTTTTTCCCGAACCACAATTCATTGTTGAAAGCAACAAGTATATCTATGAAAAAATTCCTGTCGCCCTGATAAAATGTTTGGATTTTGCCTTTATGATAGTAGAAAATCGTATTTGCACTTGCTATCCACACGTCTTCTGAACCTTTTTGGCAGACGGCTGAAATTCCATTATCACCGAAGAATGACGGAGAGAACTGTTGGATTGAGGTAAATCCGGGATGTATTTTCACTATCGCCTCTTTCATCGAAGTGATCCAGATATTGTTGCCCCTGTCCTCGAATATCATTTGAGGCTGAATGACCGGAATATTGAAGAGTACCTGATTATCTTTCAGGCAATATACGCCCCTGTCGAAGTTTCCAACCCATAATAGTCCTGTATTATCCGGTAGAACGGTGATCAGATTATGGTTAAATAATGGATTGTTATAGGTAGCCAAAAGTTTTTCCTGCCTGAATTTTAATAATTCATAGTTGTTTGTTATTACGCAGTAAACCTGGCTATCGGCAGGATAAACATTGATAATGTCAATGGGTTTGAATAACTTCAGGTCGGCATTTAAACCGTCCGACATAAATATTCCATTTCCCTTCACCACAAGCATCTTGTTGTCGGAAGTGGTTGAAATGTAATAAAGCCTTTCTTTAATCGGAAGTTGCCATTTTTTAACTTCGTTTTTTGTATTCAGACTGTAAATATGTCCATAAACCGTGTAAAGGAAAATGGTTTTGTCATTGTCTTCATAAAATCCGATGATGAATTCTTTGCTGTCAATCTCACGCAGATAATCGGTGTTTTCCTGGTTGTAAATTTTATTTTTGTAATAAAAATGGATATTCCCCTTGAAAGAGGAAATCCAAATCCTTCCCTGCGAATCTTCTTTTGTCCATAGAATTTCTTTATCGGTAAGTCCGTCACGTTTTCTGAAAGTGGAGAACGCCGTACCGTTGTATTTTACCACTCCGGCATCAGTCGAAAACCATAAAAATCCTTCTTTATCCTGCGAAATATGATATATGGTATTGGTAAGCAAACCATCCGAAATACCGTAATGCCGGATATAAGGATTATCTCCTGCAAAACCCTGATTTAACAAGCAGAAGCATCAAAAAGAAAAGATACCTCATCACCTTCAAATACCGTTTAAACATCAAGTAAATTCTTAGATGGATATACTTATTATCGAATTTTACCCCACAAAGCTATTATTATATTTTCGATTGTGTTTTTTAACATAAACAATAATAGGATCATAGTCAGCACATAGGTTTTATCCCTCAAAGCTATTTCATCTGAAGTCGCATCACTATGTGAAATACTATGTGTAATAGCTGCCTGTCGTGGTAAAAAATTATCCGGATCAACTTACCAGCCTTGAAAACTCCCTTACTTTTTCCTTAAACTCATTCAGCCGCCTTCGCGAGATCAGCAACTTTGATTTATCCTGCAACACCGCATAGTTTCCCTGGTAGCTCGAAAACTCCTTCAGGTAATTCAGGTTGATGATAATGGATTTATGGATGCGGAAAAATTCAGGGTTGGTAAGGATTTTCTCAAACTCTCCAATGGATTTGCTCGACACAATTTGTTCTGGTCCTTTCAGAAAAAGAATGGTGTATTGGGTATCCGCTTCAAGGTATTTTATGTCGGCAACATCTATCACTTTGAAACCGAATTGTTCGGCTACAGTAATTTTTTTTATCAGGTTGCTGCCCGATTGTACCTGCTCAGTCAGGTTCCCTAACGACTCAGCATAAGCCTGCTGCATTTCGGGTTTGTGGTGCCTGAGTTCCAGATGTGCAATCGCTTTTTGAACCGATTCCTTAAGTTCCTCAGGATTGATGGGTTTCAGCAAATAGTCAATGGCATTTGCTTTTATGGCTTTCAGTGCATATTCTTCATAAGCAGTCGTGAAGATGATACAGTAATTCTGCTTATCAATTGAATTCAGGAATTCAAAACCATTTTCGCGGGGCATCGAAATGTCTAAAAAGATGATGTCAACCTCATTCGTTCTCAGCAATTCCCTTCCTTGTTCTGCCGAAGCCGCAGCGCCACTAATAAAAATGTCGGGACAGTTTTGTCGGAGGGATATGGACAATGCCTCCCTCACATTTCGCTCGTCATCAATAACTATGGCGCTGTAATTTTTCATTTGCACAAAGATAATATTCAGAAACAAATATTTATACAGGAGATTTATCAAAGGTTGACTTTGATGGACAAACGGTATTATGTTTTATATTAACGATGAGGCGAGAGGTTGAAATAAATTTATGACATGCAATTAGTTCCTCCGGCAAAAAGAATCAAAAAGGAAATCTATACTTTTTTTTGTTGTTATTCCATGACCATCAAAACGGTTCACTGGTTAACCTAAAATTTTCATCATTCATGTACTCGCATTTCTTTGTATTGCCAATGTTTTGCTACTGACTACAACAGGCGGTTATACAAAAGTAATTTATGTAATTTTAAAGCAGGACTTTATATTAACACCCATCCATTCCTGAGCGCAGATTACAACCAAGTCCAGAATTGATGCAAGGATGTATTATTGAAATTCCTCTAATTCACTGAAGCAATTATATTAAATTCCTTCAGTATATTGAAGATATTTATTAATTTTGTTTCAAAATTATCCTGATGAAAACGTATATAAACAGAGCAATACGCGAGGTTTTGCTGAACAAGTTACAACCTAATAAAGTTTTGGTCATATTAGGAGCAAGACGGGTTGGTAAAACGCTTTTTCTCAAAAACTTATCTGAAAGTCATATAACAGAACCATTTATATTTCTGAATGGTGAAGAAATTTCAACTAAAGCAGTATTGAATGAGCGGACAGTCGCAAATTATAAAAGACTGCTTGGTACAAATAAGCTACTGATCATAGATGAAGCGCAAAAGATACCTGAAATCGGACTGTCTTTAAAGCTGATGGTTGACAGCATTGAAGGCATCAAAATTATTGTAACGGGTTCGTCTGTTTTTGATATGACAAACAAATTGGGCGAACCTCTGACCGGAAGAAAGTACTCCTTTTATTTGTATCCTTTCGCTCAAATGGAGCTTTCAACAATCGAAAACCTGGTTCAAACCAAAGCAAATCTCGAAGAAAGCCTTATTTACGGCTCTTATCCTGAAGTTGTCGCCCTGGAAAGTAACCATGAAAAAGCAGCCTATCTCAGCGAAATAGTAAGTTCCTACCTGTTAAAGGATATTCTGGAATTTGACGGGGTAAGGAATTCAGATAAAATGCTGAATCTTCTTCGTTTAATAGCTTTTCAGGTTGGTAAAGAAGTTTCGCTTGAGGAGTTGGGGAGCCGGCTGGGGTTGAGCCGGAATACGGTTGAACGCTACCTCGATTTACTTTCAAAAGTATTTGTGATTTACAAAATACCTGGTTTCAGCAGAAACCTCCGGAATGAAATCACCAAAACAAGCCGATGGTACTTTTATGACAATGGTATATTAAATGTGTTGACAACAAATTTTAATTCTTTACCCCTGCGAAATGATATCGGGGAATTATGGGAAAATTATTTGTTTTCGGAGAGGATTAAGCACCAGCAATACCATGAAATGCTGGTTCATAATTATTTCTGGAGAACATATCAGCAGCAGGAAATTGACTGGATTGAAGAACGTGGTGGAAACTTGTATGCTTATGAAATAAAGTGGGGTAGCCGTAAGAAATCAAAAATACCCTCTGCCTGGATAAAAGCCTATCCTAATAGTAGTTTTGAAGTTATTAATCCTGAGAACTATTTGGATTGGATTGTATAAAACTAACAATCATTGTTGTCCGATGAAAATGAAATAATAGACTTGAGATTCTTCACTTCACTTCGTTCCGTTCAGAATGACAAAGTGTTGAATTATAGGAAGGGGGCTTGCAGGCGGCTCAGCCGCCTGCAAGCCCCTTCCCACAAAACATCTACGTCATTGTCATTCTGAGCGTTAGCGAAGAATCTCTAAATTTAATCGGACAACAATGATTAACATTATTTAAGCAACCAAGGGTTTTAAGGACAATCATTTTCGGTAAGAATCAGTTGATGCAATTATAGAAAGGGAAATGCAGGCATAAGAAAAAAGATGAAATTATAAACTTTGCCCAGAGGCATCTGCCTTCTCTTACGGCTCTCGGTGTGACTCTCGTGATCACCTAAAATGTGTTCGTTTACTGTACCTTCCGGGGAAAGGAGAAGATGTATGAAACGAGAAGGCGAAATCAAAACATTGACCTTTTTCCCCTTAAGGGGATCAATTGTTAAAGGTAATTGCTCTTTTTTACTTTTCCCATGTTAATGCCCTGACGGGCAAACGGGTGTCACTATAATCTTAATTCTATTGATCTTGAAGCCCTGCGGGCTAATTGATTTACCAGGATCATAAGAAAAATATTTTGGATCAGGTTAAAAAGCTTGTGAAAAATATAAAGAGAAATAGAATTTGACCGTTAGGGCATACATTTCAATAGAAGAAAAGAGACAAACATTGATCTTTTCCCCGTAAAGGGATAAACAAAATTTAATCAGGCTGTATTAATTAAGAATAAACAACCAGCCCGCAGAGTTAGTACTTGTGGGCTGGTTGTTTTTAATCTTTAACGCATCGGGCACTAAAGCCATAATGCTGAGCAATGTAATTGCTGGGGATATTGTCATTATTATAAGCAGCCTCAAAATAAGTGGCATACCATGTCCATAAATCCCCGGAAGTCCACCACTGACTATAGTTACCCATTTGCAGGAAGGTGCCATTTTCATAATAGCCACCTGAAAGCGCGGTAAACCCGCTTTCATTTGTTGCACCTGTATTTGGTTCGTTCCAATGCGCAGTTCCTGCTTCTTTCAATTTGCCACCTGCTACTTCGGTTCCACCCAAATGATTTACCAATACATTCCATTGATCCAATGATGGAACATGCCATCCTAAAGGGCATATATCGCCAGGATTCCACCAGCCAGTTAATTCTGCCCAATGATACAATCCGCCAAATACATCGCACATGGCCGGATCGTTATTGTAGCAATACTTTTCGATTACAGCGTTATTACTCTGCCCGATGGTTCCCGGAATCATCGTTCCTATATTTAAGTTTTCAGCCATCCAGCATTGGGTTCCTATTTCAACGGTATTGTAGGTTTGGCTGTCGCGTTCATCAATTAATACATCTCCACAACTCCAGGTGGGTGGGGCGTCTTTTATGCAACGGACACTAAAACCGTAGGCTTTGTCATGGTTCATGCTGTACACAGTGGCAACACTGTTGAGAAGGTACCGGCTCCACGCAAGATCAGGATTATTCTCCTCTGACGACCAGAAGAAGGGGTAGTAACCCTTATCATAAAAATTACCATCATCATATCGTTCACCACCCGGAAGCACAGTAAAACCGCTTTCATTTGTTGCTCCGTTATTAGGAGCATACCACAAGCCCGTACCTTCTTCTATTGTTCCCGTAGCTTTCATTTTACCACCAGCAACACTAGCACCTCCCAGAACATCTGTAAGCGCTGTCCACTCCCCGTCGGTTGGCAGATGCCATCCTGTTGGGCAAATACCTTTGACTCCCGCAGTAATTACATACTGCATCATCTCGTTCCATTGATAAAGGCCTCCATAAGTATCACAATTTGCTTCATTATTATCGTAACAATACTTCTCAAAAATGGCATTATCGGTTTGGTCTTCAATTCCATCAATGCGGGTTCCTATGTTCAGGTTTTCAGCCATCCAGCACTGGTCGCCGATAAGTACTGAAGAATAAGTTTGTCCGTCGCGGGAATCAATAAAATCATTGCCGCAAACAAATGGTACAATAAAGGGTACTTTGGTCGTTTTACCAATATTCGGTTTCCATACATCATCTTTGTCCCTGTTGTTTACCTGGGCGTCAAGGTTCAGGTCGCCGGGTTTATAGCCCTGATCACCTGCATCTGGTGTCCAGTGGGCATCTTTATCACTTTGCCCGACAATTCCATTTGCATCGCTGTCTCCTCCAGCCATTCCAAATACATTTGTTCCGATTGACTTTTGTCCGTCAAGATAAGCTTTGCCAAGTTGGTCAGTGAAATCCCAGGCGTAAACGCCCCCAGTGTTGGTCAGCACTCCGGATGACATGACAGCAAGGTGGTTGCGATGCCAAATGACAATATAAAGGTTGCCTGTAACAGCACCGTTATAAGTAATCATACTACTACCGTCAGTTCCAACGATACTTCCGTCTGCCTTAATAAAAGCAGCCTGCCGGTTTATCATTTTATCCTGAGAAGCAGTGGAGGCATCGCCGGTTGTTTCTCTTAGCTCAACCAGGACCCAATCCACAACATTGCCATTCGGTATTGAACTTACCTGTTCTGTTCCTGTATAGTTCCATGGCGAACCAATGTAGGGCTGGCTCAATGGGATCAAATTCTGAGGATTCAATGCTGTATTCATAACTGATCCGTTAAACGGACCTTCAAGGAAGGCTTTCAGGTTAAGTGTAATCTGAGCATTAAGCTGCAGGGAAAGCATGAAAATAAGCGCGACGGGGATAATGGAATTTTTTTTCATAATGGACAAGTTTAATTTAAGTATAAAGCCATATTATGTAAGGGTATAAGAGCTATATGCTGCAATAGTATTAACATTTATTTAACAAACAAGGGATTTAAGGATAATTATTTTCGGGAAGCTTCAGTTGGTGCCAATTATAGAAAGGGAAATGCGGGCATTAAATGAAAAGGGGATGAAGTTTATAAACTTAACCCCAGTTATCAGTCTTCCAATTCAGCTATCGGAACGTAACTGGTATTCACTTAAACGGTATTCGTTTCCCGTATAATCTTTGGCAAGGCTTAGTTGTATGGTATCAGCCGCTAATTCAATAATTATTGTAT
>CAWJBC010000014.1:0-117210 GCA_963840975.1 uncultured Bacteroidales bacterium | reverse complement strand
TGGAGTATTGCTGACCAGCCCTGAAGTGGCTGTGGAGGAGTTTTATATTCCTTTTATATAAAGCTTCAGGGCGATACAACAATTAACGGCACTGATTATGTAAAAGTTCTCAGAGCTTTTGATGAGTTCATGGACGAATGGCAACCGTATGGTTTTATCAGAGAAGATGGCAATAAATACTATTTACGATCCCTCAGCGGAGAAGAGGGATTGGCTTATGACTTTTCTGTTAACGTAGGCGACACCATAGAAATTGACAATCCCTTTGGAGTGTTTCCGGTTGAAGCCATTGTTACTGAAATAGATTCTGTTTTCATTGAACCTGCAAATGAATACAGAAAAAGAATCAAAATTTTCGATTTTCAGTATTACTTAGTTGAGGAAACCTGGATTGAAGGAATCGGAAGTTTAGCCGGGTTAACTGTCAGCGGAATGAACCTCACACCTTTGACCGGCGGGCATGCATTTACTTTGCTTTGCTATTATGAGGATCAGGAAATCGTTTATAAAACGCAGCAAAATTCATTATGCTATTATCCTATTGTTGGTTTACCTGAAGACAATCAAACGGGTAATGCTATTTCCTTTTTTCCCAATCCGGTGCATAGCAAATCCTTATTAATCATCCAAAATCCGGAAAACAAAAAGTACACAATCTCTATTACCAATTCTCTTGGACAACAATTAAGGGCAACAGAAGTCACAACTTCAAGCCAGATAGAAATTAATTCAACTGATTATTCTCAAGGGATATATTTTTACGCTGTGTTCGATGAAAATAAATTGATTTATAGGGGGAAATTTAACGTTCAATAAGGATGTTTCTATAATTTTGAATTCCTTTAATACCATTTAAGGCTGAGTACTGAATTTATTAATGTTCCATGAATCCATAAAAATCATACAATCATGAAAAAGATTAATGTTTCTTTCATTTTCGCTTTAATAAGCCTGGTTTCACTTTCGCAGGAAGTGAGTTTCACCAAGAGTAACTGCTGGAGCCATTGTAAATGATGGTGGCTGGAATTACGGCATGTCATGGATGGATTTTAACAATGACAATTTCCCGGATTTATACGTTGTAAACAATGACGGTAACAACGGAAAACTTAATTTTTTGTATATAAACAATGGTGATGGTTCTTTCGAAAAAATAACAGAAGGTGCTGTTGTAAATGATGGCGGGAGTTCCTATGCCTGCTCGTCGGCAGATGTAAACGGAGATGGCCTTCCGGATATATTTGTAGCCAATCACAACGAAAATAATTTTCTATACCTGGGTAACGGAGACGGTACGTTTGAAAAGGTAACCACCGGACCAATTGTTACGAATGGTGGAAAATCAGTTGGAGCAGCATGGGCTGATTACAACCTGGATGGCTGGCCCGATCTGTACGTTGCCAACCGCGACCAGCAGAATTTTCTGTACAAAGGATCAGGAGAGGGTGAGTTTGAAAAAATCACTACCGGCGCAATAGTTACTGATATATGCAAACTCCAGCGGTTGTGCCTGGGGCGATTATGACAATGACAATTATCCTGATTTGTATGTAGCAAATTCAGGTTCTTTAAGTAACCTTTATCACAACAACGGTGACGGAACTTTTACAAAGGTTGCTGAGGATCCTTTTATCACAGATGTTTCAAGTTGTTCAGGCGCCAGTTGGGGAGATTGTGATAATGATGGTGACCTCGATTTATTCGTGTCAACCGGCCAGCTTGGCACTTATGTCAACTGGTTTTACATCAACCATGGCAATGGAGCTTTTACAAAAGTAACCGATAGTCCGTTGGTAAATGAAGCCACCTGGTCATCAGGAAGCGCCTGGGGTGATTATGACAAGGATGGTGATCTTGATCTTGCGGTTGGTGGGTACGACGGACAGAATTTATTGTTCAAAAATGATGGTGCGGGCAATTTTGAAAAAGTGTTAACCAATAGCTTTGTCAGCAATGGCAACTACACCGAAGGACTCGCATGGGCTGATGCAGACAATGATGGTGACCTGGATATATTTACTGCAAAAAACAATTATTTCGGGGGTAACAATTCCTTTTTCCTGAATGACGGAAACGACAATAACTGGCTAAAGGTAAAGTTGGATGGCGATGCCTTATATCATAACACACAAGCCATTGGTGCTAAAGTTTATGTATATGCGATCATATATGGACAAACAATAATGCAAATGCGTGAAGTAAATACACAAAGTGGAGGCGGACAAGGCGGACAGAATGATGTGGTACAATTTTTCGGATTGGGAGACGCAACGGTTGTAGATTCCCTGATTGTGCATTGGATGTTTTATTCTTTTAAGCAAACCAATGTGAGTGTAAACCAAACGGTCAATACAAGCTTAATCATCTCAGGCATTACCGAATATGATTTTGACAAGGAATATTGTCTTGCCCTTTATCCCAATCCGGCTTCAGAACAGGTTAACATTAACTTTACGATGAATGATCGGTCTTTCGTTGAAATTCAGATCAGGGACTTGCAGGGAAAAATTTTAACAACTTTGTTTTCAGATATGCAATCAAAAGGCAAACATGATCTTAGCTGGAACCTGAAAGACAGCAGGAATGTCAGACTGAATCCGGGGATCTATATTGTCTGTTTTTTAAGAGGCAATCATCCGGTTGTCAAAAAACTTATTGTACAATAAAAACAGGCTTGATGCCAATCAGGTTCAACCCTAATTAAGGCATTTGAGCGCCTTTCTCCTTGTTCGGAAGCCACACCTGGTTTTTATCCTTGTTGTCGGATTGCCCGTCCAGATTAAGATCGGATGATAAATAGCCGGTTGTACCGGAATCTGTTTGCCACGAAATCGTTTTATCCAGATCATCAACAACTCCGTCAGCATAAGCATCCCCACCCCACAAACCGTAAATTCCATCGGCTAAGTATTTTTGAGCATCAATTCCGTATGCCTGACCCACACCTGATGTAAAATCATAAAAATAGATGTCGCCTGTTTTCATGAGTGGGAATGCGGACAAAACGCCAAGGTGATTCCTATGCCAGATCACAACGAACAATTGATTTGCAATTAAATTGGAAAACTGAGGATTTGAAATACCATCCAACCCTGCCATAGAACCATCACTTAAAAGAAAGGCTGCTTGCCTGGCAATTCTTGTACCTTCATTGGCTGTTTCCGCTGTAAGGGCATCCCTCAATTCGATCAAAACCCAATCCACTGCATCGGGTGGTACAACAGTGACATTTTCCGTACCTGCATAACTCCACGGATACACCGAGTAGGGCTGAGATAAAGGAAAATCAATTAATCCGGCAATTTCGGTATTCATTCCTGAATTATTAAATGGACCTTCGAGCATTACTTTTATATCAACATAAAAATCGGGACTTTGAACAATTATATAATCTGTTTTTTGTTCCGAATCACTGCCTGCAATATTTGTTGCAATTAAATTAACCGTATAGTTTCCGGCAGCATCAAATTGCACCTGTGGGTTCTGAGAATTAGGATTCGTACCACCTACATAAGTTACAGTTACCGGATTGAAATTCCATGCCCATGAAGTGGGATTATTGATTGATTGATCAGTAAATGTAACCGTCTCGCCGATATTTGGTTCGGTAATATTAGCTATAAAGTTAGCAACCGGTGGTGAAATCATTGTTCCATTCACCGTAATATCATCAAGGCACACTCCATAGCCATATTTAGCAGTTCCTTGGAAAGCGATATAATATGTATTGGTTCCATTTGGTAAATTAATGGTTTCCTGTATCCATGAAGTTATGCTGTTTGTATAAGTTTGTAATAATGTCCAGGCTCCGCCTGAACTTGTTTTATAATAAATCCTTAATTCATCCTGGTCAGACGACCATAATGCCTGCGTATGCCAAAAGGTTAAGACAGGATTTGTGATAACTGCTAAGTTCAATTGAGGGCTTACAAGTCGTGTAACCCTGGCGGTGGTTCCTGCATAATAGAAATAAGCATTATAGCTTCCGGAATGCGCAGCAGCAGGATGCCCGCTATATCCGCCGTTCTGGTAAGTCCAGTTCTGGGTGTTGGTAACATATTCCTGCGACCAGCAGTTGGGAATATTGCCAGCGTTTTCAAAACCTTCTGTCCAGGGAAAGCTGGTTATTGTGCAACTTACCACATTGATATAGTTATTCTTTGTTTCGGTATTGCTTCCTGAACTACTGGTAGTTGTAAGGGAAACAGTATATGAGCCAGCATTGGCAAATTGCACTACCGGATTTTGTGAAAGATTGGTGGTACCCAAAACAAATGTCGGAGAACCAGGACCGGTAAAAGTCCAGTTCCAAGTGAGAGGATTATTACATGAAAGATCAGTAAAGTTTACATTTTCACCATTCGAAACAGTAGTTTTATTTGCACCAAAATCAATAGGGTCGCTTGTAAGCTGCACATTCAAAACCGTGGCATTTTTATTTTGCACTGTGAGGTTGTTGAATATTTGGGTTTGATAACAAGGCGCGGAAACTCGCACGCTATATGTTCCTGCATTTAACAACCGATGGTAATTTCCTGCAGGAGATGAATAGACCCATGAACTATCTAATTCGTGGTTCAGAACGTAAACCTCAGCATCTTCTATGGGCGCACCGGTCGTGGCATCAGTTATCATACCCCTTATTCCGTACCTGCATTGATCGAGGTAATTTAGCAAAGACTTTCTGTTGTAATTCCAGTGAGCCGGTAATTGAGCGGCAGGAATCAATTTAACGCCGGAAATTTCCAGGGTCAGTTCACGACATTGCTGAAAATAGTTCATATAGTCCTGTCTGCCGCCACTAATTGAATACCAGGCATAGCCATTGGTAATGCCATCATTATAATCTTCAAGATATCCGGCAGGAGAGTTTGCCTGTGCCATGTCGGCATATTCGTGGCAAACATATTGCCACCAGTTGTCATCCGCAGTCAGATGTGACCACCTATCCCAGGGGTAATTTGCTACTTCAGCACCACCATGAAAATTGGCGCTCATTACGAAATGCCGGCTTTCAGCAAAATTCATGAAAACAAATGTTTCGGGTTGAGTGTTAGGATTTAAACCGGAAATTACATCGCGATAGTTACGGTTCAGGTCATAGCCATTAGCATTGTATCTTGTTGCACTTGAAACTGAATTATTGCCTCCGGCATAAGTTCCATCAGGATTTGCAAGGGGATTAATATAAATCTCAATGTTGTTCACCAGATTAGCTATGTTGGTTGATGTGGAATAAGTGGTCAACAACGAATCAATCAGTCTTAACATGAGCACATAGCCTGTGAGTTCATCACCATGAATACTTGATGTGTAAAAAAATTCAGGTTCTGCCTCATCCACTCCTACATTATCCGATATTTTTGCAACCAAAAGTTCTCTTCCCTCAACCGTTTGTCCAATGCTGAATACATCACAAAGTCCGGGATAACTGGCTTCAAACTGGTACATCTGGGCAACATAAGCTGAATAGGTTGGATATGCATCCCAGGCTTTACTGTTTTTTATTTCATCATAATCCTTCATCACCGGGTCAAATCCTTCGTTGGGATGTGGCAGTATGGTATAAGGAATACCTGTAGCTTCTAATTCATTTATTTCCTTTTCATTGGCAAAAGCAAATACCACATTTTTTTTTACATCATCAATTGAGATCATATTTGTAAGCCATGAGATGTCTTTCATATTGCCAATTTCAAACTTAAAATAAATTTCACCATTCTTTTTTAGTTCCTCCTCTTTGGTTGACTGAGAAAATAACGACGAAACGGTAAATAACGCTGATAACGCGATTACTACAAACTTTTTCATACTTAATGATAAAAATTAACGACCTAAGAAATCTTATATTCGACCTGTTAGGTTGAAAAAACCCTAACAGGTCTTTGATTATTCAAAATCAGGGTAAAGTAAATACTTTTTTCTGAGTTTTTTAAAATCGTTCAGTTCATTTTGCCAGCTTTGCCTGATCATTTCTTCTGTTTCACCTGCCTCGATTTGCTTCCTTAATCTGTCAGTCCCGGCAAGTTTATCAAAGAATGAATTGAAAAATTCGCCCTTTGATTCAAAATATCTGTACATTTCCAAAAGGTAAAATAAATTCAGTTTTCGATCTTTTTGAACAGCATTGCTTTCATACTCACTTAGGTTAAATCCATAACATGGTCTACCTTCGTGTGGCGGATTCATTGCTTTATCAGGTATATCTTCAGGAGTAAAGACAAAACTCCCCAATAAAAAATCAGGATGGCCAATCACCTGAAATGGAAATTCGGTTCCTCTTCCCACGCTCATGATGGTTCCCTCAAAAAAACATAATGATGGATAAAGCTGTATCGCAACATTATTTGGCAAATTGGGCGAGGGAAGCACGGGCAATTCATATCTGCTTTTATGATCATAATTTTCAAGAGTAACTACTTTCACATCACATTGAATACTGTCCTTTAACCAAAATTCTCCATTCACCATCATTGCATACTCACCCATAGTCATTCCATATACTACCGGAACAGGGTGCAACCCGACAAAAGAAGCGTAGGCAGGCTCAAGAACCGGGCCATCAACATAGTCGCCATGAGGATTCGGACGGTCAAGAATGATCAAAGGGATGTTGTTTTCGGCGCAGGCTTGCATCACATAAGTCATGGTGGAGATATAGGTATAAAACCTTGCACCCACATCCTGAATATCAAAGATCATTATTTCAATACCTGCTAAATCCTCCGGTGTTGGTTTTTTGTTTTTACCATACAGCGAAACAACCGGGATACCTGTTTTGGAATCAACATTGCTTTTAATTTCCTCACCGGCTCCGGCATCGCCTCTGAAACCATGCTCCGGTCCAAAAGCCTTTACAACATTAAATCCTGCATTCAGAAGGCTATCTACAAGGTGAATTTCCCCGATAAGAGATGTTTGGTTTGCAACGATGCCGATTCGTTTTCCCTTTACCAGAGGGAAATAAATTTCTGTTCGTTCAGCTCCGACAATAATATTTTTATTGTCAGATTCCTGCCCCGTAATACATCCAATTGGTGTAATAATACTGAAAAAAGCAATCCAACAAATTATCAGGGTCACGTTTCTCACTCCCCCTTTGAAGGGGGCTGGGGGGATGTTTTTCTTATTTTTCAAGTTCCTCGATTTTTTGCTGAAGTTCCAAAAGTACACTGAAGATATTATTTTTGACCTCCCGATCATCAAATCTGATGAATCGCACTCCTGATTCTTCCAACTTTCCTTGTCTTCTATGATCATATTCATACCTAAAATCATGGCTAATTCCATCAATTTCAATTGCCAGCTTTAATTCATGGCAATAGAAGTCAACGATAAATTCGTCAATCGGCACCTGCCTGTGAAATTCTACACCCAATGCCTTACCTTTTATTTGTCTCCATAATAGGATTTCGGACAGGGTACTGTTATTCCGTAAATACCTTGCGTACTGCTTTAATTTTGGGTTATAAGGAATAATAATATTTCTTGCCATTTAGTTTAGTTACATCCCCCAACCCCCTTCAAAGGGGGATTCAGTTCAACTAATCCATATCCCATTCCGGTATTCTTCCGGGTGTCCAGGGAGCGCCGGATTTCTCAAGTTCCTTTTCTATAGCAGGAAGTTTGGTGTCATAAATTTCTTTCAATTCATTTAATACCGGTGGAAACTCCTCTTTCAAAATATCATAAACATCTCTTTGTGTTTGAGTTATTGCCGCAGTCGAACTATAATGGGTATAAATGATAGAACCCAGCCTTTCGTTTATGGAAGGAGGAGCCGGTAAGTTTTCTTCCTGGCTTGCCTTGGGTTCCTGACCGTTAAATTTCCATAAAATGTTGTCCATTTCAGCTTCGACCTTTTCAATTTCGACCATTAGTTCACGACCGGCTTCAGGAGTGCGCTGAGCAGCTTGCTTATCGCTTCTTAAGCGATCCATCAGGTCATAAGCAAAATCTTCCGTTCCCCTGACGATTCTCCCCAACTCTGCCAGTTTTTTCTGAAATGCAACAAGCTCCTCCCTGTCTTCAGCGGGAAGGGTGGTGTTGTTCAAAGGTTTTGCAATGAATTCAACCGGACCCGCCAATTCTGTTATTTCTCCTCTGACAAACTGAGCAATAGATACCGTATATTTCCCAGGAAGGACAAACATACCATTACCACCCATACTCATCGGATCATACTTCTCCTTGACGCGAACCGGCGAAGTTGACGGATAGCGAAGGTTCCAGGTCAAACGGTTGATGCCTTCACTTATACCTGTGGCTAATTTTCTGACAACATTTCCTTCTTCATCCTTAATGGTAAAAATCAGGTGGGGCTCAATTTCATTTTCTTCTGCTCTTAACTCATCCATCGTCGGAATCGGGATCGGCTTTTTATCTTTAAACAAATCTTTTTCCTTTTCCCTTCTTTCATCTTTCAATGTTTTTGGTGTTTCCTTAATGTAATAAGTGAAAGTTGCACCAAAGGGAGGATTTTCGGCAATATAAACATTAGAGCCGCTACCGTAGCCTCCTCTGTATTTTTGAACATACATCATTGCATCTTTTACAGAGAAAATGTAAGCAGTTGAGTCCAGCAGAGTTTTATTCAATTTTCGCAAAGGTGAATAATCATCAAGTATGTAAAAACCGCGACCGAAAGTTGCCAGCACCAGGTCGTTCTCCCTTTCCTGAATGGCAATATCTTTTACCGAAATGGTTGGGATTCCTGATTTAAGCTGTGTCCATATTTTACCTCCGTCAACGCTGAAAAAACACCCAAATTCAGTACCCACAAACAATAAATCAGGATTGATAAAATCTTGCTGGATTGTATGTACAGTGCCTTTTTCGGGAAGATTTCCTGATATGGAAGTCCAGGTTTTTCCCTTATCATTACTTTTCAGCAAATAGGGTTTAAAATCGTCACGCAAAATATTGTCGAATGAAGCGAAAACTACATTTTCATCAAATTTTGAAGCAAGGACATCGCTTACGTAAGTATTAGCCGGAACACCCGGAAATGATTCTGTCTTTCTCCAACTCCCGCCGGCATCTTCCGTAACCTGGATTAATCCGTCATCGGTCCCTATATAAAGCAGGTTTTCCTTTACCCTTGATTCATCAATTGAAACTGCCATACCATACAATGAGGTTGAGACATCTTTCACAACTGCATCCGTTCCCCAATAGTGATCCATAACCGGCCAGCTATTCCGGTCAATTCCTGCTGTAATATCATCGCTTATCACCTTCCACGATTGTCCACGGTCATCTGTCCTGAATATCTTGTTGGCAGCCAGGTACAGTCGTGTAGGAGAATGGGGGCTGATCATAAATGGAGAATTCCAGTTCCATTTGTAGGTATCTTCCCCTTTTCTGGGTTGGGGTTTGATGTTGATAGATTCACCACTCTTTTTATCATAACGGTAAATATTTCCATACTGGTAAGCGGAATAGACAATATCGGGGTTTGTTGGCTCAATTGCCTGAAAAAATCCGTCACCACCCAAAGTAGTTACCCATTCAGAACTTGAAACACCATCCGTATTAATATTTCTGGAAGGTCCTCCAAAACTGCTGTTATCCTGCGTGCCACCATAAACCCAATAAAATGGTTCGGTATTGTCAACAGCAACCCGATAAAATTGAGTTACCGGCAAATTGGTTTTATGAATATAAGTGGCGCCTTTATCAAATGTTTCGTAAACTCCACCATCACCTCCGATAATAAAATGCCTGCCATCAGATGGATCAATCCAGAAGGCATGATCATCCACATGGCGGTCGTTATTTCCAATACTTTTCCATGTTTTACCACCATCTTCTGTAAATGCTGAAACTGTTTCGGTTGAATAAACCACATTTGCATTTACCGGATCGCAGTAAATTTCGTTGTAATATTGTCCTGCATCCTGATGATCGCTCATTTTCTCCCATGATTCGCCCATATCTGTTGAGCGGAAAAAACCACCCTTACCCATAGCAGCCTCAATGATAGCATAAACGATGTTGGGATCAACAGGAGATATGGCAATGCCCATCCCGCCTTTGTCAACTCCCGGAATTCCCGATTCAAGTTTGCGCCAGTTTTTACCGGCATCTTCCGATTTGTAAATCGCCGATTCGGGACCTCCGCCGATTTTGGTAAACACGTGTCTCCTGCGTTGTTCAGATGTGGCAAACATGATATCGGGGTTGCAGGGGTGCATTATTACATTGTTTACACCCGTATTTTCCGAAATATTCAATACCTTTTCCCATGTTTTTCCTCCGTCAGCGGTTTTGTATAGTCCCCGCTCTCCGCCGGGTCCCCACACCGAACCTTCGGCTGCTACAAAAACCACATCTGTATTCCTGGGATCAATGGCAATCATTCCGATTTGGCGCGATTCTTTCAAACCCATATTATTCCATGATTTGCCGCCATCCGTTGTTTTATAAACTCCATCGCCATAACCCAGTGCCCGCTGATGGTTATTTTCGCCTGTTCCAGCCCAGACAACATTGGAATTTTTTGGATCCATCGCCAGGCAACCGATTGCATAAGCGCCATAGTTATCAAATACCGGATCGAAAGTGGTTCCGTTATTGACGGTTTTCCAGATATGCCCTGAAGCTACAGCTACATAATATTCACTGTGATTTTTTGGATTAACGGCAAAATCTGCAATCCTGCCTGAAGTAAATGCCGGACCTATACTCCGGAATTTCAATCCGCTGACATGGCTCGATTTGATGGTGTCATTCTTTTTGTTTTCATCTTTACCTTTTCCGGCAAATAAGCTATTCGTTATAAACAGGAATGACAGTATCAAAGCCATTCCGAAAGTTAAATTGAGTAACCTTTGTTTTGATTGTGTTGAACTTTTCATTGATCTTAATTATTTTTAATTTTATACATAAAACTCAAAATTCCAAATAGTAGATTAGGCATTTTAGCCATAACTTTTAAATGTGATTTGAATATTTCTTTTACCACATAGAATCATAGGATCATAGATTTCACATAGAATGATATTGAATTGAAAAATTAAATTTTTGGGGGTTAAATGCATTGATACCTATGTGTTTGCCTATGTTTCTATTTGGTAAAAAATTCTCCTTATCTTTCTGAATTTTCATATAGACAAATCTGAGCCGTTAAAAGTATACGATTTCATTGGAAAGTTACTAAAAAAAAGAAAAAATTATTCCTGCATTATTTCCCCCGCCATCATATATCCGTGGGCTGTGGCATATATGATAGATCGGGTGTAACCTGAGCAATCACCGATAAATTTCAGGTTTTCAAATT
Organism: uncultured Bacteroidales bacterium; assembly: GCA_963840975.1. GTDB lineage: Bacteria > Bacteroidota > Bacteroidia > Bacteroidales > JAADJA01 > JAADJA01. Next base: position 105,929 of record CAWJBC010000014.1, on the reverse strand, counting down.
CCAGATTGTTTAAGGTATTGGTATAGAACTTTATTTCAGGAGCGTAAACAAGGTTATCCGGATGCGTGATGCCTGGAATTACCTTGTTCAGGTTTTCGGCAAAGTCAATGATGCTTTCGATGATCCTTCGGGGATAAGCGAGGTTAATATCTCCAAGAATATATTTATTTAATGGAAGTGTTGGCTTTACCCTGTATAGGTTTTTGGTTCTTCTTGAATTAACAAAGTGACTATAGGTTTGCAAAATTACCCTGTCGCCGCCAAGCATATTCGACATGCTGGCAATATTGGAGCCATAACCGATGGGATCATTAAAAGGCTCGGTAAGCTGAACCGTGGTTAAAATAGCGAAGTTGGTATTCCTGCTCTTTTCCCTGAGTTTTGCATGGCCGTTAACAGTTGTGAATTCGCTGTAGCTTTCCGTTACCACATACCCTGAAGGATTGTTGCAAAAGGTTCTGACCATATAACCGGTTTTGCTCTTATACTTTACTTTGAATTCGTACATTTCGCGGTTAAGGTCTTCAACGATATGATCCGGGAGTTCAAAACGCACGCCGATATCTACCCGTGTGCTGTCGAGAACTAACCCCGGATATTGATTAATGATGGTTTTAATGAGTTTATGTCCGCTCCTGCCCACCGACACAATCACCTTATCGAAATCTTCGTCAACTCCAATATTTACCTTACCATCTGCAACTTCAATCCGTGTGATTTCTTTTTCAAAATGAAAATGTATTTTTGGTAACGACCGGTATTCCTCATAAATATTATACAAGACCTCCTTCAGTTGATCGGTTCCCAGGTGGTAAAATTCAGATATCACCGGCTGGAAACCTTTTTCATAAAACTTCTTGTAATATTCTATATTGGTAAAAGAACTTCCTCTTTCAAACTTTCCATTGTTGGTTTTATCAATCCAGAAATCAACTAATTTTTTTTGAAGCTCAAGATCAATATCCAGTTCACCGCCCATTTCTTTCGAAACGAACAATTTACCATCAGCCCTGATACCTGAAATACTCGAAGAGTAAATGTCTTTGCTTTTCTCAAAAATATGAATTTCACAGCCGGAATTTTTAATCTTCTCAATAAATCCAATGGCAGCAGCTCCAAATCCAATGATGGCTATCTTCATAATTGCTATTTTGAACCAGATAAAATTAATCGTTTTTAAGTTTGTCTTGACATGACCTTTGATATTTTGTATCTTTGAGTGAATCAAAATAAAATATTGTTTAATTAAAATTATGGAGGGAAAAACGATGCCCGATAGCATTTACAAAGTGATCGAACTGATCGGAACCAGCGATAAGAGCTGGGAAGAAGCAGCAAAAAAGGCTGTTGAAAAAGCGGCAACAACGCTTGAAGAACTTCGCATTGCAGAAGTAGTTGATATGGATATGAAAATTGAGCAAGGCAAGGTTGTGGCTTACCGCACCAAGGTGAAAGTATCTTTCCGGTTCAAGGACAGGTAACATTAAGAATCAATCCATGAGTCCATTCCGAAAAGTGATTTATCGTCATTGCGAGCGTAGCGAAGCAATCTTTTGTTGTTGAAAATCAACAGATTGCTTCGGGCTTCGCCCTCGCAATGACGTCCTGTTTGTCTTTTCTGAGTGGACTCATTAATAAAATCCTTTTCGGTAAACCGCTAAGGATTTTTTTATTTTCATGATCGGAAACATATACTTTTGTCACCATGCTTGTGATAGGGAAAAACCTTGTTGATGATGAAATCGGTAAGAGCCGTTTTTGTTGTGATATCGCAAAGTGCAAAGGTGCATGTTGCATAGAGGGTGATGCCGGCGCTCCGCTTGAAGAAAGTGAAATTTCGGAACTGGAGGATTACATTGACCGTATCAAGCCATTTATGCAGAAAAAGGGGATAGAAGTTGTAGAAAAATACGGTGTGTTTGATTACGACATGCACGGCGAATTTGTAACCCCGCTCATTGCGGATAAAGATTGTGCTTTTGTTAATTACGATAACGAAATGGCCCATTGTGTTATCGAAAAAGCGTATGAACAAAAAAAAATCGGGTTCAGGAAACCACTCTCCTGTCATCTCTACCCTATCCGGTTAAAAGAGCACAATGGTTTTGAATCAGTGAGTTATCATAAATGGCACATCTGTAAGCCTGCCTGCGATTACGGGAAAAAGCTCAATCTGCCGTTGTACAAATTCCTGAAAGATCCACTGATCAGAAAATATGGTGAAGAGTGGTATGAAAAATTATTGCAATTGCTTGATAAAAAAGAGTAAACATCAATTCCCAAAAGTTAAATGGCTTTCATTGTTATTAACAATACACATTGAAATTTGCAGTTTCCTGATCAGAATTTCCTGTTAAGAGTTTCGGAGAATTAACAATTTTTTTATGAAAAACATTATTCCTTTTATTTTACTTGGAACGCTTCTTTCTGTTCTCGCAATCACGTCATGTCGTCACGATCCCATTTTGAGTGAAGATGCTGCAACGGTCTGTTTCCAGGATCAGGTTTTACCTTTGATACGCTCCAATTGTGCCCTTCCCGGATGCCATGACGGGGGGTCGGATGGCGAAGAAGCCCTTACAAATTATGAAAACATTTCGAACTTTGTCACACCGGGCAAGCCAAATGATAGCAAAATATATAAGTTGATCACCACTACTTCAATTATCAGAGAGTTCATGCCTCCTACTCCCAGTGTCCCTTTAACTCAAAAGCAAATTGACCTCATTAGTATTTGGATATTACAGGGAGCAGAAAACAATTCATGTCTGTTGTTACCATGTGATACCATAGAAGTGAATTATTCCGCCGATATTTATCCTGTAATCGAAACTTATTGCAAAGGATGCCATAGTGGTGGCAGCCCATCCGGTGATATTCGCCTCGAAAATTACGAACAAATTGCTGCATCAGGATTAAATGGAAGCCTTTACGGATCAGTAAGTTTTTCGACGGGGTTTATTCCAATGCCTTACCAGGGAAATATGTTGCCCGAATGCTTCATTACCATGATTAAAAAGTGGGTTGAAAACGGGGCTCCCAATAACTAGCAGACCAACTAAAGGCGTAAGGCTTTTTTGTATTGGGAGATGGCTCTTAATCGGGCGAATTTATGATCAACGATTTCTTTTGGATAGGATTTTGTACCCCATTCCGGAATCCATTTCATAACATAGATCAGATCAGGATCAAACTTTTTCATTTGTTCTGAGGGATTAAAAATCCGGAAGTAAGGGGCAGCATCGCATCCTGAACCTGCCACCCATTGCCAGTTTCCATTGTTGGATGACAATTCATAATCAAGTAACTTTTCTGCAAAATAAGCCTCACCCCAGCGCCAATCAATCAGCAGGTGCTTACAAAGAAAACTTGCTGCCACCATGCGAACACGGTTGTGCATGAACCCTGTTGTATTCAATTCGCGCATTCCCGCATCCACCAATGGATATCCTGTTTTTCCTTCACACCATAGTTGATATTGATCCTCATTATTAATCCATTCTATTTTATCATAAGCGGGCTTGAAGCTTTTTCCAACAACATTTGGAAAGTGGAACAGGATGCTCATAAAAAACTCACGCCAAACAAGCTGCCTCAAATAAGTTTTGTTTTCAACAGAATCAGCCTTCATCACCAATTCCCGAATGCTTACCGTGCCGAATCTCAAATGGGGACCTACCATTGAAGTTCCATCCAAAGTAGGAAAGTCCCTCGTTTGCTCATATTTTACAAGCCTTTCTCTTTCCATCCGAATCTCACTGATATGAATCTTACTTTTTTCAAGACTGATTTCCCTGAGTTCAGGAACTTTCGTCCAGGGGATTTGAATGAAGTTGTGAAAATAATTTTCTGTGTTAAAGCTTTGAATAGGACATTCACGTAACCTTACCATCCATTTATTCAGATAAGGTGTGAAAACAGTGTATGGTTTTCCATCCTGCTTTATAACCTCTTCTTTTTCAAAAATTACATGATCTTTGAAAGTTTTGAAATTAATATTTTGACTTTGGAGGAAATTTTCTATTTGCAAATCTCTTTTCATTGGATAAGGCTCATAATCGTGGTTTGCATATACTTCCACTATATTGAATTCCTTCAATAGGTTTTGCCAAATTGCAAGAGGTTCACCGTATTTTACAATCAGGCGACTTCCGGAGTGTTTCAACTTCCCGTTAATCTTTTTCAATTGATCGTAAATAAAGGTAACACGGGGATCATCCTTACATAGATTATTTAAAATATTCGTATCGAAAATAAAAAGAGGAAGCACCGGAAATTGTCCTTTTAAAGCATGAAAAAGACCTGCATTATCATCTAACCGCAGATCACGGCGAAACCAAAAGACAGCAACAGGATTCTTAAAATTCATTTTATGAACAAGATTCTAAAATAAAAAACCTCCGGCGATGCAGAGGTTCAGTTTTTTTTAAATTTCAAAATTAGTCAATGCGTCAGGCAGGTGTTCCGGGAGCAACCTTAGCTGCGCCCAGTGCATCCAGTTCCTTATCAAGCATAAACAAACCGCCTTTTTCGTTGCCTGCAAGCCGGAATTTGTCAAGGATTCCCTTGAACATACTTTCCTCTTCAATTTGCTCCATGATGTACCATTGCAGAAACTGCCCTGTAGTGAAATCCTTTTCGGTAAAAGCGGTTTCATAAAGATTGTTGATTTCCTGTGTGATGAACAATTCATGCTTCAATATTTTTTCAAAAATATCCAACAACGATTTGTATTTGTTATCTGGTATTTCAAGTGCCTGAAGGGTGGCATATCCACCTTTATCGTTCAGGTATTTGATAAGTTTGGTCATGTGAAGCCGCTCTTCATCCGAATGGGTATACAAAAATTTTGCTGCGCCCGGAAATCCGTTCACCTCGCACCACGAAGCCATAGCCATGTAAATCCTTGAGGACTGTTCCTCATTTTGTATTTGTTTGATGATAAACTTTTCGACTTTTTTTGAGATCATGTTTTATCGTATTAAAATGTTATGTTTTATAGTTTACAAATATACAATTTTCGACAGTGCTGATTTTTATTTTGTTCAAAAAATTTCTTGACAATTATAAAAACAAAAAACCAGCTGCAAAAACTGCAGGGAGGGCTTAATATTTCAAACTGGAAAAATTATCCTTTCAATGCTTCAGCGCCACCGACAATTTCGAGGATTTCGCCTGTAATCGCAGCCTGCCGTGCCTTATTGTAGGTGAGGTTAAGTTCTTTGATAAGTTCTTTGGCATTGTCAGTTGCCTGGTGCATGGCAGTCATCCTTGCCCCGTGCTCCGAAGCATTGGAATCGAGAATCGCTTTGTAGAACTGAACCTTCAACGACTTTGGGATCAAATCATTTACGATTTCCTCTTTGTTGGGTTCAAAAATATAATCTGCCTTTGAATTATTTTTCCGTGACTGGTCTTTCGCCGGCGGTAAAACCGGTAAAAATTGTTCCGTCAGGAGTACCTGGGTAGCTGCATTTTTAAACTGGTTGTAAATGATCTCAACCCTGTCGAAATTTTTAGCGGAAAATTGCTCCATCACATTTTCAGCAATAGGAGTAACATTTTCAAAAGTAAGATGATTGAAGATTTCATCATGTGAGGCGATCACTTTATAATTTCTTTTTCTGTAAAATTCGGTCACTTTCTTCCCGATAGTCAGAAGGCTCAAATTTCCATTCTGGTGCTGGACTGAATATTTACCGGCAATCAGTGCGTTGGCCATCTTAATTACATTCGCATTAAAAGCGCCGCACAGCCCGCGATTGGAGGAAATAACGACCAACAATACTTTGTCGGGTTGCCGCTGAACAGAAAAGCTACTGCTTGCATCACCTGCATCGAGGCTCACTGAAAGGTTCTGTAAAAACTCCTGCAACTTGGCAGCATAGGGACGCAGCCTTACAATAGCCGTTTGTGCTCTTCTCAACTTTGATGCTGCCACCATTTTCATGGCGCTTGTGATCTGCTGAGTAGATTTGACCGAAACTATTCTATTCCTGACTTCTTTTAAATTAGCCACTTTTCGATTTAATGTTTATGTTTATGGATGCAGGATTTAAACCTCGAATTTCTTAGCAACTTCCATTGCTACCTTTTCAAGTGTTTTTAAAACTTCATCCGGCATAAGTCCTTTTTTCAATGATTCGAGTACGTCCTTGTGTTTCTCTTCGAGTTCATGCAAATAAAATTCCTCAAAATCATGCACTTTATGCACGGGTACTGCCTTAACCAATCCTTTTGTACCGCAATAGATAATTGCAACCTGCTTTTCGACCGGCATAGGTGAATACTGTGGTTGCTTCAAAATCTCAACATTTCTTCTTCCTTTGTCAAGTACAGCCATAGTGGCGGCATCAAGGTCGGAACCGAATTTGGAGAACGCTTCCAGTTCGCGGAATTGAGCCTGGTCAAGTTTCAGGGTCCCGGCTATCTTCTTCATTGATTTGATTTGAGCGTTACCCCCTACCCTCGATACCGAAATACCAACATTAATTGCAGGACGAATACCAGAATTGAAAAGGGTGGTTTCCAAAAATATCTGACCATCGGTAATAGAGATCACATTTGTTGGAATATAGGCAGACACATCTCCCGCCTGGGTTTCGATAATAGGAAGTGCTGTTAGGGAACCTCCTCCTTTTACCAAAGGTATTAAGGATTCGGGAAGGTCGTTCATTTGCTTAGCAATTTCATCCGATTCGATGATCTTGGCAGCCCTTTCGAGCAACCTTGAATGAAGATAGAAAACATCGCCGGGGTATGCTTCGCGTCCGGGCGGGCGACGAAGCAACAATGATACCTCACGGTAAGCAACAGCCTGTTTCGAGAGGTCGTCGAAAATGATTAGCGCCGGTCTGCCGGTATCTCTTAAAAATTCGCCGATAGCAGCCCCTGCAAATGGAGCATAAAACTGCATGGCAGCAGGGTCGGAAGCTGTCGCCATTACCACAGTGGTGTAAGCCATTGCCCCATTGTCATCCAACGTCTTTACGATATTGGCTACGGATGATCCTTTTTGTCCGATAGCTACATAAATGCAAAAAACAGGATGTCCCTTTTCAAAACTATCTTTCTGGTTGATGATGGTGTCAATAGCAATGGCAGTTTTTCCGGTCTGGCGATCACCGATAATTAATTCACGTTGTCCGCGACCGATAGGTATCATGGCATCAATCGCCTTGATTCCTGTTTGCAAAGGCTCATTAACAGGTTGGCGGAAAATAACGCCCGGCGCTTTTCGCTCAAGCGGCATTTCTACCAGTTTTCCTTTGATCTCACCTTTTCCATCAATCGGTTCGCCGAGGGTATTTATCACACGCCCAATCAAACCTTCACCAACATTGATGGAAGCGATCTTGCCCGTCCGTTTCACTTTGTCACCTTCGCGAATATTTTCTACTTCACCCAATAAAACAGCTCCTACATTGTCCTGCTCCAGGTTCAATACGATGCCTTTCAAATTGTTACGTTCAAATTCAATCAACTCACCCGATTGTACATTGTTGAGTCCGTAAATACGGGCAATGCCATCGCCAATCTGCAAAACGGTTCCTACTTCTTCAAGCTGCGCTGTATCTTTATATCCCGATAATTGCTGCCGTAAAATAGCGGATACTTCTGATGGTTTAATTTCTGCCATGTTAGGATAATTTGTTTTATCTGTTAAAAACCTTTTTTGTATAAATTAATGTCAAACTCCCGCCGCAAATTTTTAATTTGCTTTAATATACTTGCATCATATTGCTTATCTTCCCACGAAAGGACAAAACCGCCGAGGATATCCTCATCCAGTTTCTCAGTTAAATCAATTGTTGCATTTGCTCTCTTTCCGAGCAATGATAGCATTTTTGTCCTCAGCGCTTCATCTATATGCGCAACGGTAGTTATTTCAACTGAAATTATGTTTTTGTGAACTTTATAAATTTCAATGAATTCCGTAAAAATTTCCGGGATCAGCCTTTCCCTTCTATTGCGTGTGATGATCAATAGAAAATTCATTGTGATCTCTGGTAAGTGCCGACTAAAAATTTCTTTGAGCACCAGCATCTTCTTATCTGCCCTGATGACCGGGCTGCGGAGCATAAAAACGAAATCCTTGTTGCTGTGGCAAACCTCATGGATCAATTGGGCATCCTCCCTCACCTTTTCAACCTGACCCAGTTCAAGGGCGAGGTCGAAAAGCGCTTTGGCATACCTGTTGGCTATTTTAGTTTCGTTCATGTCTTAATTCCAAGTCTTTTTCTTTCCTCAATCAATTTACGTTGACCTCATCAATCAGTCTTTGAATAAATTCCTTATGTTTGTCTTTGCCTGAAAGCTCTTGTTTTACAATCTTTTCGGCAATTTCAATTGACAAAAGGGCTAACTGGTTCTTCATATCATGAATAGCTGCCAATTTTTCGTTTTTTATGGCTTCCTTGGCATTCTCAATGATGCGGTCGGCTTCGTCATTGGCTTTCACTCTGGCGGTTTCGATGATGGATTCTTTCACTTTACGGGCATCCCTGAGAATAAGGTCGCGTTCTTCTTTCGCTTCTTTCAGCAATTGCTCGTTAGTGAATTTCAACTCCTTCATTTCTTCGCGGGTTTTGTTGGCTGTATTGAGGGCTTCCTCTATGGTTTGCTCACGATCTTTCAATCCTTTCATGATTGGTTTCCAGGCGAATTTAGCCAATATCCAAAGCAATAATGAAAATGCAATGGTCATCCAAATGATAAGTCCTATGCCGGGTTGTACGAGTTCCATTTTATGTTACTTAAATTATATTAATAAAACCGGTTTCAATTATTAAAAACCTTCACGCCCCAGCCAACCGCTGAAGCGTAAAGGTTTGCGGTGAATGTGATTACAAAAAAAGAATCAACAAACACACTACGATTGCAAAAAAGGCAACGCCTTCAATAAGGGCGGCTGCAACGATCATGTTGGAACGAATGTCGCCAACCGCTTCCGGCTGACGGGCAATTGATTCAACAGCGCCTTTACCGATCTGACCAATGCCAATGCCGGCGCCTATGGCTGCAATTCCTGCACCCAATCCGGCTCCCATCTTTGCTATCGCAACTTCCAATAAAATTGCTAAAATTGTCATAATCTAAATATTAATTAAAAAAACAAAAATCTAAACCAAACTCTTTAAACCTTGAACTTGTTAGTGATGCTCTTCTGTTGCCATTCCGAAATAAAGCGCTGATAACAGGGTAAAAACATACGCCTGTATAAAAGCGACCAGCAGTTCCAGCAGTCCCATAAAAACCGCAAAAGCCACCGAAACTACCGAAACTCCGTACCCGATGGCAGGGCTGATATTTCCAAAAATAAAGATCAAACTCATAAATCCCAGCACAATGATATGACCAGCAGTGATATTTGCAAAAAGACGAACCATCAACACAAAAGGCTTGGTAAAAACGCCCATCAACTCAACGATTGGCATCAACGGAACGGGTACTTTCAACCACCAGGGTACGCCCGGTGTGTTAACTATGTGTAGCCAATAATTCTTATTTGCGCTAAACGAAGTTATGATAAAAGTAAACAGCGCCATCACCATAGTCACTGCAATATTTCCTGTAAGGTTAGCGCCTCCCGGGAAAATAGGGACCAATCCAAGCAGGTTATTAAAGAAAATGAAAAAAAACAAGGTGAGCAGGTAAGGCAAAAACTTTTCATATCTCTTTTCGCCTATGGATGCTCTGGCAACATCATCACGGATGAACAGAATTAACGGTTCGAGCAGAGATTGCAAGCCTTTGGGAGCAAGCCCTTTCCGCCGTGTATAGGATTTCCCAATGGAAATAAAAAGAATTACGATCAGCGCCATGCTGATGAGCATGGAGGCAATGTTTTTGGTAATAGACAAATCCAACGGTTTTTCACCGGTTTCTTCAAAAATGATCTTTCCCTTATTTTCACCTTCATGTTCCAGTTTATAGCCCTTGTAAGAGGAATGTCCATGATGAAATTTACCTGACATGAAAACATCAACATGACCATTTCTGTACAAAATAACCGGCAAAGGGATGGAAACATGCGTTTCGCCAAGAGTAAGGATATGCCATTCGTGTGCATCGGTGATGTGCTCCACTATCATGGTTCCGGGATCAAAACCGGCTTCTTTCTTATGCCCGGTGGTATCTGCTTCTGAGGATACGGCTGAATTTGGAGTACAAAACAAGTACCCAGCTATGATGGCTGAAACCAATATAAATTTGAATCGTCCTCTGTCTAATTTCATCAATAATATCCGGCTTTAAAATCGGGTGCAATTTTACAAATAAATACTTAATTATCTAAAAAAAATTATCCCGTCTTATTAAAATCCCTTAAAAGCCTGAGCTTTTTATAACCAGACATATTGCTTTACCGGATACAATTTGTTGAAACTATTTTCAAAAAATTTACTCTGCCCATAACTTTTTTTGATTACGTTTGTTCTTAAATCAACTTTAATAAATGAAATAATGAAAAAAATAATCAGTATTGTTTTTATCGCCTCACTTTTTTTATCCGGCTTACAATCGCAGGATTTGACCAAAGTATTGAATACTCATTTCAAAACAATTGGACAGGAAAAGCTATCCAAAATCAAATCAATGAAGTCAACCGGCAAAACAATTACCCAGGGTATGGAGCTTGATTTTGTTATTGTTTCCTCAAGACCTGACAAATTCAGGCTCGAGGTAGATATTCAGGGGACGAAAATGATACAGGCATTTGATGGTGAAAAAGGCTGGCTTGTTGCTCCCTGGACAGGCAGTTTGGATCCGATTGAAATTACCGGGGTACAATTGAAGTCCATCAGCCAACAGGCAGACATGGATGGTATGCTCTACAATTATAAGGAAAAAGGATTCGAAACGGAATTGGTTGGTAAAGAAGATATGGAGGGAACTGAAGTGTTTAAGATCAAACAAACCGATAAGGATGGGGATATTTATTATCATTATATTGATGCTGAAAATTATGTTCTTTTAAAAACCGCTTCCAAAATTAAAATGGGAGAATCGGAGGTTGAAAGCGAGACTTTTTACAGCAATTACAAAGAGGTGGACGGCATGATCATGGCATTCAGTTTTGAAAGTAAAACCAATGGACAAACGGTTAGTCAGATCAATATAGCCAACACAGAGTTTAATGTTGATTTTGATCCTGCCTCCTTCACCATGCCAGCTAAGCAAGAAGTTCCTGAAGAAAAGCAATAAACACATTTGGGTCGCAATTGTGCCAATATACTTCACTTTTTGTATCGGATCAGTCCTTTAAAAAAAAATTTTTATTAAAATTATGAATAGAACAGGTTTGGTTTTGTCAGCATTTGGGTTGATTTTACTCACCCTTACCGCCATATCACAAACCGGCAGCGACATTGTAGTTGACGAAAACACATTTGGAGCCATTGAAGTGCGTCATATTGGTCCTGCCACCATGAGCGGACGAATTGCCTCGCTGGATGCCGTGCAAAAAGACCCCCGCATCATTTATGCAGGGAGTGCAAGCGGCGGTTTGTGGAAAACCACCAACGGAGGAGTGATTTTCAAACCTGTTTTCGACAAATACAATCAAAGCATAGGTGCAGTTACCATTGATCAAAACCATCCCGACACGGTTTGGGTGGGAACCGGTGAAACCTGGGTGCGAAACAGCACTTCCATTGGCGACGGAATTTATAAAACAACCGACGGCGGTGATAACTGGAAAAAGATGGGGCTGGAAAATTCAGAACGAATAGGTAAGATCATTATCCATCCCCATGATCCTAATATCATTTATGTAGCCGTATTAGGTAAACTCTGGAGCAGCAGTGATGAAAGAGGGGTTTACAAAACTGCTGATGGTGGTACTACCTGGGAAAAAGTATATTATATTGATGAAAATACAGGATGCTCCGACATTGACATTGACTCTGAAAATCCTGAAATTCTTTATGCCGCCATGTGGCAATTCAGGAGGCATCCTTACTTTTTCAAATCGGGAGGTGAAGGCAGCGGTATTTACATCAGCCGCGACAGTGGTACCTCCTGGACGAAAGCAACCGAAGGACTTCCAGCCGGCTCCATAGGACGGATCGCTCTTAGTGTATCGCCTGTTAAATCAAATATTGTTTTTGCAACCGTCGAATCTGAGAAATCGGCGCTTTACCGGTCGGATGACAAGGGACTTATCTGGAAAAAAATGAATGACAGCCCCGAAATGGGCGCCCGTCCGTTTTATTTCAGCTTCCTGTTAGCTGATCCTGTTGACACCAACCGGATTTATAAACCCGGCTACTACCTTAGTTACAGCGAAGATGGTGGTAAAACATTCAAAGCTACTTATGTTGCCGGCGGGAATGTCCATTCCGATCTTCATCCGATTTGGGTCAGCAAAAAAGACAACAGCCTGATGTATGTGGGTACCGACGGCGGGCTTTATGTATCAAATGATAAAGGAAGTTCATGGCGCTTCATTCGCAATCTTCCTGTTTCGCAGTTTTACCACGTTACCGTTGACAATCAAAAACCTTACAATGTCTACGGCGGACTGCAGGACAACGGTTCATGGATGGCTCCATCCAAAAGCCCGGGAGGTATCGAAAACAGAGATTGGACCAATGTTGGCGGTGGCGACGGATTTTATGTTTTTCCTGATAAGTATGACAAAAACCTTGTTTACTGGCAGTACCAGGGCGGAAACATTATGCGAAAGACTTTGGATACCCGCGAAACAAAAGAAATAAAACCCTTTGCAAAGGAAGGAGAAACCGAACTGAGGTTTCACTGGAATACACCTGTTGTATTCAGCCCGACACGGGATGTGATGTATGTTGGGGCGCAATATTTATACCGCTCAAGCACAAAAGGCGATTTCTGGGAAAGGATTTCTCCCGACCTTACAACTAACGATCCCGAAAAACTTAAACAGTTGGAAACCGGCGGCGTCACCATTGATAACTCAACCGCCGAAAATCATTGCACGATCTATACCATTAACGAGTCGGCGCTCGATCCGAATGTGATATGGGTGGGAACGGATGATGGCAACCTCCAGATAACAAGGGATGGCGGTAAATCATGGACCAATGTAACGGCAAATGTCAGCGGTTTGCCAGCCAGTACATGGGTAAGTTATGTTGCCCCTTCCGGGTTCGACCGGGGAATGTGCTATGTAACCTTCGATGGTCACATGACTGGTGATATGACACCCTATTTATTCAAAACCATGGATTACGGGCAAACCTGGGTTTCCATCACCGACCAGAACATCAAAGGGTTTTGTCACATCATGATCGAAGACCCTGTTAACCCCGAACTTTTATTTCTTGGAACCGAATTCGGATTATTTGTAACGATAGATGGCGGTAAAGTCTGGTCGCAATTCAAAGGCAACTTTCCCAATGTTCCTGTTCGCGACATGGTGATACAGGAGAGAGAAAACGACCTGGTGATCGGAACTCACGGCAGGGGCGTGATGATCATTGATGATATCACACCTTTAAGGAATCTTTCACCGGAAGTTTTGCAGCAGGATGTTGCTTTCCTTGGTTCAAGACCTTTTGAATTAGGTCACCTTGACTGGGAAATGGGGTTTATGGGAGATGATGAATATGTAGGATCAAACCCTCCCGGCTCTACATTAATCCACTATTACCTCAAAAAACGTCACGTATTCGGCGATATGTACCTTGAGATTTACAATGCAAAAGGCGAAAAGATAAAAGAATTACCTGCCGGCAAACGAAAGGGAATCAACCGGGTTCCCTGGCAAATGCGGATGAAAGGACCCAAAGTGCCGCGTTCGCCCATGCTTTCGCCACAGGCGATGTATGGACCCACTTACCCTCCGGGCAAATACACCGTCAAAATTATAAAGGGCGATCAATCGTACGAAGGGCATATCTCCGTAGTTTATGACCCGACAATTCCTCACAGCGCTGCCGATCGCGACAAACGCTATGAAACGCTGATGAAAGCCTACAATCTTCTCGAAGACCTCGCATTCACCGATAAGCTGGTTTCCGAAATCCGCGACCAGGCAAAGGAGAAAGCAACCAAAGCAAACAACAAAACCCTCGGGAAAAAACTTACCGGGTTAACTGAAAGCATGGAAACGCTTCACAAAGAGCTTGTCGCCACCAACATTACCACCGCCATTACAGGCGAAGAAAAACTCAGGGAGAAAATTGGGGATATTTATAGCGCTGTCAACAGTTACCAGGGAAAACCGTCTCAAAACCAAACCGACAGGCTGGATATACTTGCCAAGCAGGTGGATGAAAAGAAAGCAGGACTGGATATTATTTTGACAATGGATATTCCCAACCTGAACGATCAATTAGCCAAAGAAAAAATAGAGTCATTTAAGCTGACTTCAAAAGAGGAATTTTTTAAGGAGGATGAAAAAATCTTTCATTAAATTTAGCCAACGTCTTAGTGGGTTATCCATTATCCCCTAAACCACAGGTTCAAAAATAAAGAAAGAAGTCCAAATCAAAAAAAATTCTGGGTGAACTGATGAAGTTTCATAGTCCCTCCATGCTGACCTTGATGAATTGTTCTCTTCGAAATTGGTAAAAAGCCATAATATTATTGTTTATTATTCATTTCCCGAAGAATACGCAAAGCCTCATCAACATGTTTTTCGGCCTGAATTTGCGAATTAAACATGTACGCAACTTTTCCCTCCTTGTTAATCACATAGGTGACTCTGCCCGGAATCAACCCAAAGAAATTGCCAGGCACACCAAACAATTTACGCACATTATTCCCTTTGTCGCTAAGCAAAGTATAATTCAGCCGATGCTTTTCAGCAAATTCCAGGTGACTTTCAACTGATTGTGCACTTATTCCAATAATCATGGCATTGGCATCGGCAAACACTTCAAACTGGTCGCGAAAAGAACAGGCCTCCTTAGTACATCCCGGACTGTCGTCTTTAGGATAAAAATATATCACCAGATTTTTTTTACCCAGCACCGAATCAATTGAAAACAATTGACCATGCTGGTCTTTTAATTCAAATTTTGGGACTGTACTCCCGATTACTAGTTTATCCATTTTTTGTGGATTTGTGTCAAAAATTAAATAAGCAATAAATAAAATCAAATAGATAGTCAGATAAAACAAGTAAAAGTTTCTGAACTTTTTGTATTTCTGATTATCAGGAAAGATATTTCCAAAAAGTCCTTTGATTTCTTTCCAAAAAACCGGCTTGATGTTAATCACCCAACTATCGGTTTGGTAAACCATTTTCCGGAATTTGCTTCGGTAATAGCCCAGCGGCAAACCCCACACCGCGAAAAGTATGAACCAGATATTTTTAATGATAAAATCCATTGTCGCTTATTTTTTAGGAAACCAGGGGAAAAAGGAGCTGGTTTTCTGAATGTATTCCTGATACTGCGGTTTCGTATTGTTTAAGGTTTTTTCGAGCAAGGCCACACCCGAAACTTTGATAATAAGCAAAGTCATTACTATTGAACCAATAATTTGCCAGTAACTTCCGGCCGCTATACTCATAAGGGCATAGGCCCACCACACCGCCGAATCGCCAAAATAATTAGGATGCCGCGTGTATTTCCAAAAGCCTGTATTCAAAACCATTCCTTTGTTTTTGGCATCCCGTTTAAAGCGTGACAATTGAAAATCGCCTCCCGCTTCAAAGCTAAAACCAATCAGCCAAATTAAGATTCCAAAATAATCGAGCAGATTTAAATTTCCGGATTGGCTGCTTTGGCTAATTCCCAATAAAGGCAACGAAACAATCATAATCAAAACGCCCTGTAATAAAAAAGTTTGAAAATAACTGAACCACCAATAACGCTCCGCGCCATATTTACGTCTGAATTCCTGATACCTGAAATCTTCTCCTTTGCCAATATTTCTGGAGGCAAGATAAATGGCAAGCCTTAAGCCCCAAATGCTGACCAATACCAATATCAGGATTTTTCTGGCATTTAATTCGCCCGACATGAAAACATAAAATGCATTAACCAATACAAAACCAAAACCCCAAAAAAGGTCAACGATACTTACATTTTTAATCATTATGCTCCAAACCCATAAAAGGGTTATTAGAATCCAAATGAGTAAAGAAGCCTGCAAAAATAGCGTCATCATTAGCGAGTTATTATTGGTTAAACATCAAAGAAATAGCGATGGCTCCGTTTCCGGCATGCATACCAATTACAGGAGAAATATCTACAACCGAAATTGGTTTAAGTCCGGTTATTACAACCATTTTCTCTTCTGCTTTTTGAGCACCTTCGGGATTATTTGCATGAAGTATGATATAGTTCCAAACGGTTTTTCCAACGCATATTTTTTTTATGTGTTTGTAAATTTTGTTCAAACTTGCTTCCTGACTGAAGGTTTTTCCAAACAAGAGTGATTTTCCATTTTTATCCATAGAAATCACCGGATTTAGTCCCAGCAATTTGGCGATTAATCCTTTTGGTTTTGAAACCCGTCCTCCCTTAATCATAAATTTTAAATTGCGAACACTCACAAATATTTTTGCTTGAATAATATCCCTTTCAAGCGATTTAATAATTGATTCCACCGACTCGCCGGCTTCAATGTTTTTGGCAGCTTTTAGCACCAGTAATCCAAGTGCTCCGGATAAATTTTTTGAGTCGATAACGTGAACCGGTTTATTAAACTCGGTTGAAATGCGTTTACCAGCTTTTACACTATTTGCATAAGTTCCGCTAAACTGACCGGTAAGATGCACTGCAATTATTGCATCGTAGTGAGAAGCCAAATGTGAATACAAGTTGGTAAAAGCCTGTTCGTTTATTTGAGATGTTTTGGGAAATTCGTCATGCGTTTCAAGTAAATCGTAAAACTGATTGGGTTGAATGGTTACTTTATCCAAATAGTGATTATCACCAAAATTCAAATTAATTGGCACTACATTAATCTGATAAAAATCAATCAACTCCTGCGATAAATCGCACGTAGAATCGGTAACCAGTGCAATATTCCATTTTCTGTTGAACGCCGTTTCCTGCTGACGAACCATATCATCCACTTTCTGAAAAGTGATGGTTCCGTTATCTTTTAACCGATGAAAAAGTTCTGCCGGTTGATTGGTGTGCACATGAATGCGACAAATACTTTCCGAACCCGCAACAACAACCGAATCGCCATATTTACTTAATATGTGTTGCAATTCTGTTTTACCGATATTCACATTTCTAATAATTGCTTCGGTGCAAAAACGATGTGTAATTATTTCATCGATTAATTCTTCGGAATGAATAAGCGAAATGCTTTCCTCCGATTCAACAACCAGGTTACGGATGTTTCGGTTTTTTATAAAATCGATTATGCCTTTAATAAATAGAACAAATCCTTTGGCTCCGGCATCAACAAAACCTGATTTATTTAGAACTTTTAGTTTGAAGGTAGTTTCTTCCAACGATTTTTCGAGCACTGCAAAAGAATCAATAATAACATTTTTAAAATCGTGAACGGCCTCTTTTTTAGTATTCAGAAAGTCGGACCACTCTTTAATAACTGTCAACATGGTACCTTCAACAGGGTTGGCAATAGCTTCGTAAATGTAAGGGATTGAATTATTCACACTCTCAGCAAATTCGGGAAGTGTTATTATTTGTTTATTGCTGGTTTCGCGACTCAATCCATGCAAAAACTGAGCGAAAATAACACCCGAATTACCTCTGGCACCCATTAATGCAGCATCTGCAATATTGTTTACTGTTGTTTTATATGATTTGTGGGGTTTGATATTGTCAATTACCGATCGAATTGTGGAGGCAAGGTTTGTGCCCGTGTCTTTATCATTTACCGGGAAAACATTTATTCTATTTATTTCTAATTGATTTTGAAGTATTTGATTTCCGCCCGCAATAAAGGCATAGTAAAGGAATTTTCCGTTGATAAAAGGTGCTTCCATTTTATACATACTGCTTGTTAATTCAACCATTTTACAATGTGAAAACCAGAAAAACCAACTATTGCAGAAAGAACAGCCCCCCAAATGATATCAATAAAAACGATAGATATTGGCCATCCTTTAAGCGTGGCTAAATTTGTTAAATCGTAGGTGGCATAAGAAACAATACCAAATAAAGCCCCCATCAAAATTGCATTAAAGGCAGAACCTTTATTTACTGCCGGGTAAATTGCAAAAATTGAAATCCCCGCAACGTAAATGCAGTAGAAAATGAATGCTGCAGTCCAGTTAACCCTGTCACTTAAAAAACCACCGAGGTATTTTTGATAGATATTTTTAGCGATTACGCCCAGCCACAGCATATCCACCATCAAAAAAACGATGAATGTTAGCAGGTAACTAATAATTATACTTTTGATATTCATCTTTATAATTTGTTAAAATGTTAGATCTCCTTTTGCTCCACTTTTATTAGTTTGGAAACATCATACCCTCTCTTCTTTAATCTTTCAAGTAATTCATTGTACAGTTCTTTTTCCATTTGCGGCTTACGGCTCAAAATCCAAAGATACTTATCCGAACTGCTTCCAATCAAAGCCCATTGATAATCTTTGTCCAATTCCATAACGTAATAATCGCCGTAAAAGAATAAGAAAAATGATACTTTTATTTTAGCCGGGTCATTAATGGGATCAGGGATTTTTGCTTTCCCCACAGCCTGCGAAAATTTACCGTCTACACTATTTTTATAGCCACTGTTTATCACCTTTATTTTGCCATCGGCGCGCATTGAATAATTAGCTGTAACGCCCACGAGGCCTCTTTCGAAACTATGGTCATACCGGGCAATTTCGTACCATGTACCCAAATATTTTTTAATATCCAGTTCATTAACTACCGTATTGTCAATCATAGATTTCTGAATTTTACAACTGGTGAACAAACTGCCTATAAGAACAAAACCAATTACAATGAAAGAAATATTTAAACCCTTAAACAATTTTAACATTCCATTTTTTTTTAATATTAGTTGGCAATTTACAATTTTTTATGACAGCAAATCGGCTATTTTAATAAAATAGAAAGCTAACACAGTTTAGCACGAAATGTTCTACTAAAGTAGTTCTTTTTAGCTGGCTTGATATATTATTACAGGAACATTTACATTTTATTCCACAGCGTCGAATGGATGCTTCACTTTTGTCCTGTGGTGGCCACAGCGTCGAATGGACGCTTCACTTTTATCCTGTAGCAGCCACAACATCGAATGGATGCTTCACTTTTGTCCTGTGGCGGCCACAGCGTCGAATGGATGCTTCACTTTTGTCCTGTGGTGGCCACAGCGTCGAATGGACGCTTCACTTTTATCCTGTAGCAGCCACAACATCGAATGGATGCTTCACTTTTGTCCTGTGGCGGCCACAGCGTCGAATGGATGCTTCACTTTTGTCCTGTGGTGGCCACAGCGTCGAATGGACGCTTCACTTTTATCCTGTAGCAGCCACAACATCGAATGGATGCTTCACTTTTGTCCTGTGGCGGCCACAACATCGAATGGATGCTTCACTTTTATCCTGTGGCGGCCACAACATCGAATGGATGCTTCACTTTTGCTCTGTAGCGGTTACAACGTCGAATGGATGCTTCACTTTTGCTCTGTGGCGGCTACAACGTTAATCGGATGCTTCAGAATAGCTCTGTGGAAAATATTATCATAAACTCAATAATCGAATTTGTTTTGTGGTAATGATGATGAAATTATACAAAACCGGAAAAGGGTTGTCAGGTATTTTGAAAAAAAGTAACATTGATTAAAATGAAGGAAGCAGTTTGAAATGGAAATTTGGGAGAGGGTTTAACGTTTTGCAAATATGGCCCGTAGCAGTTCACTACTAAGTTTAAGTTGATTTCCTTTATGTTTAATTTACTAATCATTTGTCTTAATGACCCAAATGCGGCCATGTGATATAGGTGCTGTTACCTGCCTGTTGCTTTTTCTCTCTTTAATGTCAATATTTTAATGTCAAATGGATTCCGTTCAATTCTTTTTTCCTCCAGTCTTATTATTTCAAATTTGTCTATTAATTCACCATTTCTTGTTATTTCAATAAATTGACTTTCTTTTTCCTTTTTTAATTTAATTCTTTCTTTCTCATTATAAGTCATAGCTCTGCCAGGTTCTGAACAAGTCTGAACATATTCAATTTTGAATTGTCTTTTTCCCTTTTTCCAGTTTATAATGTTGCATGTTTTGATTTCATATTGGTAGTTTATGTCTTGGTACAATCTAATAGTGTCAGATTTGAAGTATGAGCTGTCATTGTTATTGGTTGTCCATTCTCCATTTAAGTCTTTAAGATTTATTTGACCAATAACTCCAATTGAAATTAAACTGAAAATTACTATTTGAAATATTCTTCTTTTCATTTTTTTGCAATGGCAGGTAACTTCTTAGTGTTTTATCCGCCGTCCCCGCAAACCAGAGGTTCAAAGATAAAGAAAGAAGTTTGAATTCGGGAAAATTGCAGCTAAAAATAATGAAAGGGTTTTGCCTCAAAAATCTATATGATGCCGTTGTTGATCAATCTTTATCCAACAGTTACCAGCGTGGCTATTTTTGAAATGGGATCAGGTGTTGTGGGTTGTTCGGGTGATTGCTCGGAAAGAGGCAGTGTAAAATAAAACCAGCTTCCGGAACCCTCTATGCTTTCAGCATGGATTCTTCCGTTGTTTCGTTCGATAAATTCTTTGCAAAGGATCAATCCCAATCCGGTTCCTTTTTCCTTATTTGTTCCGTCGCTTTGGATTTTCTCGTCCAGCTTGAATAATTTTTCGAGGTTGGTTGGCGACATCCCTACTCCCGAGTCGGCGACCATCACCTCAACTTCCTCGTCTTTTGTAAATGTGTGTACTTCCACCGTTCCATGCTCTGGTGTGAATTTAATAGCATTTGTAACTAAATTTAGCAGGACGGTGGAAACCATGTTTTTATCGGCATAAGCAACAGTTCCAGCAGGGATATTTTTTTTAATGGTTATTTTTTTCCTTTCAGCTACCAGCATGACCACCGAAATGGTATCATCGGCTAACGCGAACAGATCAATTTTTTCTCTTATTAACTCTGTTTTTCCCAATTGGTTGCTTCCCCACAGCAACAGGTTTTGCAACATGGCAAAAATCCTGTCGGACGAGGATTTCATCTGCATCAGAAACTCCATCCGCTCTTCGTCAGCAAGGGCGTTGTATTCCTCGATCAGTAGTTCGAGCAATCCCATCAGCGAATTGAAAGGATTTTTGAGGTCGTGACCGATAATTGAGAAAAAACGGTCTTTTGCGGCATTGGCAGTTTGCAGATCGGCATTCAGATTTTCGACCTTCTTCTGATGGTTCTCGATTTCTTTATTTTTGAGTGATAGCTGAATATTCAATCTTCTGTTGGTTTTGTAACGCTTCCTGAAAATGGACGATACAACTATTAAACACAACAGGGCAAAAGCAACAAGGGCAATGATCAGCCACTGGTTGAAAATCTGCGAGTTTTTCATTGCTTCGTTGTGGCGCAGGGTTTCATTCTCCTTATCTTTTTCTGAAAGATGGTATTTGGCCAAAAGATCTTCGGTTTTCATTTTAGACTCCTCGGTTTTGATCAAATCCCTTCCTTCGATATATTTTTGGAAACAGGTGTATGCACCTTCAAAATTGCCTTGTTCGGCATAAACATTCGCGAGGTTTTTGTAATAAACTGTAGTCTGGTATTTATAATTCATTTCAAGGCTTATATCAAGACCTTTCTGCAGGTAAAACAAAGCCTGGTCCTGTTGTCCGAAATTATAATAAACAAGTCCCAATTCGGCATAGTTTTCAACCAAAGCCTTTATGTTATTATGTTCTTCATTGAGTCGTATAGCCTTTCGTTGGAAGTCAATGGCTTTCATATAATCGCCAATAAGATTATAGGCTTTGCCCAGGTTAAATGAAGTTTCTGCCTTCAGCCCTTTATCTTTTAGTTCCTGCCCTATCATATCAGCTTTAAGGCAATACTCCAGCGCTTTATCGTAATCATGGCTTTGCATATAAATATCCCCGAGATGACCAATTGAATTTACAACTTCCTTGATACAATTGGTTTCAACGAAGAGATTTAAACTTTTCTGAAAGCAATCTTTTGCACGGTTCATGTCACCGAGTTCCTTATAAATAATACCGTTGTTGTAATTGACTTTTGCAATTTCACTGATATTATCCATTTCTTTCCAAAAATTCAGAGCTTCAGAATTTAAATTTAAAGCTTTATAATATTCTCCCCAATGACTTAAGATGAGCGCATTGCTTTGAAGCGCTTCAGCAATTCCCGGGTAATGTTGATTTTTTTTAAAAATATCCAGAGCACGTTCGTAATAATCTTTCGCTTTTATCAATTTATTCATCATATAGTAACTCTGACCGATTTTCATAAGGGAATAAGCACTATTAACCCCATCATTGTTAATGCTGTATAAATTAAATACCTCGTAATATGCTTCAATTGCCCTTTCGAAATCATCCATATTAAAATAAGCATTTGCTTCTATCGAAAGTAAACTAATATTAATGTTCTTATCATTTAGATCATCAGCAATTGACTTAATATTTGCAACGTGTTCGATTTGCTGCGGAAAGCTTAATCCTGAGTGTAATTTTAACAGAGTGTTACAAGCTTCAATCATATCCTGCCTGGTTTCTCTGGTTATGGTTGTACTGTATAAAATAGTTTCAAGGCTATCAATTTTTTTTGACACAACCGGCTGTGCTGGTTCATCCTGGGCTTTTAAAGTTACTCCCACAAGCAAACCACAACAAATTAATGCGTATTTTTTGTTATAAAACAATGTTTGAGTAATTATAGTTCTGTCGGTTTGTACGCATGAATTATAATTTAGTTTTGATATAGTCCAAATAAATTTCAATTTATGTGCTGATACTGAATGTTGGAGCCTGATTCTTCTGATATTCTTCACTTTTTTTTTGATTCAACATCTCCTCATTCGTTGCTTTTTTAAACAATTCGTTTTTCCTGTTTATTTTTACGATTTCAAAATGGTAATAATTAAATGAAGATACTTCTAATTAATCCGCCGCGGTCGCCGCACAATATGATACTTCAATCGGCCCCGGAGGAAGCCAAGCGGTTCATCCATAAAAAGCTTATCGGTCCTCCGCTGGGTTTGCTTACCATAGCGGCGGCTGTTAGGGATTTTGACGTTACGCTGTTCGATATAAAAGGAGAATATGACCTTGTGCCTGCTGCACCACCCCTGGAGCAGATGGTAATGGATTTACTTCATGAAGTTCAGCCTGATTTGGTGGGCGTTTCCATCATTACATCCGAGTTTGATGCCTCAATGGAGATATTCAAAACCGTTAAACAATTTAATCCCAACATACTGACAGTAGCCGGCGGACTCCATGTTACCCTTTGCCCCGATGATTTCAGGAGGGATGCAGTGGATGTCCTTTGTCCAGGGCATTCTGCCAATACTTTCAGGGAGGTAGTAATCAGAAAAGCGAAAAACCAGAAACTGAATGACGCAGAAGGAATTTACATCAATTCGGGTGAAGGTTTGAAAGCTAACCCACCTTTCCAAGGTAAATGGAATCCTGCCGGCGGAGACTTTCTGATGCCTGACCGCAGGCTGATTGAACGCTGGCGTCAAACCTATAAAGTTGGCAGTGCGCCCTCTCCTACTACCTATCTCTTCACATCGCTGGGTTGCCCGCATCGGTGCACCTTCTGTTCGATATGGAAGGAACACAAGGGAATTTATCACCAGCGGACAATAGAAAGTGTGATCGAAGAGCTGAATATGATTGATTATGACATCGTCCGTTTTGCCGATGCCAATACCATTGTCAACATAGGGTTTATCAATTCTCTTTTCGACAGGATCAAAGAAGAAGGAATTCACAAGGAGTACATCATGGATATTCGTGCCGATACTGCCGTGGATCACCCTGAACTGATCGAAAAACTGGCAAAGCAGGGCTTGAAGGTGGTCATTTGCGGATTTGAATCTTTCCGTGATAGTGAGTTAAAGAAATACAATAAGAATTCCAATGCCGACCGCATTCACAAAGCCATTGAAATATTTCATGAGAACGGAATTTTATTGCGGGGCAACTATGTAATTCCCAACGATTATAATGATGCTGATTTTAAAGCGCTTGCAGAATATGCCAACTCACACAGGGTTACGTATGCCGGATACACCATCCTTACTCCCATGCCCGGAACTGTTATGTATGAGCAGATGAAGGATCAGATTATTGACCACGACTTGTCGAAATATAATTTTTTCAATAGTGTTCTGAAAACTACTTTACCGATAGAACAATTTTATGAAAACGTTGGAAAATTATGGCTGATCAAAAAAGGAGAAGATATTATTTGAAAAAGACACAATTAACAAGCAACAAGGAAAGCTACTTCCTGAGCAACCGATCCAAAGATCCCAGTGGATAAACCATAAAATCCCCTTTAATAAACTTCCCGATTTTGTACAGGTTGGTCCCGGCACCGCACTCTACAAACCTGCTGACATTAAGTTCCAGCATTTTCTGCATCGTCATCAGCCAGTTGATTTCAGAATTCAGGTTGGCCGTTAATTCGTGAATTAATTCATCTCTTTCAGTAAAAACACGCTGGTCAATCCCTGAAACAATCATAAAACGTGAATTTTTTACTGGTATGTGTTGCAAAATGTATTCTCTGAGTCTTTCAGCAGAATCGTCAATCATATCAGTATGATAAGGGCAGGTCACATTCATTAAGGCAGCATGAAGGGCGCCTTCATTTTTTGCAAATTGAAGAACCTCCATGATTTCTGATTTTAATCCGGAGATCATATAAGAATGTTCTCCGTTGCAGTTAGCCAGAGTCACACCTTTTTTGTCAGCTAACAGGTTAAGAACATCCTCTTTCGACAAGCCGACAATAGAACCCATTCCGGTTTCAGCTTGATTTGTCGCATCCTTTATCAGTTCAAAGGCCCTCTTTATAAGCGAGAGTCCTTCGGTAAAAGTCACCGATTGTCCGCAATACAGTGCTGCATAAAGTCCCATGCTATATCCTGAAATGTATTCTGGATATATTTTTTTACTTATTATAGATATCACTGACCGCACAGCCAAAAATGTAACTGATGAACTGGGTGTTCAGTTCATGGTCCATAAAATTATTATGGCGGATGTTAAATGTTGTCAGGTCTGCTCCGAGATGGTGGGATGCCTTTTGCAGCAATATTTCAAAATTATCCGAATATTGATTAAGGATATCTGTTTCATTGCCTGTATATTCCGAAACAAAAGCCGGGAAAATAAAACTTGTCAACATGGAAATATTTCTTGAATATTCTGAATTATCAGGTAATTGCAAACCGGTGGCTCATTCATCCAGCAGAATGGCATTGCCCTTTTCGATGATAAGCAATTGCATCCTGATCAGTTCGCCGATGGTTTCCACAGGATGCTTTACGCTGTATTTGCCAATGGTTTTCAACTCAATATCCAGGTTGTATTTTCCTTTAAATATTTCAATCAATTCGAGGAACATCAGCGAATCGCCATCAATATCGCTGACAATATTGGTTTCGTCATTTAATTCACTTTTATCAACTTCACATTCATCGGCGAAAAAATCAAAAACGATTTCCCGAACTTCCTGCTTTATTTCTTCAGTAATTTTTACCATGCTTTAAAACAATTCTTCTTTTTACAGTTAATTGAGTGACAAAAATACATAAATTTCCATACGTTAAAAGATGTAATTTTACTGCCTGAATGAGCAGGATTTTGAATATTAAATTGATTCTTTCAGCCGATGCTGAGGACCCTATGAGGAATAACGATCCTTTTATGCCACTTTCGTTGGCGATACTTGCATCTGTTGCTCCGGGACACAACTACAGCATTACCAATATGCTCCGTGACGACCTGGATATGGATGATCCAGCTGACCTGGTTGGGATTAGCATAAGGATGTCGGCACAAACCACTGCTTTCAACATTGGTGACCAATACAGGAAGAAAGGTATCCCCGTGATCATGGGAGGTCCGCAGGCTTCTCCAATCCATTTGAAACCCTTAAACATTGCAATGCCGTAGCGATTGGAGAAGGCGAAAAACTATGGCAAATCATTCTTGACGACTTTATAAAAAATGAACTAAAATCTTTTTACGTCTGCGCTCCTGATATTTTTGATGCCAAAGGTCATTCTGTTTTTCAGCTTGAACAATTGCCCGAACTAACAGGACTTCCTGTTCCACGAAGAGATTTGTTAGCTAAGAACTATCCGTTCGACATGGTTTTTGCTTCACGTGGCTGCCCCATTAACTGTGACTTCTGCTCAGTTTCAAAAATATTTGGCAGAACTTACAGGTTTAAACCGGTTGAAGAAGTTGTCAAAGAAATTGAGTCATTTAAACGATACTATTATTTAATTGATGACACGGTTTTTGGAAGACCTTCTACCTATGGTTACTATCTTAATCTTTACGACAGGATTGCAAAACTCAAAAAAATCAGGTACTGGACCGGACAAGCCAATCTGGATGCTGCCAGTAACAATGAGGGTAAAGAAGTCATCAGGAAAGCTGCAGGAGCAGGGCTGGTTTATGCCGCCATCGGAATGGAATCAATCAATACTTCCGTTCTGAAGAAAAGCGGCAGCCTTTCGAAAATGGGTGTAAAAAAGGATGAGGACGTTCTTGAACGCATGAAAGAAAATATCCGGTTCATTCAGGATCAGGGAATACTGATTTCGGGATGGTTTGCAATCGGTTATGAAGATGATGACATTGAAACTTATTACAGGACATATCAATTTTGCAAGGAAATGAATGTGATGCCGGTTTTCACTGCTGTTAATGCTTTAATGGGAACAGTTCTTTATGACAGATTGGTAAAGGAAAATAAATTGCAGGATGGGAATGTCAATCTTACTAATGTCTCCCATCCCCACATGACCAATGCCGATGTATTGCTTGCCCTCGAATTTACAACTAAAAATGGATACAGCCTTTTCCACATCCTGAAAAGAACGTTTTATCATACACGAAAGTTAATGAAGCAAAAGGGAAATTCAATCAATGATATCATTCATAAAACTATCTTTATTTTTATTACCCAAAGGAAAATGGGGCGAATTATGAAAGATGAATACATGAGATTAAGAAAAAAGATTAAAGACTAAAGTTAAATAAATTTCAATGTTTGAAAGTCAAATAACGGTAAGAGGAAACGAGCTGGATTCGTATGGACATGTTAACCATGCGGTTTATCTTCATTACATGGAACAAGCCCGATGGGAAATCATCCGCGATATTGGGTGGCTTTACCGGTTTCATATTGAAGGGAAAAAACTGGTTGTCATAAAAGTTGAGGTGAGGTACGTAAGAGAGATTTTACTTTTCGACAATATTCTTATTCAAACAAAAGTGAAGCGAGAAGCTCCTTACCTTGTTTTTCAGCACAGGTTGATAAATCAAAAAGAGAATCAACCGGTTGCGAGAGCAGTGATAAAAACGATTCTTTTGGATGAGAAAAAAATACCGTTAGGCATACCTGAGGAAATGATTTCCGGAATCACTCACAAACAGAAAGGAAATGGCTGATACAAATTCGATGAAATGGGAAAAGGATGGTCATTTGGGCATCCTTTCAATTGACAACCCACCTGAAAACTATTTGGCAAACCCTGAATTTACTACCATTTCACAGCTTAAGGAATGGTTAGGCAACGACATCAGGGCAATGATCATCACTGGCACAGGGCGGCATTTCTCAGCAGGTGCAGATATTAAAACTCTTGTACGTCAATCTGCCAACAGGGTGGAGTTAAAACAAAATATGTTATCGGGCAATCATCTACTTACATTCATTGCTGATTTGGAAATACCTGTCGCAGCTGCTGTTTCGGGAGTTTGTTTCGGAGGTGGAATGGAGGTTGCGCTTGCCTGCGACCTCAGATTTTGCACAAAAAAAGCCATTTTTGCTTTTCCCGAAATCAACCACAACCTGATACCGGGTCTTGGCGGATTAAAAAGGCTGCAAAATCTTTGCGGACATAAAACCGCAATGGAAATACTTTTTACAGGTGATATTCTCAACGCCAATAAAGCTTTTGAACTTAAAATTGTTGATCATGTTGTCCCTTCAAATGATTTGTTGGATTATTGCCGGCATTACATGAAAGGATTAATCAATGACCGTTCATCAAAGGTTATCAGGATGACGATGCGTTCCTTTCGAAATGCTGAATCGTTGAATGCAAATGAAGCAATGATAAATGATGTCGAGATGTTTTGTGAGTTGGCGCATGATTTCTCAATGAATGAAAGAAGAAAGAAAATAGGGAAATAAAGAAACAGGAAAATCAGTAAGGCATGGCAAATTGGAGACAACTGTAAATATTGGAATTGAATTGAACACGAAGCACTCTATGCTCCATGCAATTAATATTGAAAGAAATAGTGTGAAATATTGTAAGACTCATGTTATACAGAACATTGGATTGGAAAGTTAAAGAGGGAATTGGTTATCTGATTTTGAATCAACCGCCTGCCAATGCTATGACTCTCGAATTTTTCAGGGAGTTGGATGACATGGTTAAAAGTATCAAAACCTTAGCTGAATTAACAGGTATCATCGTCACCGGAAATGGAAGGCATTTTTCATCGGGTGCTGAATTGGATGAATTAACCGGTGGCATTATCGCTCAGTTGCGGTTTAAACCTGATGGTTCAATTGTTCATTTTCCCGGTTTTATGCAAAAGAATCTCGAAAATTTATTTTTTTTAAGCGAATTAAAGATACCTGTAATAGCAGCAATCAGGGGAGTTTGTATTGGTTCAGCTTACGAATTGGCGCTGTTTTGTCATTTCAGATTGTGTTCACCAAATGCTGTGATTGGACTTCCGGAATCCTCTTTCGGGTTGATACCCGGTTTAGGCGGGATTCAGCAACTCCTCCGTAATACCACTAAAATTAATGCAATGGAAATGGTTTTCAGGGGAAGCACTTCTGATGCTGGTGAAGCGTTAAAGAAAGGAATGGTTGACCGGATATTTCAAAAAAACGAACTCATGGATGCTGCCCAAAGACTTGTGAAAATTGCATCTGCCGACTACCATCAATATAACAAAAACGATTATCTTCACCAGCTTGACCAGTATATTTCTGCAATTTGACTTGACTAATTCTCAACACGCAGAGCGCAGAGACCTTTAGGTTTGAAGGGAAACAAATTAAAAAAAGAAAGGCATTTTATAAATTGAATTTGAATATTTTTTATTGTTGCAACTAAAATTAGTTATTCTTTGCAACTTATAGGTTTTGCGAGAGAGTTAAAGAATTATGCGATTTAAATGAAAGAAAAAGACACAGGCATAAGGGTCAGGATTTCAGGGTCAGGCTCATTCCTGCCGGGGAATCCTATCTCCATTGACGAGGTGGATCATTTCCTGGGTTACCTGACATTGGCTCCCCCGAAAATTCAGAAATGGCTCCTACGCATGAAGGGATTGATGCAGGAGATGCTGGAAGTAGAAAACTACTATTTTGCAATTGATCCATTAACACGCAATTTCACTGAAGATAACATTACTATGTCAGTAAAAGCTGCAAATGCTGCCTTATCAACCGCCGGACTGAAAAGTACGGATATTGACCTGATTGTTTACGGAAGCGCTCACCAGGACCAAATGCCAACAGCTTCAGTAAGGATTCAGGAGGCTTTGGGAATCGAAAAATGCAGCGAGCTATCCATTCATGCCAATTGTACTTCGGCATATAAAGCTCTTCTTTTGGCTTTCGACCTGATTCGGATAGGAAGGTACAGAAGGGCGCTGGTGGTTTCATCAAACATGTCATCCTCTGAATTAAGGGCTGAGTACTACAACCAGCCATTAATAAAAAAAGAAGAGGCTTTTCTGAGATACTTCCTTAGCGATGGCGCCGGTGCATTGATTTTGGAAGCAGAAACTGATGCAAAGGAAGGCTTGTATGTTCAACATGCAGTGATGGAATCTATTGGAGGTAAAAAACCGGCAGCCATGCTGAACAGGCGCCCAGCCTACTGGATGAATCCAAAGGAAGAATTTGAAACGGCATCTCATCATCTGGCTCAAATGTTCAATGAGCAATTGCGAATCCACTTCAATGAAGCAGGAGGCTCTGTTTTTTATAAAGGCTTGAAACAAATGATCGAAAAATATCAGATTGCGGTTGAACAGGTCAGATTTTTCCAGGTTAATTTTCCTTCCAAACACATTTCAGAGCTGGTCATGGAGGAGTGTGAAAAATTAGGCTTACCAAAGCAAAAGCTTTATACTAAAATGAGCACAATGGGTTATCTGGGACCGCCGATGGTATTCGTTTGCCTCGACAGGATTTTGAAAGAAGAAAAACTCAACAACAATGACCTGATTCTGAGTTTTGTGACTGAAGTCAGTAAGTTCATGCAGGCAGGATTTACCCTCCAATGGCTTACATCTGAAATTCCAACTGCATGATTCATCATATTGGCATTATCGGGGGCGGTAAAATGGGAACCGCAATTTTTAATTTGCTTACTGGATTTCAATTCCGGGTAACATGGCTATTGAGATCACAAACAAGAGTAGAAGAAGCAAAGGAAGTTTGGACTAAAAAGCAGATGCGGGCAGCTAAGTATGCGCAGCCAGGAGCAAGCATTTTGCAGGAGAGTATGAACCGGATTCAAATAACGAATGATTTAAACCAACTTGCGGACTGCGATCTGCTTATTGAAAGTATAACTGAGGATTTTGAAGCAAAATTTCGCATTTTTAATGAACTTGACGGAATTGTAAAACACGAGGCTGTTTTTTCATCCAATACCTCCTCCATCCCAATCAGATCGCTGGTTCCATCGGCAAACCGAAAGAACAAATTCATCGGCATCCATTTTTTCTATCCCGTTGGCTACAAGAACCTGCTTGAACTCAACATTCTTCCTGAAACCTCTGGGCCTACAGTGGATTCGATATCCGAATTTATTGTCTCACTCAAAATATTTCATAAAGTACTTAAGGAAAAGGATCATTTTCTGTTTAACCGGTTATTCCTGAAGTTGCAGGCGGAAGTTTACCGCCTTTATACCGAAGAAGGTTTCCCCATTATAGCTTTGGATGATCTTGTAAAAGAAAAATTGTTCCCGGTTGGGATATTTGAATTTTTCGATAATGTTGGAATTGATGTGATGTTGTCAGCCATCACCAATTATTCGTTAACCACTCCTAATGCAGGAGATTATCAGAGTTTGACGAATGGTTTAAAAAAACTGAAAGATCGTCATCACCTCGGTATTAAAACGGGACAGGGATTTTATGATTATTCCAAAAAAATAAAAACCGCAACTCAATCCGGTGATTTCGCAATTAATACTGCCGTTAAAGACCTGATTTTAAAAAAGATTTACACCTCTTATCTTGTTCCATTTTTTGAGGCGGTCTCAAACCACACCTTATCCTTTGCAGAGGCGGAATACGTAGCAATGGAATACACGGAAACAAACAAGAGTCCTTTTGATCTGGCAAAAGAAATCGGATTTATTCCATAAAAAGTACAAACAATAACTACCATTTTTGCAACTTTGCAACCGAATAAGTTGTTCAATTAATTGGGTAATAATTTTATAACAAGAAATGGGAAACCGTGTTCTGATCACCGGACTGAATGTAATTTCATCGCTGGGGCTTGATCTGCAAAGCAACTGGGAAAACCTGTTAGCGGGAAAGAGCGGTGTAAAAAGGATCACGTTATTCGATCCGGAACCGCTTCAAACAAAAATTGCTGCGCAGGTACCCGATAGTTTTGAGGATTACGCCGGAGGAAGGATAAAAAAAAGAATTGCCCGCCAGATGACCCGTGTTAGCCGGATGTGTTATATATGTGCACAGGAGGCAATAGCCGCCAGTGGGATTGAGTTGGAGAAACTCGACAGGTCACGGGTAGCCGTTATTTTAGGTGTTGTGAATACAGGTAATTCGAGTGTGGAAAAGGATACCGATCCAAAAAACAGGATCATCAAAGGGATGAACAATGCGATGTCGGCATGGATTTCGATTGAATTTGAATTGACCGGTCCCAGTTTCACAGTTTCTACAGCCTGCGCCTCATCAGGATATGCCATAGGTTTGGGATATGATATGATAAAAAATGGCAGTGCTGATATCGTTATTACAGGCGGAGCCGATTCAATCATCAACCCGGAGGAGATTGCGGGTTTCGACGAACTCTTTGCACTTTCAGTTAAAAATGATCCACCTGAAAAAGCCAGCCGTCCCTTCTCAAAAAACCGTGACGGGTTTGTAGTGGGCGAAGGCGCCGGTATTATGATTTTAGAATCGGAATCTTCAGCCAAAGCACGCAAGGCGAAAGTATATGCTGAACTTGCCGGTTATGCTTTCAGCAGTGAAGGATATAACATCATGGCTCCAAGAAAGGATGGTGAAGGCATGGCACAAACCATGGAGATGGCGATGAAAAACTCTGGGATAAATAAGTCGGAGATAGGATACATCAATACACACGGCACTTCCACCACTTTGAACGATAAGTTTGAAACCCTCGCAATAAAAACCGTTTTTGGCGACAGAGCAACCCAAATCCCGGTTTCATCCAACAAATCAATGATCGGGCACACAGTTGGAGCTGCCGGGGTGATCGAAGGAGCCTTTACAGTCCTGAGTATTGTTCATGGGAAATTGCCACCCACCATCAATCTTGAGGAACCTGATCCGGAACTGGATCTCGACTATATTCCAAATGTTACAAGAGAAAAATCAGTAGATGCAGCCCTTTCCAATTCATTTGCATTCGGAGGGCATAACGTAACACTGGTTTTCAGAAAGTATAGGTAAAACCTGAAAAATTAATTTACCAAAACCAACTTTTGGCGCTGAACCGAGGTGTTTTCATCTTCATCTGTCACCTGAAGCGTATATAAATAAATTCCGCTTCGCAGCTTGTTTCCCTTGAGGTCGTCACCATTCCATACAAGAAAAGGTGTGTGGGTTAAGTCTGCAATAAAACTATTTTCATAGGTCAAAACTATTTTTCCTGAAAGATCGAAGATTTCAAGAACCACATCGAGTTTATCGCCGGGACGTGTATGATTGAATGAGAAAGTGGTAGAACTTTTAAATGGATTGGGATAGTTAACCACCTGGTTTATTTCGAGCGGACCATGCGAATTAATTACAAAACTGATGGTTGTTTCATTTGAGTTATTATAATTGTCCCACGCTTTTAAAGTCAGCGTATGGGTTCCATCTGGCAAGTTATAAAAGGGATAGTTGATCGTGCCTCTGGTATAACTGTTGATATCCTGAACATAATGATCCTTGAGACTGATCACATTTGTGTAGTCATTGTCAAGTATGGCTGTAATTTCATGCCCTATCCCACCTGAAGAATAATTAATTCCGCTTGTATCCGAAATATAGGCAAGCATCAGTGGATTTTCGTCGGTTTGATCACCGCTGACAAAAGACAGATCATCGAGGAAAAGCCCGATATCAGGTCCTGAAATATCAATGGGAGCGTTAGGGTTGATCCCTCCGATAGTAAAGCCTTTTGAATACCCGGAAGCATCTGCACTATCTGACCAGGCGTAGTAGCTGATTTTTCCCGGACCGAGGTTCAGCGCAATATCTTTGGGCACCAGGAATGAAAACTCAAAGATTCCATCGGTTACTGTCGCTTTACCCTGCCAGATTATCCTATCCTGGCAAAAGAACTCCACCGGGTAGCTGTAGGAGTCATTTCCCCTGGTCTTATAACGGGTTTTCTTGTCGTAAACTTCGATGTTGACAAATCCATTGAAACCATCAACCCGGGATCCGGAAGCATCTGTAACATTACCGGAAACATGAATTAAATCGAGCGAATGAAGGGTATCCGTTTCCATTTGGGTTTGCCTGTTGCTGATGGACAGGGTTTGCACCTCATATTCAGGGTAAGCCATTTTCAAAGCCGGATCTCCTAAAAGAACAAAATTTCGAGAAGTGGTCTGCCCCGGTGGCTTTGATCGGCGGATCAAATCACCAAAATAGGGATATTCTCCATTGACCCTGGTAAATGCCGTATTATAAATCCGCTGGTTCAGGGTAAAATTGGTTTGCGAATAGGCAAGCCTGGTGGTAGTGAGCAAGGCTATGCTGCCTCCATCCGGGTTCAGCAAAACCATCTCGCCCGCAGTTTTCAATTCAGGATCATCGAACCGGCTGAATTCACAGGTAGCCGTGATAAATAACGGAAGTTTATCTGTGTTTTGCCAACTTGAAATATCAGGCATTTGCAGGATACGTTCATGCGCCCAACCTAAAATACCCCCATGTCCGACATAGTTGATGATCAATGCGCCATTATTTACCGCTTTGTTTATTTCGGTTGTAACATCAGGGTAACGATAACCTGCAGGGGTTTTCACCTGCTTAAAAGCATCAAGGTAAATTTTCTGCTGATTGTATAAAGCAGGTATTGATCCTGATTCACTGACAAGGCTGTCCGCCTGTTCAAGGTGAAGGTTGCCATCCTCATCATCCGCGATAATGCAGATCCGGTTTCGCCAGTTCCCGAATGATGGTTCAGAAACCATAAGGTAACGGTCAATTTTTGCCATGACAAGATCAGCTTCTTCAACTGTTTCAACCGGAAAACGACCGATTCCAATATCAAGTTCACCAAGAGCGTCTTCACCTTCAATATCGTCCAGATATCCAAAATAATCATCAACCACATAACTGGAAGCGGAATTCAGGGATTCATCCGTTTGAAAAGTAACGACAAGGTTCGAATTGCCTTCAACCCGGTCTTTTGGGTCATAAGATCCGTCTCCGAAAATTAAGAGGTATCGAGGCTCCTGCCCATCGAAGCGATCGTATAGCATCTTCATATAATCGCGGATTGCCGAGGGGTCCTGTTTCCCGGAAGAGAATTCATTGTAAATTTGAGTGGGTGTGACTACTTTAGTTGTGAACCCATCTCTTAAACTATGCAGTTCCGCAAGTTGTATGGCGTCATCCAAAAATAAAGGATGGGTGACGATTACGTAATCAAAGGCTCCGTCGCCGTGTAAATTTTGGTTTTCTACAACTTCAACAAATTCAGGTGTAAAATAGTTACTGCCGTCGAAGGCAATAAATTCGCGCAAAACATCGGTAGCAACGGAGAAGGTTACTTCATCAGATTCAAAGTCAGATTCAATTTTCATTGGAAGCAAAGGGTTGGATATATCCCAAACCACAACATCAGGATTGGAATTGGAAATAACGAATTTTGTAACTGCCCCTTCGAGCACCGTTAATAAATTTCTGAACGAAAATTGACTATTGTAAAAACTCAGATTGCTGATCACATTAACTATTATGTAATCAAGCCAGGCATTGGAGGATAATGAGGCAGGAATATATTTTAGATTGACCTTAATATCCGTTCCGCCTGAAGTGGTAAAACCTACTGTTTTCTTTTTCTTTTGTGCAAATTTTGCTGAGTTGATGTTAATTGAAGTAAGGGTGACAGTATCGTTAAACTCATCATTTATTGCAATGGTCATTTGATCATTGATAAAGGTTCGGTTGGCAAACTCAAACTTAGCAACACCCGGTTTATTGGCTTTTAGGTTTGGAAAATGAAAATTGTATTCCCTTTCGGTAATTGCTCCGAAAACATCACCATACCAATGCTTACCAGAAAGGATAAGGTTTATCTCTTCTTTTTCAAATGCCTGATAATCGTTGTATTCATTGATAATATGGGTGGGAGGTAATGCAGATGAAGGTTGAACCTGAACTCTTTGGCCAGGGCCCAAAGAGGTTGTCAGGAAATAGTAGTTATGATTATCATAGAGATTGATCGTATAATAAAAAACTCCCTGAAGGGCTTTCCATGTATGCGGACTCATGCCGTAGAAAAGAATGTAATCCTGCTGGTCAAAGATTCCGTCATTTTCCCCTGAAACAAAAATGGCGTTTTCCTGAAGATCATCGTATCGGAAATCACTGTTTTTCTCAGGAAGCATCCCCTTTGCGTTACCGTACAAGCGGATGGTTTGAGGATCTATTGTCGCCGGATCAAAACCATAGTTTACCAGATCGTTGTAGCCAATTTTATAAATTCCTGATTCATCTACCTGTATTTTTACCCACTCGCCATCATTTAGTACCGAGTTTTCGGCATAAGTACGTTCAGTTGGTTGAGCTGGATGCTCTGGTACAATAATAATGATCTCCATCGAAAAGTCAATCAGTTTTTCAAATATTCCGGTTTCGGAATTCAAACGGATCGGGACGAAACTGACAACACCCTGCGGAATTTTCTTCTGTACAACTATTGAATTATTAATTTTCAAATTATGCTCCTGATATTGAATGCCCAAAAGGTAAGCAACTTCTTCTGCACTGCAGGGCACAAAAATCATTGATTTGAAACTCACTTTAAGTTCAGATTCCAAATTCTCCATAGGAAATGAATGTAAATAAAGAGGGAGACTGGTTGACATATCAGTAAAAGCGCCCTCAAAACTCATGTATTCGGAAGCGCCCCCAAAGGCATTAACTTCTTTTACAAGTTTTTTCCAGGCAATGCTATCGCTTAATACAATAGTCTGTGCAATTAAATTAAAAGATTGCAACAGGGATAAAAACAAAACAAGACTTATATATTTCCTCATCATGATATTTCTTCGTAATTTGCTAAATTCAAATCATTTAAGAAGACGCAGATTCCGGTCAATTCGTTGCGTAGAAAAAAAACGAACTTTCATTCATCGGCTACCAGGTTTTGCTCTGACGTAAAATCACTAATTTACTTGTTTCCTGAGCCAATGATCCGTCATAATTCTTAACCAGGACTTTGTAAATATACATTCCCTGTTCCAATTTGGTTCCGCTTTCGTTTGAGCCGTTCCATTCAGCAGATGTATATCTGTATCCATCGGAGAAATACTGATCGGTAATGGTTCTGACCAGTTGGCCTGCGAGAGAATAAACCCGGATGGTAACCTCAAGTGGCTGATCGGCCTGGTTATGCTCAAAAGTAAATTTGGTGGTTTCTCTGAATGGATTAGGATAATTCATCAGGCTTTCGAGCGCCATACCTTCTGATTCTGCAACAATAAATTCGGTATAAACCGTAGTTGAATTGTTATTGATATCCCAAACCTTTAATGATAAATTGTGGCTTCCATTGGCAAGATTAGAAAATGGATACCTGATAACGCCGCTCTTAAAATTATCCAGGTCGGACTGATAATAATCGTTTAGGATAAATTTTTGGTCTCCGTCCAATGTAGCCACGAGGTCGTGTCCGATTCCATTGCCAACGGTATTGATACCGCTATTATCGCTGACAAAAGCAAGTAAAGATGGGTTTTCATCAGTCAGCCCACCCGATACAAAGGATTCATCGTTCATAAACAATTGTGCAATTGGTCCCATATCATCAATGCCCATATTCTGATCATAACCACCTACAATAAAGTTGATAAAATTTCCAGCACCATCCTGATATTCATTTTTGGCGTAATAACTTATCTTCCCGAAGCCATAGTTGTAAGCTATATCTTTTGGTACGATAAATGAGAATGCCCATTCGCCGTTAACGATACTTGCCTTTCCTTTATAAAGAGAGTTTTTTTGAATATTAAAAGTGGTTTCCGAACTGCCCGGATCATTGGCAAGCGTAGTATAAGTTGATGGTTTATCATAAACGATTGGGAAAAGGGTTCCGGAAAAATCAGTAAGCTTGTTCCCCAGGTAATCCTGCATTTCTCCTGTAACGGTCACTTCGGCGAGGGCTTTCAGTGTGTCTACATTCCCGAGTATGGAAACATTATTGATCATAGCGGTTACAACGTCTTGTTTGGGGAAAGCAAATTTTAGTGCCGGATCACCTATCAAAACAAACTTTCGGGTATTGTCATTGCTTCCTGTTGAGTTTTTGGAGAGACGGATTACATCGCCCATCCTCAAATACTCACCTTGTGTCTCTTTTAAGGCATAGGCAAAAAAGTTTTTATTGAGTAAAGCATTCCCGCCGGCATAGGTGGCACGTGTAGTCGTAAAAAGCGAAATTCCACCTCCGTTTCGATTAAGGAAAACAAGTTCGCCAGCAGACACCCTTTTCGGATCATCAAAGCGGCTAAATTCACAGGTTGCGGTGAGGAAAACCGGCATATTGTCATAACTTTTCCAGCTATTAATATCGGCGACCTTAACAACCCTTTCGTGCGCAAGTCCCACTTCTCCGCCATGCCCCACATAGTTAATGATCAATGCACCACGGTTCACACGGTTGGTTATGTCCTCGGTTACTTTTGGGTATTGCTCGCCACTTGGCGTGGATTCCTGGACATATGTATCAAGATAAATTTTATCAATGTTGATATTTTTATTGGTAGTGTCAATTTGAGCTGCAAGTTTTTCCGAATCATTGAGATGAAGATTTCCATCCTCATCATCTGCAATCAAACAGATAACATTGCGCCAATCATTCATTACAATATCTGTATTGGTGGAGTAATGGATGATTCTGTCCACTGCCGATTTTGCCTCATCAGCCGAAGATACCACGAGGCGACCGATTCCAATATCAACAAGGTTATCACCATCAAGTAATCCGAAAAAATCATCCGAAATATACGAACCGACCGGGTTGAGTGATTCATAGGACTCCCAGGTAGGCACATAATTGGAATTATTTGGAATCCTGTCTTTATAATCGTACGAAGCATCACCGAAAAGGAGCAGGTAATCGGGTTCCTGATTTGCCGATGCTATGTCCGACATATTTTTTACAAAATCGCGTATAGCAGTTATATCAGGGGCGCCACTTGAAAATTCGTTGTAAATATCCTGAAGTTTAACCACTGCTACATCCATGTTATCAAGATTTGCATGATGCTCTGCAAGGCGATTGGCCTGGTCCAAAAAATTAGGATGCGTTACGATAATCAGATTGGTTTCAGCCAGACCGTGAAGATTTTGATTTTCAATTTTACCCATAATTGTTGGTGAGTAAAATGAAGTACCGTCAAAGGCGGCAAACTCCTGTAAACTTTCTGACTGCACTTTCCAGATTAGCTGGCTGTTGACATTGGCAGTTTCAATTGCAACCGGATTTATACGGTCGGTAATATTCCAAATAGTTACAGGTACAGTAACTTTTGATAATTTGTATTCAGTTACCATAGCAGTATTCGCCGTTCTTCCATCCCTGAAAATCATTTGTCCACCATTAAAACTGAGATTACGAATAACGTTAACCGTATAAAAATTCAGAAAGCCGACCGATGATTGTAAGGGTTTGTTATAAACGATTTTAATGTTGATAGTCGAACTGGTTACATTAAAGGAAGTTGAATCAAATTTCGTTTTTGCATAGTCGGAGTTGATGTTTGTACTGTTTGTGGGTTGAATCGGCAAATTCAATACATTACCATTGTTTGCTGAAATACTGAATGAACTTGAAATGGTTGATTTCGCAGCCACATCCACACCAATGTGCACCTTTGAATTCAGGTCGAGATCAGGGAAGTTTAATTCCTTTAAAAGGGTGGTGTTCAAATCAAATGATTCGCCGTACCAAATTCTGCCTGTACCGATCAGGTTTTGCTCATCCAGTTCGTAATGATAGGCATCGTTGTAACGCGTGGAAGTAAGGTTAGGACTCATTGTGCTTGAAGGCTGAACCTGGATTCGCTTTCCTTCGCCAAGGTCAACCGTAATGAAATAATAGTTGTAATTGGAGTAAAGATGCGGATAGCAATGAAGTTTTTTATCTGTGGAAGAATATTTCCATTCGTTGGGCGACTCTGCATAAAACAATATATAATCCGAAGTGCCGAAGTTTCCATCATCTTCACCAATAACCTGAATAGCATTCTCCTGAAGATCATCGTACCGAAAAAGAGTTACATTTTCCGGCAGCATCCCGCCTCCATTGCCATACACCCTGATATGTTTCGGATTGATGGCTCCCATATTCATTCCAAGGTCACTGAGTTGCTGGTAGCTAATTTTATGAATTCCGGTGTTGGTTACAGCAATTTTATACCAGTTCCCGGTACTTAACACCGAATTTTCAGCGTCAGATACAGCCTTGAGAGCATCATTATTCTCCCTTTTATCAAATTGAATTTCCACCTGAAAAGTAGTTAGTTTTTCGTAAAAACCGGTAAGTTCATTTTTTCTGATGGGAATAAATGAAACGATGGCAAAAGGAGTTTTTTTATCGAAAGCTAAGGAAGCGTTCACAACGATCTCTGAAGAAATATGATTGTTTCCTGATACAAGCGATGATTCATCGTCAGTAAGGGGATCGAAAATTTTATTTTTAAGTACAACCTTTAAATTTTCCACAGCAGAAGGTAACTCAAAGCGCTCAAAAAATACCGGCATGAAATCATTTGCAAAATCATTGCTGGAGCCATCGAAAAGAAGTATTGAAATTGATTCTACTTCATCAATGCTGATAGATTGTATACCCGTCCATGAAATTTTTCTTTCGTACTTTTGAACTTCCGAAAAACAGAAAACAGGTATTAACAATAAAAGGTGAATAATAAAATATTTCGTTCTCATAAGGATAACCAAGTCTTAATTATTATTGAAGCCTGTAAAAATACTTAAAAGTAAATATTTGTCCCTGAAATTAAAAATTAAATGCAAGTTCCTGAAAACAAAATGATTGAATTTATATTCAAAGGAAACTAAAATTAGGGTTTATAACGTTAGTGCAGGGTTATTATTGTAGAAAAACTTCAAGCAGAAAAAGATTGATTTTAACAATCCTCATACGGAAAGTAAGTAGCATTAGCCCATTAACATGGCTCGTTATGCAGTGCTTTTTTTTCTTACCATTCCTTCTCCCGAAAATTTCTGTTGGCCAGGATGCCGGGTTTTCACAATTTTACAGTAATCCGTTGTACCTCAATCCAGCATTGGCAGGAAGTGATGACTGTGCACGACTGATGTTCAA
Organism: uncultured Bacteroidales bacterium; assembly: GCA_963840975.1. Lineage (GTDB taxonomy): Bacteria > Bacteroidota > Bacteroidia > Bacteroidales > JAADJA01 > JAADJA01. Next base: position 64,995 of record CAWJBC010000014.1, on the reverse strand, counting down.
TTACAGGAACCAATGGCCGGCATTCGATAACAACTTCACTACATTCAGTGCTTCTGCCGACAGGTATTTCAAACCGCTATCGGGTGGATTAGGGATAATGGCACTTTCTGACAACATTGGCAAGGGAATCATGAATACGACCCGTCTGAGTGCAATTTACTCGGTGCACATAAGGTTAAGTTCCGAAATGAATTTGAATGCAGGTTTTGAAGCCACTTTTCATCAGCAAAAACTCAAATATGAAGAGCTGATATTCAGAGATATGATTGACCCCGCTACCGGGGATATTAACACTGGAAGTTCAGCAGAAGTTCCGGTTGATAACTCCACGGTTTCAGTCCCTGATTTTTCATCGGGTTTGGTGTTAGGCATACGCGAAAAATATTTTATTGGTATTGCTGCTCACCACCTCACCCAACCGGCGCTGGATTTTTATGCAAACAGTAAAGAAAATTTATTGTACAGGAAATACACCTTTCATGCCGGAGCAAAATTCGATTTGGGTGGAGGCGGATACAACCCCCGTGATAATAATTTTATCTTATCGCCGAATATTTTGTATCAGTATCAGCAAACCGCACAACAATTGAATGTTGGAGTATATCTTGAGCGGAAACCTCTGGTGGCAGGCATTTGGTATAGATATAACATTCAAAACTCAGACGGAATCATTCTTCTGTTGGGATTGTCACACAAAAGGATAAGAATTGGTTATTCGTATGATGTAACCTTATCAAAACTTCAGGGTACAACGGGAGGCGCACACGAGATTTCATTGACATTGTTAGTTAATTGTAATAAAAAAAGAAATAAGCCGGGGGCAATAAAATGTCCGGAATTTTAGTTATGTTTGCATCAAATTTTTAAAGAAATGAAGCACGTCGGTTTCTTAACATTCTTATTATTAGCTGGTTCGATGATGATTTTATCTTCATGCACCAAGCAAAAATCAGCTACTACCGGATGGGAATATAATAATCCAAAAAACGGTGGTTTTACCGTAGTAGATTTTGCCGGTCAGCTTACGGGTCCTGGTCTCGTCCTGGTGCAAGGCGGAACGTACACCATGGGAGCAAATTACGATGACCCCATGTACGACTGGGATAATGTCCCGCGAAAGGTGACCATAAAAACTTTTTACATGGATGAAACTGAAGTTTCAAACCTTGATTATCTGGAGTATTTATACTGGATCAACAGGGTTTTTGGAACCGATTATCCGGAGGTTTACAGAAAGGCATTGCCTGATACGCTTGTGTGGCGTGATAGGCTTGCTTACAACGAGCCAATGGTTGAACTTTATCTCAGGCATCCTGCTTACCATTACTACCCCGTAGTGGGTGTAAACTGGTTGCAGGCTTCTGATTATTGTTCATGGAGAACAGACAGGGTGAACGAGATGCTTCTCGTTGACAGGGGAATACTTGATCTGGATCCTGACCAGTTAAATGAAAACAATTTCAATACCGAAGCTTATTTAGCCGGACAATATGAAGGTTTGGTAAATAAAAACTTACAAGACCTGAATCCAAACGGCACAGGTGAAAGAGGTGTTCGTATGGAAGATGGGATACTTCTTCCCCGTTACAGACTACCTACCGAAGCTGAATGGGAATTTGCCGCTATCGGTCAGATTGGAAATACCGTATATGAAAGGGTGCTCGATCGCAGAATTTATCCATGGAACAGCCACGTATTACGTACTGATGACAAGACCTATTATGGTAGTTTTATGGGCAACTTCAGGAGAGGAGAAGGTGATTATGCCGGCGTAGCAGGCGATTTGAACGATGGTGCTATCGGTCCGGCAATGGTTGGTTCTTTCTGGCCTAATGATTATGGATTGTTCAATATGTCGGGCAATGTAGCCGAGTGGGTGGCTGATGTTTACCGCCCTCTTTCGTACGAAGATATGACAGACCTTAATCCTTACCGTGGAAATGTTTTTACACGGAAAGTGCGTGACGCAGAAGGACTGATCGCCGAGAAAGATGAATTTGGCAAACTACAATATGAAGAAATACCTGTAGAAGATATAGTATCACAGGACAGAAGAAATTATCGAAAAGCGAACAATATCAACTACCTTGATGGAGACTTTCAGTCCACGGTTAATAGTGCCGACTGGGTGAAGCAAAGTGAAGATTCCAACTCAGGAACTATGTACGACTTCTCCCTTACAACCATGATCAATGACCATGCAAGGGTTTATAAAGGTGGTTCATGGAAAGATAATTCTTATTGGTTGATGCCTTCAACAAGAAGGTATATGGATGAAAAGCTGGCTACCGATTACATTGGTTTCAGGTGCGCGATGGACCGTGTTGGTAGTGATGACGGACTTTAAGAAATTAAATTTTAATAAAGCAAACCCCATTCTTAATAAGGAGTGGGGTTTTTTTTATTTTTGTCCCTTATGAATGAAGAAATTTCAAGGATTTATCAAGTCTTCAAAAAACATCCGTTTATTGCAACTGACTCACGAACTGTTGTTCAGAATGCAATCTTTTTTGCATTGAAAGGCGAGTCGTTTAATGGAAATGATTTCGCAATGGAGGCATTGCAAAATGGCGCCGCTTCCGCAGTTGTTGACGAGCAGGTTCCGTTTACCGATGAAAGAATAATTAAGGTAAACAACGTACTTGATACCCTACAGCAACTTGCCACATTTCACCGGCGGAGTCTTGGTTTGAAAATAATTGCCATTACAGGGTCGAATGGTAAAACAACTACCAAAGAATTAATTAACAGAGTACTTTCTGCAAAATTTCGTACACTAGCCACATCCGGTAATTTGAACAACCACATCGGCGTTCCGCTCACATTGTTAGCCCTTACACCTGAAATAGAAATCGGTGTAATCGAAATGGGCGCTAACCATCAGGGTGAAATCGCCATGCTCTGCAACATCGCCCAGCCTGATAGCGGAATAATTACCAATGTCGGCAAGGCCCATCTTGAAGGTTTCGGAGGTTTTGAAGGGGTGGTTAAAGCAAAAACAGAACTATACAGCTATCTAAGAGAAAATGACGGATTGGTCTTTCTCAATCTTGAAAACGAACATCTGAAAAAAGCAGCCATGAATATTCGTTCCTTTTCATACGGAACAAAAAATGCCAACTGCACGGGTGAGATCATTTCCCATCAACCCTTCCTGACCATCCGGTGTAACGTTAGTGGTACAAACATAATTATCGCATCGAAGCTTGTTGGCAAGTACAATTTTGAAAACCTGATGGCTGCCGTATGTATCGGGTTATACTTTAAAATTTCTCCTATAGATATCCAATCAGCAATTGAGTCGTACGAGCCATCGAACAACCGTTCGCAGCTCACCAAAACTTCTGACAACACACTAATTCTCGACGCTTACAATGCCAATCCTTCGAGTATGAAGGCGTCCATAGAGAACTTTGCAGAAAGTAATTACCAAAATAAAATCCTGATTCTTGGCGATATGTTTGAACTTGGCAATGAAGCTCTTAACGAACATGCCGATTTGATTGAGTTGATAAAGCAACTTGGATTTATAAAAACATTTCTGGTGGGTCCCATTTTTTACGAAGTGAATAAATCAGGAGCATTCATTAGCTTTGCATCCACTTATCATTTGGAAAAATACCTGAAAGAGAATCCAATTAAAGGTTCTACAATACTCTTAAAAGGTTCGCGCAAAATGCAATTGGAAAAAATCGTCAAACTTCTCTAATGGATACTTACAAAGTAATTGGGTTGATGTCGGGCACTTCACTTGATGGAGTGGATATTGCATTCTGTAAGTTCAGTTTCAGAAAGAAATGGCAATTCGATATTATAAAAGCAGAAACCATTGAATATCCTCCCCAGTGGGTAAATAAACTGACAAACCTGATGCTAGCGGATGCTGAAACCCTGGCCAGAACTAATTCCGAATATGGAAAATATTTGGGTCAGATCACTAAAAGGTTCATCAATTCCAATAAATTGAAACCTGATTTCATTGCCTCTCACGGTCATACTATTTTTCATCAGCCTGAAAAAGGATTTACATTGCAAATAGGTGATGGAAATGCTATATCAGCCATCACAGGATTGCCTGTTGTTTTTGATTTCCGGTCACTGGATGTGGCGCTTGGCGGGCAGGGAGCGCCCCTGGTTCCGATAGGCGACCGATTAATTTTTTACAACTACGAATATTGCCTGAATCTCGGAGGTATTGGAAATATTTCATTTGAACAAAACGGCAGACGCATTGCGTTCGATATTTGCCCGGTCAATATCGGATTGAATCATCTGGCTTCATTAGCCGGTTACAAGTTTGATAAAAACGGTTCTATTGCCTCGAAAGGGGTTATCAATTCATCCCTCCTTGATCAATTCAACCGGCTTGATTACTATAAGGCTATTCCTCCCAAATCATTAGGAAGGGAATGGATTGACAGGAACTTTATCCCATTACTGAACGCACATAACGATCTGATCGAAAATAAGCTCAGAACGGTTACAGAACATATTGCAACACAAATAACAGCAGTGATCAATACTTTTCCTATTGGCAAGCTACTCATCACCGGCGGAGGAGCCAGGAATCAATTTCTGATTGACCTTTTAAAATCAAAAATTCCTTCCGATGTAATCGTGCCTGAACCTGAAATAATTGATTTTAAGGAAGCCCTCATATTTGCTTTTCTTGGCGTACTGAGATGGCGAAACGAAATCAATACACTTTCATCGGTCACAGGTGCACTGAAGGATAGTTGCGGGGGATTGATCGTCATCAAATAAAACAGATGGTAATTAAACCCGATATAATAAACATGACAGCCTTTCGTTTCATTGTCAAAAAATATCAAGCCTCCTGTTAGTGTTAGTCAGGCGTTCAATAATAAAGTTAAATTCAACCATCTGAAATGACAAGTAGCAATCTCAACCTACAATTATTTTCTGGCAGCACAAAACTGGTCTCTATTATCACTATATTAACAAAAAACTGTTAACAAATCTGACGCAAGACATATACCCAAACTTTGTATTACAGTAATTTTACTTTTTTAAATTAATCATATTTAATATGTTATCAATGATTTTATTGCAAATTACGGAAACAGGACAGTTGGCTCAGGGAGCCGTGAATCAGGCGGCCGGAAATCAGGGAACACTGAGTTTGTCCATGTGGGACCTTGCCTCAAAAGGGGGATGGATAATGTTGATCCTGGGGATTTTTTCTGTCATTGCTATCTATATTTTTATCGAAAGATTTTTAGCCATCAACCGAAGCTCAAAAGAAGAGAAAAACTTCATGAACAACATTCGCGATTTTATCCATGAGGGAAGAATTGATTCGGCTGTTACACTTTGTAAACATAACCAATCACCCATTGCACGAATGATCGAAAAAGGGTTATCCCGGATTGGGCGACCTCTCAGCGACATCAATACTGCCATAGAAAATATCGGCAAGCTGGAAGTTTCGCGACTTGAAAAAAACATTGCAGGATTGGCGACCATATCAGGTGCGGCTCCTATGCTGGGTTTCCTCGGCACCGTCATCGGCATGGTAAAGGCATTTTACGACATGTCAATGGCAGGAAATAATATTGACATCCAATTGCTCTCTACAGGTATTTACCAGGCTATGGTAACCACTATCGGCGGATTGATTGTAGGTATAATCGCTTATATATGTTACAATATTCTGGTGGCAAGAATTGAAAAACTGGTTTTTTTACTGGAAGCAAGAGCAACAGAATTTATGGATGTTTTGCATGAACCTGCAAAAAAATAGTTTAAACGGAGACTTGATCTAAACCACAGATGGTACAATGGCAATACAAACAAGAAATAAAAGAAAAATAGATTTCAGCATGGCATCCATGTCGGACCTGGTTTTCCTGTTGCTGATCTTTTTCATGCTTACGTCAACACTGGTGGCGCCCAATGCTATTAAATTGTTATTGCCTGCGAGCAATAGCCGGACAATTGAACAACCGCCCAAAGTGATCGTTTCGATCAATCAAAATCTTGAGTACTTTTTGCAGGGTATTCAGGTAAATGAAACTTCACTTGAATCAGGGTTGCTCGAAAAATTAGCAGGACAGGAAAGTGTTTCAATCAGGCTCGAAGCTGATAAAAATATTCCCGTTCAGTATGTCGTTAATATTATTGATATCGTGAATAGTATAAATAAACAATTCGGCGCCAAACATAAAGTCATCATGGCGACAAGTCCTAAGAAATAAAAGGATTTTCATCAAAGGAAAATCCGGGTGAAAATTTTAACTTTACGAGTTTTTAAGTGGAATTAAAGAAAGATAAATACAAGGGAATCATCGGTACAGTGCTGTTTCATGGTGCATTGCTGATTCTTTTAATATTTTTAGGATTCTCAACACCGTTGCCACTTCCGGGCGAAGGAGGAGTTGAAGTGAACCTGGGGGTTAGCGAAGAAGGTCAGGGTGATGTGCAACCCGAAACACCACCCAGGGTTGAGGAAGAAGTTCGTCCCCCACCCTCACGTCAGGATACCGAAGAAGAAATAGTTACGCAAGACACTGAAGAATCGGCGATAGTGGAAAAACCGCGGCCCGAAAAAAGCAAAGAAAAAAAGGTTACTGAATCTGAAATAAAGCCGATTGTCAAAGAGGAACCCAAAGTGAACCCTGCTGCTATGTACAAAGGTAAAAGCTCACCATCAAATGGCTCATCCGGTGAAGGAATAACACAAACACCCGGTGATCAGGGCAACCCAAACGGAACTGCAGATTCCGATAATTATTCAGGAACAGGCGGTTCGGGTGGTGGACTTTCCTTCAGCCTGGCGGGCAGATCGCCCAAATACCTGCCCAAACCATCCAGTTCATTTAAAGAAAATGGAACAGTAGTGGTACAAATTGATGTTGATAAGTACGGAAAAGTGGTAAAAGCATTAGCCATTGATAAAGGTTCAAATACTACAGATGCCACTTTGCGCAGTCTGGCAGAACAAGCAGCCAAACAAGCAATTTTCAATGCCAATCCGGATGCAGCAGAGGTGCAGAGAGGAACCATAACCTATCATTTTGTTGTAAAGAACTAAATGAATTATCAGCAGACTCTTGATTATTTATTTGCCCGTCTTCCCATGTTTCAGCGAATCGGCGGTGCAGCATACAAAGCCAATCTGGATAATACGCTCCGCTTGTGTCAACTGTTGGGTAATCCTGAAAAGAAATTCCCGTCGGTACATATTGCAGGAACCAATGGAAAAGGATCAGTATCGAATATGGTCGCAGCAATATTGCAGACTGCCGGATACAAAACAGGATTGTACACTTCACCGCATTTGCGCGATTTCAGAGAAAGGATCAGGATAAACGGGAAAAAAATTCCTAAGTCAGGAGTAATCAAATTTGTCAAATCCAATCAAAAATCATTCGAATCCATTCAACCATCCTTTTTTGAATACACTTTTGGAATGGCGGTTCATTACTTTGCTGAGGAAAACGTGGATATTGCCGTAATAGAAACCGGAATGGGCGGACGGCTCGACTCGACCAATGTTGTTAATTCAATTCTTTCCGTTATCACGAATATCGGTTATGACCACAGTCAATTTTTAGGTGATACGGTTGAGAAGATCGCAACGGAAAAAGCCGGGATCATCAAACAAAATGTACCTGTTGTCATCGGCGAAACCCAGGAAAATGTATTGACCGTTTTCCGGGAAGTTGTAAAAACCCGGCAAGCCAAATTATTTTTGGCGGACGAAAAGTTCTCTTTAGCCAATATTAATAAAAATGTTGGAACCAATTCCTTTATTTCGATGAATGTGATGAAGGAAAATAAGCTCTACCTGCAAAACCTTAAATGCAGCTTAACCGGAACATATCAGATTAAAAATATCATAACCTCAGTGCAAGTAATAGATATCCTTCAAAACTCAGGTTACTTGATAACCGACGATCATATATTTAACGGAATGTCAAATGTGAGGAAACTTAACGGTTTTCAGGGACGATGGCAAACCCTGAGCAAGGACCCTCTTACGATTTGCGACATTGGGCACAACCTCGACGGAATAAGGGAAGTAGTTTCCGGTTTGAATGCGATTTCTTACAAAAAACTGCACATTGTCCTCGGTTTTGTTCAGGACAAGGAAATCGAAAAGATTTTGAAACTCTTACCCCGAAAGGCAACTTATTATTTTTGTAAAGCCGATATTCCCCGAGGAAAAGACCAGGAAGAACTCAGGCAGATGTGCAACAAAGTTGGTCTGGCGGGTCGCTCATATCCCTCTGTTCATGAGGCATATAAGGCTGCCAGAAACGAAGCCGGCACAAAAGACCTGATCTTTGTAGGTGGAAGTACTTTTGTTGTGGCAGAGATCATTTGATCTTTTACTAAACACAATTCCAATCGTCAAAGCTTACAGGATGTATAACCTTTAGATGTTTTATGTCCCGAATTAATCTTAAAAATGTTACTTTCGCAGCAATAATCGCTGATATTGCATTACTCAATGAATGGTAAAGAAACGTTGTCGAGTTATTTTGATGAGCTTGCCCATGACCGGGACAAATGGAAAAAAAGAAACCGCTTTTATCATAAAATCCTTGAAAAACATTTTTCATTTATAATTCCTGAAGGATCAAGTGTTTTAGAACTGGGTTGCGGAACAGGTGACCTATTGAACGCAGTAAAACCTTCATACGGCGTGGGCATAGATTTTTCGGAAAAAATGTTGGATATCGCAAGGGGTAAGTATCCCAAACTCGAATTTATCCATTCTGATGCCAATGATTTCAGTTACAACGGGAAATTTGATTATGTGATAATTTCCGATTTACTCAGTTCTTTATGGGATATCCAAACTGTTTTCAAAAACCTGAAAAAAGTAGTCAGTCACGAAACCAAGATCATTATTTCGACCTATAACTTTTTTTGGGAGCCGGTGATGCGTCTTGGGGAGTCTCTAAGAATCAAGGCTAAACAACCACTGCAAAACTGGCTATCGGTAAGAGATATTCAGAACCTTCTCGAATTGGAGAATTTTGAAATCATAAAGGTTGACAGGAAAATATTGGTTCCAAAATACATTCCCATTATCCACACTATATTTAATGGTTTTATTGCCAACCTACCGGGTATCAACCAATTGAACCTGATCAATTTTATATCTGCCCGACCAGTGGCAATGTCGAAAGGATCATATTCGGTTTCGATTGTTGTTCCGGCACGAAATGAGCGAGGCAACATTGAAAACGCGATAAAAAAGACCCCGGATTTTGGAACTCACCAGGAATTCATATTCATTGAAGGGAATTCCAGTGACGGAACATACGAAGAAATGCTGCGCGTAAAGCAATCATATCCCGATATGGATATCAAGGTGATGAAACAAAGCGGCAAGGGAAAAGGAAATGCTGTTAGGGAGGCTTTTGATGCAGCCACCGGCGACATCCTGATGATACTCGACGCCGACCTGACCACTCCTCCCGAAGATATGTACAAGTTTTATGACGCATTGGCAAATAATAAGGGTGAATTCATCAACGGTTGCCGGCTGGTTTATCCAATGGAAAAAGAAGCGATGCGCTTTTTAAATTATGTGGGGAATAAATTCTTCGGTTTGTTTTTTTCTTTTTTATTGGGTCAAAAGCTAAAAGATACGCTTTGCGGAACAAAAGTATTGTTCAGGAATCACTATAATTTGATAAAAGCGAACCGGAAATACTTTGGCGAATTTGATCCTTTTGGTGATTTCGACTTGCTTTTCGGTGCAGCCAAATTAAATTTAAAGATAGTGGAAGTAATAGTGCGTTATCGCGACAGGGAATACGGTTCCACCCAAATCAGCCGGTTTAAACATGGCTGGCTGTTGATAAGGATGAGTATGTTTGCTGCCCGGAAAATAAAATTTATTTCATAATTTTAGTGGAATATGATTAGATCCCTGAACTTAAAACAAAGTTGGATATACATCATTCCCGGAATCGTTATCATCTGGAGCATGATTTTACTAAGGATATCCGGTCCGTTTTTTATTTCAAGAATTGATCCTGATTACATCTATTTACTAAATGGGCTAAACTGTGCCACCCTCGAATTTTCCAGAATCGGACATATTGACCATCCGGGAACTCCCTTCCAGGTTCTGACCGGAATTTTTATTCTTTTCACCCATTTGATTGCAGGACAGGGTCCCATAGTTGATGATGTTATTTCCCGCCCGGAATTCTATTTAACGGTTTCCTCTTTTTACCTCACCTTAATTTCAGCCATCATCCTGGTTTGGTTGGGTAAATTGGTGCTAAAAAATGAAAATGATATTATCGGCGCTGTGATTTTGCAATCGTCGCTTTTGGTGAACATTTTTCTAATTGACTTACCCTGCCGCTATATCCCTGACAGAATGTTATCGCTTGTTGCAATAGCTTTTACAGGGTTTTGTGTTAAATATTTTTATTCCGAAAATTATTCAGCCAGAAAATTCGCCATTCATTCAGGAATTATAATTGCAATTGGATTTGTAACCAAGTTCAATTTTCTCCCAATCCTTATTATACCACTCATTCTTATTCCCAAAATCAGGGAGCGGCTGATTTACATCCTTACTCTTGCTGTTTCATCAGTTATATTATTTTTGCCGGTTTTTAATAAGTTCGGGTATTTTAGAAGCTTTATCACTTCCATTATAAAACATGATGGATTGTATGGCGGGGGATCAGAACAAATTTTTAACCCGGCCATTTTTTGGCAGAATATCATATTGATTTACAAGTGGAACTTTTCATTCACCATAGTAGCCGGAATAACTTTGGTTGCCCTTATATTTTTATTACTGAAACCTGCTATCCGCAAATATCTGAAAAAGGAGTTTCTGTTCTTCATAACCCTGATGGGTGTTGTACTGATCGGGACGCTCATCACAGCCAAACATTATAAGGAATATTATATTATTCCTGTTGTCAGCCTCACCGGCTTTACAACTTATGTTTTATTAAAATCCGGGCGGAGAATTTTTCCGCTACGCTACACCAATGTTGCCTTTGTATTGCTTTTGATGTATCTTGTTTATATTCCGGTATCTTTTTTATATAAACCTTACCTGGGAAAACAAAAATACAATTACGATAATATACTCACAGCGGATTTTATAGAAAATAACATTTCACCCGACGAGTATTTACTGATTCAAAATACCTGGTTGTCGGGCGGGATGATTGCAAATGGCATGGCTTACGGACTTAGCTATGTTGCATACAAGCATTATTACTACAACGATTTTGAAAGATATTATCCAGATGTGCTGACTTTCAGCAACACTGACAGACCGCTTAAATATCTTTGGATGATTGATGCCGATAATGAGACTATTTTAAAAAGTGGTAAAAGCATTCTTGTTTTTTCAACTCCGGGACGTAATACCGACTGGCTATGCAACTATGTTGATAGCTGTGCTCGGGATTATGAAATTATGTATCAACGGGATACACTTTATAAAAATAACGTAAACCATAATTTTGTCATTCGTTTGAAGAACCAATCAGACTGGCACGAAAAGCTAACGGCAAAATTCGGGTTTGAAAGAACGATCGGTAATAGTGTTTTTTCGGATGATGAAAAATATTCATTATCAGGACAGGCAAACTTATCGGATGAATTTGCTGCCAACGGCTATTATTCGTTGATGCTGGCAGGAATGTTTCAAAAGAGTCCCGAGTTAATAATTCAGGATTTTCATGATGGAGATTATATCGAAATGACTGTCAAAAGGAAAAGAAACAAAATGGAAGAAAAGGGTAACCTTGTTCTGGCTTTCGAAGGAACCGATGGAGCGGTTCATAACCTTGCGACTGGTAAACTTATTTCCAGCATCCACTCAGATTGGGAATTGATCAGGCTAAACACAGGAATCAATATAATTCCACAGAACGGAATTCTAAAATGTTATTACGAATACAATGGAAGTGAAATTGAGTATTTAGATGATTTCTGTATAAAGCATTTCACCGAAAATTAATAAAGTAAAAATCAACAATTCTTTCTGAAAACCCTTCCGAATGCGTAAATGGCTTACGAACCTTGGGATTTCACTTCCTTCGCCTTAACCGGGAAATCCCCAAATCCCATTTCGTAGACTATTTTAAACCAGATGATAATAGCAGGAACCGCTTTTAGCACATAAGGAATTACTATGCTATTCCTTATGTAAGGTGGGAAAATATCAGTAGGTGAAAGTGAAATAAAAACAAATGCCAGGATAAAAAGAACCAGATTAATTTTAGACAATGGCTGGGCGAAAAACCAGATGGAAATTCCGGTCATGGCAAGTATGAAAGTCGGCGATTCTGATTTATGATTAAATATGACAACCCAGATCAATATGGAAGCAAGCATGAATAATCGGAAAAGGTATTCCGAATATGCTTTCACTCTGATAATTGGCACAGCTAAAATAATCGCCCCAACCATTAGCAGGATGGTTTTGTCAGGCTCAAAACCAAACCACGATTTGAGCCATCCCATCACAGATAGTCCAAGTGATGCAGTATGATCAGATGAGATTATATTCATCCAACTAAGGTATAATAACTTAAATTGCTCCAAACTAACTACCAATAAAGGCAACAGAAATAAAATGGCAAACCACAACAACGCATAAAGGATGGTCTTCCACTTTTTTGGATAGAAAATCAAAAGGATGAGAGCAACAATCCCAAACAGTTTTATGAATACCGTCAGAACAATAGCAAGGGTTCCTAAAGCATAGTTTTTTCTTTCCAGAAAACCGAAAGCTAAAATAATCAGACCGGCAATAAGTGCATTGCTTTGCTCATTCTGGGTTGAAGTAACCAGTTCGATGAGGACTGTCAGGAGGATAAATCCCTTTACCCTGGTATTCAGTTGTGGCAAAAATTGAATGGCTATCAGCAATACATATTGTATTTAACAAATTCCAGAGGCTTAATCCTACAATATCCGGCAAATAGGCAAACATCCCAAAAAACATTGCAAAAACAGGACTGTATTTATATAAATCCCAATACTCATAAGGATAAGCCACGTAAAGATCCTGACCGTTCAAGAGGTGAAAATGCGATTGCTGGAAGATCACATAATTGTTGTAATGGGTATAATCATGTCCGCCCTCTTCATAGGTTTTAGCAGGCAGAAAGTAAGACTGAAAGCAGGAAACTAAGGCTACACCCAGATAAACTATAAGCAGGACTTTGAAATCAACCAGTTTTGCAATGACCTTGTTCATGCTACAGGTTTAAATTCTCAGGGCATCTTTTATGTCCAGGATGATTTTCTCTGCCAACCGTTTTGCCGAGGCTTCTGAGTCGCTTTCGGAATAAATCCGTATGATCGGTTCGGTATTGGATTTGCGCAAATGAACCCATTGCCTGCCGAACTCGATTCTCACGCCATCAACTGTATTGATCGGGTTCTGTTTATATTTTTCTTTCATTCGTTTTAAAACATTGTCCACATCAATACCTTCCGGCAATTCAATTTTATTTTTTGAGATAAAATATTCAGGATAAGTTTTTCTCAACTCCGAACATTTCAGCCCCGATTTTGCCATGTAAGTCAGAAAAAGTGCAATTCCAACCAAAGCATCTCTGCCGTAATGCAATTCGGGATAAATAATACCGCCGTTGCCTTCTCCGCCGATCACCGCATTTACTTCCTTCATTTTCTCCACCACATTCACTTCACCTACTGCCGATGCAAAATATTTCCCACCTATTTCCTCTGTTACATCCTGCAAAGCCCTTGTTGATGAAAGGTTTGAAACCGTATTCCCTTTTTTATTTTTCAGAATGTAATCAGCTACTGCCACCAGGGTATATTCTTCACCAAACATATCACCCTTTTCTGTGATAATTGCCAACCTGTCAACATCCGGGTCAACTACGAATCCTAAATCAGCTTTATTCTTTTTAACCATTTCTGAGATTTCTCCCAGATTTTCAGGAAGCGGCTCAGGGTTATGCGGGAATTTACCATTGGGTTCGCAGAAAAGTCTATCCACCCGATTCACGCCCAATGCCTTTAACAATAAGGGTAAGGCTATGCCGCCTGTAGAGTTCACACAATCAATAGCCACCCTGAAGTTCGCTTTTTTTATTGCAATAATATCAACCAAATCGAGCTGAAGAATTTTATCAATGTGGTTTTGTATGAGAGAATCATCTTTTGTGCATGAACCAAGAAGATGTACGGGAGCGAAATTAAAGTTTCCCTTGTCCGCTATGGCTAAAACTTCAGCCCCATCTTCTGCCGAAATGAATTCGCCTTTTGCATTCAATAATTTGAGGGCATTCCATTGCTCGGGGTTATGGCTTGCAGTAATGATGATTCCTCCATCAGCACCATGATCCGTTACTGCCATTTCGATAGTCGGTGTCGTTGACAATCCGCCGTCAATCACATCAGCGCCCATTCCCATCAGCGTTCCGGTAACCAGTTGGTTCACCATTTCGCCCGACGTCCTGCCATCTCTTCCGATCACAAACCGAAATCTGCGGGAGGAGGATTGTTTCATAATGAAAGTTGCAAATGCGGAGGTGAATTTAACGATGTCCAGCGGACTTAATCCTTCGCCGGGAAAGCCACCCAGCGTTCCTCTGATGCCGGAAATAGATTTGATCAGGGTCATGACGGAATGTTTAAAAATGGCAAATTTAAATTATTTGTGAGAGATTATACCATTAACTTTTATAGCTTTGTAAAAAATTTGATTAAGGATTCGGATGGAATTTTTTGAGGAACTTGAAGATGAACAGCTAAAGACACTGGTCGAAAAATTCGATGGCATGATACTATCGGGCGATCGGTTCTTTTTCGATGTCGAAGAATTCGAGATGATCATTGATCACTACCTCATTTTAAACCAGCTCGACAAAACCAATATCGCCATCAAATATGCTATGGAGCAATATCCGCATATTGCATCCTTTATGCTGAAAAAAGCCCAAATGCTGGTCTCTTCAAACAATATCAACAAAGCGCTGGAAATCCTTTTGGAAGTCGAAAGCATTGAACCGGAGAACCCGGAGATTTTCCTTACCAAAGCAGGAATTTATAGTCAGCTAAAGCGGTACGAAAAAGCAATTGAAGAATACAACAAAGCCATTAAGGAATCGGAGGATTTGGAAGAAGTTTATACCAATATTGCCTTTGAGTATGAAAACCTCGGCAAGTACGACAAATCCATCGAATACCTGATCAAAGCCCTCGAAATTGATCCAACCAACGAAGCTGTGATTTATGAACTTTCCTTTTGTTTTGAAATCTCAAACCGATTGGATGAATGCGTTAAGTATTTCACCGACTTTTTAGATAAAAATCCTTATTCAAAAGCTGCGTGGTTCAATCTGGGTATCGCTTACAACAACCTTGAAACTTATGAGAAGGCGATTGAAGCTTATGATTTTGCCATTGCCATTGACGATAAATTCGCTTCCGCCTTTTTCAACAAGGCAAATTCTTTTGCAAACCTGAACCTTTACGAAAAAGCGATTGAACACTATCAGGAGACTTTTTTGTTTGAAGAACCTGAAGCCATGACCTTTTATTACATCGGCGAATGTCATGAAAAATTAAATGAGTACGATAAGGCAAAAAATCACTACCGGAAAGCCATAGAACTTGATCCTTTGCTTGCGGACGCATGGATAGGAATCGGGATGATATACGAAGATTTACAAAAATACAACATTGCCATCAACCATATCAAAAGGGCAATTGACATCGAACCAGCCAATCCGGAATACTGGTATATGCTCGGCGACATACAATATAAGGCCGATTTGTTTGAAGATGCAAAAAAGTCATACAGGGAAGTGACGGTCCTTGATCCTCAAAACCCTGATGTCTGGCTTGACTATTCACATATTTATGCCGTTGATTTTGATTTTGAAGGAGCGCTTATATGCCTCGAAACAGGCATACTCGAACAACAGGACAATGCTGAAATGATTTACCGGAAATTTATCTACCTGCTGAAAAACCAGCAATTCAAAGAAGCCTACGCAACATTGGAAATTGCATTGGTTATGGATTACCAGATTCATGACCAAATATTCGAATATGACCCGGGACTTAAGAATGATGATCAATTGTTACGGATCATCGAATTATTCAAAAATGAATAATGTTTTTTCCACAACCAAATTAAATCACCAGAGTAAACGGTTTTATTTACAAGTAGCTTAAAAACAGGGAGCAAACTATGATCTCTTATTTGATTTTGATTTTGAAAGGTGTCGCTATGGGAGCGGCAAATGTAATACCCGGCGTTTCGGGTGGTACCTTGGCTTTAATCACCGGAATATTCGAACGGCTCATTTTTGCCTTTAAGTCGTTCAATTTAAAAGCGGTGAAACTGCTTTTTTCATTTAAAATCAAAGAGTTTATTGTTCATATTGATCTGTACTTCCTTTTGGCAGTTTTTACAGGAATAGCGCTTGCTATCGTTTCTCTTGCAAAGCTTTTCGATTACCTTTTTACCAATTACCCGGTTTATATTTGGGCTTATTTTTTTGGTCTCGTTATGGCATCGGTTTATTTTGTCGGCAAAACCATCGGAAAGTTGAGTGCTGGTGTAATCATCGCTTTCATTGCCGGAACAGCCGTAGCAGTCATTATTTCATTACTAAATCCGGCAAAAGAAAACAGCAACATTTTCTATCTTTTCGTATGCGGGATTGTGGCAATATGCAGTATGATCCTCCCTGGAATTTCAGGCTCCTTTATTTTAATTTTGATGGGGAATTATAAACTGGTAATGATAGATGCGGTGAACAATATGATGCTCGATATTTTATTTCCAGTCGGGGTGGGTGCAGTTATCGGATTGCTGGCTTTTTCGCATATTCTATCGTGGGTATTTAAACGATTCAGGGATCAAACCCTTTCACTTCTAACGGGCTTTATTTTAGGATCGTTGAGTGTTTTATGGCCCTGGCAAAAAATGATTTATTTACAGGATGCTATGGGCGAACTGATTCTTAAAAAAGGGGAGCCGATAGTTATGAAATTTGAAAAAGTAATGCCCGAATCCTTCAGCATGGAAGTAGTGTTCGCAATTATTTTTGCCGTAACAGGCATTATTACGATATGGCTTGTAGAGAAAATTGCAGTTACTAAATCTTAGAAGTTGAAAACTATAAGATTCAGCCGGATTTGATTACAATCAATCCGGTTATTGTCATTTAACAAAAAAATAAAATTCTGATGAAATTGTTCGGACTGATTGGCAATCCGCTCTCCCACTCCTATTCTCAGGCTTATTTCAACAGAAAATTTCAAATTAATAACTTAACCGATTGTGATTACAGGTTGTTTCAGCTAAACAGTATAACCGAAATCCTCAACCTGATAAATAATCACCCTGATTTGCTGGGATTAAATGTTACCATTCCGTTTAAGAAAAAAGTTGTTGATTACATGGATGAGTTGAGCCTCGAAGCAAGTGAAACAAATGCTGTGAACTGCATCAAAATTGAAAGGTCCGAAACAAAACCATTTCTTAAAGGATATAACACCGACGTTTATGGATTTGCAAAATCGCTTCAACCTGTTTTAGAATCAAGACCTACCAAAGCGCTGATTTTAGGTTCGGGTGGAAGTGCAGGTTCTGTAGCTTATGTGTTAAAATCCATGGAAATCGGTTACCAAATTGTTTCGAGAAATCCCGTTACGCCCGACCAGATTCGATATGAAACCTTAACCAGGGAAATAGTGCAGGAGCACCATCTCATCATTAATACAACACCTGTTGGAATGTTCCCAAACATTGCACAAAGTCCTGACATCCCTTACGAATGGATTACCCCTGAGCATTTATTGTTCGATCTGGTTTATAATCCTGAACAAAGCCAGTTCTTACAAAAAGGAAAGGCAATGGGTGCAAAGGTCAACAACGGTCTCGAAATGCTTCACCTTCAGGCTGAAAAGTCATGGGAAATCTGGCAGGGGGATACCACCGGAATTTAGGTTTCCGAAAATTTAATAAAGTAATTTGGAGGTTTCGCCAGAGGCGGGATTGAGTTTCAGTACAATTTGAAAAGAAGTTGAACTATTTTTTTCCGGTCGAGTACCTTTTTCACTATTTTTACTTTTTCAAACGATTTTCCTTTTTCGATGATTTCTTTCAGGTTAAACGGCATAGATTTACAGCATACGGGCAGCCCTGAACGCTCGCTCTTATGCTTTTTAAGAGAAGAAAAAAATATCACATCCGTAAAAGACGGATGCTCCGGTCAGGGGGCATGTGGCGCCTGCCTTGTCGAGATAGACGGAAAAGCCCGGTTATCCTGTAAAACCACCCTCAGGCAAATCGCCGGTTCATCAGTAACTACACTCGAAGGAGTTCCAGACGAAGTAAAGGATATTTTGGCAAAGGCTTTTGTTAAAAAAGGAGCGGTACAATGCGGTTTCTGCACTCCCGGTATTTTGATGCGGACCAAAATATTGTTTACCGAAAACCCTGAACCAACAAACATTGAAATAAGGAAAGCCCTGGGTTTGAACCTCTGTCGCTGCACAGGTTACCAAAAGATTATTGAAGCTATTGAACTCGCTTTTGAAGCACTTAGAAACAATAAGGAAATTGATCTTGATACAACCCATGCCGGTGTCGGCAATTCCTTTCCAAAAATTGATGCCTACAGCACCGCTCTGGGTAAAAGAGAATTTGTGAACGACTTGCAAATAGACGGAATCTTGTATGCAGCTCTTAAATTTTCTGAGCATCCCCGTGCAAAAATTCTGCACATTGATGCTACCAAAGCTGAATCATTGCAAGGAGTAGTTAAAATTTTTACCGCTAAGGACATTCCTGGAAATAAAAAAACAGGGTTGATCTTCAGGGATTGGCCCTTAATGATTGGTGAGCAGGAAACCACTTCCTATATCGGCGATGTGGTGGCAGGAGTTGTTGCCACCTCACAAACCATTGCCCGGCAAACCTGCGATCTGATTGAGGTTACTTATAAAAACCTGACGCCCGTAACAGATGTTTTTCATGCCATTACAAGCGATTCTGACCAGGTTCATCCCGGACAATCCAATGTTTTGGAAAGATGCAGTTTAAAGCGGGGCGGCTTTGTTGATGAAATTTTGAAGAATTCAAAATACAACTCCAATGGCATTTACCAAACACAGCGGATTGAACATGCTTTTCTGGAGACGGAAGCAGCCATCGCCATGCCCGATGGGAAGGATGGAGTCCGTATTTTTGTAAACAGCCAGGGAATTTATGTGGATCGCCGCCAGATAGCTGATTTATTGGCTCTTCCAGAGGAAAAGATTGATATCAGGTTAATCCCTACAGGAGGCGGTTTCGGCGGCAAGGAAGACCTGACGGTCCAAGGTCATGCAGCCTTGTTTGCTTATATGTTAAAGCAACCCGTTAAACTTGTATTGACCCGGACAGAATCAATCAGGATGCACCCCAAACGCCATCCGGTTAATATGGATATTTCCGTTGCCGCCGATGAAAATGGAAAACTGACTGCCTTGAAACTACATGCTGTAGGCGATACCGGAGCTTATGCTTCGGTGGGTACCAAAGTGATGGAACGGGTTATCGGTCATGCTTCAGGAGGATATTCTATCCCTGCAGTTGATCTTGAAGCTGTAACTGTTTATACCAATAACATTCCTTCCGGCGCAATGCGTGGATTTGGCGTGCCCCAGGTCATTTTCGCTCTCGAAAGTTGTATAGATGAGATTTGCGAAAAAGGGAATTTCGACCGTTGGGAATTCAGATACAAGAATGCACTTGTGAACGGATCTATGACGGCAACAGGACAGATACTCGAAAAGGGAGTTGGAATCAGGGCAACACTTGAAGCCGTTAAAGATGAATTTTATAAGGCAAAATATTCAGGCTTGGCTTGTGGCATCAAAAATGTCGGGGTTGGAAACGGATTACCGGATTTTTCAGATATCAAAATCATCATTCATTCTGAAAAGGAAATCGAAATACAACATGGATGGACAGAAATGGGTCAGGGTGTTGATACCATAGCCATCCAGACTTTTTACCAGGAAACTAAAATTGATCCGGCAATAGTAAAAGTAAACGTCCAGACAAATGCCGGACTTCCAACAGGCATGACCACTTCTTCCCGTGCCACCGTTTTGGTTGGAAATGCTATTATTGATGGTTCACGCAAACTGATGCAGGACCTGCAAAGTAAAACTTTGGAGCAATTGTCTGGAAATTTCTATTTTGGATCCTATCGGTGTGATTGGACAACAAAACCTTCCACCGAGGAAGTTCATCCTGTAACTCACTTCTCCTACGGCTATGCCACTCAGCTTGTTGTTTTGGACGGAAGAGGAGAAATAAAAAAAGTCGTTGCTGCCCACGACGGTGGAAAAATTATCAATCCGGCTTTGTTTGAGGGTCAGATCGAAGGAGCTGTTCACATGGGTTTGGGTTATGCGCTCACGGAGGATCTTCCCATGAAAGACGGTTATCTTCTTAGTGACAAAATGAAAGACCTGGGCATCCTGAAGGCTATGGATATGCCACAAGTAATTGTAAAAGGAGTGGAAGTAGCAGATCCGGTGGGACCCTACGGTGCAAAAGGTGTTGGCGAAATCGGACTGGTTCCTACCGCTGCTGCAGTTGCAAATGCCTTTTACCAATACGACAAAATCAGGAGATATAATCTGCCGATGAAAAGAAAACAGAAAAAATGATAATGCGAATCAAGAGTTAAAATATATATGCCACAAAGTATCTAAGACACTAAGAATCACTAAATTCTATTTAGAATATACAAAATTTTCTTTGTGTAACTTTGAGTCTTTCTGTCTTTGTGGCTAAATATGAATAAATTGCAAATTCAACCCTTGATCAATATTGATAACAAATCAATAAAATAATAAATACAAGTTTTATGGGGAATTTAAATGCAATAAATGAATTCATGGGTCAGGCAAACATTGCTGTTGCAGGTGTTTCACGTACCAAAAACAAATTCGGAAATACCATTTTTAAAGAATTGGCAAAAAAAGGAGTGAATGTCTTCCCTGTCAACCCAAACCTGGAAGAGTTTGAAGGAGTAAAATGTTTTAAAAGCATCCAATCCCTGCCTCCGGAAGTGACAGGAATTGTGCTCAATACCAAACCTGCCATTACCGAAATCCTGATCCGTGAAGCAGAGCAGAAAGGAATCAAACACATCTGGCTTCAGCAAGGATCGGCAGATAAAAAAACGATACTTGCAAATAATAAAAGTGAATCAAACATCATTTCGGGTCAATGCATTCTGATGTTTACTGAACCTGTAAAAGGCATTCACGGTTTTCACCGCTGGTTAAAGAAATCATTTGGTAAATTTCCCAATTAAAATGACTATGGATCGAAAAGTTGTGGTTAATGAGGATCAATGCCGGAAAGTTGCAGAGGCCATCCGAGTTGTTAATGTCCGGACTGAATATCGCGACCGCGAATTCATCCGCTTTGAAGCTGACAGAGAAACCAAACTGAGAATTTATTTTCTTTCGACGGCTATCTGCCATCAAACCCATCACTTGCACAACGAAAGACTAAACCTCTGGGGTTGGGACTTTATTGAGTTTGCCTTTCTTCAAATGTTGAAAAAAAAACATCCATTGATCAATCCGGGCTATGTCAGTATTTGCAACGATAAGGATATGGCAAGGTATCTTCAGGAGGCTTTTTCTGAAGATGGCAACAGGGAACACAGCACACTCGACCGGCATTGAAGAAAGGGTCAATATGTTGCTCGAAATTTGCAAGGTTGTAAGAACTCAGTTTAACGGCAGTGTATCTGATCTGATTGATGGATGCGGGGGAAGGCTGATCAATGGCGGAAAAGGACTATATGAAGTTCTCCTGCAATTCACAGCATTTTCGGATCCGCTCCGAAAAAAAATCACTTTCTTTCTCAAACTCGCCTCTGATGCCGGTTTGATCCGAATCAAAGATCCTGAAAACCTGATTCCCATAATGGATTACCACATGCAAAGAGTTTTGTTAAGGACAGGCTGCGTTGAAATTCTGGATGATGATTTAAAGAAAAAGATCACAATCAGAAGCCCGCTGTCAACCGATGAAGTCATCAGGTCAGGTTGTATTGATGCCATGAAGCTGATCAGCCTGTTCTCAGGTCATGCAGCTTCCAATCTGAACGATTATTTCTGGCCTCTTGGAAGAAGCTGTTGCAACGAAACACAACTTTGCCAAATAAGAACATGCACTAAAAATCCCTGCAGCCTGATGACTATGCTCACACTTTCATCGCATGACGAATGTTTGCTGGAAGAATCATGTAAAGGAGCAGTTAATGTTGACTATCGTTCCTTGTGGGAACCGGAGGTGAAGACTCATTATTATTGATAAAATTGAACCAATAAGTATTTTTCAAATTAACATCCTTTAATTATGTCAATCTACCTTAAAAACGCCACATTCATCAACTGGAATACCTTTGAATTCACAAAAGCCAATATCAAGGTGGATGAAGGTGATGAGGGTAAAATTTTTATTTTACCTGTAAATTCTAAAATTCCTGAAGGCAATGCCATCATTGATTGCAATGGTAAATATGTGACCAAAGCTTTTGCCAACGGGCATCATCACGTATATTCTGCACTTGCCGTAGGAATGCCGGCTCCCAAAAATAATCCGGCAAATTTTGTTGAAATTTTAAAATACGTTTGGTGGAAATTAGACAAATGCCTGGATCATGAAATGATCAGGATCAGCGCTTTGATCACGGCAATGGAATGTGCAAAAAACGGAGTCACTTTTGTAATTGACCATCATTCCTCGCCCGGGGCCATCAGTGGCAGTCTCGAAACCATTGCCTGCGCGTTTGACGACGTGGGAATTTCACACCTTCTTTGTTATGAAATCTCCGACAGGGATGGCGCAACCAAAGCAAAACAAGCCCTGGAAGAAACATCGAACTACCTGCAACACAGACAGGGATTGGTTGGATTACATGCTTCTTTTACTGTTGGTGACAGTACATTCAAAAAAGCTGTTAATTTAACGGATAAATATAAAACAGGTATTCATATTCATGTAGCTGAGGATAAATACGATCAGGAACATTGCAGTCAGCAACATCAGAAAACCGTGATAGAGCGGATAAAAATGCTGGGAGGTCTAGCAAATCCAAAATCCATCCTGGTTCATTGCCTGCACCTCAATGATACTGAACGGCGGACAATTGACGCCTCCGGAACCTGGGTTGCCCAGAATACCGAAAGCAATTTAAACAACAGGGTCGGATTCTTTAATTCGGTGGGATTGGGAGAAAACATCATGCTTGGAACGGATGGTATGCACAGCGACATGCTGCGCGCAGCAAAAGCATCCTATTTCAACGGACTCAACTTCGATAAGATTGATTTGCCGGGGATTTACAGCCGTTTCAGAAATGTTCAACGGTACGTAATCCAAAACAATTTCAAAGGAAACGCTGAAAACAATTTGGTGATACTTGATTACAATCCTCCAACTGAATTCAATGCCGGTAACTTCCTCAGCCACTTCATTTATGGAATTGAATCCAGACACATTCAGCATGTAATTTCCAATGGGAAACTCATTGTGAAAGACAGAAAAATGACAATGCTTGACGAAGATGCCTTAACAGAGGTATCAGCCGGTTTGAGTAAAAAACTTTGGAAAAAAATGAGCCAACTCTAGTTCACTTTCTTTGATATTCCGCGCATTCGTAACTTTGATCTTTTATAAATTATTCGCCAAATTAAGATGATCGGGTTATCTTTGTAATTCAATTAAATAAACAAAACAGGATGATTGTAGTAACCGGAGCAGCAGGTTTTATTGGCAGTTGCCTCGTCAATAAGCTGAACAATAAAGGTATCAGAGATATTGTTGTGGTGGATGACTTCTCAAATTCACTGAAGAACAAGAACCTGGAAAATAAAATTTACCTGGAGCAGGTAAACCGTGATCATTTTTTTACCTGGCTCGATAACCACCAGGCAGAGGTGAAGATCATCTTTCATATTGGCGCCCGAACCGATACAACGGAGTTTGATAAACAGGTTTTCGATAAATTAAACCTGAATTATACCAAATTGGTATGGCAAGCCTGTGTAAAGTTCGCCATTCCACTTATTTATGCTTCATCAGCCGCCACCTATGGCATGGGTGAATGGGGTTACGCAGATGACCATTCATTGATTGAAATAGCTGAAACCATTGAATCCTTATGGAGAGTCGAAAAATGAATTTGATAAATGGGCTTTGAAGCAGGAACAAAAGCCTGTTTTTTGGGCAGGTTTTAAATTTTTTAATGTTTACGGACCCAACGAATACCACAAAGGCAGAATGGCATCAGTGATTTTGCACGCCCACAAACAAATTACAGAAACAGGTAAAATGAAATTGTTCCGTTCGCACAATCCTTCATTTGAAGATGGTAAACAATTGCGCGACTTTATTTATGTAAAGGATGTGGTGGACGTTTTGTTTTATTTTATGAACCACCAGACCCATTCCGGCATTTACAATTTAGGAACCGGAAAAGCCAGGACTTTTCTTGATTTGGCAAATTCAACTTTCAGAGCAATAAACAAAAAGCCAGAAATCGAATTTATTGATACACCTTTAGACATCCGTGATAAATACCAGTATTTTACCGAAGCAAAAATGGAAAAGTTAAGGAGTGCCGGATATAATGAACCCTTTTATACACTGGAAGATGGAATTGAGGAGTATGTCCAGGAATTTTTGATCAATGGTAGATATTTTTAATTTGTTTCATTTCAAACCATTGCGTGATGAATTATTCAGGCAAAGGATTACAAATCTTTTTTGACTTCCACCAGGAACTCCCTAAGTTTTTTCAGGGTCTTAACGACCTCAAAATTATCCAGAGTATCTTCTTTTTTGTTTTCTTTCAATTTGGTTTTCACTCCCTCAAGCGTATAACCCCTTTCCTTTGCCAGGTTATAGATTATATGAAAATTATCCACATCTGCCTGCGTGAATAAGCGGTTTCCCTTTTTATTTTTTTTTGGTTTGATTATATCAAATTCCTTTTCCCAAAAACGGATCAATGAAGTATTCACATCAAACATTTTAGCTACTTCACCAATAGAATAGAAAAGTTTACCAGACTGTGGAACCTTCGGGTTCATGGATTAATCCATTGATTGAGATTGACGCGACGACAGGTCTAATACCGTTTCGTACTCTCCGGGTGTAAGGTCGTTGAAGAAATAATATACCGGATTGATTTTGTTTCCGTTTTTCCAGATTTCATAATGCAGGTGAGGTGCGGTTGATTTACCTGTATTTCCGATGGTTGCAATCAATTGACCTCTTTTTACTTTTTCGCCCTGCTTCACTTTAAACTGATGCAGGTGGGCGTACATGGTTTGGTATCCATAGCCGTGGTCAATAACAAGCGTATTGCCGTATCCTGTCCGAGAATTGGAAATTTCTTTCACAACACCGTCACCAGTAGAATAAATAGCAGTGCCTGTAGGTGCTGAAAAATCAATGCCGGGATGAAACTTTCTGACTTTATAGATAGGATCGGTACGATAACCATAATATGACGAAAGTCTTTTCAGGTCTTTGTTGTTTACGGGTTGAATTGCGGGAATGCAGGCTAACATTTCTGTTTTCCGCTTTGCCAAATCAAATACCTCATCAAACGATTTGGACTGTACGACAAGCTGGCTGTGTATCTTATCCAACTTTTTTACAGTATTAACAATAATGGTGGAATTATTGTATCCTTCTAATTTTGAATACCGGTCTGTTCCTCCAAATCCTGCTTTTCGAACAGCATTCGAAACCGGTTCGGCTTCAAAAATAACACGGTAAATGTTGTCATCCCTATCGGCAAGTTCCGTCAAAACAGCATCATATTGCTCTATCCTTTCGTTGATCATCTGAAACTGCTCCTGGTATTGTGCTATTTCGCGCTTCAGAATTTTTTCTTTGGGCGAATCAAGAAACGTATAAGCAAAGAAGATGACTACTGTGGAGAAAACAGCGCCTGTGGCAAGATAAGAAAGCACTTTTAAGAGCCTTGTTTTGAAATTATGTTTAACAACTTCAAACTGAAGCGATTTCTTATTGAACTTGTATTTAACTTTCGACATCAAATCTTTTACGATAACAACTAACGGAAGGATTCAATTGTTAGTATTATTTTTTTCTGGCGGCAAAATTAATGAATTAATTTAATTTTGCAACCTTTTCAGAAAGAGTAATTAACGCAAATTTGTTAATATTTATTAAAAAATGGATTCAAACGAAGTAAGGAATAAATTTTTCGATTTTTTCAAATCGAAACAACATAGCATCATTCCCTCGGCACCTATGGTGATCAAAGATGATCCAACATTGATGTTTACCAATGCCGGGATGAACCAGTTTAAACATATTTTTCTTGGCAATTCCAATCCCGTATCGCACAGAATTGCCAACACCCAGAAATGTCTTCGGGTTTCGGGCAAGCACAACGACCTTGAGGAGGTGGGACACGATACCTATCATCATACCATGTTCGAAATGCTCGGCAACTGGTCATTTGGCGATTATTTCAAGAAAGAAGCAATCGAATGGGCGTGGGAACTGCTCACCGAAGTTTATAAAATCAACAGAGAAGATCTTTATGTTACTGTTTTTGGCGGAGATGAGCAGGAAAACCTCGAAGCTGATCGTGAAGCATTGGATTTCTGGAAGAAGATTATTCCGGATGAACGGATTTTATTCGGTTCGAAAAAAGATAATTTCTGGGAAATGGGTGATTCCGGTCCCTGCGGTCCATGCTCTGAAATTCATGCCGATTTGAGGGATGCAAAAGATAAGTTAGAAATACCCGGACGGGAAATGGTTAACCAGGGACACCCCGAAGTCATTGAAATCTGGAACCTGGTTTTTATTGAATTTAATCGCAAAGCCAATGGTAGCCTTGAAAAACTTCCATCAAAGCATGTTGATACCGGGATGGGTTTCGAAAGACTTAATATGGTTCTTCAGGGAGTGAAATCGAACTACGACACCGATGTTTTTCAACCGGTCATTCGCGACATTGCAAAAATTACCGGAATTGATTACGGTTCAGGAAAGGAAACTGATATTGCCATGCGCGTAATAGCTGATCATTTGAGGGCTGTGGTTTTCGCCATTGCTGATGGTCAACTGCCTTCCAATATCAAGGCAGGTTATGTGATCAGAAGGATCTTACGCCGTGCCATTCGTTACGGTTATACTTTCCTCGGAGTGCAAAATCCATTTATCAATGAATTGGTTCCTGCTCTTGGTAGCTAAAATGGGGACATGTATTCCCGGAGATAGTTGCACAGCAGGATTTGATCACAAAAGTTATTACTCAGGAAGAAATTGCATTCCTGCGAACCTTATCACTTGGAATAAAGAAATTCGAGGCTTACATTTCGCAAAAGCAGGATAACAAAGTTATTGACGGCGATTTTGCTTTTGAATTATTCGACACTTATGGCTTCCCGATTGATCTTACCCAATTGATGGCAAAGGAAAAAGGCTGGTCGGTGGATATGCAAGGTTATAATGCCGGGCTGGAAAAGCAAAAAGACCGTTCGCGACAGGCTGCACAGAAGGATACCCACGACTGGATCATCCTTAAAAATGAATCTGAAAAAACTGAATTTGTCGGATATGAATCATTGGAAGCAGAAGTACAGGTTATAAAATACCGGAAAATATCAGAAAAAAAGAAAGATTCTTATCAGATCATACTTAATAAAACCCCATTCTACGCTGAGTCGGGTGGACAAGTAGGCGACAGGGGATGGCTTGAGCATAACGACAACCGTATCATTATCGAAGATACCAGAAAGGAAAACGATCTCATCGTCCATATTGCTTCTGAAATACCTGCTGACCTATCAGGTGATTTTTTTGCCAGGGTTGACAGGCAAAAAAGATTATTGACCACCAATAACCACAGCGCAACCCACCTGATGCATGCTGCACTTAGAAAAGTCCTCGGCAGTCATGTGGAACAAAAGGGTTCTCTGGTTGATGATGAGCACACACGCTTCGATTTTTCGCATTTCGCCAAAGTATCAGATGAAGAAATTCTTCAGATCGAAAAAATTGTAAACGAAAAAATAAGAGAAAACGTCCCCCTCATCGAGAAAAGAAATGTACCCATGAAAAAAGCACTGGAAATGGGAGCCACGGCACTCTTTGGAGAAAAATACGGCGAAGAAGTGAGGGTCATCACTTTTGATCCGAAATATTCGGTTGAATTATGCGGTGGGACACATGTCAACGCAACCGGCCAGATTGGATTGTTCAAGATTATATCGGAAGGTGCTATTGCTGCAGGGGTAAGGAGAATTGAAGCAATCACCGCAATAAAAGCAGAAGAATTTGTTAATGAGCAAATGAAAATTGTAGCTGATCTCAAATTAATTTTTAAAGGTCAAAAAGATATCGTAAAAGCTGTTGAGAATTTAACAGAGCAGAACACCCAGCTTCAAAGGCACATAACTGCAATGAATAAAGAAAAGTCTCTGTCAGTAAAAAGTGACCTCATCCGCAGTGCTCAAAAGATTGGTGAGTTAAATTTCATCGCTCAGACAGTGGAAATTGATGCAGATACGATCAAAGACCTTGCTTTCAATATCAGGAATGAGGTGGACAATCTTTTTCTCATTTTGGGTAATGTGAATGAAGGGAAAGCCGGACTGACGATTCTGATCTCCGATTCCTTGGTAGGCGACAAAGGATTGAATGCAGGGCAAATGATACGTGAAATTGCAAAGGAGATCAACGGTGGCGGTGGCGGACAGCCACATTTTGCCACTGCCGGTGGAAAAAATCCTGATGGATTGGCTCAGGCTTTTGAAAAAGCCAGAAAAATGTTGTCTGAATTGAAGTAAATGACTGTAGTTTATGAGCCACGATTTTTGGAATAGCCGCTATGCATCACGAGATTATGTTTATGGTATTGAACCCAACAATTTCCTGAAGGATTCTCTGTCCTTGATAAAGCCTGGTAAATTATTGCTGCCGGCTGAAGGAGAAGGGCGGAATGCAGTTTTTGCAGCCAAACTTGGATTCCTTGTTACCGCCTTTGATACGAGTATCGAAGGGATGAAAAAGGCATTGCTATTGTCGAAGGAAAACGGAGTCAACATCAATTACCTGAATGAATCCTACGAATCCATTGATTTTCCCAAAAATACATTTGATGCTGTCGCCCTCATCTTTGCCCACATGCCTCCCGCCATACGCCGAAATTACCATCGTAAACTGATCTCTTTTCTCCGACCGGATGGCTTACTTATCCTTCAGGGGTTTTCGAAAGATCAGATCAATTATTCTTCGGGTGGTCCTCGCGAAATTGACTTGCTGTTTTCGGAGGAGGAGTTAGCTGGCGACTTCAGTGAATTGAAAAAACTTGAAATTAAAAGCGAACTTACGCTGCTTTCAGAAGGTGAATTTCACCAGGGACCTGCTGCTGTGATTAATCTCATTGGCTATAAATAGGCCATTCAGGCTATTAATCCCTCCTACTTCGAATACCTGGCTTTCAAATTTTTATAGTCTTTTTCAAACAGAAGGATTACATTATAAACAGAGCCTGCCCAATAATTTCTGAACCCTGCCCCCCCGGGTTCGCCTTTCATTCTTTCCGATAACAATATTTCATTATTTGCCAGATTGATTGCAACAACATGGTAAATTCCTGCCTTATCCTTTTTGCCTAAATATTCTGCTATAAATACTATTCCGATCCCGCTGAGGCCAGTTGAAGGATAAGAACCAACAAAAGATGCAACATTACTTAACGAGTAATTCGGAGCCGTTTCGGCTGCCATATCATTCGGATTGGCTTGTAAATTCACCGAAGTAATCATATTTATATCGTCCTGAATCTCCCTCAGTTTCAACATTTCTTTAATGTTGTATTTTTTCGCTTCGTCTAACACAAGTTGATTCCAGGCTTCGAAATATTGGTTTTTAATCTCTGTCGGCTCCATTTCACAATTGACCTTGACATGCGAATAATCAATCCCCAACCAGTAAAAGGAGTTTTTTTCAGGTGTAAATACATCTTTGGCAGTCAGTGTCCCCGCCACCACAATTTTAGGCGTTGGCTCCACCATATCAGGTTTTTTTTCGGAGCGGGCATATACCTCTACTGAAAATTCCTCATCAATTACCACGTTGTCAGCCTCCACGTTCCAGGTGATTTTTTTATTGCTTCCTCCGATATTTCCACTTCCGAAGTTTCCCGACAAAGTCATTGGGCTGATTTGCTTTCCCGAAGCTGTCACAACTTTTATCCATACATCGAAAGTTTCGCCCGGTTTAGCTTTCACAATGTCGTAAGTTACTACCAGTTTGGAGCCGTCAGCATAAAAGTTAATATTTTCAACCTTGGCGCTGGATTGGGATTGAAGGCTAACGGAAAAGCCAAAATAAATTCCTGAGAAAAATAAAATAATAAATATCAAATGTTTTTCCATAGTGTTCCTATTAAAAATTGAACTGAAATAGGGAATAAAACTACAAAAAATTCTATATAACCAGTATTCTTCAACTTTAAACCATGAACGGTTTTATTGTTTTACCATCTTCTTCATCACCACTCCCCTGTCCGAGTGCATTCTTACGATAAAAACTCCGGTGGGTAAATCACTCACATCTATTGTGTTTTGTTTGTTTGAAATCCTCTGGCTTATAACCGTGTTTCCCTGCATATTGATGATTTCTATGAAAGAAATATTCTGATCTTTTGCGTATTCAATAGTTAAATGATCCTTAGCAGGGTTTGGAAAAAATTTTACAATATTTTCTGTTAATTTATTTTCCTCAACCGAAACAGGAATACCATTCTCATTAAATACTGCCAGGCCAATACCTGTTCCAATCCATTTGCTTCCATTACCATCAAAGGCAATCGATCGGATAGAATTATTTGGTAGCATGGAATTGACGCTATTATAAGTTGTCCAATTCATCCCGTCAAATTTGGTGAGACCATAGTTATCTGCTCCAATCCACTTCGTATCAGTTTCATCTATCTCAACCTCACGAATAATGTAACCTGGTATGCCTGAATTTGAAGGATCATAAGTTACCCAATTAATGCCATCGAACTTTACTAATCCCCCGAAATAGGTAGCTATCCACAGAGTCCCGCTGCCATCTATGGCAATATCCTCAACATAATCATTTGACAGGCCTGAATTACTTGAGTTATAGATAGTCCAATTTGTACCATCGAATTTCGATAATCCACCTCCTTGTGAACCACCATTAGTTCCTATCCACTTGTTCCCTAAATCATCTATAGCTATTGACATTACAGTGTTTTCGGGTAAGCCTGAATTGGATGAATTATAAACCGTCCAGTTTTGCCCGTCAAATTTGGCTAAACCTCCGCTATAGGTGCCAATCCATATAATTCCGTTTTGCTCGATGGAAATATCCAATATCCAATCTTCAGGCAATCCCGAATTTGAAACGTCATAAACGGTCCAATTCAAACCATCGAATCTTGCAATTCCATTGCCAGTCCCGATCCACTTTGTCCCTTCTTGATCTATTTCAATATCATAAACATTATCATCCGGAATTCCGGAATTTGTCGGGTCAAAAATTATCCAGTTTGTTCCCTCAAATTCTGCAAGTCCACCATAATAAGTCCCGATCCATTTCGTCCCGGCTGTATCGATTGCAATTGTATTTATACAATCATCCGTCAAACCTGAATTTGATGAATTAACCGGCATCCAGTTCGTTCCGTCAAAACGAATAAGCCCCTCTCCAAAAGATCCAATCCACTTTGTACCAATTTCATCGATGGTTAAACCAGAGGCTCCGTTTTCAGACAAGCCTGAATTCAGGGCATCATAAACAGTCCAGTTAGTTCCGTCAAATTCCGTTAATTCATACTCCGTACCGATCCATTTTTTATCCCAAGCATCGACTATGACAAAGTGGACATAGTTGTCAGGTAATCCTGAGTTTGAAGTGTTGTAAACGGTCCAGTTGATATCATCGAATTTCACAAGCCCTTCAGGCGTCCCTATCCATTTGTCCCCTCCGGCGTCTATATCTACTGTGAGAACCCAATCATCAGGGATGCCGGAATTTGACGTATTAAAAGTCATCCAATTTGTTCCGTCAAACTTTGTTAATCCTTCCCCACTTCCGATCCATACAACACCATTTCCCGATGAAGCAATAGCACCTACATTATTATCGGGTATTCCTGATCCCCAAATATCAAAAATAGTCCATTCTGCACCATCAAATTTTATCAATCCTACACCTTCAACAAGGTAAGGATCCAGCGCAGAAAGCCATACTATCCCCTCTTCATCAATTTCGAGGACAGTGATATAATTGGTTGGTAAACCTGAATTGGTGTCATTATATATTACCCAATTCGGCTCATCAAATGAAGCCAGTCCACCACCAAATGTTCCAATCCACAGCTTACCAGCATCATTAAAAGCCAAATTGTTTATCATATCACTGGGCAAATTTGAATTTGACATCCTATAGTAATACTTTTCACCTGTGTTTATGTCTAAGCTAACCAACCCGGAACTATATTTCCCGATCCAGATTTTGTTTTCACTATTTGCCAGCGCACTGATATTATTATCTACCGAATAAACCAGCCATTGCGGATCCTGAGCATTTACTAAGCCTCCCAAGCCTATCAAGGCAACTAAGAGAACATTTACTTTTTTCATAATTCTGTATTTTATAGATTCAAGTAATATCTGTCGGATTATTTTTCACCTTTTCAGGCCACTTCTAAGTTATATATCCGATCCCCAAGCCACAGGTTCAAAGATAAGAAAAGAAACATAATGACAGAGACTTTTATCGTAAATTTGTCAATAAATTTTGTGACTCATAAACATTAAAGAATTACATCTATGGAAAAAACCTACAAATTTTGCCAGAGTTGTGGCATGCCACTGAGCAAAGATCCCAATCATGGAGGAACTGAAGCTGACGGGCTGAAAAGCCCTAAATATTGCAGTCATTGCTATGCCGATGGTCAGTTCACCAAACCCGACATGACCGTCGATCAAATGAAAAACCTTGTAAAGGGAAAAATGAGTGAAATGGGATTCCCCGGCTTTACCCACTGGTTTTTTACCATGAATATACCCAAACTCGAGCGCTGGCAGAAAGCATAATCCATTCCTTCATTGCGAACGGAATGTAATGGAGTAAAGCAATCCACAAAAAAAGAACAGATTGCTTCTCCCGCTGAAAGGCGGGATCGCATTTACGCTTTATACTTGTTAAATTGTTTATCTGGGGTCTTGGATGTCTTGGAATTATTTACCCTTACCAATATTTCAGATTCAGTTGCCAATGCATTACTAAATCTCCTTATTTTTGATCCATCAGAATTTTCAAAATTTAACAAATGAAAAAATACTTCCAGTTATCACTTTTATTAATAACAATCGTCGTTATGATTTCTTGCCATCATGAACCGGTCAATTACATGAATGAAACCAAAGAAGACAAGGATATCCGGATGGAATGGTGGCGCGATGCACGCTTCGGGATGTTTATCCACTGGGGATTGTATGCAGTTCCTGCCGGTGAGTGGAAAGACGAAACCGGTCATGGTGAATGGATCAGGACAACTGCACAGATTCCGCTTGAGGAGTACGACAAATTCCGGGATCAATTTAATCCGGTGAATTTCGATGCCGGAAAATGGGTTAAGATGGCTAAAGATGCAGGAATGAAATACATCGTAATCACTTCCAAACACCACGATGGTTTTTGCCTTTTCGATTCGAAACAAACCGATTTTGATGTGATGTCAACCCCTTTTGAGCGGGATATCCTGAAGGAACTTGCCGGGGAATGCAAAAAGCAGGGAGTAAAACTTTGTTTTTATCACTCCATCATGGACTGGCATCATCCCGATTACCTGCCGAGAAGAGAATGGGAAACCGACCGTTCCGCCGAAGGTGCTGACCTTAACCGATATATTACTTACATGAAAGCACAGCTAAAAGAGCTAACGAAAAATTATGGAGATATTGGAGTGTTGTGGTTTGATGGCGAATGGGAGGAAACCTGGAAGCATGAATACGGCGTTGATTTGTATAATTATGTGCGAAACCTTCAACCCAGTATTATCATCAACAACAGGGTTGACAATGGCCGGTCAGGTATGGAAGGCATGACACGTGAAGGTGGTTATGCCGGCGATTTCGGCACCCCTGAACAGGAAATTCCTGCTACCGGAATACCAGGCACCGACTGGGAAACCTGCATGACCATGAACGACCACTGGGGTTATAATAAAAATGATAAGGACTGGAAATCCACTTCCGACCTGATCAGAAAGCTTGCAGACATAGCTTCGAAGGGTGGTAATTTTCTTCTGAATGTCGGACCAAAAGCTGACGGAACATTCCCGGAAGAAAGCATCATCCGGCTAAAGGAAATCGGGCAATGGATGGATAAAAATAGCGAAGCCATTTATGAAACAAAAGCAAGCCCTTTTCAAAAACTGGACTGGGGCCGTTGCACCCAAAAGCAAATTACCGGTGGAACAAGACTTTTCCTGCACATATTTGATTGGCCTGAAGATGCTGAGCTAAAAGTCCCTGGAATTTTCAATGAGCCAAAATCAGCCTATTTACTTGCAGACAAAAACCATAGTGCTCTTAATTTTAGCAGGCATGAGGATGCTTTATGGATTTCGCTTCCTGATAAAACACCGGACACAATCAACACCGTTGTGGTTCTTGATGTATCCGGAGAACCCGACATCAGCTTTCCACCGGTCATTCAGGCTGATTACCGGATATTTATTGATAAGGCTGAACCGCAACTCACCTCTTCGAATATGAATTTCGAAATACGATATACGATTGATGGCACCATGCCTACTGTCGAATCACCATTGTCCTCAGGAAAAGTGTTGATCACGGAAACCACTTTACTAACTGCCCGTTGTTTCAGAAACGGAAAACCGGTCAGTGATAGCGTTTGCGCTTTATTTACAAAAGTAAAACCACTGCCTCCGGTAAAAACTGAGAAATTAATTCCAGGAATAAACTTCAGATACTATGAAGGCGATTGGGATTCATTGCCTGATTTCAGCAAACTAATTCCTGTAAAAACAGGTATTGCAGGCAACTTCAATCTTTCTGAGAAAATCAAAGGGGATTATTATGGATTTGAATTTGAAGGGTTCATCCAAATTCCGGAGGATGGAATTTATGAGTTCATGACCGATTCTGATGATGGTAGTCAACTTTTCATTGATGGAAATCTTGTGGCTGATAATGACGGGTTGCACGGGATGGAACTGGTGAAAGGTGCAATAGCACTTGCATAAAGGTTATCACTCCGTCAGGGTGACTTACTTTGAAAAAGGCGGTCAGGACGATCTAAGGGTTTATATCAGAGAACCGGGGAAAAAAGAAGCTGTTATTCCCCACCAATCGTTGTTTATTTACAAATAAAGTTGTGAAAATGAATTCAAAATCTATTATCATCAGTTTTTTACTGTTTGGAATTCTGGTTTGTTCCTGCCATAAAAGCAATCTGCTGACGCTGGCAGAAAATGGAAAATCCGATTACGTTATCGTCATTTCAGCAAATGCTGATTCAACCACCAAAAAGTCAGCAATTGAGATTGCAGAAATACATTGAACGCATCTCTGATGTCTGGATCAGGATAATGACAGATGATGCCACTGCTACCAGGCATGAAATTATCATCGGAACAAACAATAGGATCAACAAAACCAATATTTCTGAAAAAATTGCCGGTCTTGACGAAGATGGATTTATCATTCAAACCCAGGATAAACAGCTCATCATTGCAGGCGGCGAAGACAAAGGAACCCTTTACGGGGTTTATACTTTTCTGGAAAATTACCTGGGTTGCCGGAAATACAGTGCGAAAGTTACTTCTGTTCCCCGAAAGAAAGTTATTACCATCGGGCAGATTAATGAAAGACAGCAACCGGTATTTACCTACCGCGAGCTTCATTTTCCCGATCCGATCAAGGATGAAAACTACCGTGACTGGCATAAACTTGATATAAAGAAAGGTAAAGACGAATGGGGAATGTTCGTCCATACTTTTGATGATCTTGTCCCTCCTGAAAAATATTTTAAGGAACATCCCGAATATTTCTCTTTCCTGAACGTCCAGCGCATTCCAGATGGACAGCTTTGTTTATCCAATCCTGATGTGTTAAACATAGTGATCACAGGGCTGAATGAACGGATGAAAGAAAAGCCACAGGCAAAATATTGGTCGGTTTCGCAGAATGATACATACAAAGCTTGCGAATGCGATGAATGCAAAAAACTGTATCAACAATACGGAGGTTATTCGGGAGCAATGATCTGGTTTGTGAATAAAGTGGCTGAGCAATTCCCGGATAAAATAATTTCAACGCTGGCTTATCAATATACCCGTTCTGCCCCAAAAAATATTAAACCTGCAGCAAATGTTAACATCATGTTTTGCTCCATCGAGTGCAACCGGAGCAGATCGCTTGCCACCGATTCACTAAGCGCCTCTTTCAGAAAGGACGCAGAAGACTGGTGCGCATTGACAAATAATATTTTCATGTGGGATTATGTAGTTCAGTTTCGGAACATGGTCAGTCCTTTTCCCAACCTAAGGGTGTTGCAACCCAATATCCAATACTTCCGTGACAAAGGGATGAAGATGATGTTCCAGCAAGGTACAGGTGGCAATATCAGTGAGTTTTACGAGCTAAGGCAATACCTTATCGCAAAACTTTTATGGAATCCCGATGCAGATGTGAATGCCCTTACATCTGATTTTCTTAATGGTTATTATGGTCCGGCTGCCAAATATATTCTGCAATACATCAACACTATGCATGATGCACTGGATCATTCGGGTGGATTATTGGGAATTTACGGATATCCTTATGATGGAATAAATTCCTATCTGACTCCTGAACTTATAAAAGTTTATAATTCAATTTTCGATCAGGCTGAAGAAGCAGTCATCCATCAACCTGATTACCTCGAAAGGGTTCGGTTTGCAAGTCTTCCGCTTGAATTTGCTGTTCTGGATATTTCGTTGAGAAATGTAAATGAGTACCTGACTTATTTCGAAAAAGAAGGAGCCAAATACCAGGTGAAAGATGAAATGATAGAAAAGCTGGAAAACCTTACAAGGGAAGCAAAAGCCTCTGGAATAACCCGTTACTGGGAACATGGAAATTCGCCGGATGAATATCGTGCAACTGTTTTAAACTATGTCAGCAACAGCATGGTAGATCATCTTGCCCTGTTTCAACCTGTTGAATTGCTGAAACCGCCAAGCGATAAATATCCCGTTGGCGGAAGCAAAGCCCTCACTGACGGATTGAAAGGTGTGAATGACTATCATTTTAACTGGTTAGGGTTTGAGGGACAGGATTTGGTAGCTATTATTGACCTTGGAAAGGAAATGGAAATCAGTTCTATTGAAAGCTCATTTCTTACAGGATGTTCAATCGTGGGTGTTTCTGCCTTTAGGGTAAATTATTTCGCTTCACGGATAAAAGATTCCTATTTTCTAATAAAATCAATCAAGACAGAAATTTCCCCTCACCAAAATGGTGCTATTATTGAAGATTATAAAACGAAATTTCCACCGGTCATTTCCAGGTAAATAAAAGTCGTAGCCAAAAACATGGAAACCTGTCCTTTATGGCATCCGGGTGGTGGTTCTCCTTCATGGATTTTTTGCGATGAGGTCATCGTGAAATGAAAAGATGAATAGTATTTTTGAGGGTTGTATCGTTCATTTCAACAATTAAATTTTATCTTCGCAACCTTATTTTACAGATTGTTTCTAATCAGTATTAAATATTAAAAATATTTGCACAAAATAGTATTAATGAAGGAGGGTATAAAGGGAATAGAGGAAATACAGGGTATTTATTTTGAATTTAATACATCTTTTTCCCACGCAAATAACTTTTGCCATAGAAGCCCATATTCCCTTTATACCATTATATCCAATACGCAATTTAAAGATTTTTTTCAGGCTAATATGAGTTAGTAAACTGACTGATTGGATACGACAGAATTAATTGGAATAATTATTTATAAATGAAAAAGGATTTCGGCTCTGATAAATTAAGTGCCATCAATGCCAAATTTGAAGCACAGAAAATTGCATTTGGTCCTATCATGTTTCAGGCTGCAAGGCTATTGCGCGATACAGGAATACTTGAATTACTGAAAAAAGCCAAAGAAAAAGGGTGCCATCCTGAAGAGTTGGCTGCTGAAGCCCGGCTTTCGGTTTATGCAACTAAGGTACTTCTTGATGCTGGTCTGAGTATGGGAATGGTAAAGCTTTTAAATGAGAGGTACCACATAACCAAGACAGGCTTTTTTGTGATGTCGGATGAACTGACAAAGATCAATTTCGATTTCGTTCATGATGTTTGCTACAAGGGTTTTTATCATCTTGATGAGGCGATTCAAACTGGTAAACCAGCCGGGCTCAAAGAATTTGGAAAATGGGAAACGATTTATCCTTACCTGATGAACTTGCCGGAAAAAGCAAAAACGAGTTGGTTCAATTTTGATCATTTCTATTCGGATGTTTCATTTCCTGATGTTTTGCCAGTTATTTTTAAAGAAAAAGTAAACCGTTTATTGGATATAGGCGGCAATACAGGAAAGTTTGCGCTTCAATGCGTCAATTATTCAAATGATGTGGAAGTAACCATCATGGACCTGCCGGGTCAATTGAGTAAAGCGCTCGAAAATATTAAGATAAACGGATTCGAAAAGAGGATTCATACACATGCACTCGACTTGCTTGACCAATCACTTCCCTTTCCGAAAGGCTTTGATGCTATTTGGATGAGTCAGCTCCTCGATTGTTTCTCAGAACAGCAAATATTGAGCATACTGAAAAGATGCTTCGCGACAATGGGAAATCAGGCTCATTTGTACGTCCTGGAACTTTTCTGGGACAGGCAAAAATATGTAGCATCTTCCTATTGTTTGAACGCTACTTCGCTCTACTTTACCTGCCTTGCTAACGGAAACAGCAGGATGTATCATTCGGAAGATTTAATACATTTGATAAATGAAGCGGGATTTGAGATTACCGACGATTATAATGACTTTGGGATTAGCCACACACTTTTAAAATGCCGTAAAAAATATAGACAGCATTACCAATTGAAGAAAATACTAACGATCGCCTGACAAGATGTTGAAAAATCTTGAAACTTAAATTTTCAACTTTCTCGAGCAGCTATAAAAAATGGACAACCAAATAAAAATAAAGAACCGAAAGGCTTTTTTTGAATATTTTATCTCTGATAAACTTACAGCAGGTATGGTGCTAACCGGTACCGAAATCAAATCCATTCGCGAAGGGAAAGTGAGCCTGGATGAATCGTATTGTGTACTCAGAGACGGTGAATTTTTTGTGATCAGTATGCATATAGCTGAGTATAAATTCGGGAACTACAACAACCACGAACCTAAACGCGACAGGAAACTACTAATGAACCGAAAGGAGATAAAAAAGCTGTCGAATAAAATAAAGGAAAAAGGGTTCACCATCATTCCGATTGTCCTTTTTGTAAATGAAAAAGGACTGGCTAAATTAGAAATAGGATTGGCGAAGGGTAAAAAACTTTACGATAAACGTGAATCCATCAAAACAAAAGACACCAAAAGGGATTTGGAACGGGGAAGGTTCTAATATCCGGATTTCGCTTAACCCCTTTTAAATAAAGCAGTTTAGTGTTAAATATTGTTAAAAGGAATGGGTTGGTTTGTTTAATTAATCATTGATTCTTTCTTTTGCAAAAAATTTTACTATGGATATAGTTGTTGAAAATCTGACCAAAAAATACGGCGCCCAAAAAGCCGTTGATAACATTTCATTCAGGGTAAAAACAGGTGAAATTTTGGGATTTCTTGGACCTAATGGTGCCGGGAAAACCACCACGATGAAAGCCATCGTGACTTACCTTACCCCTAATTCAGGAGATATCCACGTTGGAGATTTTTCCATCCACCAAAATCCTGACCAAATCAAAAAGCTGATCGGATACCTTCCAGAAAGCAATCCACTTTACAGCGACATGCCGGTAATTGATTATCTAAAATTTGTTGCCGAACTTCAGGGGATTGAGAAGGCAAAAGTGAAGGATAAAATTCTTGAGATGATCATTACCTGCGGTCTTGAAGGTGAGAAACACAAGAAAATCGGTGAACTCTCCAAGGGTTACAAGCAACGTGTCGGGCTGGCCCAGGCGCTCATCCACGACCCGCAGGTTCTCATTTTAGATGAGCCGACATCCGGACTCGACCCCAACCAGATTGTTGAGATCCGTGAATTGATCAAAAAGATCGGAAGAGAAAAAACAGTCATTCTTAGCTCCCACATCCTTGCGGAAGTGGAAGCCACCTGCGACCGGATACTCATCATCAATAAAGGAAAAATTGTTGCTGATGGTACTTCTCGCGATTTGCGGAAACAATCAGAAGGTCGCGAAATCCTCAGGGTTAAAATTGAGGACGGTGACAAAAATGATATTTTTAAATCCTTGCAGTCGCTGGGTACTATTGGTCTGGTAGATTTTATGAAAAAGGACGAAACTGCCTTTGAAATCCAAAGTAAACCAGGTATATCTTCAAGAAAAGAGATTTTCAAACTCTGTGTTGAAAAAGGCTGGACTTTAACGGAAATGACGCCAATAGAAACAAAGCTTGAGGACGTTTTCCGTGAACTTACAATGAATTAATCAAACGAATATTTCGATAATAAATAATAGATAAACAGATGAAAGCAATTTGGACAATCACCCGGCGCGAACTGCAATCCTTCTTCGATTCGCTGATGGCTTACATTATGCTGATCGCATTTTTGGGTTTCAGCGGCTTTTTTACATGGCTCTTCGGTGCCGACATCTTTTTTGTAAAACAGGCAAGTTTGCAATCCTTTTTCAGCATTGCTTACTGGACACTTTTCTTTTTTATCCCTGCACTAACCATGCGCCAGTTTGCTGAGGAAAACAGGTCAGGAACATTAGAGCTTTTATTGACCAAACCTGTAAGCGATTGGCAGGTAGTGCTTGGTAAGTTCTTTTCTACATTCCTGCTCATCCTGATAGCACTCGGACTTACCCTCCCCTATTACATTACGGTTGCCAGCCTGGGACCCATTGACCACGGCGCTGTATGGTCAGGTTACCTGGGTTTGATATTGATGAGTGCCGCTTACGTGAGTATTGGCGTTTTTACGAGTAGTGTGTCAAATAATCAGATCGTAAGTTACCTTTTGGCTTTGTTTATTGGTATCTTTTTCCAGATAATTTTTTCCCTGCTTTCAAGCAATTTCGGTGGAATTATCGGTAGTGTTCTTAGCTTTTTCAGCGTTTCCACACATTTCGATTCTATCTCAAGGGGAGTGATTGATACCAAGGATCTATTTTTCTTCCTTAGCCTAATATTCCTGGGATTGATACTTACCGAAGCCAATCTTGCAAAAAAAAGACTTTAATCAGTAACCTGACACGATAATTTAATCAATATGAAAAACAGGAAATCAATAGCAACTCAGATTTTATTAATTGTTGCAGTTTTAGTAGTGATCAATATTTTGTCGGAAAGGTTTTTCTTCCGGCTCGATTTTACAGAAGATGGCCGCTATACCCTTAGCAAGGCTACTAAGGACATTTTAAAACAATTGGAAGAACCGGTTACCGTAACCGCTTTCTTTACCGAGGATCTCCCGCCCGATCTGGCTGTGACAAGGACAGATTTTAAAGACATGCTGGTTGAATATGCTAATCTTTCGAATGGAAAGGTGTTGTATGAGTTTATAGATCCCAACAAGGACCAGGCAACCGAGCAAAAGGCATTCCAGGCTGGGGTTCAACCTGTTTTGGTAAGTACCCGCGAAAAAGACGAATCAACCCAGAAAAAAGTTTTTATGGGCGCTCTGGTTCAATTGGGTGAACAAAAAGAAGTAATTCCATTTATGCAGCCGGGATCAGCTATGGAATATTCCCTCTCAACGAGCATCAAAAAACTTGCTGTTACCAACAAACCGACGATCGGTTTGTTGCAGGGCCACGGGGAACCCGGCATTGCTTCCCTTAGTCAGGTGATGCAATCGCTTTCAGTTCTGTACAAGGTAGTTCCTGTTTACCTGAAAGAGGGAGATAATTTAGGACAATACAAAACCGTGGCCATTATTTCACCAAAAGATACCATTCCTCCCGTTCATTTGCAATTGCTGGATAGTTATCTGGCACAGGGAGGGAAAGTGGTTATTGCCATGGACAGGGTTGACGGAGACCTTTCGACCGTTCAGGGAAAGACGATTGAAACAGGGCTTGAGCGTTGGTTAAGTGAAAAGGGCCTGGTGGTTGAAAATAACTTTATAGTTGACCAAAATTGCGGAAGCGTTGGTGTTCAGCAGCGTCAGGGCATGTTTAATTTTACTACCAACGTAAAATTCCCCTACCTCCCGATCATTAACACTTTCAATGAGCACCCGATTACAAAAGGTCTGGAACAGGTTTTGATGCCTTTTGCAAGCTCGATTACCTATACGGGCGATGCTTCCAAAACCTTTATAACATTGGCATCCAGTTCAAATAAATCAGGGACATTATCGCCACCGCTTTATTTTGATGTCAATAAAAAATGGAATGACGCCGATTTTCCATTATCCAAACTTACAGTTGGGGCATTGTTGACCGGAAACATTTCTGGCAATGCTGAATCAAGCATCGTAATATTTTCCGATGGTCAGTTTGCAATAAACGGCGAAGGTCAGCAGGCACAGCAATTGTCACCTGACAATGTTAGCCTGATGGTCAATTCAATTGACTTCCTTTCGGACGATACCGGGTTGATTGATCTAAGAACCAAAGGGGTAACTTCCCGCCCGCTCGACCAGGTTGAAGACGGCAAAAAAGCGTTTCTGAAATGGCTTAATTTCCTCTTACCAATCATCCTTATCATAATATACGGGATTTTCAGGATGCAGCAAAAAAGAAACATCAGGGTGAAAAGGATGGAGCAGGGGTATGTTTAGAGAAGAGTTTAGAGATTAGATATTAGATTTTGGATTTGAATTAAAAATTTGTTACGATGTTATCGAAATTCTTAAATACAAAGACGTTAATTATTTTATTGGTTGTACTGGGATTGGTTTACCTGGTCTCAAAACTAACCGAAAGAAAAGACCGAACCTTTAAAAGCGAAATGGTAACAATTGACACCGCTATGGTGACAAAAATTATTATCCTTCCCAAGCTTGGCGAGGAAGGAAAAGAGGTTATCATTTCCAAAACCGGCACCGAATGGAAACTTGAATCCGACAATAAATCATACAAGCCGGATCAAGCATCCATCAAAAACATTTTATCAGAACTGGTCAGGATGAAATCGGAGCGGGTAGCGGCTGTTGATGAAGCGAAATGGAAAGAATTTGAAGTTACCGATTCCACGGCAACACGCATCAACCTTT
This sequence comes from uncultured Bacteroidales bacterium, assembly GCA_963840975.1. Lineage (GTDB taxonomy): Bacteria > Bacteroidota > Bacteroidia > Bacteroidales > JAADJA01 > JAADJA01. The sequence continues at coordinate 21,490 of CAWJBC010000014.1, read as the reverse complement.
ACAACAACAGCAAATTATTGGCGGATCTTTATGTAGGAAAGTTCAATTACACCCAGCCGCCGCAGGGTCAGCAAAATCCATATCAGCAGCAGAACAAGGGAAAAATGTCAACCTATGTCAGACCTGCCGGAGATAAGGAAGTTTATGTAGTGGAAGGATTTATCAAAATGACCATCCAGCCCAATGTTAATACTTACAGGGACAAAACTTTGTTTGCTGCCAGTAAGGACGATCTGACCAAAATTTCCTTTACCTATCCGAACAATGAAGGGTTTGTACTTAGTAAAGAAGGAACCCAATGGTATTTGAACGGACAGGTCACTGATTCTGTGAAAACAGACAGGTATCTGAGCAAACTATCGCGGGTTACGAGTTCTAATTTTATTGATGATGTAATGCCTTTTTCGAGCATCCCAACACACAAAGTAACGATTGAAGGCAATAACATTATACCCGTTGAAATTAATGCATTTCCAGCTGATTCAATCAATCAATACGTGATTACATCAACTCTGGTGTCGGATTCCAAATACAGCGGAGCCAAATCGGGACTTTTCGAAAGGGTGTTTGTAAAAAGCCCCGAATTCTTTCCCGCTGAGAAAAAAGATTAGAGATTGGATATTTGAACTTTTCCTCAAACTTCGAACTTCAAACCTTGAACTCTATTCATTTTCCTGAACATATCCACCGAACCGACACCGTATTCCTCGGCGACAGCCTCACCGAAAGTTTTGACCTCCAAAAGCATTTTGGAAGGAATGACATCAGGAACCGGGGTACAAGCGGCGACCTGACCGATCATGTACTTTACAGGCTTGAAGAAATAACCAATGCCAAACCCGCAAAGGTTTTTCTGATGATCGGCATCAATGATATTTACCAGGGTTATGATACTGAACATGTCCTTATGAACATACAAAAGATCATGGATGAATTTCTGCAGAAATCGCCGGAAACAAAACTATTGGTTCAAAGTATCCTCCCTGTCAACAGTCTGAAGCTTTTTATTGAAAAATCGGTCAACACAAAAATTTACCAGATCAACCTCCGGCTCAAAACCATCTGTGACAAACAAAAAGTGACCTACATTGACATTCATCCTGACTTTCTGAATAATGAAGGCGAAATAGATGAAAAATTCACTTATGACGGCGTTCATTTGTCACAAGCAGGATACATACTTTGGACTGAGTTGATCCGGAGTCACCTTGATTAAAAATTGAATTCTTTACAACCCAGGAAACATTTGTTAAAAAGTTTTCCATATTTTGAATTTCAGTTAGTTGCTGTTTTACTTATTTTTACCGCAAATTACAGCTTATGCCTGCTATAAAACGGACAAAACGCCGCAAAAAAGTTCGCTATTCGAAACTCACCATCAAATTGAGTTCAAGGCAAAAAAAGTCACTTGAAAACTATTGCACCGCCCGTAAAACCACACCAACCAAACTGATCAAGAAGATGATTCATCGTTTCATCAATGGGTTTGACAAACAGGTACCCGACGGAATTAATGTTTCTGAAAGGCAGCTCGAATTATTTGAAGAATGACTTTAATTTTATTGTTGAAATCCTGGATTTAAAAAAAACTACACTTAGTCCTGAAAATTTTTTATCAATTAAGACTGTTCTTACCTCCCAGTTTATACAATTTTTTCAATACTTTTTTACCAAAAGATTTTACCGCTATTGTTGACCGCGGTATTTGGTCCTCAATGGTAGAAATCAATTCGGGCTGGATGCCGGGATACTCAATTGAAATTTTGAACAATATATCCATTGCATATACTTTCATTGCAGGCTTTTCTGTTGGGTTCATCAGGGTCTCAAAAGCGTACGACACCAAAATGCCTTTCGTTTCTTCATCAGTGTTCAGCAACCTCTCGGCTAATAATTTCAGCATACTGCGTCTCAATCCGTCATTGTTGTAAGTTGGAAGTTTATGGATAATCTCTTTCAGAAACGGCCGGATCAGTTCAGGATGGTTGTGGGATGAAAGCTGAACAACCCTCGCAGCTCGCATAGAATATTGACCCTTATCCTGTAATGCAAAATCAAGAAATTCTCTGAATATTTGGGGATTCTTTCCAATTATACTTACAGCAATATCAGCAGTTCGTCTTGAACTATCGAAAAGGAGGTTTTCCAAATCAATCGAATCAATTTTCGACATCCTTGTCTAATATCTAATATCTAAAATCTTCCTTCTTTTTATCCCCCAAACTCCATCAGGTAGGCTTTGATGAAGTCATCCAGATTTCCATCCATGATGGCTTGAACATTTCCGGTTTCAAGTCCGGTCCGCAGGTCTTTCACCAGTTTATAGGGATGCATCACATAGTTCCTGATTTGTGAACCCCATTCAATTTTCTTTTTGTTGCCTTCAATTGCTGCCTGGGCTTCCCTTTTTTTCCGAAGCTCGATTTCATAAAGCTGGGAACGGAGCATTTGGAGCGCCTTATCGCGGTTTTGCCCTTGCGAACGGGTCACCTGACATTCGACAATAATACCAGAAGGTGCGTGCTTTAACCTGACAGCCGTTTCTACTTTGTTCACGTTTTGTCCACCAGGTCCACTGGAACGAAAGGTGTCCCAACTAATATCTGAGGGATTGATGTCAATCGAGATAGTTTCGTCAACCATTGGGTAAACATACACTGAAGCAAAAGAAGTATGTCGTTTATTGGCGGCATCAAATGGCGATAACCTTACCAAGCGGTGAACACCATTTTCTCCTTTCAGGTAGCCAAAAGCAAAATCACCCTCAATTTCTATCGAAACAGATTTAATCCCTGCAACGTCTCCCGGCTGCATGTCAAGTTCCTTTACCTGGTAGTTGTTTTGTTCGCCCCAGCGAATATACATCCGCATTAGCATAGACGCCCAGTCGTTACTTTCGGTTCCTCCGGCTCCTGCATTTACCTGAAGAATGGCGCTCAATTTATCTTCTTCGCCACTCAGCATTCGCATAAACTCAAGGTCTTCAACAAGTTTGAGTGAAGTTTTGTATTGCTTGTCAAATTCATCTTCAGTGGCATCATCTGTTTCAAAAAAATCAAACAGCACCTGTAGGTCATCAAAACCCGCCTGAACTAGATCGAACCGCTTGGTCCAGTTCTTTTTCTCCTTGATTGCTTTAAGAATTTCTTCGGCTTTTTTCGGATTTTTCCAGAAATCCTCTTTTTGGGTAAGTTCTTCCTCTTCTTTTATCAATTGACGCTTTTTATCCACGTCAAAGAAACCTCCTCAGGGTTTCAATCCTTTCTTTTAAATCACGTACGTCTTCCTTTAAAACCATGATATTGTTGATATTTCAAGCTACATTAACAGAGGAAGAAACAACTATATTCTATCCTCACTAATAAATCAACTAATCCCTGAAATTCAACACATCCCAAACCAGGTTTGGTTCAAATCCACGGGAAATGGCAAAATTAGCAAGTTTTTTGATTTTCTTTGAAAAATCGGTTTCTTTTACCTCTTTGCTTTTTTTTGAAATAATTTCCCTTAAGGAAGTCATATATTCGTGCTGATCAATTTCATTTAATCCTTCAAGAATAAATAATTCGGGCAGTCCTTTTTGCTGCAATGCTGCAAAAATTTTGTTTTTCCCCCAACGGTTGATTCGAAATTTCCCGCTTGCAAATACTCTGGCATAACGTTCTTCGTTCAGGTAATTATCCTTAATCAATTGAGAAATAACCGGTTCATTTACATTTTCCTGCAGGTGGAAAGTTAGTAACTTTGTTTTCACATCCTGAATGCACCTTTCTTCATAAGCACAATAATGTTGCATTTTAGAAAGCACCCACTCAGGAATTTCCTGATGATGATCTCTTCTGACCATAAGCAAATGTGTTGTAAGCAAATTTACTAACTTTTCTTTTGCAAAATCTTTCAGAAAGAATATTTCTTTCAACCAAAATTTTTTATCAAAACAGATAATAAATGCAGTTTTTTTTATATGTTTATGCCAAATTTCAATTAGCATAATTAATAGATGAAAAAAACACTTTACATTTTTTTATCGGTCGTCCTACCCCTGCTTACTTTTGGGCAGGCGGGTCATCAAAAGGGTGATAGTTCACCGGGAAAAGCAGATCCGAATGAACCGCTTTTGGAGAATGCATCAAAAGATTCAACGGTTGTCAAGTTGAACGTTTTTCTTGAAGGTCCTTTTGACAAAGGCAAAATGATTACTGAATTGAACAAGAAAAACTTGGTACCCTTAAATCAGCCGTACAACATTTCACCCTGGAATTATAATGGGAATGAATCGGTGAATGAAATTCCCAATATTGATGTTGTTGACTGGGTGTTGGTTGATATCAGATCGGCTGATAGTGCAGGGGCCGCTACAAGTTCGACAATATTCGCCCGGAAGGCGGGTTTTTTGTTGAGCAGTGGTTCCATCTGCAATCCCGACGGGTCATCATTGCTCAGTTTCGACACGGTGTTTAGCTGATGTGCTTATGCCGCAGTCTGGCACAGGAATCACTTGGGCGTATTGTCGGCTTATCCATTGATTTATACCAATGGAACTTATAAATACGATTTTACAACTGATTCGAGCCAGGTCTACGGAGGAACCGCAGGTACTATCCAGTTAGATGCCGGCAAATGGGGAATGATAGCAGGAAATGTAATCCCCGATTTGGAAATAAATAGCGATGATGAACTTTTTTGGCGGACAAAGGCTGGCGAATATAACTATTCAAATACCGACATGAATTTGGATGCACAGGTTGACAACAATGATATAAATGATTTCTGGATTCGAAACCTCAGTAAAAGTTGCCAGGTTCCGGAATAGTTCAGAAAATAATTTACCTTGTTTTGTTTTAATTATTTCATTATTTTTGTTTCTGAGAAAGTTATGATAAATAATGTGTTATGGAAACCGTAAAATTAATTGTGGGTCCGCTAATTAACCGATTCAATAAAAATAAATGTATGAAAAAGCTAACATGGTTACTGATTATGGTAATTGCAGTGCAATTCCTTTCCGCTCAGTCGCTCTCACCAACAGTGGTGGCTTCCTCCGGAGGATATTTTGAAGGGACTAGTGCTTCCTTGAGCTGGACCCTTGGCGAAATTGCTACAGAAACCTTTTCTACGGGCAATGTAATACTAACACAGGGATTTCAGCAGCCTATTGGAATCTCCCTAACCGGGATCAACGTTGATTTACTTGTTTATCTGGAAGGTCCTTTTTCAGGGACAAATATGAAAACAGGTTTAAATTCAGCAGGTTTAATTCCTGTCTCACAACCTTATAACATAACTCCGTGGAATTATTCAGGTTCGGAAACCGTAGCTTCTATTCCTAACGGAAATGTGGTGGACTGGGTTTTAGTCGAATTGCGCGATGCAGCCAATGCGGCTTCGGCAAATGCATCCACCAGAATAGCCCGTCAGGCTGCATTTCTATTGAAAAATGGGACCATTGTCGGTTTGGATGGCACAACTGACCTTCAATTCAATAATGCCGTTAATCAGCAGCTATTTGTTGTGATCTGGCACCGCAACCACCTTGGTGTATTATCAGCTAATGCTTTGTCACAGGCAGGTGGGATTTATTCTTATGATTTTTCTTCTTCCATAACTCAAGCTTACGGAAATAGTGCGGGTTATAAATTGGTAGGCGGCGAGTTGTATGGAATGGCCGGCGGAGATAATGATGGTGATGGAGATGTTGACCTGACTGACAAGACAGCATGGTCAACCAACGCAGGAACCGTTGGATACAAATCATCAGATTTTGACTTAAATACCCAGGTAAGTAATACGGATAAAGATGATGTTTTGATCGAAAATACCTCACTCACCACCCAGGTACCGAATTAGCATTTACTATAATTTAGATATTTAATTTTTCTTTAATATGAACCCTGAATTTTAAGTTCTGGGTTTTTTCAATTTATTCGAGACGCCATTATTTTTACGGGTTATAGTAAATATTCTTATGACCAGACCAAGTAATGAAAATTTTCACCCTCACTTTATCTCAAAATTTCATAGTTTTGATGCCACTAATTCAAAAAATATGCAGAGGTTAATATTGTTATGCTTGGTTTTTCTGACGTTATCATCATTATCTCAGGAATTTAAACTCAATCTTACGATTGACAGCGTTCTTCAAAAAGATATTTACCTGGCTACCTTTTATGGTGAAAAAAACAACATTATCGATACTGCTGTGCCCAATAAGCAAGGGAAAATTGTTTTTAAGATGAAACCGGAATATAATAGCGGTATGTACCGGATATTCCTTGATAAAAATATCTTCTTCGATGTCATTTATAACAAAGAAAATATTGAGATTAAAACTGTTTACGACGATTTATTCGGTCAAATGGAAATTGTTTCATCCAGTGAAAACAAAATATATTATGAGTTTTTAAAAAGGGGAAATGACTATCGCCGGAAGTTCGATCTTTTGGCACCCTTAAATGATTATTACCCTCGCTCGGATTCGTTTTTCCGTGAAGCCCGTGAAAAGTACATTTTTGTCCAGGCAGACTTTCTTGCATTTGTTGATCAGACCGTTAAAAAAAACCCCAATGCCTGGGTAACCAAACTGATCAGGCAAAAAAAACCGCTTTTCTATGATCCGTCGTTAGATGAAATAGGTCGAAGGGAATATGCCGTTGAGCATTATTTCGACAATATGGATTTCACGGATGTGGAACTCATCCGAAGTAACCTTTATACTACCATTGCCATCGAGTACATGTCGCTTTACAGCAATCCCAACCTGAATCAGGAGCAACTCGAAACGGAGTTCATCAAAGCGGTGGATAAGATCATGCTCGAAGCTTCAGGGAACAGCATTATTTATGAATTTATAGTCGAATATCTTGTGGGCGGTTTTGAGCGGTTTCATTTTGATAAAGTGCTGGATTATATTGCAGAAAACTATAAACCCGAGCAATGTGAAAACGAAGAGCGGAAAAATGACCTTCAAACCCGATTGGAAAAATATGCAGAGCTTTCGGTAGGAAAACCTGGTCCCGAGTTTTCTGTCCCTGACCTGAATGGAACAATAACAAAACTCTTGGACGTAAAGTCAGAATATACTCTTGTTCTTTTCTGGGCAAGCTGGTGTCCCCATTGTGCCGAATCGTTGCCACAAATCAATCAGATTTACCAATCGGTGAGCAGGGATAAACTTGAGATAATTGCTATTTCGTTGGATAAGGAAAAACCGGAATGGGAAACGGCAGTTGCGGAACTTAATTTTGCCTGGAAAAACTGTTGCGACTTCAAAGGCTGGGACAGCCAGGTAGCTATTGATTATAATGTTTACGCCACACCTACTATGTTTTTGCTTGATAAGAATAAAAATATTGTAGCAAAACCGATTACTTTTAGTGAACTTAAAAACGCCCTGATCAGCGAAAAAATTATCAACTAAATTAACCATGACGAATCCTGTAAATATCACTTCAGAAATTGGGAAACTGGAGGCTGTGATCATTCATACTCCAGGCGGTGAGGTAGAAAACATGACTCCGGAAAGCGCCAAAAGGTCTTTGTACAGTGACATCCTAAATTTGGATGTAGCCCTGAAAGAATATGAGCAATTTAAGGGAGTCATGAATAAAGTAACCAAAACATTTGAGGTAAAAGATTTGCTTACGGATATATTATTGGATGAAGCCGTCAAAAACACTTTGATAAATGAAATTTTTAAGGAGGAAAAACTTTCCGGTCGGGATGAATTTATCCGTTCCCTTGACCCTGAAATTCTTGCTGATCAGCTAATCGAAGGGGTATTAATGGTCAAAGATAACCTCACACGCTTTTTATCAAAAGAAAGATATTCGTTACTGCCTCTGCATAATTTCTTTTTTACCCGCGATGCAGCAATGGTTGTTTACGACAAGGTTTTAATCGGCGAAATGGCCAATAAGGTCAGGAAAAGAGAATCAATGATCATGAAAGCCATTTTCAGGAATCATCCCGCAGTAAAATCTGAAACCATTGCACCGCTGGATTGCGTTGATTGCATGGATGATGTTACCATCGAAGGAGGCGATGTACTGGTTGCCAGTGAAAACGTACTGCTCATAGGAATTGGAACCCGCACAACAACCCAGGGTGTGGACTATATTTTAAGCAGGTTGAAAGAACAAAAGATCAGCCGCCATATTATCATTCAGGAATTACCGGCATCACCCGAATCCTTCATTCATCTTGACATGACTTTCACTTTTCTGGATAGGAATCACTGCATGGTTTATGAACCACTTATATTAAAACCTAACAAATACCAGACGGTTCACCTTTCAATTGAAAACGGTAAGGTTATCCGAATCCAAAATGAAGTCAATATTATCGAATCCTTAAATAAACTCGGGATGGACATGAAACCAATACTTTGTGGCGGCGAACATGATCAATGGATACAGGAACGTGAGCAATGGCACAGCGGGGCAAACTTTTTTGCATTTGCACCCGGCAAAGTCATAGGTTACGAAAGGAATGTTTATACGATTGATGAAATGAATAAAAACGGCTTCGAAGTTATCAAAGCTGAAGATGTAATCAATAGTAAAATTGATCCGTTTGATTATGATAAATGCGTTGTTACTATCGAAGGATCAGAACTTGCAAGAGGAGGCGGGGGAGCAAGATGTATGACACTTCCGGTGAGAAGAAAACCCCTCGTTTAGCATTTGTCTTTATTTTATCAAATCCCTGATAACCACCGATGCCGCCATCAATCCAAATAAAGCAGGCATATAGGAAATCGTACCGACTGTCGTTTTTTTGTTTGGAGAACTGTCAGTGACAGCAATAACATGTTTAGAAACCGGTTCAGGAGAAAAAACCACTTTGAACCCAGAATTAACGCCCAAAGCATGTAATTTTTTACGAACTACCTGGGCAAACTGGCAGCCATACGAATCTTCAATATCAGAAATTTTTATCTGCATTGGATCAAACCTGCCGCCGGCTCCCATAGAGCTAACAAGTGGGGTATTTCGGTTCAGGCAACTTTTAATTAAAAATATTTTTGGTGAAAGCGTGTCAATGGCATCAATCACATAATCATAACTGTTGTCCAAAATTTCGGATGTTTTATCATCTTTGAGGTATTCTTTAATGGCTGTTATTTGCAGTTCCGGATTAATATCCCGAAGTCTGTCGGTCATCAACTCGGATTTACTTTTTCCTACTGTGCTGGAAAGCGCAAGGAGTTGACGGTTTCTGTTGGTCATCGTAATATCATCGCTATCTACAATTGTCATCTTTCCGATTCCTGCCCTGCAAATGGCTTCAGCGGCATATCCACCAACACCTCCCAGTCCGGCGATCAGAATGTGTGCACTTTTTAATTTATTCAGGTTTACCTCCCCAACTAAAAGTTCGGTTCGGGATAACCAATAGGACTCATTCATTAGTCAAAGTAAAAGTGTGTTCATAATTCCGTTGGATCAATTCCTTCAGCGTGTGTATTTGAATCTTCCTTAATTCAGCAACTATCGAATATATTTCTTCAATGCACAATATTCCATCGTCTGTTTCAAGAAAAAATTGGGTTTCACTAATTATGCCCGAAATTTTTTGAGCATTGGAATCACTACGACCCAAAGATCTCCCAAATGATACCATAATGCCCTCATTCAACAATCGGTCAGCTATCTTCATACTTGAATTAAACCCATGCACAATCCAGGGAACTCCGACACCGATGCTTCTTTTTATTCTGATCAAATCATCAAATGCCCTGACACAATGGACGATAAGGGGCTTATTCATTTCCTCAGCAATTTCAACATGCTTTTCAAAAATCTTTTTTTGCAAACTATAATTTGATTCGGCTAACTTGTCAATGCCGGTTTCACCTATGCTGATGCATGAATCAAGTTTCGCCCTGTAACGAACAATTTCAGTTTTATCCTTCCAATCAGAAGGATCAATGTACCAGGGATGAAGCCCAATGCTGTAAAGTCTCTCTGAATTTTCAGGTAGTGGATCGGATGGAAACAAATTCAGAATGGACTTTCCGGTTGCAGTTTGATGGTGAGTATGTATATCAATGAAGTCCAAAGTTGAAATTTAACTTAAAGAGGGCAAATTTACATTTTATTAAAATTATCCTAATCCTTCAAAAGCTGTTTCAAATTCATTTTCAATCATTTTGTAATAGTAGTTGAAATAATACCTACTTTTGTCGCATTATTCATTAAATCATTATGATCTAACAAGTTACTTATGAACATTTATTTAGGAAATCTTCCATACAACATCAATGAGGATGAGCTTATGGAAGTCTTTGAAGAATTTGGAACAGTTTCTTCTGTTAAACTTATCACCGACAAATTTACCGGAAAAAGTAAAGGATTTGGTTTTGTAGAAATGCCCAACAACGATGAAGCGAAAAAAGCCATTGAAGAGTTAAACGGAACTGAAGTTAAGGGCCGGAACATAACTGTAAACGAGGCAAGAGAAAAGACTGACGACAACAGAGGCGGCAACAGAGGCGGAGGCGGACGCAACTTCAGAAACTAATAAATATTTTAGTTTAACCACTGAATAGTATCTACTGAATTCTTTCAAAATGTTACAATTTAAAAGCCCTTTATGAGGGCTTTTTTTGTTTTATGGCACTGCTTTAATGGTACCTTGATAATAGTTCCTGCACCAGTTCAGATACTCCTTCAACTGCTGTCTTTCTGATAATATTAAGATTCGCGATTCCGCCAACCTCGAATGCCTTCGGATCAATGTAATATTTCTGCCGGTCGGGATGGACATAAATGACGATGCTGGCAGCGGGATAAACCATGAGTGAAGTGCCGATTATCAAGAAAACATCTGCCCTTGAAGCAATTTTTATTGCTGGTTCCAGCATGGTCACCGGTTCACCGAACCAAACGATATGGGGTCTGAGTTGAGAACCCTTTTGACATAAGTCGCCTATTTTTATTTCATCATGCCTGAGATCATAAACAAGGTTGGCATCAACAGTGCTTCTTGCTTTTTTTATTTCGCCATGAAGGTGTAACACATTTTTTGAGCCCGCACGTTCATGCAGATCATCAACATTTTGAGTGATGATATGTACTTCATATTTCTGTTCAAGTCTGGCCAATGCGCTATGGGCTTCGTTCGGAGTAGCATCCCGGACCTTTTTCCGTCTCCAGTTATAAAACTCCAACACCAGTTCAGGATCGCGATTCCATGCTTCAGGGGTAGCAAGATCTTCGAAACGATATTTGTTCCATAAACCATCACCATCCCGGAAAGTTTGAATCCCGCTTTCTGCACTTATCCCTGCTCCTGTTAGTACAACAATTTTTTTCATCATGAACCAAAAAAAAGGCACCATAAGGTACCTTATATTTTAAAAGATATTTCTATGTTAAAAGAGTTTCATATCGTCAAGCACTTTCATCACTGATTTCACAGATTCAGCCGATTCCATCAGCAATTTCTTTTCGGCTTTGTTCAACTGAAGTTCAAAAATACTTTCGATACCATTCTTTCCAAGCTTCACAGGAACACCCAAATAAATGTCCTTCAAGCCATATTCGCCTTTGAGCATGGCACAGCAGGGGAAAATTCTTTTCTGGTCATCTACAATAGCTTCAACCATTTGTGCAGCGGCAGCACCCGGCGCATACCATGCCGAAGTTCCCATAAGGTTAACCAGCTCACCTCCGCCCAAACGTGTTCTTTCTACAATTTTATTAATTTCATCCTTGCCTAAAAGTTCATCTATTGGAATCCCATTGATAGAAGTGTAACGCGGCAAGGGTACCATCTGGTCACCATGTCCACCCAAAGAAAGTGAAAGTATGTCCTTGGGCGAAACATTCAAAGCATCCGCAATGAATGCACGATACCGACCGGTGTCAAGTATACCAGCCATCCCGAAAACTTTGTTGGAAGGTTTGTTGGATGCGAGGTAAGCACAATAGGTCATCACGTCCAAAGGATTCGAGACGATGATAATGATAGCTTCCGGTGAATATTTTACCACCTTTTCAGTAACGTCCTTTACAATAGCCGCATTGGTTTTGATCAAATCATCCCTCGACATCCCGGGTTTGCGGGGCAAACCGGAAGTGATTACGACAATACCCGACCCTTTGGTCCTTAAATAATTGTTGGTTACCCCAACCACACGGGTATTAAAGTTATTGATGGAAGATGTTTGCCAGATGTCGAGTGCCTTACCTTCGGCAAGTCCTTCCTTTACGTCCACCAAAACAACTTCTCTTGCTAAATCTTTGTGTGCAATTACGTTTGCACAGGTAGCGCCAACATTTCCGGCACCAATTACAGTAATTTTGTCCATGATATGATCTTTTTTGTTTTTAGATTTCTTAGCCATTTTCTCATTCAAGGAAACAAAATTAAATGAAATGAGCTTATCATCAAAATTAAATGCGATAGATGTATTAAGCAAAATATCTATTGCTAAGATATTTTTTTCATTATACCGGTCGGCGGGTTTGTTCCATTAATGAGATTTTATTCAGTTATTATACGATGATTCAAATATTTCTATATTTGTGAAGGATGTAAACAAGGTAAAATTGATGGACAGATAAGTTAAAGTTAATTGGAAAATATCATGATAAGCAGGAATAAAATAAAATCAGGTGAGTTGAAAATGGATGCACCTGGTAACCCGGAAGAAAAAATGCAATTCCTGATCAATGAATTGCAATTGCTCTTTGCCGAAAAGCGTACATCTTTGTCCGTGTTGCGAACGGGTATCGCTGTTTTTGCATTACCCCTTTCAGTTATGAGTGTGCTGATTGCCACCTCAAAACTTTATTCATTAAGGGAGGTGATGAGTTTATTTATACCCGTTGTAATTCTTAATGCTATTTTGGTTGTACTTGGAATTTATCTCATTGTTCGAGCGCTAATGAGGATTTATCGGATTGACCAGCACATCAACAGAATAAAAAGGGAATCGCCGGTAACTGATAAACTCATTTCCTGATTGCTGAAAACGATACCAACCCTTAAATGAAAAGAGATAAAAATACAAATTTTTCAAACCAGGCGAGCTTAAACCTTATTTCAAAATCCTCCTCAACCCCATAAAGAATCCCTTTTCTACTGAGTTATAATTTTGATCAGCGAGGAACATTTCCTTCAGGTTCCCTGAATAATTTTTCTATAGACTTATCATTGTCATAATACTTTTTCCTGAATGACTGGATTGTCTGTAACCGGCTATAATCATTTTCTTTTTCAAAATGCTTCTGAACATGGTCGTACTCCTCAACATTGACCTTTGAAAACAGCATTTCTTTTTCTTGTTCGGTTACTTTTAAATCTGCGCTTGCGGCATATAACAGCAGGTAAGCCAGAAAATCTTTATAGCTCCAGTTTTCTTTTTGTGTTGACATGATATTAATTTTAGGGTTCAGAATTTTTTATGTCAGAACACAAATTTAAATTATTTTTATGATCTGATTTTAAGTTTGAGAATTTATTGAAATCCAAATTCCCATAAAATGACAGCGGACCAGCACTGGTAAAGTATCGCAAAATCTTTTTCATATAAAATTAATATTAACCCCATGAGTATCTGGACAAGCCTTTTTAACAAAAAACAGGAGAAACAAGAGACTTCACTGACTAATAAAGCGCAGGAAATAAAAAACGAAAATGAATCTTCATCTCCTGAAATAATTCCTGAGATAATACCGGAATCACAACAATCTAATAATAAAGTTGAGAAGGATCCAGAAATGGATATTGTGGATCAATCTATTCCAGCTAAACGTTCAATCCGTGTATTTATCTCTTCCACTTTCCGCGATATGACGGAAGAGCGGGATGCATTGATGACCCATTGCTGGACCGAACTAAGGCGGTTCTGCCGTGAACGATATGTGGAACTGGTGGAGGTTGATCTTCGCTGGGGTATTTCCGAGGAACAATCCACCCGGAAAGAAACCCTCAAACTCTGTCTTGACGAAATCCGAGCCTGTCGGCCATTTTTTGTCGGGCTACTGGGCGAGCGTTACGGATGGGTTCCGGGAGAGGAAGCGTTTACCGCCGACCTTAAAGAGGAACAGCCCTGGATAAAAGAGTTACAGGGGAAAAGCGTTACCGAACTGGAAACCCTTCACGGTGTCCTTAATAACCCGGAGATGGCAGGCAGATCGTTTTTCTATTTCCGTGATCCGGCTTATTCCCAAAAGAAAGGTGCAGATTACCTTGCCGAAAGCCCGGCTGATGCTGAAAAACAAAAAGCCCTGAAAAATAAGATCAGGCTGATGTGTGGAGCGAAAAACATACTCCTTAACGAAAACTACCCTGATCCCCATACCCTGGCTCTGCTAATACTCGAACAATTAAAAGAGGCCATTGGAAACCAATTCCCATTGGAAGATATTCCTGACCCGATCGACAGGGAAGCAAACGAGCATGATGCGTTTGCCGAAGTAAGGCGGAAAACCTACATTGGCAGGCCGGAATACTTCCAGGCGCTTGACGAGCATGTATCCGGGACCGGGAAGCCCATGTTACTACTGGGTGAATCAGGAAGCGGAAAATCAGCCTTATTGGCAAACTGGGTTGAACTTTGGCGTAAAACCCACCCAAAGGATTATATTTTTCAACATTATATTGGAGGAACAAGCGATGGCTCTGTTCACTGGAAAATCATGACAAGATTGATGGCGGAAATAAAACGCTGGACTGATGATCCTGAAGAATTGCCAAAATCTAATGATGATATGCTCAGGGATTTCCCCCTTTGGCTTTCTAAAGCCAGAATTAAAGCAGAACATAAGGGTGTTCGCTTTATTGTTGTCCTGGATGCCCTGAACCAATTGGAAGACAAAGACCATGGAAGGTTAATAGGCTGGTTGCCGGAATTTCCGTTTACCGGGGCCTTGCGGCTTATTGTTTCTGCACTCCCGGGCGACACCTTAGATATCTTGGAAAAACGGGTATGGCCCGCACTTCGCATCCAGCCGCTCACAGGGGAGGAGCGCCGAAGGATGATCGTTCATTATCTTGCCCGCTTCAGCAAGATGCTTGATGGGTCTCGACTTGACCGTCTTTCTGCGGAAACATCTGCAGCCAATCCGTTGTACCTAAAAATCTTGTTGGACGAACTGCGGGTGACAGGTACGCATGAGAAATTGGATGAACGTTTGGATGATTACTTGACTTCAAAGGATATACCTACCTTGTTGGGTAAAGTGCTTACCCGCTACCAACGCGACTATGAGCATGACCGCAAGGGTTTGGTGGGCGATGCCCTCGGGTTTATCTGGGCTGCACGGCGGGGTCTATCCGAAGCCGAACTTCTGCAACTGCTTAAGCCCCCCCACCTCTCCCAGTTGCCCTTGGCTACCTGGGCACCCCTGCGTGCCGCATTGGAAGATGGACTGCTGGACCCGTGGCGGTATCCTTAACTTTGCGCATGAATTCTTACGTAAGGCTGTAGAAACATTTTTTTTACCAGATTCGAATAAAAAGAATGATTTCCGGATTATTCTATCAGATTATTTTGAAGCCCTACCAACCACTGTCCGAAGCTGTGACGAAATACCTTGGCTATTGCGGCAGGCTGAGTTAATTGAACGCCTCCACAAATGCCTGCTTAATATTGATTGTTTTCTTAAGATACTAGACAGGGATGAAGCCGAACTTCTTGGTTATTGGGTTTACCTGAACGAAGAAAGAAGTATGGGGAAATCTTATCTGGATTCCTTTAAAGAATGGCTTACACGGAAAGGAACAAACCCTGAACGAACCTCTAATGCAGCCAATGCACTGGTTTTTTTCCTGCATCATGCAGCACTTAATACGGAGGCAGAGCCACTTTGCCGGCTCTCTTTACAAATGGATGAAGAACGCTTCGGGCAAAACCACCCCGAGACGGCAATCCGCCTTAACAACCTCGCTCAATTGCTTCAAGACACCAACCGCATGAACGAAGCGGAGTCTCTGATGAGAAAAGCGCTTCAAATTGATCAACAATGCCTCGGGAAAGATCACCCTAACGTATCCAGAGATCTCAATAATCTAGCACAATTGCTTCAAGACACCAACAGAATGGATGAAGCGGAGCCGTTGATTAGGAAAACTCTCCAAATTGATGAACAAAACTTCGGGAAAGATCACCACAATGTAGCCAGGGATCTCAACAACCTCGCACTTATTCTTCGAGCCACCAACCGCATGGGCGAAGCGGAGCAGTTGATGAGAAGAGCACTTCAAATTGATGAACAAAGCTTTGGGAATGATCACCCCAACGTCGCCATTCGTCTCAGCAACCTCGCACTATTTCTTAAAGAAACCAACCGCTTGAGCGAAGGGGAATCGCTTATGAGAAGAGCGCTTCAAATTGATGAAAAAAGCTTCGGGAAAGATCACCCCAATGTGGCCAGAGATTTAAACAATCTCGCGCGTTTGCTTCAAGTCACAAACCGCATGGGTGAAGCGGAGCCCCTGATGATAAGAGCGCTTCAAATTGTGGAAAAAAATTACGGGAAAGATCACCCCAATGTGGCAATCAGTCTCAACAACCTTGCAGGATTGCTTGAAGACACCAACCGCATGGAAGAAGCGGAGCCATTGATGAGGCGTCATGTTGAAATTTTTATTCACTTTACCCGAGCCACCGGCTTGCAGCACCCACACTTGCAGGCAGCTATTAATAATTATGCCTACTTGCTTCAAAAATTAGGGTGTAGTGAAGAAAAAATCCTTGCTCAACTGACTAGAATGGCGCCGGAGATTATAAAAGGTAAACCTTAGGATCATCTGTAAATTTATGCACTTAATCATATCAAGTTTGTAATGATGTAGAACAAAGCGGTTAACTATAAAAAGATAAGTAATGAACCTCTGCAAACGTATTTTATCAACAATGACAAAAATTAGCACCCTGATTTATCAGAATAATTTAGCGGATTGATATACGAAGATAAACCTGGGATAAACCTATTAATCCCATTTTCCGCAATAAAAGCATTCTAAAAACAAAGTAATGCAAACAAATCACTCATCAAATATCCACCCAAACCCTTGAGCGTTTTGTGCGATACCATCCTAATGTTTAAGATGGAATCGTAGGAATCAGGGAGTGTATAACTGGCCACTTGTAGTGGCACATTACATGGCAACACTGATTGTGATATGGAGCATATATCTTCATTTATCAGTCATCTCATTAAGTGGTGGTCTCGGTTTAAGATCATCTTGACTTACCGTGTTCATTCCATCATTGCAGGATTGGAGCTTAGGCTTCGATGAATATAGCAGAGGAACTGCGCCGTCGTGCTCCTGACTCAGCGGATTACGCCCGAGTTCTATGGGTTTCATACTGGAGAATGGCAAGATATTTCCGAGAAAATTGAAAATAAAGAAGCATCTCATTGGTGACGTAAATGCTATGAAACGATGAACAACATGAAACGGACAGGTATTTTTGTGTCGCAGGAAGTTGAAGAGTATTTGAAATATTTACAGGAAAAAGTAAAAGACGCTAAGCCATAGCATAGCTAAAAATGCAAATGAAGGATATCCTCAATGAAAACAAGCGATGATGAATAAAATTGCTGACCCATGATTGTCTGTTGATTTTTTTAAACTACAAATCCGTTTATTACAAATCTAATAAACCAGAATATCGTTGCAGCAGCAAACCCTGAAAGAAAAAGTATAAAGAAATGATAAATCTTTCTTTTGGGGTTTGGGTTCCGGATCGGATATAAATGCGCAACAGCAAACCCATAGAAATAACAAAGGCAGCTAAAGAAATAACCAGCCTGATGGGCCAGATAAAATGATCATAGTGAATCAGTGGCCTGGTGGTGGGCTTAATTGATACTCCCCCAACACGCCGGGAGACGGTTTCTTTCCGAGTGATATTTGAAAAAAAGCGCTTTAATCTTGAATTTTGTTCAAATTGTTCAGGTGTAAACAAACATTTCTTCGGAACAAAACCTGTGAAAGTGACCAGCATCCAGCTTTTTAATTCGTTGGTGTAGATGGTATCCAAAGTAAACCCTGCATTCAGCCTCCCGATAATATGGCTGTTCGACCAGTAGCGAATATTTTCGTCGGTCAATAATTTGCCTTTAACATCAAGGCTTTGCCTCCACACCCAGCCATAAACCCTAACACGGATAAGGGAATCGGAAAAGATTGCTAAAGTATCCGAAGTGTAAACAATGGGTGTATTCAGCAGCACTCCGCATTTTTCACCTGCCTGGTTATAAAGGTTTACCTGTTCCGGGAAAACGGTTAATGCTATTCCTGGTTTATCATTCACCATTTCAATGTTATAATACGTCCTGTATTTCAACTCGCCAGCCTCCTGTTGCTTACTTATCATCATAAATAGAATGATATTAAAGTTCCAGAACACACCCACAAAAAAAATGAAGGCATCAAATGGCACCCATCTGTTTTGCCACATAAACCTTAAAATCAGCCATATTATCCGCTTTCCTGTCAAATGAAATATTGATTAGTTTACAGATAGTGAAAATTAACCGTCTTTTCTAGCTTCAATCTACCCTTCAGACGAGGATGTTGTCGCGCCAGTTACGTTTTTCAATTTTCCTGACATTTTCAATTACCGTGAGTTTTTCGAGAAACAACGTAAGGTTATGCAATTCATTGTCGGACGAGTCGCCTTGCCATGGAGTCACTTTAATGAGATTTCCATAGTTCAGTTCGGCAAACCGGGGGTTGTCGTCCACCATGATTATTTCCGCAAGTGAGATTCTGAAACTCCTCTGTACTTTTTTAAGGTTTTTGACGTAGTATAGCAGATTGATTTCAATATCTCTGCGCATGGTGCATTTATCACGGTACCAAATAAACTCCGGTATTTTGCCATCGAATATATTTTGAATGACGCCATCAGCATAATCCTTTGATGCGGACGTCAAGACGGCTACCCTGAAATGACGAAAAACATAATTAAGGAAATAATCAAGATGAGGGCGCTTTTTAACCCGATACACATCCAAAAGAGTAAAATCACATTCCTCTTCAGTCTTTTCAACCGAAGAAAATATCAGTGTTTCATCCAAATCAAGAATAATCAGTTGCATCCGATAAAAAAAGAATTACAAAAATAACAAAATAGTGACCGTTTACTGTTAATCAGTCAATATTTCAAACTTCGGGATGGGAGATATTGATCAATGATTATGCGCCTTCAATAAATTTCCATCCCGAAGCAAGTGCGGTGAAGTAAGCGGAAATGGGGGTATAATCGACAGCCTATCAGTACAGAAAAAACAATTATTATTTCAGAATTTAAAAATATATTCTAAATTTGAATGCTCTTATAAAATACTCCATAATTCAACTTATCATGGAAAAACAATCAAGTTCTGACCACAATAAACAAATCCTAATCGTTGGAGATGTCGCCATTATCTTTATACACTCACAATTCCTCAAAAAGACGATGGTGAAAACTGGCAACTTTATCCTGCCTTACAAAACACCCTTCTACCCTGTTTTGCCAATAGTAAATAGATGAAAATGAATACCCTTGAATACTGGAAACAGGAAGCGAAAAGGCTTGAGGAAATAAACCTTTTACAGTCTAAATTTGCCATTGGGCACTATTATATTTTACTTAATGATGCTGCTAAGTCTGTCAGGACATATTCAAGTGCTATTGAAATTATCTTAAAAGAACCCTTCCCGACAAACCTCATTACTGTTAATGAGGAAATAGCCTGTTATCAATGATTTGAAAACACAAAAACCGAGTCTTTCAGAACAGATTAAACTTTACCTGAATATCTCAATGTTCTGCTGCCGAATCACACGATAAAGAACAGTATAAAAACCAACTTGAACGACACAGAATAAAAGAACGCCCTTTCGAAATCCCGGTGATTATTGTTGCGGGTAGTTCGTCAGGTATGAATAAAACCAAATCTGCTGGTTACCGTGAAATTTTCATGGAATAATGTATGCACGGTGTCTTCAAAGGTACCATTATCAGCGGCGGGACTACGGCAGGAATCCCCGGATTGGTTGGAGAGGTAAAATTGGAACTGGAAAAGAAAAGTGCTATAGATTTCAGCCTAATTGCTTACCTGCCAAAGAAACTTCCTGAGAATTCTTCCAAATCAACAGCCTACGATTGTTTCTATGAAACTGATTCCGATCATTTTTCGGTCCTTGATATTCTCACTTACTGGTGTGATCTGGTTTACAGTGGAATTCATCCTTCAGATGTAAAAACTGTAGGCATTGAAGGCGGAGACATCGCAGCAATGGAATACCAGATCGCCCTTTCGCTGGGAGCTAAAGTTGGCCTTCTGGAATATTCAGGCAGGGCCGCTAATGATTTCCTGCAAGATAAATCCTTGGTAAATTACCCCAACATTTTGCAACTATCAGGCAATCAGCTTAACATATGGAAATTGTTATGTAAATCAAATGAATAAATATAAGATATAAAACGGAAATATTCCTTACCGGACAATTAAATTTTATTGTTAATATTGCTAAAACTTGAATTTAATCACCATGAGCATGAAACACATGTCACACAGAATTTCATCAGTTTCGGATGGATGGCTGTTATCCGAAAAACTGCGATTGCGGATCATGGCCTTTACATTCCCTATCGCATTTTTCTGGCGCCTATGGATATAGCATTTATCATGCAGGCAATGAACCCATCAGCATATCAAATGCCTTCTATCATTCAGCGCAATTATTTATTTTACACGCTCCGCATTTTAGTGATCCGGTTCCCTTGTCACTAGAGATTGCCCGCTGGCTGGCAGCAGCATCAACTTTACTGGTTTTGATAAACACGTCGTTGTACCTTTTTCATCGAGAACGAATGGAACTGATACTTAAATGGAAGAGAAATCATGTCGTAGTTTGTGGTTTGCGCGACCAAGGGGTATGGCAATTATTGAAATGCTTCATCAAAAGGGCACCCCATTCGTGGCGGTAGAAAACCATCCTGAGCCTGACATCAAGAACGCTTGTTCCATTTGGGTATTCCACTCATCCTTGGAATACCACGAAGCGAAATCCTTCAGGAAGCAAGGATTCAATAGCGCTCAGGGCTGTATGCACTATGCCAGGATGATACAACCAATCGTGCCATTGCCATGGCGGCACATAAGGTGGATTGTAATCTTGACACTCCGAGAATCTGTTTCATTCATATCAACGAAGCCGAACTTCGTAATGCTTTACAAATTAACCATGCAACCGGACACATAAATGAAAATCAAACCCTTTGTTTTATTGATGCTTATGGCCCGCAGGCTATGTATTTGTTGAATGAAGGTTTACCCATTGACCACGACGGCATCCGGGAAGGCGACCCAAGAAAGGTTCATCTGGTAATTCTGGGTTTTGGTCAAATGGGCCGGTCTGTTGCTGTAAAAGCAGTGCAAATCGGGCAATTTGCCAACAAAAGCCGGCTTCGCATTTCCGTGATTGAACGCAAAGCAGCGATTAACGAGTCGACACTATTTTTTCACCACCCTTT
>CAWJBC010000013.1:0-69778 GCA_963840975.1 uncultured Bacteroidales bacterium | reverse complement strand
TATTGGGATCAATCAGTTGGGTATTGTACTGGCTTTTAACATGGATAATGAAACCCAGAAGGATGAGGGTAATGATAACTTTTTTCATAATCAAAAGGTTTTAAAAAGTTACTTGTATTAATAGACTGTTTTTTATCAGGATCAGTTGCTTGCAATTCCTTCATTTCTCCTCCATTACAAGTTTTGAACCCTCTGTCTGGATGTCGCACCATCAGAACCGATAACCCAGCGTGAGGGCCAATACATTTCCCTTAGTTTCTCTTCCCTTGGATTCATGGGTTCCATTATTATCTTCTGACTTATAAATTACGGTATGTTTTCCCAAACCAAGATAATGAACCGCAACACTGATCCTTTCAATGATCAGAAAGCCGATACCTGCCTTGTAGCTGAAGGCTGGATCGATTGAAGCGGAAGTAGTCCCGCTCTGCTGGTCCGATGTGAATTTCATATCCGTTAATTTTAGAAGGTTCACCCCAAGACCGGCTTCTCCAAAAAGTGCAACGGGCTTGAAGAGCCTGATGGAATACTGGAGACCTGCAATAACTGGTATGTTTATATATTCCGGAAATTCCATTTCGATTTTTGTGTACAGACCTCCCGAGCCGAACATCTGTATTAGCAATTCCTGGTAATCTTTTTTTATAGTATTATAAAAGAAATCGGCACTGCACAACAGGCTTAACCCGGTTTCTTTAATGGTGTAGGTATACTTTATACCGGCGGCTGGACCTATGTTTACATACTCATGTCCCTGATCGAAGAAATCTCCGACCGGAAAACCAGCACCTGCATGGACCCATAAATGACTTTGAGCCTGCGAGAGCAAACTGCAAGCTAAAGCGATTAAAATCAAACAACCTGTTTTTTTCATTTTAAGATAATTCGTTTGCTTCCATAAGCTTTTACATAGCGTCTTACTTACTCACTTTAATTCTTTGAAATTTAATTCAGAATGCATCATTCAAAGATAAAAATAAAATGGATAGGATATTTAGTTGACCCTGCACAAGGCTGCAACACTAACACCTGCATCATAAGGCAGAGTTGGTTAAGAACCCTGCATGTTAGTTGCAGTTGGCTTTATAATCATTAAATAATAGGATCACGGCCTGATAATTAAATCCTGTGTTGGGTTCACCACTAAGTTTATCATTTAACATTTTATAATCTTTTGTTACTTCGATAAGTAATTTACGTACATTTGTATAGTTCAACCTGTAGTACTTATCGAAATCATTTGAGTAAATATATTCATCTTCAGTAAGAACTTGCACATGATCGCCTGACATGTCTTTGGAATAACATTCAGAAGTGAATAAACATAATGAACCAATAATTTTTTCCCTTACGAATATTGGAAATTCTTTGGGTTTAATGCTCCTGTAAGTTTCATTGTCAACTACAAATAACTTTACTTCATCCGATTTAAATTTCTTTTCACCAATAATGTCATTTCTCAATTTGATTCTTGTCAAACCCAAATTACTCTCGTCATAATCATTTTTATAAGGTTTTTTTAATGTAACGACATCGGGAAGTTTTAATATTTCTCCATAAATGGTATCATTTTGTTTGGTAATTAAATATCCATCAGACCAGGTTAGTGTCCTTGTTTTTGAATTGTTTGTTTTATCCAGGTAATAATCATATTTGTTTATTAATGTTTCACAATAATCCTGAGCCTGACAAATGGAATTCAGTGACATTGTGAAAAACATTAATATCAGAAATTCAATTTTCATTCGTCTATAGTTCAACCATTTGTATTTAATGTATAAGGCAAAATGAAGTAAAAAATTTGCCCTGCTCGATGAATATAATGAGAGCCTAAAATCTCTTATACTTGTGCCTTGCTTCTTCACTTTAATTCTTTTAAATTTAATTCAGAACGCATCATTCAAAAGTAGAAATAAAATGGATAAGATATTTAGTTAATCCGGCACAAGTTTGCAACGCTAAAACCGGCCGCACAAGACCTGCTTGTTATGGAAGCCAAAATTTAATCTATTCGAGCTTTCCATCCAGCCAGTGAATTACATTGAGCGCCAGTTGATAATTTTGCGGAGCAAAATCGCTGTTCATCCCTACTCTCCTTTGCTCCGGTCCTGCCAGCTGAGCCGTAAACATCGCCGCCTCGCCAAATACAACAACTTTTCCCTTTCCGTGACTTTTGTAAGCGCCCTGCGACAACCCCTCAGCATTAAAAACCGGGGTATTTTCGTCAAATACCCATGCTGTATCGGGCAGCATATTCACGAAATTTTTATTAAAAATCATAACCGGAGTAGCATCAGGAGGTATGTTGAATCCCTGCCCGGTAAACGATACGATCTGATCCACACGTTCCGTTGAATCCCTTCCTTTTGTGATCCTGCTTTCAGCAAGGGTTTTTTCTTTCAGGCTGAAGGTTGCCTGTACCCCCGGAAACGGTATCGAGCACAAATCCATTGGTAAATTCAAAACCAAATTCAGCAGCTAAATCTTTTGCTGCGCCTGCCATCGGCATGTGGTCGGCAATCAGTAACAAACTCCCTCCGTCGTGCACCCAGTCCTTTACAGCATCCATCTCTGCCTTTGTAAAAGCCGAAGGAGTAGGTACATACCAATCCTCAACATTCTTTTCATTCATTGCATTTGCGATCACCAGGATTTTCCCGCCTGTAAGTTCTTTTTTGCTGAAATCCCCGGTATATTCTTTTACAACATATCCGTCACTCTCCAGAAGATTTGAAAAAGGTTTGTACCTGCCTTCCTTTGTGTGAAAGTTATGATGACCCTCGTCAATAAAAACGACCGGACCCTTGCCTGATTTATATGCTGGGTTTGGAATTGCGGGATGCCAAGCAGTATCCGGAATTTGCTGCGAAAACAGCCATGCCGGGAAAATCAAAATACCGATAAAAATGAATCTGTTCATGATAATAAATTTAAAGTTTGGCTGGAAGGTCCTTACTTCGGCAAATAATCCCACAGCACATTCACAATTTTCCATGATTCCCCAAAGCGGGCGAGGTGGCAATAGTCGAGGAAGCCATACTTGTTATTCCAGGCTTTTGCGCTTGCAACGTTGCCCGATATGTCAAGGATCTTAACATATAGTTTGAAAGGTTCTTCGGGTGTCAGGTCGGGCATGCGGATGCCATCTTTGTTTTTCATTGTGGCGAATACCAGCAGGGAAGCGCTCATGTCGGAGATAAAATAATGGTTTTTATCATCTGACATCACTGCCCTTTTTGCCAGTTCCGGTGATACGGCGCCGGAAACCCTTTCGGTATCGCCCGATTGCCATCCTTCCACATAATCACGGACTGCTTTTTCAATGGCCAGCGAATCTGCTGAATCCTGGGCATTCACCGACAGGCTGAATGCCACCATGCATACGAATGAGAAAATTGTTTTCATGTTTTTCGTTTTTGATATAAACTGTTATTGAAAAATGATGCAGGGAACAACTTTAATACCATGCCTGCAAAACGCTGATAGCATGAATTTTGGAAAAGACTATTTCCTGATTTATGTGCCTTTGCGGACACTTGCTGTATGCTGGCGAACAGAATTTATATCAACCTTGTTCACAGTTTCACAAACCTGCAACGCTAAAACCGGACGCACAAGACTTGCCTCCGGTTGAGGTCAAATATACTTTGAGATTTCCGACTTAAGTTTAGGCAAGTCATTTACTATTATTCCCCAAATCAACTCATCTGAGATAACATCATACCCATGAATAATGCGATTTCGGAGACTAATAATTTTTCGTGAATGTGCCAATTCGAAATCAGGATCCCTGGCAAGTACCCTGTTGGTAGCTTCTCCTATTATTTCAAGGTTACGTTCAACAGCCCGTTTTGTTTTCAGGTCTTTCCTTTATGCTTCAAATAGCTGCTGACCCTGAGGCAGAAATTGTTCAATTTCCTCAATCGAATTCACAATGTCAAAGAGCCAGGCTTTGATCTCCCTATCCATAAATTAATTTTTTGGTTTCATTTAACGATTCAAGGAAATATGGATTTTTTATGCACTGTTCTTCAAGAAGGTCAACCGGCCGGTTCAGCAAGTCTTCGAGGGAGAATTTAAGATCAAAATAGTTGTCGGAATAGTGAAGTAATTCTATATTTTTAAACCTGACCACAAAATCAATATCGCTTTTTTCATTAAAACCATTGGTAAGCGCCGAGCCAAACAGGTATAGTTTGTCTACAGCGTGATTCACACACAGATTGGTTATTGAATGGATATTGCGCTCGACTTCATTCATACCGGCAAAGATAGTGAATTACTCAATTGCTGAAACGCCAACTGTGTTTAAGTAATTTGATAGCGTAATTTGACAAGCTGGAATAAGTCTGCAACGCTAAAACCGGACGCACAAGACTTGCCAGTAGCAGAGGAATTTACCTTACTGTCAAAGTTATAAACTTTTCTTATTTATTCCACCACGTGATCCTATGGAACACTTGGAGGTGCGGGGGAAAAATATTTTTCCAAAGCTTTAATTACTTCACTTTTAAATTTAATGGTATCGTCATCGTTATTAGTAATTATATTATTGATGAAATCCTTAATTAACCAGAAAGGATATTTATCAGTCAATAATTTTGAAATTATCTCAGTATAATTTTGAAAATCATTTTGTTTACGATTTAATGTTGGAATAACAATAGAATATCCAGCTTTATCCTGGAACTGAAAATCAAATCTAATCTCCTCATTAGGTTCAATACTGTTTTTAATAATTAATCCTTTATTTACGTAACCAGGGATATAAAAAGAATCACGAGAACCAGTATAAATTTCCATTGGAATAGAATTGATTAATCCAATCATAATAAACCAAACACCTGTGCTCAATTCAAAGTTGTAGATATCCGCATCAATTTTTTTTGGTCGGCTGTTTTTATTTGCTGATTGATCAGGTTTATTGAAAACTATTTCAGATTGTAAATTGAGTAAAACATTTTCAATTTTAAGAATTGAATTTTCTATATTTTCAATATTTGACTCTTTATGATTAGTATTAGCTGAAATTATTCTTAAAGATTCCCTTTGAAAAGATAATATTTCTTCTAAAATATCTCTTTCTTTACGTAAGGGTTTTGAAACATCGTGCGGAGTTTTTTGGAATTTGTTAATTATTTCTTTTACTTTATTTTCTAATTCCGGCCATAACGTTTCGAACAATTTAATAAGCCTTTCAGTATCCAATCTATTATCGAGATCATTATTAATACTTTGAACTAACTTTAAAAACTCTGTTTTAGAAAATTCTGTTGCATTGAATAATGACAGAGGCACCTCTAACTCAGAGATGCTAAAATCAAATAAAAGTGGAAATACTTTTTTCTTTCCTATACCATTTGATAATGCACCTGCTTCAAATAGTATCCATGGTGCTTTTTGATTTTCTTTAGTTAAACAAATAATTCCTGTTGAATTAATTTTTAATTCTTCCTTTATTTTGGATGTCCAATAGTCGCCCTTTTGAATATCTTCAGGTGAAAAAAAAGTTTTTACAGCCTGAATTAGTGTTGGAATCCAATCATTTATTTCACTGGCAATTTCCTTTGAAAGAGCACCAGACCAACTAATAAATACATTCATAGATTACCATTTATTTTATTTCAATTTTTTTTTATCTGATAAATATTTGATGCTAAATTATAATAATTAATTTTAAACCAGGCACTAGCTACAAACTCCCGCCACCTAGGGGCGGATTTTCACTAAAAGTGTTCATATGAAGCACTACTGTTTGTCGACCCACAAAACTGTCATACGGAGCACTGAACCCTCCATTACGCCAAACCGCTGTTTGCACTAGTTGTTCTCTTTTCATTGTTTCAAAAATCCATATTCATACACTTTGGGTTCTATTTTCTTTGCCAGGAGCTTTAGCTTTTCTCTTAACTGAGTAATTAAAACCATATAATGTTCGTCGGTACTTTTGTTGTTCATTTTGCCTTTGTCATTGCGGCCCTGAAAATATTCTCTTATATCGTATAATGAAGCATTCACATTACAATTGGGTTGTTTGTGATAGTATTTCCATAGCTCCCTGCCTGCATTGAATACTTCTGTAGCTTCTGCTGAAAATGTAAGTACTGCGGTTTCCTTTTCATGCGTGCCAAACAGATCGGCTGGTTTATCTTGCTTTAGTTTGCCATGAATAAATTTACTCATAAAATTACTTTCAAACTTTTCTCTTGCATCTACTTCTTGTTCTGTGAAAGGAATCCAATGATTTGTGCCAAACCTGGATTGAATATTATTACTGAATAATGCAAATGCCAAACAGTCGTTTTGAAATTCAGTATCAGCCTGCCAACCATCATTAGGATAAAGAAACTGGTCACGGTCGTTGAGCCATGTGGCTTCTATACATTTACGAACAGCGAAATAAATACTTGATTGTAATAAGTTATTTTGAGTTACGGGTTTATAAAATGTTGAGGTTTCATTGTTTTTATTTATTTGTATAACAACTTCATTCTGATGTTGGAAATCATTGCTATTGCATGCAAGGTAAGCCAGACGATTTTCTGCATTTTTCCATGTTGGTCTTAACCAGTCATTAATATTTTTGTCATTATCATAACTATGGTATTTCTTTTTGGCTATTAAAGTTCCCTCTGAATTGTAGACGTCAGCTCGTGCTTTAATGAATTGTTTGGGGACATTAGTATTCCAGATGAAGAAACCAATAGGAAAGTTTCCTTTTACATTGTCGAATGAATTTGCTGGGACAACAAACATAGATTTTAATTCAGCCAAAAAATATTTTCTGAATCCAATAAAATATGGGGCTTGTAGGATTTTTAGTTTTGAAAATTGGGCAATAACTACTCCTTGAATTTCTGCATAAATGCGTGTAAAGAATTGTATGAATAATTCTCTTTTAGCGAAATCATCTATTACTGAGGAGTACTTTTTATGAACCATAGTTTGGTTTGAAACTTTGGGTTTTGCATCTCCTTTAACGGTACTTCCAGCCTCCGCATAAGGCGGATTAATATAAATAACCAACTTTTTTCTCTTTTCCGGATCATTTATTATATTTTGAAGGGGCTGTGGAAGCTTCGTAAACTCATCATTAAGAAAATCGAACTGAAAAACATGGTCTTCTAATAAGTTTGCTCCATTCCGTATACGGTCTTTCATTACATCCACATCCTGGCTATCGAGCGTTGATGCCCAGATATTGTATTTATTTGTTAGCCCGGCAAGCAAATTGCCAGTTCCGGCTGCACAATCCCACACATAATATTCGTCCTGCCAGTCTTCGCCCAAAACATCGGTCAGGTACTTTTGCGAAAGTTCAACCCAGATTTGCGGCGTAAAAAAGCTACCTTTGCGTTCGCGTACATCCTGCGGAACCAATAAGTCGCGACGTTCGACTATATAGTCCCAATATTCTTCTTTCGGGGGCCTTTCGTATTTGTTCCAGAATTGAGTATGCGCTTTCTGTTTGTCTTTGAAGGTGGTGGTTTGCGAACTAAAAAATCCTGATTCGTTAATTTTACGGCCTAATTCGTAGTAGTCTTTTTTAAGCAGTACATATAAATTATCTTTCAGTGATTCATTTTCTTCCGACAGTAAATCGGCCAGGTAAAAATCGCCATCGATGATTCCACTCTTTTTAGCTATGTCCCAGTTTACGGCTATCGAAGGCTTTACCGTCGTCATCCATTTATTATAAATGACCATAAAATTGTTTTTGTCAATCCTCGTCTTAGTCAGACCAAGTTTACCGACAACAAAATTGTTTTTGATAAACTTCTTCAGTTCTTTATTATCCTGTTCGTAATAAAACAGAAGTGCTTTTTCGTCTACATTGGTTTTTACCTTATCATATATCAGTTTAAATTCTTTGGTTTCATGATTGGAGGGCGCAACA
This sequence comes from uncultured Bacteroidales bacterium, assembly GCA_963840975.1. Classification (GTDB taxonomy): domain Bacteria; phylum Bacteroidota; class Bacteroidia; order Bacteroidales; family JAADJA01; genus JAADJA01. The sequence goes on along the minus strand of CAWJBC010000013.1, from coordinate 61,881 downwards.
TTCCAGTTAAAATCGTTTAAATAGAAAATATCATGAATTTCGTTATAAGGGATAAAGGCAATTTTTTCGGCATCGAAAGCTCCCAGCAGGGCAGGAGGAAGGAATTTATCAAAAGTGCGGGCTTTACCAATGGTAAGTATGAGCTGAACGATAGATTTATAAATATCAGACGAATTTTTTTTAGCCTCAGCCCAAAAAATAGATTCGGTCTCAAATAATTCCTGTTGACTTTGATGCATGCACACACAGAAGTCAACGTTACCAATTATTCTTGTACAGTCGTAAATCCAAAAATAATCCTGAGCTATTTTATTTTTTAACTCTTCTTCTTTTACATTAAAATAGGTCATTTATTTTTTTATTTTAGTGTATTACTATGCACATCTTAAAGCTACTATTATCAGCACCCGCAAATATATCCTTAATAATTACATCACTCTACCACTATTCTGTAATAAATTAAATATTTTATCTTTTTTATGGCTTAAACGGTCAATTCAATCCTCAAAAATAAACCAATTTCTCCTTTAAAACCCACAACAATTAACCAAAATTTCTTCATTTTCCCTTAATTCCGCCGTTTAACGCGAAACCGTGTAACGTTTCGCTAACATTGGTGTGTGGAAAGGCGAATCGTTATAACGTTTCACTTACTCAGGCATGTAAGTAAGCAGGTTTTTAATTCGTTTCGCTATTACCGGTCTCAATAATGAACTTCAGAAAAGGGGTTCCTTTTTTGATTTTAGATATTTGATTTATGATTTTTGATTTGAAGACCACCGCACACACTTCGAGGGCCTCAGTGTGACCATCGCACAAAGGCCGGTCATCCTGAGGAGTACTCTTTTCAGGACGTCTCGAAGGATGGACCGGGATAGGGATTTAAGAACAGGGATTAACGATTTTTTAATTTTTGATTTGAAGTCAGTCTCTGCATCCCTTATTCCACTCGATACCTTTATTCCCTTATACCCAAGCAGATCATTTACACGTATTCTTTTGCAATAACCTCTTGCCTGCATTTCCTGCAACTTCCTTCCTCATCCAGCCCGGTGATCCTGGTATCATAACTGATCCGTTCGATCACTTCCGTTTTGCAGCCGGGACAGAAAGTGTTTTGTCCTTCACCGGATCGAAGATTACCGAGATAAACATAGTCCAGCTTTTCAGCAGCGATGTCGTAGAGTGTTTTCAGTTTCAGGGTGGATGTTGCCTCGCTGGTCATTTTGAACATCGGGAAATACCTTGAGATATGGAGTACGGTTGCTTTGCCTAATTCGTCAGCTATCCAACCTGTCATCTCCCGGAATTCCTTTTCATCATCATTCAAATCGGTAATCACAAGGTTGGTGATTTCGAGATGTCTGCCTGATTTTCGGATGTTTTTCAGTGTTGTCAACACAGGATCAAGCCTTGAAGAAGTCACCGTTTTATAGAAATCATCATTGAAGGCTTTCAGGTCAACACTGAAAGCATCCATGTAAGGAAAAAGTGCCTGGAGCGGTTCAGGATTGATGAAACCATTGGTAACCATCACATTTTTCAATCCTTCCTTTTGGGCAAGTCTGGCAGTTTCAAGCATAAATTCGAACCAAACCGTTGGTTCATTGTAAGTATATGCAATGCCGATATTGTTGTTTCTGCTTAATGCTTTACTGACCAGTTCTTCGGGTGTGGCGTTGCGCAGATTGCCAAATTCTTCAATGCCGGTCTGCGAGATTTCCCAGTTCTGGCAAAACTTACAATGCAGATTGCAACCGAGGCTTCCAGCCGATAAAATGATGCTGCCGGGATGGAAGTGGTACAAAGGCTTTTTTTCGATGGGATCAAAGTTTAGGGAACAGATTTGTCCAAAGCTTTCAGTAACCAGGATGCCGTTCTCATTTTTCCTGACCCTGCAGATTCCTCTCTTTCCTTCGTGGACAATACAATTGTGAGGGCATAAACTGCACATAGCTTGTCCGTTTTCCCTAATATAGAACGCGGCTTCTTTCATTTATCAAAGGTCTTATCCATTAAAAGGAGGACACGTAAAATTATGAATTATTTCCTGAATACCTTACGGAATTTATTTTTTCAAGCATTTTGCTGAAATGCGATCCTTCCCAATAAACCTTTTTACAACTGGAACATTGATAAAAGTCATTGAAATATTTCCTGGTTTTTGGTTTGAGTAAACTGGCAATTTTATCTTTTTCAACCTCAACAATTTGTCCGTTACATTCGATACATCGGTTTAAAGGTTCAATTTGTGAGAAAAGGTCGAACCGTTTCAACACTTCGTCCAACTGCACCCGCGGTTTTTGCGACCTGACCCAATAACCTCGCGTGACCTTACTATTTTTTAAAATTCCAAGATCACGCGTAAGAATAATCCTGTTCTCATTTATCGAAATTTCAATTATTTCATTGTCCTCAAAATTGTTTTTGTAAAGGGTATCGAAACCCAGCATTCGCATATATTTAGCCAGTTTACCCAGATGAACATCCAGGATAAATCGCGGATGCCGCAGAGGCTTGGGTCGGAGTTTGGTGATGCCTGCAACATCCAGACTTTCAAAGACGGGATAAACCGATACCAGGTCGCCATTTTCAGGTTTGGTTTTAAAATCAGCTGATTCATGGTTGATGAGGATAAGATCAATTTCGGTGTGCGGCACGCCAAGTGATTCGATGATGTCCTTGACAGACATTCTGCCTGTGATCGTGTGCTGGAAAGTTACTTTTCTCCTATACTGTGGGAGGAAGTCATTCAACTCTTCATAAAACCGAATATTGATCGTTTTTGACATTTATCCCATTCTTTTCATGAGTTCTCTTTTCCGGAACCAATAAAGATAAGCCAAAATAAAATACGCTCCGATTCCGCTGAAAATATGCCAAAGAAAGTGCGTTCCCATTGGAAGAATCGATAGTTTGAAAGTATCAGCCTCCCTGAAAATAAGCGACAGTATGAACAGTACAATGGCAGTAATTACCAATCCGATTTTATAACCCGAAGTTTTGAAAAGAATAATGATCAGGGGAAGTCCAATAAATATTCCTGTGAAAGCATAAGAAATATTGATGGCTGCGTGTGAGGGCAGGTTTTGAAAAAACAGAAACCTGAGTACAATTGAAAGAATGAGTAAGGCAATGATATACCACCAGGTTTTTATGATTTTCAGCCAGAAATAGATACCCAGCGAAAGGGTAAGAACGGCTGTGGGGAGCACGTCCATGACAAGGAAGATTTTTGATACTCTGAAAGCATGAAATATCGTACTTCCTGTCCCGCCAAGCATCATCAATGGTATGCAGTACAGCAGAAACAGAAAATCTTTGTATTCCTTTCGGATTCTAATCAACCAAATTATAGCAGGAATAATAATAAATAGGCTTGAAAACGCATTCCAGGGCTCAACGATCAGCTGGTCGGGATTGGTCTCAGTGTATATTGGACCCCCATCCTGTAAGGTTTGGTTGTACCAGTTACTCTCTTCTATGTGCCTTTCTTGATCCATAAACCTGAACACAATTACCAAAGGGTTTAACAAAACTAAGAAAACCAGGCCACATTAATTTCTGACCAGGGTTGTTCAAAGCTATCAATTTTGCTAATAACTTTTATTTGGTTTTTCCTCTGTGCAACTCTGTGTTATAAACTCTTTATTTCACTGAGAACCACTGAGGATTTCACTGAGGTTCACTGAGAAAATTTGGTTTATTTTAATTTAAAGTTTTGGCTCCGTGCTGCTCTGTGCCTTCTCTGTGCATCTCTGTGTCACAGCTATTTCACAAAGCTACTCAAAGACTTCACAAAGAAAAATCCTTGAAAAATTAAAAAGCTGAAATTTAGCATTTTAGGATTATCCTTGTTTCTAACCAATTTAGAATTGAACAGCCCTTAATTTCGACCATCCTTGAAAATTATTTTGACGGTTTTATTTTTTGGCTAATTTTACCAGATCATTAAATAATTTTTTCCCGTTTAAGGATGCCGGTGAACCGAAGGATTGCTATTGTTATACTTAACTGGAATGGAAAGAAATTCCTTGAGAAATTCCTCCCTTCTGTCATCGAATTCAGTAAAGACGTTGCCGATGTGATCATTGCTGATAACGCATCAACCGACGATTCAATCAGTTTTCTTAAAACAGTTTTCCCTGAGACCAGGATCATTCAGAATGCAGAAAATGGTGGATTTGCCAAAGGATACAACGATGCACTTGCACAGGTGGAGGCAGATTATTTTGTATTGCTGAATTCTGATATCGAAGTAACTCACGGCTGGATAGAGCCGGTAATACAACTGATGGAAACCGACGACAAAATTGCCGCCTGCCAGCCCAAACTGATATCATACTCCGAACGTGAAAAATTTGAATATGCCGGAGCCGCCGGAGGTTTCATTGATAAGTACGGTTATCCATTTTGCCGCGGAAGGCTGTTCCAGTCAATTGAAAAAGATGATGGACAATACAATGATGTAGCTGAGGTTTTCTGGGCAACCGGCGCCTGTATGTTTGTCAGGGCGGATGTTTATAGGAATTTAGGCGGACTGGATGACCGTTTTTTTGCCCACATGGAAGAAATTGATTTTTGCTGGCGTGCAAAAAATGAAGGCTATAAAATAATGTATTGCCCCGATTCCACAGTTTTTCATGTTGGTGGTGGAACGCTTCCAAAAAAATCTTCAAAAAAGACCTACCTGAACATGCGGAATAACAACATGATGCTTTTTAAGAATCTTCCTTCCAACAGGTTACTCAAAGTGTATTCCGCCAGGCTGATCCTGGATGGAATTGCTGCAGTAAAATTCCTTTTTGATGGAGGTTTTGGCGATTTTTTTGCAGTTATCAAAGCTCACTGGAAGTTCTTTTCGATGATACCTGATCTTAGAAAAGAAAGAAAATTGAAGGCTCATTTTGCTGTTTCCAAAATCTACAATAGAAACCTTGTTTTTGAATATTTTCTGAAAGGAAAGAGAAAATTTACAAATCTGAATCCTGAGTTGTTCACTTAATTCTTTGCCAGGAAACTTTCGATAGCAAGCCGATAGGATAATAAACCGAATCCTGTGATGGTTCCTTTTACATTTGGGGCAATGATGGAATTCTGCCTGAAGTCTTCACGGGCAAAAACATTTGAAATGTGAACCTCAACTACCGGAGTGGAAATTGCTTTTACAGCATCGGCGATAGAAACCGAAGTATGACTGTAGCCTCCGGCGTTCAAAATAATTCCGTCAGCAATAAAACCTGCCTCATGTAACTTATTGATGATCTCCCCTTCAACATTGCTCTGAAAATATTCCATTTCAATGTCAGGAAAAGCCTTCTTAAGCTCTTCGAAGTATTTCTCAAACGAAACCGCCCCGTAAACCGAAGTTTCCCGCTTTCCTAATAAATTCAGATTGGGCCCGTTGATGATGGTGATTTTCATGAAGGTTACTTTTGGACAAAGTTAATCTTTTCATTTCTTTCACGAAATAATTATTGTAAAATTCTTAAAATAATGGAGGTTAATCTTCGATAAGTGCTCACTTCTCCATATATTTGCTTTTATGTTTGCTTATTCAGAAGAATTCCGTAAAGCGGTAAAGGATTATACAACTTTCTTATCCAAAAAATATCCGCAGAAACCCATCCTGAAACTGGTTGGGGATCGCTACAAACTAACCGGAACTGAAAGGGCAATGCTTTACAGGGGAATTACAACTGAGGAAAAGGCAGGAATCAGGCTGGAAAAAACTATTTATGAAAGTGCTTTGAACCATGAAACTCTCCACATAGACGCTGTTAATCAACTTGCAACCATTGGATGTTATCTTTACGGGCAGGTAGTTTATATCAGTTTTGATGGTTTTTTAAGGGATACTGCTGAGGCACACAGCAAAGCAATAGGTACACTCCTGCCTTTAAGAGCAGTGGAAGTTGTTATGGGTTATCTTGCTAAAACTGAAATAGGAGAAATCCAACTCTACTTTGATAAACAGGTAAATGGAAGTGAACAGTTCTGTGTTAAACTTGCCACGCTTTTGCCGGATTTTATCCTGCAACCCAATATCATACTTTCAAAAAATGTGGATAAAGAATTGGTCCGTCAGGAGGATGGCATCATTTGTACATCAGATTCGTTTATAATTGAAAGGACTGGATTGAAAGTGTTTGACCTGGCAAAGGCTACCCTTGAATATCATTTCTCCCCGAATTTTTTTGATTTGAAGCGAATAACCCCAGATTCTCAGAAATAATTTATAATCTGTGAATCTGTGGCGAATTTTCTTACTTTTGCACTGTCGTCTCAAACAGGGGTGCCCTGGAGGATCCCAGAAATTAGAAATTAGATTTTAGATATTAGATTTTGGAGTCTAACATTTCTTTTTCTGAACCCGGTGGGCTGAGAACATACTCTTTGCTTGTATTCAAAAAGCAGTAACCTGATCCGGGTAATGCCGGCGGAGGGAAACAAAAATTCAAACAAAGTATGGCAATTCCCTTTTTGATGACTTAAAGTCATTGTATCATTAGTTTATATTGCCATGAAACGACAAAATTTAATAATAACAACAATTGCATTATTCCTTGCCACTCTCAATGGGCTTGCTTATTCTCAATTTTCGATCACTGGAAAGATAGCGGATGTAGAAACCGGAAAGCCTTTAACAGGAGCCAACATTGTGGTTCAAAATTCAAAATTTTCAACATCTTCTTCTGTTGATGGCACTTATGAAATAACAGGAATAAAGCAGGGTAGCTATGAATTGAAAATTACCTTTATCGGTTACAAAACCCTTGTTCAGAAGGTCGGAATAAATAATAACATTGTGATGGATTTTGCACTTGAATACAGCCCTGTAATGAGTGACGAGGTGATCGTTCAGTCCACGAGGGTTCAGGAAAAATCGCCTTCAACTTACACGTCTCTTGACCATGAGGAAATCGCTGAACAGAATACCGGACAGGACCTGCCTTATATCCTTCAGATCACACCTTCGGTGGTCACTTCTTCCGATGCAGGAGCCGGCGTGGGATATACCGGGATAAGAATACGCGGAACGGACATTACCCGTATCAATATAACGATGAATGGTGTTCCGGTGAATGACCCGGAATCGCACGATGTATTCTTCGTTGACCTGCCTGACCTGGCTTCCTCAATTGATAACATCCAAATCCAGCGTGGAGTGGGAACCTCGACCAACGGATCGGCTGCTTTTGGTGCCAGCATTAACATCCAGACCACCAAGCTGAATCCTGATCCTTATGCCGAAATCAATAGCGCTGCCGGTTCATTCAATACTTTTAAAAACACCTTCCGGTTCGGTTCGGGACTGGTGAACGGTAAATGGAGTTTCGACGGCAGATTGTCAGCTATTCAGTCGGATGGCTATATTGACCGCGGCTGGAGCAATCTAAAATCCTACTATCTTTCGGGTGGTTATTATGGTAAAAATACCATTTTGAAAGCCATCATTACTTCCGGTTGGGAACAAACTTACCAGGCTTGGAACGGAACGCCAAAGGACAGCCTTGCAACCAACCGAACCTACAATCCCTCCGGTGAAATGTATGATGCAAACGGGAAAATCACCGGTTATTATCAAAACGAAACAGATAACTACCGGCAGGATTATTACCAGCTTCACTTTGCGCAACAACTTAATAAAAACATAAACCTTACATCAGCCTTGTTTTACACCAAAGGAAAAGGTTATTACGAAAGTTATAAAAACGATGCATCTTACGCTGATTATGGTTTTGAAGATGTGATTTTGGGTGATGACACAATTTCAAAAACAAACCTCATCAACCAGAAATGGCTGGATAATGATTTTTATGGGTTGAATGTTTCGCTCAATTATTCCCGCCAAAAAATCAATGCTAGCTTTGGTGGGGGCTGGAATAGATACGACGGAGATCATTACGGTTATATAATCTGGTCTGAGCACAGCAGCAACAGCTTTATAGATCAACCCTGGTACGAAAATACGGGCAGGAAAACCGATTTCAATGTTTTTGCAAAAGCAGGATACCAGCTAAAACCTCGCCTGAATTTATACGGAGATTTGCAAGTGAGGGGAATAGATTATACCATTGCTGGAACTCATGATGACCTTCGCGACCTAACTCAGCATCATTCCTTTACCTTTTTTAATCCGAAAGGGGGCGTTTATTTTAGCCTTAACAAAAGCAATAACTTGTATGCTTCGGTGGCAGTTGCGAACCGTGAACCCAATCGTTCGGCATACAGGGATGCTGATCCCGGTCAGCAGATAAGCCCTGAAAGATTGCTGGATTATGAACTGGGTTATAAATTTCAAAATAAGCGGATCAATCTTGAAGCCAATTATTATTACATGAAATATAAGGATCAGCTTGTCCTTACCGGAAAAATTAACAATGTCGGCGATCCAATCCTTGTGAATGTACCCAAAAGCTACCGGACAGGAATTGAAATAAGTGGGGGAGTTCAAATTTTTAAGCGGCTCAGATGGGATATGAACCTTACCCTGAGCCGCAATAAGATCAACGATTTTGTCGGCTACACAGATATCTGGGATAGTTATCCCGAACAAAAAGTGGATACTCTGGGAAAAACTGACATTTCCTTTTCGCCCGACATCATTGGCGGGAGCAACCTGAGCTGGGAACCATTGAAATCATTCAAAGTTATTTTGCAATCGAAATATGTCGGAAGGCAATACATTGACAACACGTCAACCAAAAGCCGCAGCCTTGATCCTTATTTTATTAATGATCTGAAATTTTATTACACCATCAAAACCGGCTTCATCCGACAGATTGACCTTATGCTCAGCCTGAACAATATCTTTAATGTGGAATACGAATCCAATGCCTGGGTGTACCGCTATTACACCGGAAACCAGGAATATGAAATGAATGGCTACTTCCCACAGGCGAAGTTTAATTTTATGAGTGGGGTAAGTTTAAGGTTTTAGTTTTTTTCAATTACTTCAGTAATCTGTTTATTTAATTCCGGAATCTTATTTTTTATAACATCCCAGACAATTGAATAATTAACTCCCATATAATCATGGATAAGTCTGTCTCTCATTCCTGCCATGTTCCTCCATTTGATTGAATCCCACTTTACCTTGAAATCTGCCGGAATTTTTTTTGAAGCCTCTCCAATTATTTCTAAACTTCTGACAATGGCCCTTTTTAAAGTTTCATCATTTAGAAAATCCTCTTTTGTAATGCCTTTATTAATAATGGTTAGAATGAAATTACTTTCATCATGTATATGTTTTAAATATTCGATTGGCTCTTTAGACATACATAACCTCTTTTAAAATACTAGGACCAAAATAAGGGCTTAAACCATTTTTAGTAATAATTTCCACCTTTTCATTTTTAAAAAGTTGTTCAAAAATGTCGTAAACAGCCATATAGTTGTCGTAGTTTTCCATTTCAGGATCAAATTCAATCAAAATATCAATATCACTAGTGGCTGATTGTTCACCCCTCAGTAGGAACCAAACAGCCCGATGTCTCTGATCCCGAGTTTATGTAATTCAGGTGTGTGATTTTTTATGGTTGTCAGTATATATTCTCTGTTTGTCATGTAGTAAACTTTCCCACAAAAGTACAAATCTTAGTTTGATTTCAAGAATGACCTTTAAATTATACAGGGGCATTCGCTTAAAAATCTTTTCACCGGAGGAGTGGATAATAGTTTAAAACTATTGTTTACGATGGATGCAGGCCGGAGTCAATATCCAACTGAGGGTGAGTTAGAGGTTTAAAATCCTGACAAGTCTTCCCGGATCATTCAACAATGATCCCTGTAGCCAGCAGCCGCCGGTATTCGGGGTTTTTGCGGATATAGTCGGCAATAAAATTGCAATAGGGAACCACTTTCAGTTTTGTTTTTTCGATATGAAGCAGGGTTTTTTGGGCAAGAAGGCTGCCGATACCCCTTCCACTCAACTCTTCGGGCACTTCGGTATGAGTAAGGAATATCCTGTCTTCCGAAATATGGTATTCAATCCTGGCAACCTCGCCATCAACCGTGAATTCAAACTGCCTTAACTCCTGGTTGAAATTCAACTCAATATCGTTGTTTTCTTTTTTCATACTTATTGCGCCACTCTTAAACTTCTTATTTATACGGGACTAATTCCGTAAAGGATTCATTTACCCCATCGGAACTTCCATGATCAGAATTTCCATATTCTGCTCTGCAAAGATATTTATCTTATCAGTCTCCGAAATACCGATGGCATCTCTTTTTTCCAGGATTTGGCTTTCCACTTTTGCCTTGCCCTCAATCAAAAAAATGTAAACCCCTTGACTTTGCTTTGTAATGGGAAAACTGACCGATGATCCCCTTTCAAAACTGCCCAAATAGAACGATGCATCCTGATATATCCATACCCCTTCTTTTCCCGGAAACGGTGAAACTATTTGTTGTAGTTTGTTTTTCCTGTCTTCGGGGTTCAGCATGATCTGGTCGTAACGAGGTTCCACATTGCGTTTGTTGGCATAAACCCAAATCTGGAATAACTTAACCGGATGTTCTTTGCTGTGGTTGTATTCAGAATGGGTGATCCCTGAACCAGCCGACATCACCTGGATTTCGTTTTCCCGGATCACTCCGATGTTTCCCATGCTATCCTTATGTTCAAGCGCACCTTCCTTCACAATTGTTATGATCTCCATATTGTCGTGTGGGTGGGTTCCAAAGCCCATTCCCGGGGCAATGGTGTCGTCATTCAGTACCCGCAGTTTACCGAAATGTACCCTTTGAGGATCATAATAATCAGCGAAGCTAAAGCTATAGTATGTTTCAAGCCAGCCATAGTTGGCACTACCTCTTGTATTTGCTTTGTGGAAGATCGTTTTCATTTTTGTATTGTATCAGTTTGTACTATTTAGTATAACTAATAACCAGTGGTTTTGTTTATTTGGGATGGCTGATAAATAAAAAACAAAATTCAATACAGCCTCAACATTGATCCTGAACCTGTGCCAACTGCTCTACTGATTTCATAGCTACCACTTATTCACTAGCTTTTGCTGCTACTTAATCTTTCCTCACAATCCCAAGCCGTTTTTGAATTTCTTCAGGTTTAAACGATGCCTTTTTAAAATTATGCGCTTCGGTGCTGAATACATAATCGTCAGGATTCACTTCAGGATTCTCCAAAAAAACGAGATAGAAATATTTCAGTGTTTCCGCAAGGAAATAGGTTGCCATGTAATCGCGTTTTTCTTTTGTCTCCACATTTTCGATGGCGGTAAAAGCTACATCGGTACGGCAATACTTCTTGATATCATCCCAGTATTTCGTGGCCATATTTCTGTAAACTTCCTTTCCGGTAAAGTGGTAAAGATAAAACGCCGACTCTATGATCTCAGGGTTCAGATCATAAACAGGATAAGTGATTTCCCTGTTAGAATAATCATAGGCCATGGGTTCTAGTCCATTTTGATTCCATAACCAATTCCAGGTCTTCTGATAATGTTCAGCACTCGGTGTATCACCCGATAAGGCAAGAATCGCCGGGAAAAATGCATCATAAAGGGTGACTACATTGCCGGTTCTTTCCCCGGTATCCATATCCACTCTACCATACCAAAGAAGGGAATCTTTTTCTTCAGGAAGATAAGTGTTTACAGATTTAATGCTTTCATCCCAAATGGACTTTATCTGTGGGTCACCAAACATTACCCATGTTTTATACATGTATTCGTAATACGAATCAATGCAGGCGCAAATATGGCTGGTTTTATCAATCCATTCTCCTGTTTCAACATTTATGACTTCGCCCACCAATCCCAGCTTTGATCTTCGGTTATAAACCGCCAATGTTGCCTTTTTAGCTGCCTGGTAGTAAACAGGATTTTTGGTGTAATAGCTTAGAATTCCCATTTCAAAAGTGTAAGTTCCGGCTTCTGCTACATTGATCGTGTCACCTTTTACTGCACCCGTTTTCAGGTTCACCCAGTAGTATGGCATTCCTGTCACTGAGCTAAATGCCGGAAGCAATCGGTCGCCGAAATCCTTTGCCTGGCTGAGGATTCTTTCATTGCCGGTATATTGATACATTGCAAGCAATCCTCCCAGCACCCGAATATTAACCTCAAATACCTTAACATAAATATCTTTATCAAAGTTAATGCTATCTGCCACATACCTTTCGATGCGGTTTGCATCATCATCCAGACGCATTACTTTTAATGTGCTGTATGCATCTATTGGTGAAATATACAGCGGCTTATCGTACCAGTTTTCTGCACTTTTACTGATTGGAAGCAACACGTCATAACCCCAGGCATATTTTTGGTAAGCCTGCCAGGTGCGTTGGGTTTCTTTTTTTACTTCCTCCGAAAGATCGGTTTGTTTCTGCTCCTTTTTAACGGCAGGATTGCAGGAAGCGAGCCCTGCAAGAATAAATACAATAATAATTCGATTCATAAAGGATTGAAATTAAAATTTCGCGGCATAAAAATAATGCTAATTTGGTTGGGAGGATTGACAGGAACTATTGTTTTTGAATAATCACATCGAAATATTGCTTGTTTTGCTGTTTGCAATTCAATCCTGTTTATTCTTTTACTTAATTTGCATTCTTAATTTTCTTAATATTTTAAATCATGAAAAAACTAACTTATTTGTTGATTGTTCTGTTTACGGTTTTTGCAAGTATTTCACTAAGTTCTCAAACAACTGTTGATTCTTCCCTGCTAACCCTCGACCGGATTTTTAATTCTGATGAATTTCAGCAGGAATATTCGGGAGCAATTAAATGGTTTGGAACAGGCGATTTTTATACTGTCCTCGAAAAGTCCGACTCCGTTAAAGGTGGACGCAATATCGTTAAATATAACACGCTTTCAGGTGATAAAAGTATTCTTGTAAACGCTAAAAAGTTTATCCCGGTAGGTACCGATAAACCACTCCGGTTTTCTGGTTATACCTGGTCAGACGATCTTTCAAAGTTGCTGATCTTTACCAATACCCAAAGGGTCTGGCGTGCCAACACCCGGGGTGATTACTGGGTTTATGATCTGAAAGCAGATAAACTTTTCCAGTTGGGGATGGACCTTCCTGAATCGTCCCTTATGTTCGCTAAATTCAGCAGTGATGGTAAAAATGTTGCGTTTGTCAGCAAGCATAATATTTATATGCAGAACCTTGAAAATATGAAAATTAGGCAATTCACTTTTGATGGAACCGATGATATTATTAACGGAACATTCGATTGGGTTTACGAGGAAGAATTTTCCTGCCGTGATGGTTTCAGGTGGAGCCATGATGGTAATTACATTGCTTTTTGGCAATTGGATGCTACCGGAACTAAAAATTTTCTGATGATTAACAATACCGATTCGATATACAGTTATACCATTCCGGTTCAATATCCAAAAGTTGGCGAACCGCCGTCATCAGCAAAGGTTGGTTACATCGAGGTAGCAACCGGCAAACATTTCATGGATATCCGTTCCCGGCGATCGCTCGTCAAAATTATTTGCCCAGGATGCAATGGATTGGGAATTCTGATAAATTATTGATCCGACAAATCAACCGAAAGCAAAACGAAGAGAATTTGTATGTCAGCAATGTCTTAACCGGTGAATTGAAAAATATTCATACCGAAAAAGATGAAGCCTGGGTGGATATTGATCATCCTGATCTTGCACAGACCCGCAGGGGAATGGGTGATGTGGATTTCCTGAAAAATGAAACCGAATACATCTGGTTTAGTGAAAAGGATGGCTGGCGGCATCTTTACAAAAAGTCAATTGACAATAATGATGAAGTTTTACTGACTCCAGGCAATTATGATGTTGCAGCGATTTATGGTGTGGACGAAAAGAAAGGGATTGTATATTTTAATGCTTCACCTGAAAATTCAACGCAGCGTTATTTATACAGAGTGGCTCTTAACGGTTCGGATAAACTTACCCGGTTGACACCTGAATCTAAGTCTGGAATTAATCTTTATGATTTTGCACCTGGAATGGTCTATGCCGTTTACACTAATGTTAGTCATGCTACTCCGCGGAACGTTGACCTGATAAGCTTTCCAAAGCACAATGTAATTAAAAATTTGATAAAAAATGAAGCTTTTAGTAAAAAAATGGCAACACTCGCATTGGGTAAAACTGAATTTTTCAAGGTGAAAACAGAAGATGGTATTGAAATGGATGGCTTTATGATCAAACCTCCTGATTTTGATCCTGCAAAAAAATACCCTGTCTTGTTTGATCTCTATGGCGAACCCTGGGGGCAAACAGCCGTTGATTCGTGGGGCGATCTCTGGCATCAAATGCTTGCACAAAAAGGATACATAATCATTTCGATGGATAATCGTGGAACTCCTTGTTTAAAAGGGCGGGAATGGAGAAAGACGATTTACAGAAAAATCGGCGTAATCAACTCGCACGATCAGGCGATGGCTACCAAAGAGATATTGAAGTGGAATTTCATTGATCCCGACCGTATTGCAGTCTGGGGGTGGAGCGGGGGAGGTTCCATGACATTGAACCTTTTGTTCCGATATCCGGAAATTTATAAAACCGGAATGGCTGTGGCTGCTGTTTCTAATCAGTTGTATTACGATAACATCTATACGGAACGCTATATGGGACTGCCTCAGGAAAATATGGAAGACTTCATACAGTCATCTCCGATTACTTTTGCCAAAAATTTGCAGGGAAATTTACTCCTCGTACATGGAACCGCTGATGATAACGTTCATTACCAAAATGCCGAAATGCTCATTATTGAACTCATTAAATATAACAAGCAATTTCAGATGATGCCATACCCAAACTGCTCGCATGGAATTTATGAAGCTGAAGGCGCTACCATGCACCTTTATACTCTTTTAACAAATTACTTAATGGATCATACTCCACCCGGAGGAAAATAATTTTAAAATATTTTTGATTGGAAAAGGTTGTCATTACTTGATTTAGTGACAACCTTTTTTCTTTTGTAAGCTAAAGTTGATAAAATTGTTCCTTTTTTCTTGTTTGAAATAAAATTATATCTACATTTGCGTATTCAAATACATAAATATATCATAATAGATGAACACTCTCTTTAATCTTTCGGAAGCCGCGACCATTGCACTGCATTCGCTGGCGATTATTGGCAACAGTGAAGAGAGACTCAATGTAAATAGGTTGGCGGAAAAGACTAAATTTTCGAAGAACCATCTTGCGAAAATTATGAATCTGCTTGTCAGGTACAATTATTTGTATTCAGAACGGGGACCTAATGGTGGATTTGTGATGAGTGAGAGAACCCGGCAGGCAACTTTGTTTGAGATTCTTGAGGTTATTGATGGGCGGATCGAAACCTTTCAGTGCACCATTACCTGTCAGAATTGCTATTTCGAAAGCTGCCTTTTTGGTGATCAGCCGAAAAGGTTCACCATTGATTTTGTAGAATATCTTAAAAATAAAACCATAGCGGATTTTACATTAAAGGCAACAGAATGAAAAGAGACATTGTTTTAATAGCTGAAGAGAAATGCAACGGTTGTGGATTGTGTGTCCCCAACTGTCACGAAGGGGCTTTACAGATAATTGATGAAAAAGCAAGGCTTATCAGTGATCTTTTTTGCGACGGACTGGGAGCCTGTATCGGGCATTGTCCCGAAGGAGCAATTTCTATCGTTCAGCGGGAAGCTGAACCTTATGACGAAAAGAAAGTCATGGAAATTATGATAAGCAAAGGGGAGAATACCATCCTTGCACATCTTCAGCATTTGAAGGATCATGGAGAAACAGAATTTTTAAAACAGGGAATAGATTTTCTGATGGGTAAAAATTTAGGTTTGAACCTTTCACATTTTATTGAAGAAAAAACCGATGTCAGGCAAATTGTAAATGAACTCTTTGGTTCAAAATCTCATTCAGGCATTCCTCATTCGGGAAATGGGGGAGGATGTCCAGGTTCAAAAGCAATGCAATTTAATTTTGATACTGATGAAGTTGAAAAAGCAGGAATTCCTGTTGCAGTGGAAGTAAAGTCTGAATTGCGTCAATGGCCTGTTCAGCTTCATTTGCTGAATCCGCAAGCCAATTACTTCAGAAATGCCGATGTTGTTCTTACAGCCGATTGCGTGGCTTATTCAATGGGTGACTTTCATGCAAAATATTTAAAGGGCAAAAGCCTCGCTATCGCCTGTCCCAAACTCGATTCAAATCTTGAAAGCTATGTTGACAAACTTATTTCAATGATCAATGATTCGCATATCAACACACTGACTATTCTGAGGATGGAAGTTCCCTGTTGCGGTGGGTTGGTTCAGATGGCTCAAATGGCATTACAAAGCGCTGACAGTAAAGTGCCGCTAAAAGAAATTGTAGTTGGTGTTCAGGGAAATATTCTATCCGAAAAATGGATTTAGATGTCGGAATTAATAAATAACGGAAATAAAAATCTGGATTTACTGATCGCCTACGCGAAAGGAATTTTAAGTGGCGAAAGAGGTTCAGAACTTTATGCTGAATACAGGGAATCCTTGATACAAGTTAAGCCAAAGGATGTTATCACTGTGGTGGATGAACTGGTTAAAACCGGTGCTGATGGTCAAAATGTGAAAATGGCTGTAAATAAAATCCTGAATATTTTTTATGAACCCATCAAAAAGCATGGCAAAGCGCTGCCGGATAAAAATAGTTTTCTGTTTTACCTGATGGCAGAAAACCGGGAGATGGAAAAACGGATGTTGGAACTGAAGATAGAAACGAAACGCGTTTTTGGGCAAAAAAATCCTGGAGTTGAATTAATCCAACGAAAGGATATAATTGGCTCAAAGCTTAGTGAATTAAAGGAATACGATAATCACTATCTCAAAAAAGAAAATATCCTTTTCCCTCATTTCGAAAAAGTATTTCCTGATTATCGTTGTGTAAGTGTAATGTGGTCAATGCATGATGATGCAAGGTCAAGCCTTGACAGGTTGATAGATAACCTTCTGCTGGATGAACCTTCCATTAATGAATTTAATTTTGAGATTGGACGACTTTACTTTTCTGTTTTACCGGTCATTTTCAGGGAGGATTATATTTTATTTCCTGAATGCCTGAAAGTGATTACCAGCGATACCTGGCAAAGTATGCTGGAACAGAGTCTTGAGATAGGTTTCTCATTCATTGAACCACATTTGGAAGTCAATAATATTGAAAAGGTTAACAAAGCTGTAATTTCAGGTTCGGCAATTGATCTTGATACGGGACATCTCACGACTGAGCAGATCATTAATTTGTTCAATCATCTTCCGGTTGACATAACATTTGTTGATGAAAACGATGAAGTCAGATATTTCAGCAATCCCAAAAATCGTCATTTTATCAGATCGAAAGCTATCATTGGACGCAAGGTGCAAAACTGCCACCCACCTGAAAGCATTGAAATAGTTAATAGTATTGTGGAATCATTTAAAACGGGTGCAAAGGATTCGGAAAGTTTCTGGATTCAAATGAAAGGAAAATTCATATTGATTCAGTATTTTGCAATACGTGATAAGGAAGGCAATTATAAGGGTACAGTTGAAGTAAGTCAGGACATCACAGAAATAAAGCTACTTGAAGGTGAGAAAAGGCTGCTGGATGTATGAAACAGGGTTTGGATGAGAATAATGTAAGAATTAACATAAAAGCGTAACATTAAACTATAAAATATGGAAACAAAAGAATTCAGTCACTCAATGGTAATGAACTTTTCGAAAAAAGTAGAGTATTCACCGGAAGGAATCGTCAGTAAAAGGGTTTTGCAAAAGGACAAGGGAAATGTATCCTTGTTTGCTTTTGATGCTGGTCAGCAACTGAGCGAGCATTCCGCTCCCTTTGATGCGCTTGTACAAGTGCTGGAAGGTGAAGCGGAAATTTCAATAAATAAAAAGCAATATGTAATGGAAGCAGGTGAGTCCATCATTATGCCTGCCAATGTTCCCCATTCAGTGTACGCAAACGAAAAGTTCAAGATGCTGCTAACCATGATTAAAAGCGAATAGTGTAATTTGAATCAGATGCAATAGGTAGCAAAACTTTGTTTTGAGTTCGATTTAACACGAAATGACAAGCAGAATTGACAGGGAAAAACGCACGGTGTCTGTGATGATAAAGACATACTGCCTTGCAATGCACAGTCCAAATAGTGGTCTGTGTGCAAGTTGCCTGCAATTGGAAATCTATTCCCGTCAAAGAACTGAAAATTGCCGCTTTGGAATAGAAAAACCGGTTTGTGCAAAATGCCCCGTTCATTGTTATAAACCTGAAATGAGAGAAAAAATTCGGGAAGTGATGCGATTTTCAGGTCCACGGATGATAATACGTCATCCCTACCTGGCAATAATGCATATCGTTGATAAAAATAGTTTCAATTAAAAATTAATATAAAATATATGAGTGAGCTGATTAATAATTCAGAAAAACGGAAGGAACTGCTGAAACACATGATTCTCCAGTTGCACCAGGGTGAAGCGCCGGATGAAGTCAGAAATCAATTGATCCGTTTGATGTCGAAAATTCCTTACGGTGAAGTTGTGGAGGTGGAGCAGGAATTGATTTCGGAAGGCGTATTAAGCGATGAAGAAGTGCTGAAATTTTGCGACCTTCATACCCAGGCTCTCGAAGGACACATTGACCATACGTCAGCGAAGGAGGTACCGGATGGACATCCCGTTGATGTTTTTATTAAGGAAAACCGTGAATTGAAAAAAGTGATCGAGCAATGTGAAGCTGTTTACAAAGAGTTGGAAAGTGCCGGTTCAAATGAAAATGTGAAAGAATCATTATTGCATCTCCGCCAACTTTTTAACAGCTTGATGGATGTTGATAAACACTATCAGCGGAAGGAAAATTTGTTATTTCCCTACCTCGAAAAAATGGGGATCACCGGACCTCCAAAGGTAATGTGGGGCAAACATGATGAGGTGCGCGACATGCTTAAAAGTGCAATTGAAACACTTACGATACAGGAACCAATTTCACCTGTTGAAGTTCAGGCATTGATAGAAATGATCTTTCAGCCGGCAACAAATGGAATTGCCGACATGACGATGAAAGAGGAAGAAATCCTTTTACCTATGTCAATGGATAAACTTACTGACAGCGATTGGTATGAAATTTCATGCCAAACTACTGAAATTGGGTACTGCCTTTATGATCCTCAAATTGAATGGAAACCGGAAATCATGGACCTGACCAGCATGGTGAAAACCGATTCGGCTCAGGTTCAATTACCAACGGGTAGCTTTTCAAATGAAGAACTCATGGCAATTCTGAATACACTTCCCCTTGACATCACCTTTGTTGACAGAAACGACAAGGTGAAATATTTTTCACACGGAAAAGAAAGAATCTTTCAGCGAAACCGAGCCATCCTCAACAGGGATGTGCGGATGTGTCATCCACCATCCAGTGTCCACATTGTTGATGAAATAGTAGCTGACTTTAAAAGCGGTAATGCCGACAGCGCTCCATTCTGGATTCAGATGAAAGATCAGTTCATTCATATTGAATACTTCGCACTTCGAAATGAAAAGGATGAATATATAGGCACTCTTGAAGTCTCGCAAAATTTGACTGAAAGAAGAAAACTTGAAGGCGAGCAGCGAATTTTATCTTATAAAAAATAATAGCAATGGAAAAGAAACTGATTATAACACCCCAAACTAAAATCGGCGAGTTACTTGACGTCTATCCTGAACTGGAAAATGTTTTGATAGACCTGGCGCCGGCATTCAAAAAACTTCAAAATCCTGTACTGAGAAAAACGGTAGCCCGGATCACATCCATTAAGCAGGCTGCCGCTATCGGGAAACTTCCTGTTGATGTGGTTGTGAATAAGTTGCGCGGATTAACCGGACAGGGTACCCTGGAAAATATCGAGGATAATCCGGAACTTACCTCTGCTGCACCGGCTTGGTTTACAACTGAAAAAATAACCACCCGGTTTGATGCAACGGAAATGATTTCGGGTGGAGGACATCCGTTGACCCAGGTAATGCAGGACCTGAAAAATTGGAAGCAGGGAGAAATCTACGAATTAACAACACCGTTTCTTCCTGCTCCGTTATTGGATAAAATTAAGGAAAAAGGATTCTTCATCTGGAGTAAGGAGACAACCTCCGGAACATATAAAAATTATTTTATACTCCAGTCTTAAATGATTATTATCAGGTAAAATAAATTTGTCCTCCGGTGTTGCTCAGCAATTTACGTGGAGGCTTATTTAAATCTGTTATAAATTAAGAATAAAGGTAAATAAATACTTAAAATATTTTTAACTTTGTAAACCATTGTATTTGGGATTTTATTCGAATCGGTTTGCAGTTGAAATTTAAAACAAACAATTATGGATAAGATATCAGTAAATTTCGGCAAGTTGACGGTTGGTGAAGTGGTTACAGACGACTTCAGAACTGCAACAATTTTTAGAGAAAATGGAATTGATTTTTGTTGCGGAGGCAAACAAAGTTTAGAGGAAGCCTGCAACGATAAAGGATTGGAGCCATCCGCTTTATTTGCGAAAATTGAGGAAGTGAGAATGAGTCCGGTGAATAATTCACATAATTATAAAGAATGGAAGCTTGATTTTCTCTGCGATTACATTGTAAATACACATCATTTATTTGTTAAGAAAAGCCTGCCTGATCTGGTTTTTTATACCCAAAAGATAGCTACAGTGCATGGTGATCATCACCCCGAGTTAATTCAAATCGCAAAACTTTTTTTGGAGGTGAGCAATGAATTGATAAAGCATTTGAAAAAAGAGGAAGAAGTACTTTTTCCTTCAATAAAAGAAGTCTTAAAACACAATTCTCCTGAGTTAAAAATGACTATCCAGTCGGAAATTGAACGGATGGCAGGTGAGCACGAATTTGCGGGAGGAACAATGGATAAAATCAATGAATTGAGTCATCAGTATAATGTTCCTGATGACGGATGCGGAACCTACCAGGTTGCTTATAAGCGTTTGCAGGAGTTTGAGGAGGACTTGCATATCCATGTGCATCTTGAAAATAATATCATTTATCCAAAAGCCTTAAATCTTACACAATAAATTTATCAGAACAATGAATACAGCGACTAGTAATCTAAAAAGAGACCATGAGCATATTTTACAATTAACAGAAGTAATGGACCGCATTTCTCGCTCTGGTAATACAGACATAAAGCACTGTGAAATGATAGTTGATATTATCAAAAACTTTGCAGATGGCTTGCATCATAATAAGGAAGAAAATCTGTTGTTTCCATTAATGGCAGAAAGGGGATTTCCGGTTCAGGGAGGACCCGTGGGCGTTATGCTTATGGAGCATGAACAGGGCAGGGAATACGTTAGGGGAATGTCAAAGAATAATGAAGCATTTAAAGCAGGAGATAACAAGGCTATACAAAAAGTATATGAAAATATGCAGGGTTATGCGGAGCTTTTAAGGAATCATATTTACAAAGAAAATAATATTCTGTTCAATATGGCTGATGGGGTTTTTACGGAGGAAGATCAGAAGGACCTTTTAGCAAAATTTGAAAAAATAGAAACTGAAGGAAGTATCGGGACGGATTATTTCCTTGCAATTGAAGAATTGGCAAAGGCTTATCCGGTGTGATGGAATACCGGATCAAGTATAGTGTTAATGATATCATGAATAATTAAAATGTTGGTAGCATGAAAACCATATTACTTTTAGTGGGTATTATTATTTTCTCCGGAGTACGGGCAGATGAGGGAAAAGATATTTTTCAATCAAAATGCGCTGCATGTCATACCATTGGCAAGGGCAGACTGGTAGGTCCTGATTTGAAAAATATTTCGGAGAAACGAAGTCAGGATTGGCTGATCGCTTTTATCAAATCATCAACGACGATGATTAAAAGCGGTGATGCTGATGCAGTGGCAATATCAAAAGAATACAATGGACTTCTGATGCCCGACAATCCATATAGTGACTCACAAATTTTATCCGTACTGGAATTTATTAAACAGGGTGGAGCAGGTGATAATGGACAGGTCGTGGTTGCAGTTGATATTCTGAGTGAAACTACATCCGCAAACATTGAAAAAGGGGCTTCCATTTTTTCAGGTAAAACCCGACTCACCAATGGCGGCGCTGCGTGCAGCTCATGTCATAGCGTTAAGGATGAACGGATATTCAGCAGCGGAACATTGGCTAAAGACCTGACCCAAACCTGGGAGATAATGGGGAGTTCGGGTGTTGCAGCAATAATCAAAAGCCCGCCTTTTCCTGTTATGAATATGGCTTACAGTAAACATCCCATCACAGAGGAAGAAATGCTTAACCTGACCGCATACCTTAAATCGGTCAGCAAGGAGCGGTATTACCAGCGCTCCTCAGATTTCAGTATGCTATTTGCCATGCTTGGAATTATGTTTTTTATTGCCCTGTTTTCAATTACTGTGGTTTTATATTTTAACCGGAAATCACGCCCTGTTAATGATGAAATACTTAAACGCCCTTCAAGAGTTGTTAATTAGCAAAAAATATATTTTATGAGTTGGATTAAAGATTTAATCTCGCCAAAAACCCGTCAGTGGGAAGAATTTTACAGAAACAGGTATCAGCATGATAAGGTTGTTCGCAGCACCCATGGAGTAAACTGCACCGGCGGTTGTAGCTGGAATATCCATGTAAAAGATGGTATTGTTGTGTGGGAAACACAGGCGTTGGATTATCCATTGCTTGAAAAATCACTGCCACCTTATGAACCTCGTGGTTGCCAGCGGGGAATCTCGTTTTCGTGGTATTTATACAGCCCAATTCGGGTTAAGTACCCGATGATTCGGGGAGCTTTACTTGATGTCTTCAACGAAGAGAAAGCCAAAACAGGAGATGCTTTGAAAGCATGGGAAAATATTCAAATTAATCCGGAAACAAGAAAACGTTACCAGACAGCAAGAGGCAAAGGCGGGTTACGCCGTGCGTCATGGGATGAGGTGTTGGAGATTATTGCCGCTTCAAATATTTACACCACCAAAAAATATGGTCCCGACAGGATTGTAGGGTTTTCTCCAATACCTGCAATGTCAATGTTAAGTTATGCAGCGGGTGCCCGTTTTTTGCAGTTGATGGGTGGTGTTAATCTCAGTTTTTACGATTGGTATTGCGACCTGCCTCCTTCTTTCCCTGAGATATGGGGTGAACAAACCGATGTTGCCGAAAGTGCCGATTGGTACAATTCAAAATTCATTGCCTGTATGGGAGCTAATCTGGGTATGACCCGTACACCCGATGTCCATTTCTTTTCCGAATCCCGACACAACGGAACAAAGACAGTTGTGTTCTCACCCGATTTTAACATGGTAGCCAAATATGCCGATAAATGGGTACCGGTGCACGCCGGACAGGATGGCGCATTCTGGATGGCTGTGGTCCATGTTATTTTAAAGGAGTATCACCACGAAAAGCAAACTCCTTATTTTATTGATTATACAAAAAAATATACCGACAGCCCATTCCTGGTTGAAGTGGTTGAACAGGATGGAAAACTGGTTCCGGGTCAAATGTTAAGAGCCGGTAAAGTCACTAAGTATAAAGATATTGAAAACGGTGAATGGAAGTTTCTGAACATTGATTCAAAAACAGGGGACTTGGTTTGCCCCGGTGGGAGTTCGGGACACAGGTGGGACAGTAAGGACGGCAACTGGAATATGAAGTTCGAAGATGCCGAAACCGGAAAAGTTTATGACCCGGTTCTTACTTTAATAGACAAGAATGATGAAGTTCTCCAGCTTAATTTTGTTGAGTATGGAAAAAGTTTAAGTGCGCAAAGAGGTGTGCCTGTTAAACACATCAAAACTGTTGATGGTATTGTAAAGGTTGCCACAGTGTATGACCTTACCATGGCCCAATATGGCGTTGATCGTGGTTTGGGTGGCGATTATCCAACTTCTTACGATGAAAAAGATGCAGCCTACACACCGGCATGGCAGGAAATTTTTACAGGCATCGGTCCAAAAACAGTCCTTCAATTTGCCCGCGAATGGAGCAGGACTGCCGAAACAACTAACGGAAAATGCAGCATCATCATTGGCGCCGGAATCAACCACTGGTATCACAACAATTTGATTTACCGGGCAGGAACTATGGCGTTGATGCTTACAGGCTGTATTGGTGTAAATGGTGGTGGCATGAACCATTATGTGGGGCAGGAAAAGCTGGCGCCTTCCGATTCTTGGGGTTCCATCATGTCGGGTAAGGATTGGCAGGGACCACCACGCTTACAGCAAACCCCTATCTGGCATTATATCAACTCCGACCAATGGCGTTATGATGGAAACCAGTCCGATTACAATACGGTGCCTAAAAATGACCTTTCCGGGATGCACTCGGCTGACATGACAGTAAAAGCGGTGCGCAATGGCTGGATGCCTTTCTATCCGCAATACAGTAAAAACAATTTTGAAATTGTTACCGATGCTGAAAAGGCAGGAGCCAAAACAGATGAGGATATTAAAAAATATGTGGTTGAAAAGCTGAAAAGCAAAGAACTCCTCCATGCCGTAGCCGAGCCTGATGAAGAAGTAAGTTTTCCCCGTGTATGGTATATCTGGAGGGGTAATGCAATTGGCGGAAGTGCCAAAGGACATGAATTTTTCCTGAAACATTATTTGGGGACACACAACAATTCAATAGCTGATGAGGTAGCTGACCAATTTGTAAAAGATATTAAATTCAGAAGCGAAAGCCCAAAAGGGAAAATGGACTTGATAGTCAACCTGAATTTCAGGATGGACACTTCTGCTTTGTATTCTGACATTATTCTTCCGGCCGCATCGTGGTACGAAAAAACCGACCTGAACAGCACCGATATGCACTCGTTTATTCATCCTTTAGCAGCAGCTATTAATCCGGTTTGGGAATCGAAAAGCGATTGGGTAATTTTCCGCGAAATTGCAAGGGTAACAAGTGAACTCGCCAAAACTCATTTTAACAAACCGGTGAAAGATATTGTAAATACACCCATCTCGCATGATAGCGCAGGCGAAATTTCACAACGCAGTATTAAAGATTGGAGCAAAGGTGAATGTGAACCGGTACCTGGCAAAACCATGCACGGCATTGTGGTTGTTGAGCGTGATTATACCAAAGTTTATGATAAATATATCAGCTTAGGTCCCAATATGAAAACCGGGCTGGGTGCTCACGGAAGCAGCTACGATAGTACCGATTTCTATGAACAAATGCTCCTTGACCGCGACCATGTAAGAAAATTTGAAGGGGTTGAATATCCTTCCATGTATGAGGATGAAGAAGCTGCCAATGCGGTGCTTCATTTGTCAAGCCTTACCAATGGTGAACTGGCTCACAGGGCTTACAAACGCGCTGAAAAGAAAACAGGTCTGTCGCTTTGCGATTTGTCAGAAGGCAACAAAAATGTCCGGATGACTTATAAAGACTTACAAGCCAAGCCACACCGTTATCATAATTCACCGGTTTGGTCAGGATTACTGACTGACGGGAGAGCCTATTCAGCCTATACCTACAATGTTGAACGTTTGGTTCCATGGCGTACCCTTACCGGACGACAGCATTTTTATTTGGATCATGAAGGCTACATTAAGTTTGGTGAACATTTACCAACCTATAAACCATCTCCCAAGCCAGAGGCTTATGGAGAGTTACGAAAGACGGTTGCAACAGGGAGGGCAAAAATGCTGAATGTACTAACGCCTCACGGAAAATGGCATATCCACTCTACTTATGGCGATACATTAAGAATGTTGACGCTTTCGCGAGGTATGGAACCATGTTGGTTAAGTGAGGAAGATGCTGCGGATTTAGGAATAAAAGATAACGACTGGGTAGAAGTCTTTAACGACAACGGGGTGTATTCAACCAGGGCTTGTGTGAGTGCAAGGATTCCGAAAGGGGTATGTTTTGTATATCACGCCGTTGAACGTACCTATTCAACGCCAAAATCTCAGGTAAGAGGTGGGAAACGCTCCGGCATGAACAATAGTTTTACACGTGTACACCTCAAACCAAACCTTATGGTTGGGGGATACGGACAGTTTACCTACCACTTTAATTATTGGGGACCTGTTGGAGTTAATCGCGACACATTTGTATTGGTACAGAAAATGGACAAAGTAGAATTTTAAAATCGCTGAATCATGGATATAAGATCGCAAATTGCAATGGTGTTTCATCTCGACAAATGTATCGGATGCCATACCTGTTCAATTGCCTGTAAAAATATCTGGACCGACCGTAAAGGTGCCGAATATATGTGGTGGAACAATGTGGAGACCAAACCCGGTACAGGCTATCCAAGTAAGTGGGAAGACCAGGAAATTTATAAAGGTGGCTGGGATAAAAAAGGAGATAAAGTGACGCTTAAGGGAGCAGGTAAATTTAAAGGTTTGAAAAATATTTTTCACAATCCCAATATGCCAGTTCTGGATGATTATTACGAACCCTGGACCTATAAATATGAACACTTATTTGAAGCGGAAGAAGGTGATGACCAGCCCGTGGCTCGTCCTGTTTCGTTAATTACAGGAGAGACGATTACGCCCAAATCAGGTCCCAACTGGGATGATGACTTATCGGGTAGCCAGGAATATGCAAGGAATGATGTAAACTTCAAAGACCTTTCGCCACAGGAGCAGGAAGCAATGTTCCAGCTTGAGCGGATGACCATGCATTATCTGCCAAGGATTTGCAATCATTGCCTTAATCCTGCATGTGTTGCTGCCTGTCCGTCCGGCGCAATTTATAAAAGGGGTGAAGATGGAATCGTTCTGATTAACCAAAAGAAATGCCGCGCCTGGCGGATGTGTGTTACTGCTTGTCCTTACAAAAAGAGCTATTACAACTGGAATACAGGGAAATCAGAAAAGTGCCTCTTATGCTATCCCCGGCTTGAATCCGGACAGATTCCTGCTTGTATGCACTCCTGTGTGGGACGTATCAGATATTTGGGTGTAATGCTTTATGATGCCGATAAAATTGAAGCCGCTGCCGCAAGCAATGATGAAGATTTGCTGAAAAATCAAATGGATATTTATGTTGACCCATTCGATCCGGTCATTATAAAAGCAGCCAGGGAAAATGGTATAGCTGATTCTACCGTTACTTCGGCACAAAAATCCCCGGTTTATAAGTTTGTAAAGGAGTGGGGGCTTGCCCTGCCATTGCATCCTGAATTCAGGACGTTGCCCAATTTATTTTATGTTCCACCCTTGTTGCCAACTATGGCATTCGTTGAGAACGGTTCATATGAAACTACCAGCGAATCATTCTGGGGTGCTATTGAAAAGTCCAGGTTGCCAATGAAGTATCTGGCAAACCTGTTCAGTGCGGGAAATGAAAAGGTTATTGAATTGGTATTGAAAAAACTGATGGCTGTTCGTTTGCATCGCAGAAACGTAACGGTAGGTGACCTCCCTGAGAACGAGATAAACGGACCCATGAATGAGGTAGTGATGGACAAAGATACCGCAGATGCCATTTTCAGATTAACTTCCCTGCCATTGTTCGATGAAAGATTTGTAATTCCGGCAGCACATCGTGAGGAAGCAATGGAAATG
This sequence comes from uncultured Bacteroidales bacterium, assembly GCA_963840975.1. Taxonomy (GTDB): domain Bacteria; phylum Bacteroidota; class Bacteroidia; order Bacteroidales; family JAADJA01; genus JAADJA01. The sequence goes on along the minus strand of CAWJBC010000013.1, from coordinate 34,350 downwards.
CTGGAAAGCACAGCCGATGTTAAAGGAAATCATGGATTTGGATTCAAAGAGCGACCAAAAAGAGGGTTGTAACATCAAAATGAATATGACAAAATTAGATCATTATAAAATTCTGGCAGAAATCTTCAGATATCCGGATGCAAAGCTGGGTAGCCGGATGCAGGAATTCCGGTCATTGGTTGCTGATCAGTTTCCGGAATTTGCCAACAAAATAAATCTGGCTTTGGAAACTTTCAATAGCATGACCATGCTGCAACAACAGGAGTATTATTTAAAAACTTTTGATGTTCAGGCAGTTTGCTATCTGGATATTGGATATGTTATGTTCGGAGAGGATTACAAACGGGCGCAATTGCTAGTTAACCTGCAAAGCGAGCATGTGGCGGCAGGCGTTGATTGCGGAACTGAACTGGCTGATCATCTTCCCAATGTTTTGATGCTTTTCGCAAATACAGCCGACCGGAATTTTGCAGAAGAATTGGGTTTTATTATTACCATACCAGCAGTCCGTTTTATGTTAACCAAGTTCAGGAACATAAACAATTACTATAAAGAAATGCTGGAAGTATTACTGGTTTTTCTTCAAAGGGATTTTGATGGCGATCAGTTATCTGAATTTGCCATTCCTGAGCAGGCATTCAGCGGTAACAAAGATTTTTTGTTACCTTCCCCGAAGTCGGCAATTTGTGACACACATTGTAATAAACGCAAATCATTTTAATTATGAGCAATTACTTTTTCTTTATCGGTTTACCTTATGCAGCCTTATTTGTGGTGCTCACGGGTACAATATTCAGGTATTTGAATTTTGGCTATAAAGTATCTTCCCTGTCCTCTCAATTTTTGGAAACCAGGGAGTTGTTCTATGGCAGTCGGCCTTTTCACTGGGGACTTTTGTTTTTGTTTTTTGGTCATTTGATAGCGTTCTTATTTCCCCGGAGTGTTCTATTGTGGGACAGCGTACCTCTACGCCTGGTTATTCTTGAAGTTGCCGCACTGGGATTTGGGCTTACAGCTTTATTTGGTTTGATTGTTCTGATTGCCCGTCGGTTAAAACATAAAAGATTATGGGTAGTCACCAACAAAATGGATATTGTGGTCTTTATTATTCTCGCTGTTCAAATCATTTCAGGGATATGGGTGGCTTTTTTCTTCAGATGGGGATCATCCTGGTTTGCAGGATCAATAACACCATACCTTAAGTCATTATTTTTGTTCAGCCCTGATATTACCGCTGTTTCTGCAATGCCGCTGGCTGTAAAAATTCATATTGTTTCAGCTTTCACGCTTATCGGCATCATTCCATCCACCAGGTTCATGCACTTTTTGGTTTATCCCTTTGCATATTTATGGCGAAGCTACCAGTACGTCATCTGGAACTGGGACCGGAAAAAAATCAGAACCTCAGGTAAATTGGTCAATGGAGTCAGATCAAAGAATAATTAAAACACAATACACAAGAAACAAAAACAAGTAATCATCAATAATATTTTCATTACATGGCATTACCCGAATTAATTGATTTTAAACAGGAAAGAATCAGAACACTCCATTATACATGGATTGCATTTTTTGTAACGTTTTATGTCTGGTTCAATATGGCTCCCCTTGCATCCACAATGTTGGAAAACATAAAGTGGCTCACCAAAGAACACATAAAGGTTTTGGCAATTTGCAATGTAGCGCTAACCATCCCAGCCCGAATAGTTGTCGGTGCATTGATTGACCGTTACGGACCACGTGTAGTATTCAGTTTACTGATGATAATAATGGCAGTTCCTGCATTTTTATTTGCCTTTGGAAATTCATTTATTCAACTGCTCATTTCGAGGTTGATATTAGGTTCAATCGGAGCAGGTTTTGTTGTTGGAATCAGGATGGTAGCCCAATGGTTTCCACCAAAAATGGTAGGACGTGCGGAAGGCTTTTATGCAGGGTGGGGCAATTTTGGTTCAGCCTGGGCTGCAATGACTCTGCCCTGGATCGCTCTCCATTTTTTTGGAGGTGAAAACGGCTGGAGATATGCTCTCGCCATCAATGCCGGTGTTTCGTTTGCTTATGGTGTTGCCTATTATTTTCTTGTAAAAGATGTCCCGAAGGAAGGAGCTACCAAAGCATTTCACTTTAAAAAGGCAAAGAAAACCCAACCCATGACAGTCAGTTCATACCGCGATCTGATTCAATACCTTGCCTGGTCGTTCCCGCTGGTTGGGGCTATGGGCGTACTTGCCTGGAAAATTGGAAATGTGAATGTAGGTGGTGTTCAAATATTGCCGACCAATGTTTTGTATAGCATTTATGCGGTTCTTGCTTTGATTTATATTGTTCATGTGATAAAAGTATTGCAGGTTAATTTACCCATTCTCAAAGAAGGAGTAGCTGAAAAAGACAAATACCGCTGGGGAAATGTTGCCGCTTTGAACAGCACTTATTTTGCAAATTTCGGCGCCGAATTAGCTGTTGTATCTATGCTTCCTATGTTTTTTGAAAATGTTTTCCGAAACGTGACCAATAGCAATGGCGATTTCATCATGACGGCAACCCTTGCCGGAATTATTGCAGCCTCATTTGCATTTGTAAACCTTTTTGCCAGACCACTTGGAGGATTGTTATCTGACAAAATGAATAACCGGAAAAGGACCATGCTGATCTATATGCTGGGTATCGCAGTAGGATTTTTCTTTATGGCAATCATCGCCAAATACGGACCTATGGGTGAAGATGGCGTCAGACTTTTGGATCCGCTTTTTGATGGTATGTGGTGGCTTGTTGTTGCTGTTGCTATTACCATTGCAACTTCTATGTTTGTTCAAGGTGCCGAAGGGGCAACCTTTGCTATTATCCCGATGATCAAAAAGGAACAAACCGGGCAGATTGCAGGCATGGCCGGAGCTTATGGAAATGTTGGAGCTGTAATTTATCTTGTCCTTTATTCATTGGTTGACGATAAAACATTCTTTTACATCCTTTCGGGCGGGGCATTGATAAGTTTTGTGTTTTGCTGGATAATGCTTCGCGAACCAAAAGGCTCTTTTGCTGATGAATAGGATTGATCCTATTAATATCATGAATGTCAGAATGGTAAAGATGTAACCCAAATAAATTACTTAAATCTATAATCATGTCAAAAGTAAACCTGTCGGTCTGGAATGTCGAAGAGGATAACTTCTGGAAATCAACCGGCAAAAAAACAGCAACAAAAAACCTGTGGATTTCTGTGCCTGCATTGCTATTGGCTTTTGCTGTCTGGATCATGTGGAGCATCATAGCCACGAAATTGAAGGAATTCGGGTTCAATTTTGGAATGATCTCCTCAGAGATGAGTGCAGATGAAATAGCAAACAAATTAAATGAAATCAACAGCTTGTATTATACGCTTCCTGCAATTGCCGGTCTGGCTGGAGCTACTCTTAGGATACCCAATTCCTTCCTTATTTCGTTAGGAGGCGGACGGAATGTAATTTTTATCACTACTCTTTTGTTATTAATTCCTGTTATTGGAGTTGGTTTTGCTTTGCAGGATGTCAACACTCCTTATTTGACATTTGCTGTTTTTGCTGCCTTATCAGGTTTTGGAGGTGGGAATTTCTCATCTTCTATGAGTAACATCAGTTTCTTTTTCCCGAAACGCATGCAGGGGACATCCCTTGGATTAAATGCCGGCATTGGTAACCTGGGGGTTGGCGTGATGCAAAAAACCATTCCCTGGGTGATCGGGTTTTTTCTGTTCGGTGCCATCGGTGCTGATGGTATCAAAGTTCATGGCGAAGCGTTGTCGGGTCTTCAGAATGCCGGATGGGTTTGGGTTCCGCTTTTAAGTCTCGCAACTATCGCTGCATTTTTCGGGATGAACAATGTAATTACCGGTACGCCCAAATTGCCCTCCACCCTTCAGGGAGTATCCAAAACTTTATATTTGGTGGCTCTGGGGCTGGTTGCTGCCGGTATCGGTTCCTACCTTTTGATCATTTTAAAAGTTAATATGTGGATCGTTTTACCTGTGGTCATACTGTTAACTGTGATGTTAATGAAATTTGCCACACCCGGAGAAATGAAGGCAAACCTGAATAAGCAGTTCGCCATTTTCAATAACAAACAAACCTGGGTAATGACGATCATATACACCATGACCTTTGGTTCGTTTATCGGATTTTCCGCTGCCTTTCCAAAGTTAAGCCAGGATATTTTTGTTTACACAGATGTCAAATAACCCCGGATTTGTCAATCCGAATGCACCGAATTTTTTGATGTGGGTATTCTTAGGTCCTGTTATTGGTGCGCTGATTCGTCCGGTCGGTGGTTGGTTCTCCGATAAAATCAACAGCGGTGCAAAGGTAACAGCCATGAGCACCATTGCTCAAATTTTGGCTACCCTTGCTGTAGCCTATTTTGTGATACAGGCAAGAAATAGTGCAACTCCTGAAACCTACTGGTGGCCCTTTTTCGGCTGTTTTATGATACTGTTTTTGACTACGGGAATTGGCAATGGATCTACTTTTAGAAGCATCCCTTACATTTTCAGTAAGGAACAAGCGGGACCTGTACTTGGTTGGACTGCCGCTATTGCCGCTTATGGCGCTTTTATCATTCCAAAGGTATTCGGACAGCAAATTCAAAACGGCACTCCGGAGTATGCACTTTATGGTTTTGCGGTTTATTATCTTATTTGCCTGGGGCTTAACTGGTGGTTTTACCAGGGTCCAAAAGCTGAGGTGAAAAACCCGTAATTAAAGCGACCCTGATAGCTTTAATTATAAATTGATGATCCCGCTGTCGTGTATTAAATTGTGGTTTATAATTGAAGAATTTTATTCAATTATTTGAAAATAGTTATGAATTAAAATAAATGGAAAATGAGAAAATTTACAAAATTTATCTTTACAGCAACTGTTATAATCTTTTTCACATCAGTTACTTATGCCCAAAACAATGTGGAAGTTTCCGGCCAATTCAGACCCCGGTACGAAATGAGGAACGGATACTCGACATTGATGCCTGAAGGTGAACAACCTGCAAATTTCATTTCACAACGTACACGCCTGAATTTCAATTTTTCAAACGACATTTTCAAAGTCGGTTTCAGTGTTCAGAACGTCGGTGTTTGGGGTGAAACAGGAACTTTGAGTTCCTCCTCAGTAAATGGTACCATGCTGCACGAAGCCTGGGGTCAGGTTTATTTTGGGAAAAAAGTATCATTGAAAGCGGGTCGCCAGCAGATTGTGTATGATGACCACAGGATTTTTGGCAGCGTTGACTGGGCGCAGCAAGCCCGACGCCATGATGCCGCCATCATCATGATAAAACCGAAAGAGGAATGTCAGATTGACCTCGGCGTAGCTTATAATACCCAGAAAGAGTCGAATTATAAAGAATATTATACAATCAATAACTATAAGGCGCTGCAATTCGCCCACTGGAACCGAAAATTTAATGATTTTGCACTTAGCCTGCTGGTATTGAATAATGGTGTATCCTACCGGAGTTTTAGCGATACAACCAGTTCCGGGAAGGTAAAAGAGAAAATTGCTTATGGACAAACCCTGGGTACCCGATTGAGTTATGCGAATGAAAAAGTGAAAGCCAATGCAGCATTCTATTATCAAATGGGCAATTTGGCTGTTGATACCACCAATGATGGCGTTATGGAGTCAACGAAAAAGGCTTCTGCATTGTACTATGCCGCTGATGTCAATTTTGCACTGGGCAATTTATTCACACTTGGTGGAGGTTTTGAATTTTTATCCGGCAACAGTATGAAAGACCCATCGGATAAAGACAAGGCTTTTAAGCCGTTGTACGGAACCAATCACAAATTCAATGGATTTATGGATTATTTTTATGTTGGGAACCACATGAATTCGGTTGGATTAATTGATATTTTTATACCCTTTAAATTTAAAAAGGATAAATTCTCAGCAGAGCTTATCCCTCATGTTTTTTCGAGCGCTGCAAAGGTTTATGGTATGGATGAAAATGGCGTAATGAAGGATTTTACAAATTTGTTAGGGACTGAAATAGATATGGTGTTTGCCTATGAAATTGCAAAAAGCGTAACTTTATCAGCCGGATACTCGCAAATGATGGCTACAGAAAGTATGGAAGTTATTAAATCACAGCCCAATCCAAAAGCGCTCAACAATTGGGCATGGGTGATGATAGACATCAAACCGACTTTTTTTAAATCAAAAAATGATTAAACGATGAGTAGTTTTTTCCGAAAGTTAATTCCACCTGCAAACTGGCAAATTCCGGTAATTATATTATTGGGGGCTATTACAGGGCTTGGTTTTTATATTTTGAGGATATCAAATGCAGCCTCATATTTGTCGGATGCGCCGGAAACCTGTATCAATTGCCATGTCATGAACCCGCAATATGCTACCTGGAATCACAGTTCGCACCGGGAAGTAGCCACCTGTACCGATTGCCATGTACCGCACAACAATGTGATTGAATAAATATTTTTTCAAAGCAAAAGACGGTCTTCGACATGCTTCTGTTTTTACCATGCGCAGCGAGCCTCAGGTTATTTTTATCAAAGAGGAAGGTAAGCACGTAGTCCAGCAAAATTGTATCCGCTGTCATGAAAAACTGGTGACCGATAATATTTCTATTGCACGATTTGATGATTCCAGACATTTCAGGATGGAACGTTCGTGTGTTGAGTGTCATCGCGAAACACCGCACGGGAGGGTTAACAGCCTGGCTGCCGTTCCACATGCGCAAATACCCAGATTAAGAAGTCCGGTTCCGGATTGGTTAAATAAACTAATGAAAGATTAAACAGATAAAAATTATTTCGATGGAAAAGAAAAGTAACAAAACAAGAAACTGGCTATTGTTCATAGCTACCGTAGTGGTTGTATTTGTTTTAGGTTTATTGGCGTCATCCATTATGGAACGCCGCAGCGAAACAGCTTATGTTTATAAGCCACAGGTTAATATCAGGGATTGGGAACCCCGGAATGATGTGTGGGGCAAAAATTTCCCAAAAGAGTACCAGTCGTACATGAAAAATTCGGAAAGTGATTTCAGAAGCAAGTACAATGGCAACGCCATGATTGATATGCTGGAAGTTGACCCAAGGCTGGTGGTATTGTGGGCTGGCTATGGATTTTCGAAGGACTATAACCAGGGCAGGGGACATACCTATGCCATTGATGATGTGGTGAATACTTTACGAACCGGTGGACCAACGGGTCCCGATGACGGACCTATGCCGACAACCTGCTGGGCTTGCAAATCACCCGACGTACCCAGAATGATGAACGAGCAAGGAATTGCTGAATTTTACAAAGGAAAATGGTCGCGGCTGGGCGCAGAAATCGTTAATCCCATTGGTTGTGCCGATTGCCATGAACCGAATTCAATGAATTTGCAAATCTCGCGCCCGGCATTGGTTGAGGCTTTTGAACGAATGGGAAAAGACATTACCAAAGCCTCTCATCAGGAAATGCGCTCATTGGTTTGTGCACAATGCCATGTGGAATATTATTTCAACAAAAACACAGTTGAAGGCGCTGCATATCTTACCTTCCCGTGGGACAACGGTTTTTCAGCCGAAGCGATGGAGAAATACTACGACAACATTGATTTTTCCGATTGGACACACGCATTGAGCAAAGCGCCCATGCTGAAAGCGCAGCATCCCGGATACGAGGTTTACATGACAGGCGTTCATGCCGAAAGGGGAGTTTCATGCGCCGATTGCCACATGCCCTATATTTCGGAAGGCGGACAAAAATTTACCGATCATCATATTCAAAGCCCTTTGAACAATGTTGCCAATTCGTGCCAGGTATGTCACCGCCAGGAAACAGCCCAGTTATTAAAGGATGTATTTGAACGTCAGGACAGGATCATCGAAAACAGGGATAAGTTGGAGGAATTGATTGTCAGGGCGCATGTTGAGGCTAAAAAAGCATGGGATTTGGGTGCTACGGAAGATAAAATGAAAGACATTCTGCAGGATATTCGCCATGCACAATGGCGCTGGGATTATGCTGCCGCCAGCCATGGCGGTTCTTTCCATTCACCGGTTGAAATTGGCAGGGTGATAGGAACCGGAATAGCCATTGCTCAGGAAGGAAGGATAAAATTAGCCCGCCTTTTATCAGAATTGGGATTTAATGATGAAGTACCTTATCCTGATATCGCCACCAAAGCGAAAGCGCAGGAGTTTATCGGATTGCCTATGGATAAGTTAATAGAAGAAAAAGAGACTTTCAAACAAAACCTTGTACCCAAATGGAATGAAGAAGCGAAGAAACGCGAAGAGGGTTGGGGAGTTACATACAATTGATTTAAGATAGCAGATTTAAGATATTAGATTTTAGACTTTAGACAAAAGAAATATAAAAGGGTTGTCAACCTATCGAAGGTTGTCAACCCTTTAACATTGATCGCAATGAAGTTTCTTTAACCCGCTAAGAGCTTTGCGAGTATTAAGTATTTCCTCCCCCTAATCAACCCAAACATATCTGATTTGTTAAATATATGTTAATAAAGGCCGAAATAGACGACATCTGCCATTTCCCGAAAACAATTTCATTGATCTGGGGTTACGCTTATAAGAAACTTTACCGTTTCATCTATTTCTGGATTTCAGGGTTTAATTAATGGTTACTAGTTTCACCAACGGACGTCAATAGATGGTAAATCGTTAATTTAAAATTTACTAATAGATGTTAAAAAATTACCTGTTGTCCTTAGTCCTGATTTTTTTGACCCTTCATTCTTTCGCTTTCCTTTTCATACCTAATCACCCTAAATAATAATACTAAACTAAATTAAATTAAAATGAAAAAACAGATTTTCACCTTACTGATTACACTATTCAGCCTCGGCACTTTTGCTCAGGTAAGTATCAACACTGATGGCACCGACCCCAATGCCAGTGCCGTGCTTGATTTAAAAAGCACCACCCAAGGTTTTTTACCTCCACGTATGACAAATACAGAGCGCGATGCCATTACATCTCCTGCACAAGGTTTAATGATTTACTGCACAAATTGCGGTAGTGATGGTCAGCCTCTGTATTACAATGGCACCGATTGGGTAAATATGCAGGGAACTGCTCCTCTTTCTGGGCCACCAATTATCAGCACTCTTCCCGTTTCTAATATTGGGCCTGGAGGTGCTACTAGCGGAGGAGACATTTCCAGTGATGGAGGAAGCCCCGTTACATTTAGAGGAATATGCTGGAGTACAAGCCCCAACCCCACAACTTCCAATTTTATTGCGGCTGACTTACCTGGAACCGGAATTGGAAGTTTCGCAAGCAACCTGTCAGGTCTCACTCTTAATACAACCTATTATGTTAGGGCCTATGCAACTAACGGCTGTTGCACAAATTATGGCACTGAAATAAGTTTTACAACAGGAGCTTTTCTTGCAGTTGGCAATGCCTACCAGGGAGGTAAAGTTGCTTACATTCTAGTACCGGGCGACTCAGGCTATGACGCCAACGTAACCCACGGCATAATAGCTGCTTCAAGCGACCAAAACAATACAGGTATTCAATGGTATAACGGAAGTAATACAACAACAGGGGCAACAGGGCAGGCCGTGGGCACAGGGCAGGCAAATACAACAGCCATTATAAATAGTCAGGGACCCGGAAGCTATGCTGCACAGCTCTGTGATACTTTAAGTTTAGGTGGTTATACCGATTGGTATTTACCCAGCAGATATGAGTTGAACAAACTTCGGCTAAGTAAAGATGTGCTTGGCGGTTTTGCTGTCACCAAGGACTATTGGAGTTCTTCTGAGCAAAATGCTAGCCAAGCCTGGATACAGTATTTCTGGACGGGCGAGATGTACCCAACCAATAAGAGCATCATTTTGGACAGCTATGTTCGTGCAGTTCGGTCTTTTTAGCTATGTATCTTCTATCCAGCCTGCATGTCTCCGCAGTCTAAGCAATTTGCTGTCGGCAAGCCTTTGGCAACCGGCTGGAGGCACTTGTATTGGTTTAGCTAAATAATAATTACAATAAATAGAAATAAATGAAAAATATAATCTTAACTTCAACAGCAATTCTTATCATGCTCGGCCTTACCGCCCAGGACATGAACGTAACCCCCGGCACCAAAATGACTGTAAAGTCCGGGACGCAAATGAATTTTATCAATGGCAGTAAACTAGTGCTTGAAGATAGTCCCACATCCACACCTTCCTTTTTACAGGAAGGACTGGTGAACTTTTCGGGTGGCGGCCAGGCCGAGGTAGAACAATACCTTACCAAAGATACCTGGCTCATGGTTTCATCGGCCATGCAGGATGCCGCCATTGAATCCTATCTCTGGATATACCTTTCACAATATGCGGAGTCTGATAATTCGTGGAGCTACCTCACCCAGCCGGTAAATACCCCGCTCAATCCGGGCCAGGGCTATTTTGTCTGGGCCACCACCACCCCTGGGGCCGGCAATCCGCCATCCCCGGATTCGGCAGTGATGAAAGGAAGCCTGAATTACCTGGACATCAACCTCACACTCTCAAATACCGATGCCAGTCCTAAGTCAGGTTGGAATCTGTTAGGTAATCCCTTCCCTGTCGCTTTTGAATGGAACGGCGATGCGTCATGGAACCTGAACAATGTAGGGGCAGCCATGTATATTAAAGACCCTGTATCGGGAAATTACGTAGTGTGGAACTACAACACCGGTGGAAGCAATTCCAACGGTGGATATATTGCAGCCACACAAGGATTTTGGGTGCGGACAGCCGATACAACAGGAACAGCTGCAACGATGACCTTACCGGCTTCAAAACGTTCGCATAACGCCGCATCATTTTATAAAGCAGGCGAAGGTTCATTCCTTCCGCAACAATTATTAGTAAGCGTTGAACAAGAAAGCAAGACAGATAAAACCATCATCGGTTTTATTGAAGATGCCACCGATGGTTATGATGGAAACTACGATGCCACCTACCTCGAAGGGGATGATGACGTTCATTCACTGTATTCAATGATCGGTGGTGCAAAATATGCCCTCAACCATTTGCCTTCTATTGAAGAGTCCTCCATTGTACCGCTTGGTTTTGAACCAACAACATCAGGAAATTTTACCCTGAAGAGCCAGTGGATGGAAAGTTTTACTGATGACATCCCCATTTACCTGGAAGATATAAAGGACGGCTATTTCCAGGACCTGCGCTCGAATCCTGAATATGTTTTTGTTGCAAATGTAAATGATGAAATTCATCGCTTCAACATACATTTTGCAAATCCGCTGGATGTTGCTGATCATGAATTTTTGGGAAACATTCATATATATGCTTACAGCAAGACCATCTATGTTAACTTACCGGAATCCATTCATGGCGATATTTTTGTGTTCAACCTGTTAGGTGAGGAAGTAGCAAAACGTCAAAATGGTTCAGGCATGGTTGAAATACCGATAAATGCGAGCAATATCTATTTTATCGTTAAAGTGATAGCAGAAGGAGGCATTAAATCAGGTAAGGTTTTTATTAAATAAAAGCCAAAATGGCCTGCTATTGAATATGGCTAACCTCTAAAAGTAAATTGTTATAATATTTTGAAAACCTCCACTCAATAGGATGGGGGCTTTTTATTGAAGGATGATCAGATAGATTTCTTATTTTTGTAGCTCATCGAATTATCATAAAGATGTCTCAAAAAATCGGTCTCTTCTTCGGTTCATTCAATCCCATCCACATCGGACATCTGGTGATTGCAAGCTGGTTTGTGGAGTTTACGGATATTGACAAGGTGTGGTTTGTGGTTTCGCCTCAGAATCCTTTTAAAGAAAAAAAATCCCTTCTGGCTGATCATCACCGGCTGGCGATGGTAAGGATTGCTGTTGAAGATGATGTACGATTCCAGGTGAGCGATATCGAGTTTAAAATGCCCAAGCCTTCGTACACTATTGATACGCTTACTTACCTTGATGAAAAATACCCCGACAAAAAGTTCATCCTGCTTACCGGCTCCGACCAGTTGCCGACCTTCGATAAATGGAAAAACCCGGAACGCTTACTCGAATTGTATCAATTGTATGTGTATTTGCGACCTGGATACACAGAGAGTAAGTACGACCATCATCCTGGCGTGAAAATATTCCCGTCACCTCTGATGGAAATTTCTTCAACATTTATCAGACATGCCATCAAAGACAAGAAGGATATCCGCTACCTCCTGCCGCCAAAGGTTTGGGATTATATGAGGGAGATGCACTTTTATGAGTAACTTTATAATTTGGACTTATTATTACTTAGCCGAATTGCCTTTCCCTGATTTAAACAAGCCGATTACTTAATTTTTGTTGCAATTTATTTCAGAATTATATATTTTTAGGGCATAATATTGTAAGTAAACCTTAACAGCATGTTGGTTCTGAAAATCACATTTTTCGATCCCAAAGCTTTAACCGTTTCCAAACAGGATGTCTTTTCATTTGCGGCTCAGCTGAAAAATATATTCAGGATTTTAAGTTTATGCGTTTTTCTGTTTGCCGGTTTTATTTCCTTAGCCCAGAAAGAAGGCCTCTACTGGTTTTTTGGGCAAAATGCCGGGCTTAAATTTCATAATGGTTATCCTGAGGCCATTTCCGGGTCATTAGTCACCAGCGAGGGTTGTGCTACAATCTCTGATAAATACGGAAACCTTAGATTTTATACTGATGGAATTACCGTATATAACAAGGGGCATCAAATTATGGTGAATGGAACAGATTTGTTTGGTGATCCTTCATCCACACAGTCAGGTGTAATTGTGCCACTTCCGGGCGATACAAACATCTATTACATCTTTACGGTAAGTAATCTGAAAAAAGGCAAGGAAGGGGGTGACGGCTTCCGGTATTCAAAAGTTGATATGCTACTTCATAATGGTTATGGAGAAGTCACCGATAAAAACATTATGATTTTTGAACCCACTACTGAACGTATCGGATCAGTGAAACATTCAAATGATTATGGTGTATGGGTGATAGGACACGAGTGGGAGAGCAGCAGGTTCAGGTCGTACCTGATCACTCCTGCGGGCATCAACCTGGACAACCCTGTCATTTCCGATGTGGGTCAGTTTCAGGGTGGCAACGAATTGAATGGAAAAGGGTATATGAAAGTATCTCCCGATGGTCAAAAGCTCGCAATGGTAATCCAGGGTGAAAACCTTATACAGGTTTTTGACTTTAACGATACTTCCGGTGAAATTTCCAACCCAATAGACCTGTTTCTTAATGACCAGCCTTATGGAATTGAATTTTCAAAGGAAGCAAACTTCCTTTATGCATCCGAGCGATACGGAATCTATATTTATCAATGGGATTTGCAAGCAGGATCTGCTCAGGAAATAGCTGATTCAAGGATAATAGTAGGTGAATTCACTGAACCTAATTCCCTTGGGGGTGCCATGCAGATGGCCTCGGATGGTAAAATTTATATTGCCCGAAAACAAAAAATTTATCTTGCTTCCATCAATCATCCCTCTCTTGCCGGTTTTGATTGCGACTTTACGGAAAATGCTGTTTGTTTGGGATCAAAACATTTCTGCCAATGGGGCTTACCGACTTTTATTCAAAGTTATTTTAATAACCATTGGATCGTGCATGAAAACCAGTGTGTAGGCGACAGCATTTTTTTGTCATTGAATGATAAGACCAATGTCGAAAGTGTTTTATGGGATTTCGGCGATCCCGAAAGCGGTGCAAATAACCATTCGGAAGAGTTTGATACTTATCATATTTACGACAATGCAGGTTATTATAAGGTTTCCTTATTTTTATTCTACCTAAATAATTGTGATACGTTAATTCAGTTTATTACAATAAAACCCCTTCCTGAAGTTGACCTGGGAAATGACCTGACAATTTGTGAGGAAGACTCAGTGTTGCTAAAGGCAGAAGGGAATTATCAATATTGCCGGTGGATGGACGATCCTTTCCTTTCTGATACGGTTTATGTTGCAAAAGAAGAAGGATTATACTGGGTCAGTGTTACCGGTGTTTGCGGAAGCGACAGGGATACCGTTGCCATTTATAAACAACCTCCACCCTATATCTATCTTGGACAGGATACTTCTATCCGTTACAACACTACTATAAAATTATTTCCGGGAAATGGATATGAAACGTATTTGTGGCAGGATGGCAGCCATTCAGAAGAATATATTGCCGATTACCCGGGAGCCTTTTGGGTGGAAGTAACAGATGAGTTTGGATGCAAATCGTCCGACACCATTGTGATATTCCCGGAGTCATTCAAAATCTGCACTCCTACTGCATTCTCTCCAAATTACGATGAAGTAAATGATGTTTTTCTACCAATATGTACTCAAGATGTGGATTTTGAATATGAGTTATCGATTTATAATCGCTACGGGCAGTTGGTTTTCAAGTCCAATAATTTTACCAATGGGTGGGACGGCAATTATTTAAGTCAACCCTGCCCCATGGAAGTTTATATCTGGATTATCAGGGTTGAACCTTCGATAGATGATGTGTTTTATTCAGGTCCTGTGATGATGAAGGGAAATGTAACGCTGTTAAGGTAAATATTTACTCTCTCAGGGTCAATGTTAAAAGCAGGGGAGGATGAAAAATTGTTGAAAAATATCCATTGTTCTTATAAGACTTAAAAAGTAAGTGTTGGCTTAGAAAGCGCCGCAGGCGCGAAATTATGGTAGAACGAAAGCACACCCCTTTATTAAGAGCCTCGCAGAGGCGGCATTATTGATGAACAAATCATTAATAAAATTCAAAAATGCAGGATTCATTAAAACTAATTTCAAATGATTTTAAAATGCTCAAATACTCCTCCCGAAATGTCTTTTAAAGATGTTCGCTTTATTTAATAATGTCGCCTCTGCGAGGCTGAATTTCATTCGTCGGTTTTGCTACTACCATAATTTCGTCTCTATGAGACTTTATATTGACAAAATTAATTGTTATCAAAACAAAGGCTTAATATTTTATTACTGAACACTTTTTATTACTCAGATTATGTAAGCATTTTGATTAATCCCCCGGAAATGAATGTGAGCTCTTATCCATAGGTTTTTTAGCTTTATTGTTTAGTTCAATTTAAAGGGATATTAGTTATAGCAATTATCTTTAAAGGATTCAGGAAAGGTCTGAATGTTACATAATATATCTTGTTAAACCGCATTGTAGCTCCAGCATGTCCGGGCAAAATACCTGCATTTTTCAAGGGTTTCATTTTCAGCTTCTATATAACCCATGTGTCCCACATTTCCCATGATCAAAACATCAGCGTGTTTTGGGATTGTAACCATGTCAATCACCTTTTCCAACGGTATGCGTGAGTCGTCTTTACCCAAAATAAAGAGTACTGGTACATCCATCGCTGACAGGGTTTGCAAATGATCTTTCCTTTCCTTCATGCCTTCGAGCGCTGCAATGATAGATGCGTTTGGAATCAATGATGCCCTTTCCTTCAAAATGTTGATTTCATTGTCGTATTTTGACCTGTTCGCTACTGCGAATAAATCAGGTATGAAATTCCTGATAAATCCCTGCCTGTCTTGTTTTATCAATTCAATGGTACGTTCACGGTTTTGCCTGGCTTCGGGCGAATCTGCAAAAGCCGAAGAATGAAATAGTCCGATCCCCTTCAGGTATTCGGGATAACGGGATGCAAATTCCAGGGTGACATATCCTCCCATCGAATGACCTATCATTACGCATTCCTTTACCTGCAAATGCTCCAGCACCTCTTTCACAGCATCCGACATCAGTTGCATGGTATGCACTTCACCCGTTTGCTCTGAGTTTCCGTGACCCGGCAGGTCAACGGTAACGACTTTGAACTCTTTTGACAATTCCTTCGCGAAAGCATCCCATATCTCCGCCGATTCGAGGAAGCCGTGCAGCAGTACAAGGCATTTGCCGTTACCCTTCGTCCGGTAACTGATCTTTTTATTTTTAAAGGCTGTTGAGGTGTTATTCATACATTTCCTGTTAGATAAATTTATTTAATACGGAAGGACCAATCCATTCATATAGCAATATTAACAATTAATGGGTAGTATGGTTAATTTTGAGATTTCTTTTAAACCGCACAACCCGTTATACTTATAATTCTAATAAATTTCATGGCTTGTATTAAAAGAAACAGGAGAACAAAACAGTTCTCCTGGTATCATGTAAGGAAGACTACTTCCTTCAAATTTTGTTATGGGATTATCCTTTAGTTTTATCAATCATATGATTTATTACATGGGTATGCTCCTGCTGGGGGCTAAACATAACAATCTCAGCATCTTCATTAACCTTAACATTATGACCTGAAGGCCAGTAGAAAAGCTCCTTTGCGTTAACACTTTCCTCAATACCTTCAGCATCGGTGGTAGTGAGTTGACCACTTAACAGGTATCCCCAATGCGGGCATTGACATAAATTACCTTCAAGTCCCATAAAAAGAGGGGCAGTATCCACTCCAGCCGATAGACTGAAATACTCGCCACTAATTTTACCCAAACCAGTTGCATCACCAAAATCAGTTTTTTGACGGATAATTGCACCAGGAATCTGCATTTTTACTTCAATGTCGTCTTTTAAAATTTTCATAATAGTTTCTGCTTGTTAATTTAGATGAAATTATCCATATCGGCAGTATATTGCTGCATCCATTTCAGACAATACCTGACTCATTGCAATATATAGGAAACATTCTATAATGACGAATGTTCAATCCTGTCGAAAGATTAACAAAATCAAAATCACTTAATGACGGGCTGTAAATGCCGGGACCGCTTAATATGGTATATATATTATTTGCGGAATAATGGTTGCGAAAAATTCATACTTTTAATCAGCATAATTTGTATATTGATATAACAGTGCTTTGAAATCGGCAACTGACCGTATACCAGGACGGTTAGTCACAAATTTTATTTGAAATAATAAATTCCTGAAGTCAATCAATCTAACCGGTAATGCTGATCTGAACAAGTGATGGTTCGTTGAGGATAGTAAATTCAGAGCTTGTAAAATCAATGATTTTGTCGTCCTTCAATTCCTTGAGTATCCTTATGGCGCTCTCTTTGGTCATGGCTGACATATCGGCGATGTCCTGCCTTGTGAGTGTGGTTTCGAAGGTAGTGGATTGATGTATCTCTTTCGATAAATATAATAAGGTATCGGCAATCCTTCCGTGCATTTGCTTGTGCGTAAGGTTCATCAACCTTTCGTGCAGTTTCAGGGTAGTTTGGTTCAGGTATTTGATAAACCCAAATGCAAACTCTGAATTCTCCTTTATCATTTGCTCAAAAGCATGGATGTCAACCAGGCAGGCTGATGAATCGGTTAAGGCGGAAACGGTGAAATGATGCCGGTAATCGGTAGGAAAGCCTGGACCACCTACCAATTCAGTAGGTTTAAGGATTTTTAATATCATATTCTTCTTTTCCTGCCCTTCGATGTATATTTTTGCAAGCCCGGTGGTGAGGCATGCGATGTGGGTTAGGGGGCCGCCTTGTTTAAATATTACTTCACCCTTATGAAAATGTACTTCGAACCTATCCTTATTAATAATGTCAATCTGATCTTCGTTCAGGTGACAAAATATATTCATTTTCAGGTTACAGCTTGCGCAATGAGAGCCTTTCGTAAACTTAGCCATGTATTTTCCTCTCAGGTTAAAATATCGAAAACTTTAAATAAGGTGACAAATGTCGGAAATAAAATGATAAATGTCAATATTAAATGAAGATTATCTCATTCAAAATGATCAAAACTATCATCGCACAAAGATATTCATATTTGTAAATATCTAAGTAATATTGTCACCGGAAATAACACTAAAAAAAAATAATATGAAAAAAGTAAATTTATTCAATTTGATGGGAATGCTGCTGGTAATGGCGGCTATTTTTATGGCTTCATGTACAAAAGAAGGTCCGGCTGGACCCGCAGGTGCTAACGGAACCAATGGTACTGATGGCGAAGACGGTATTAATGGTACGGATGGTACTGCCACATGTATCCAGTGTCATGACAATTCACAAGTCTTATTTGCAAAAATAAACCAGTGGGAGCATTCCATTCATGCTATGGGTGGAAATTATGAACGTAATGGAACTGATTGTGCACCATGTCACACCAGCCAGGGTTTCCTCGAAAGAATGGCAAATGGTACACAGGTTACTGCCGAAGCCATTGCCAATCCAAATCCGGTGAATTGTTATACCTGCCATAATGTGCACGATACTTATACCCCAACTGATTGGGCTTTAACCTATTCAGATCCGGTTGAGTTTTGGCATACCGGCGGAGAAGCTGTAACCGTAGATTTCGGAACAGGTAACCTCTGCGCAAACTGTCACCAGTCAAGGATTGCTACTCCATGGCCTGTTGAGGGAAGTACAGATACTTATACAATTACCAGTTACAGGTGGGGACCTCACCACGGACCAATGGCAAATTTATTGGGTGGTTTTGGAGGATATGAGGTTGATGGTAGTCTGACCTACACAAATTCACCCCATACAGGGATTGAAAATGCTTGTGTTACCTGCCACATGGCTGATGCTTTCGGCGTTGAACTTGGCGGACACGTTATGAACGTTGGTTATGAAGGTGCATTGAATCAAACCGGTTGTGTTGAATGTCATCCGGATGGAATTGCAACTGAAACAGAAGAAATGCAAGCCGAAATTGATACCTTGCTCGTACACATGCACGATCTTTTGGTAGCTAATGGAATTGCAACTGCTGCCGGATACCTTGCAGGCGACAATGGCGGAAACGCCTCTTCAAGCAATCCGGCAAACCTTAATGCTGATGAGCTTGGCGCTTTCTACAACTTTAAATTTATTGAGGAAGACAGAAGTTTTGGTGTACATAATTATAAATATGCCAAAGCATTATTAACAAACTCAATGGAGGCATTGCAATAAAATAACTAAAAAATCCATAAAAAAAGGCTTCAGTAATATCGAAGCCTTTTTTTTGATTATTTTCGTACCAAAATTTAAAAAAACAACAATGAGAACACGACATTTATTTTACATCCCGGTAATTTTTGTTTTTACCCTGTTGCTTGCATCCTGCGAATATGAATTTATTGAAATCGCAGGTCCCAAGCCACCCGATCCGAATGATACAACTGTGAGCATCATAAGTTTTGCAGCAGAAATTGCACCTATTTTTTCTAACGACAATTGTGTAGCTTGTCACAATGGTTCCTTTCAGTTCGACCTGAAGCCAAATAATGCCTACAACAGTATCATCAATAATAACCTTGTCACACCGCTCGATCCGGCAAGCAGCATCATCTATACTTACCCACACCCTTCCACAGGGTCGCACAACAGCAAGTATTCCTCATTAGCTGAAGCTGATTCAATAGCAAAGTGGATATACCAGGGCGCATTAGACAATTAATATTAACCGGTAAAAAAATAAAAAAATGAAAAAGTATATATTAAGCATTATCGTTTTACTTGTTAGTTGGAGTTACTCTCACTCACAGGATACCATCACCGCTAAAAAAGAAAAGGATGTTCCTGTATTTGCACCTTTCGAAAGCGGAATGTTGATTGATAATCAGACTTCTGTTATCCCCACTGCTAAAACTCTGGAGATGCTGATTCAGCACAGGTTTGGTACCGTTGAAAACGGGATCAAGGACATTTATGGAATTTATGCAAGCGCAAACATCAGGATTGGGTTTAATTACAGCATTTTGGATAATCTTATGGTGGGTTACGGTCTTACCCGAAATAAGATGTACAGCGACTTCCAGGTTAAATACAATATATTGGAGCAAACCCGCAAAAATACCATTCCGATTGCTGTTACTTTGTATGGAAATATGGCAATTGATGGCAGAGCTAAAACTTCATTCGAAGGGACTACCGGCGAAGATTCAGCTTATAATTTTTCCAACAGGTTATCTTATTTCGGACAGGTAATCATTGGCAGGAAGTTTAATGATTGGTTTTCGTTGCAGGGTACTGCAAGTTTTACCCATTATAACAAGGTTGCAGCAGGCATGGATCACGACAAAATAGGGTTGGGCATAAGCGGAAGAGTGAAGTTTTCGCCGCAGTCATCTGTTTTGTTCCAGTTTGACGGACCCTTACAAATAAAAGGAATAAGCGAACAAAATGAATTTGTTAACCCGCCCAAACCAAGCGTAGGGCTGGGCTATGAATTATCTACCGGAACCCACGTGTTCCAGATATTCATCTCAACTTCAAACGGAATGATTCAGCAGGATAATTATATGTACAACCAGTTTGATTATCGTTATATCAGCGACTGGATGTTTGGATTCACCATGACCCGCTTGTGGGGATTTTAATCGTCCGGTATCTGCAGGAGGATTGTTAGCTGATAGCAATCGTATTGAGCAACTATTCCTTATGATGGCTCTGCTGATTTAAGTATCTTCAGTTTTCCTTGATAACAGGGAATTATTTTAAAATAATCAGGATTGTTATAAATAGTAACTATGACCTGATTTTAGATCTGGGTTTATAAATAAATTGATTATGACGAATATATTATCCAAAACGGGATTTGCTTTGCTCACCATCAGCTTTTTTTTTACTGGTGTGCAAAATACCATATCGCAGGAGGAAACTACAGAGAGAGAGTATGTTTATGCTGAGGATAATCAGCAATGCCTTAAATGTCACGGACACCGGACGTACTATTACCTGAATGAAGGGATGGGTCACGACATAAAAGAGAGAATGAATCCTTATTTCATTGTTGATTCAGCAGAATTTTATCAATCGAACCATTGGAATTTTAGTTGTACGGATTGTCATTCGATGGATTACCGGAATTTTCCCCATGATGGTTCGCTGCGAATGGAGGTAAAAGCAACCTGCCTCGACTGTCATGGTGGAGATGATACTTATGCTGACTATCATTTTGAAAGCATTGATGAAGAATTTTTGAAAAGTGTACATTCCACTAAACATAGTGAGGACTTCACATGCTGGATGTGTCATAACCCGCACTCCTATAAAATAAATGCCCGGAATAGCACCGATATTAAGCAAACCATTATTTACGACAATAATATTTGCCTGAGTTGCCATGCTGATATCAATAAATATCAGTTGATTAGCAACAATGTGAATCCAAATGTACTTGAAAAGCATGAATGGCTTCCCAATCAGGCATTGCATTTTGCAAATGTACGCTGTATCGAATGTCATGCCGAAAGGAACGATTCAATACTCGTTTCACATAATATTCAAACTAAGGACAAAGCGGTAAAGCAATGTGTGGAATGCCATTCTCAGAATTCCCTGTTGATGGCTTCACTCTTTAAATTTCAAATTAAAGAAAGACGAAATAAACTTGGATTTTTTAATGCTTCGGTTTTAAGCGAATCTTACATTATTGGGGCAAACAGAAACTATTACCTCAATGTGGTTAGTATAGTAATATTCGGGTTGGTTTTTGCTGGAGTTGTTTTTCATGGAGTATTAAGAATAATAAAAAAGTAAAATGGCTGAGAAACTTTATTTTTATCCGGTTTGGATCCGGATTTGGCACTGGACAAACGCATTGATGTTTCTGTTGTTAATTGTGACCGGATTGAGCATGCAGTATTCAAACCCCGATTATCCACTCATTCGTTTCGATTTGGCGGTTTCTATTCACAATATTGCCGGGATAATTGTGACTATTGCGTATTTCATATTTGTGATTGGGAATCTGGTTACGGCTAATGGAAAATTTTATAATCTTAAGCTCAAAGGTATTGTTGACCGGCTTCAGAAGCAATTCATGTATTATACATTTGGGATTTTTAAACATGAATCCGCTCCGTTCCCATTATCTGCAACAAGGAAATTTAATCCCCTGCAGAAAGTAAGTTATTTGTTTGCAATGTATGCCTTTATGCCTATAATGATCATTACAGGATTAGGATTATTGTTTCCGGAGACTATTGTCTCTAAAGTCTTTGGCGTAAGTGGTATTCATTTGACAGATCTCTTTCATATCATTTCGGGTTTTGTACTTTCGGTATTTCTGGTAATCCATATATATTTCTGCACCATTGGAAGAACTGCGTTCAGTAATTTCAAAAGCATGTTCACCGGGTGGCATTAAATAATTAAGGTCGTCATGCGATTGACTGGATAGAGGGAAAATTTATTTATTTTTACTTTTTAATATAAAATAACAAGCCTTATGAAATTACCTCAATCCTTTTATAACTACACTTCGTTTATCGGAGCTATCATCTCCATCATCAGTTTATTCATGTTTGGATTTCTCCTTGCTATTTCTATGATATTTGCTCAGGGGAGTTCCTATCTTGGATTGTTTTTATGGATCGTTTTGCCAACTTTTCTGGTACTCGGATTGTTGATCATTCCCATTGGAATGATTATCAAATACAGAAAGGATAAACGGCAAAAAGTTGTTTATGAAAGGGTTTGGCCCAAAATTGACTTCAATGATCCAAAGGTGAGAAACGCAACTATGATATTTGGAGCCGGTTCCGTTTTCTTTTTACTGCTTTCGGCAGTCGGCAGTTATGAAGCCTTTCATTATACCGAGTCGGTTAAGTTTTGCGGAACGCTTTGTCACGAAGTAATGAAACCGGAATACGTAGCTTATCAGAATTCATCACATGCCCGCGTAGCTTGTGTGGAGTGCCATGTGGGTACCGGCGCCGACTGGTATGTCAGATCCAAACTTTCTGGTTTGTACCAGGTTTATGCTGTGACTTTCGGCACTTATCCAAAACCCATTCCAACGCCCATCAGTAATTTGCGACCGGCACGCGAAACATGCGAGGAATGTCACTGGCCCCAGAAATTTTATGCCAGGCAGATGGTAGTTGAACGGCATTACCTTTCGGATGAAAATAATACCGAATGGGACATCAACCTTCAGATGAAAACCGGACCTGCTTACAGTGCACTGGGACTTCAGGAAGGTATCCACTGGCATATCAATCCTGATGTAAAAATTGAATATGTTGCTACGGAACCTGATCGTCAGAATATTCCCTGGGTGAGATATACCAATAATAAAACCGGTGAAACATTTATCTATGAAGATGAAGCGATAAAATTATCACAACAACAAATTGATTCACTCGAAATCAGGGTGATGGATTGTATGGACTGCCATAACCGCCCTTCGCACGATTACCATACTCCTGTTGAGTTTATCAATAACGGCATTACAGCAGGTAACATCCCTAAAGAGCTTCCCGGTATAAAGTCTTTGGCGATGACGGTTGTTGGCGTAAATTTCTCAACCACTGACAGTGCATTGAATTATATCCAAACTGAAGTTTACAATTATTATCAATCAAACTATGAGGATATTTTCAACACAAAAAAGGATTTGATTGATAAAGCCATCAAAGGAATTCAGGACGAATTTCAGAAAAATGTTTTCCCGGAAATGAAAGTTAAATGGAGCGCTTATCAAAATAATATCGGTCACCTGGAATTTGTCGGTTGTTTTAGGTGTCATAACGACCGTCACCAGGAAAAAGGCGGGCGTGTTATCTCCCGCGATTGCAATTTATGCCATTCTATCGTTGCACAGGGAGTGCCCGATACTTTGCAATTAACATCTGTCAATGGTTCCCTTGAGTTTGTCCACCCCAACGATCCCGATGGTGCCTGGAAAGAAGATCTTTGTTCAGAATGCCATAAAGATTTATATTAAGGCATTTAGTGAGTTTACAATAGGGGTTCACTGAATGAAAAAAATGAATTGATTGAATAATATAGTTATAAATTTTCAACCGGCATACCATTTTCGAGAAGTAATTCATAGGAATATCCGCTTCCAAAATCTTTATTCAATGTTAAAGTTCCTGTATAAGTAACTACATCACCGACCTGAGGAACATTATCTGTTGTGACGGTCAGATCGAAATTCTCCCCATCAGCCGTTCCATCCTGTATATGAACCCAGTTCCGTTCTAAAATGGCCAGATTTACTTTAGTAACTTTACCCCTTACTTTTACGTTTTTGCCTGAGTAGCTATCACGTTTTGCATACAACTCGCCAATCGTAACACCTCCTTCGGGCTGTTCAACCCGGATATCCATTTTATTAAGAACGGGTTTCTGTGGTTCCGTTCCCGTCATTCCCTTTGGCATATCGTGTGTGATGGGTTGATCACTGATTTCCTGAACGAAATACACACTTGCAAAGGTGCGCTGAAGCTCAGGGCTTGTAAAGTTTTCCATTTTCAGACCTTCCTCAAAATAAATGACAGCCCCTTCTTTCATCTCCTGCTTGTTAATGGCAATCCATTGTTCCTGATCGTTTTTTTCAACCAATAAATAGGTATAGGATGATGTTTGTATTACTTCCTTAACCACAGCTTTTTGATCACTTTGACCGGGAACCTCTATATTTGATGGATTCTGGCTATTCTGGCACGAAAGGATAAACACAGGAATTAATAAAACGAGCAATCTAATTGTTCTCAGCATATTCATTACGATTAATTTTAAATTTTTAGAATTTTTTTATGGTGCAAAAATACTATAACATTATTATCCGGCAATTGTTAAAATCGAATTAGGAAAATCTTAATAACGAAAACGGTACTTTCTGACTTTATTTGTATCCAAAAAGCATAGAATAGATGATCAATAAAACCAGGGATATGCCCACCGAAAGGAAAAAATAACCAAAAATTTTGATGGGTCTTTCCCATTTGCTTTTGTGTTCTTTCTTTACAACAACTTTCCTCAGTCTGCCCGATTTTTTGAGTTCTTCAAATTCACGGGGTCTGTCGTACTTGTACTCTTCAAAAGGAACAGTACCGGTGAAAATAACAGTGTCCATCGGAAAAGCATCAGGTCGGAGGTGTGTGTTGAAGAAGTGGATGGTGAAAATAAATCCAACCGCAAGCAGAGCTTCGTCACTATGAATGATCATGGCGACATTGATCAGCCAGCCGGGGAAAACCTGGGTAAAATATTCGGGGAACCAAAGAATTAAACCTGAAAAACCAATCACTGCAACGCCCCAGAAAACTGCCATGTAATCAAATTTTTCCCAGTATGTCCAGCGCCCATATTCCGGGCGGGGACCTCTTCCAAGAAACCATTTTATTGTACCCCAAAAATCAATTAAATCCTGTTTGTTAAACATGAGTGAATTTTTTCCGAAAATAAAACTCATGATGGGTATGTGCCGTTTTATTTTCATCCGGATCATTGATACAATATGAAAAATAAAGTATCCAAAAGTTATTACGGCAGCAAAACGGTGAATATTTCCAGCCACATAAACGCCGCCCAATAATTTGGATAATCGGTTTGCCCACTCCATACCAGCAAATTTCAGCATCATTCCGGTAAGCGCTAACATAATAAAACTCAGGATTACAAAAATGTGAGTTATTCGCTGGCTTTTTGTAAAACGGACAATGTAATATTTTTCACCCGGTGAATCGCGGTGTTTTTTGCGTTTCTTCAGCCCCTGAATGGAGCGTGGTAACCACAGTAACAAGTGAATTCCGAAGAACCCAAATACTCCGACAAGCAGCGAGGTCATTCCCCAAAAAGTATAATAGAGAATTGGATATTTAGTTTTGTTATGGTGAGTAGCGTGTGTTAAATACCCTGTAAATCTTTGGTTGGCGTCAGGATGGCATTTTTTACAGGTTTCAACAATGTTTTTAGTGCCTACTGAAGAATTGGGATTATTCGCATTATAAATTTTATGTGCTCCATGACAATCGGAGCATTTAGCTGATTTCAGATACCCCAGTTGATATGCTTTTCCATGGTATGTGTCCATATAGGTTTCAGCGACATCTTCGTGGCAGGTCCCACACTGGTGGGTTACTTCATCCATAAACTTATCCTGGTCAATCTCGCTGATCACGTGAGCTTTATGACAATCAGCACATGTTGGATATTTTTTAATATGGTCATCCTGTGTAATGGAATGGTCGCTTCTGACATAATCATCATAAATACCCTTGTGGCAAGAAGCACAGGTTGCAGGGATATTTCTCGGGTTGACAGTTGAATTTTCATCCGACTCCTTCAATATGTAATGGGTTGAATGGCAATCAGTGCAAACAGCGCTGGGCAATAACCCTTTTTCAGTCAATCCTCTTCCGTGAACGCTGGATGAATAATCATAAAAAGCATTAGTTTCTTTTAAATCTGCATTTTCAAGGGCTTTACCATTTTCCCTGTGGCACTCACCACAAAGTGTTGGAATTGAACTTCTGTAGGTTGGCGCTGTGTCGTCGTATCTTGTCTTAATTATGTGTGTTCCGTGACAATCGGTACAATAAGGCGCATTTTTCTCTTTTCTGAAATAGGCCTTCCCATGCCCGCTGGCATTATAAACATTTGAAACTTCAGCATGGCAGTTGGAGCAATCAACTTTCCCGACAGTTTCACAAGGGCGTTTCAGTTGTGTGGAAACATCCGAATGACATTTTACGCATGGAATGTTTTTATGCACTGAATTAGAAATGTCATCAGGATTTACTATTAGCGAAATAACAGTGTGATCAACAGTTTTATGAACATCCCTTTTTTCGTGGCACTTTAAACATGACTGGTCTGAGATGGTCATTACGATACTTTGCACATTCACCTTATGAGGTAGATGGCAGTCAGTACATGCAGGTATTGCACCGGGTTCTTTTTCCCATAATTCTTTTTTAATGATTTTTGTATGAACATTCTCAATTTCAGCGTGACATTTCATACAGGTACCTGCAATGTTTTTGATGGAAATTGTGGAATTGGGACTTGTGTGGGGCAATACCAGGTGATTTCCATGACAATCGTTGCATGTAGCCGAGACAATCAGCCCTCTTTTAAATAAACCTTCACCATGAATACTCTGACTGTAATTTTCGAGAATATTATGTTCGCTGATATTGTAAGTTCTTGCAACCGGAGCGCCTTCCCTGTGGCATTTACCGCATAAGATAGGGATGTTCATTTTATAGGTCCGCGATTTAGGCGATGCGGAGGATAAGATAGTGTGCGCTCCATGACACTCCTTACAATCAGGTGCATACAAAGCCTTTAATTGAAGTGCCTGACCATGGATTCCCTTATCAAACTGTTGTTGGGCAATATCATGACAACTTCCGCAATTTACAGGATTTAAAACTTCAGGATGCGGAAATTCATCAACCAGGGCATCAGGGTGACATCCTGAACACAAAACATCTTTATGTACTGAGTTTGCCAAAGTGGAATTATTCACAAACAAAGAGACTGTTTTGCCCTGTCGTATAGCTGTTAATTCAGGATCCTCATGGCATGCTAAACAATCATCGTTACCCTGACCCCGTAAAAAATTTGAAGAAAGGAAAAGTGCTATGTATATGATGAATACGAGCTTCAAAAAAGAATTAGATATTTTAATTTTCATTTCACTAAATTAATTAAACTTGCCGA
The DNA here is from genome assembly GCA_963840975.1 of uncultured Bacteroidales bacterium. Classification (GTDB taxonomy): domain Bacteria; phylum Bacteroidota; class Bacteroidia; order Bacteroidales; family JAADJA01; genus JAADJA01. The sequence goes on along the minus strand of CAWJBC010000013.1, from coordinate 6,968 downwards.
AATTATCAAAATAATGAATAATTCATATATTTGCATATCAATTTATATACGTTCTAAAATACTTCTTGGTTTTTCTTTTTATTTTTGTGCTTTGAAAAATAAGCATAATGAGGTTGTTAAAAATAATTAAAAAGCGTATTTATAGATGAAAACCGGTAGTTGCGCATTGGATTTTACGGAAAACTAATGTTGAATTTATTTTTATCTTTACAGCATGATAACAATTAAGAGTATTTTCACTGTGATTGAAAAATTAAAAGCTATAAAGATTTTGAAACTCTGGTATGTTAGTTGTTAATTTCAATTTTTGTTTTTTAGTATTTGTGTATAAAAGTAGAAATAATTTAAACTTAAAATTTTAAAAAGTATGAAAAGCAAACAATTATTTTTGATTCTAAGTCTGGTATTTTTTACCGGTAGTATCCTTATTGCCCAGGATTTCCAGTATGTTGGAGCAGCAAAATGTAAAATTTGCCATAATAAACCTGCAACCGGGCAACAGTATAAACTTTGGACAGAAGAATTGCATTCCAGCGCCATGAAATCATTGAGTAATGAGAAGTCTTTAGCTTATGCCAAGGAACACAATATCGCTGATCCAACGAAAGAACCCAGTTGCTTAAAATGCCATTCAACTGCCGGAAGCGTTAAAGAAAGCCTTCACGCAGGAATTACAGTTGCAGAAGGTGTTTCGTGCGAATCTTGTCATGGTCCGGGCAGCGCCTATAAAACCAACACAATTATGAAGGATCAGGCATTATCTATAAAAAATGGTATGATCATACCCGATCAGAAATTGTGCGAAAAATGTCACAACAAAGAAAATCCATTTTACAAACCGTTCAATTATCAGGAGAGTTTAAAGAAAATTGCTCATCCAAATCCCGCAAAACAGTAACAGCCTGAAAATGGTTTGCCCTAAAACGTATGTTGATTGACCGTAAACGGTTGAGTGCATAAGTTTTTTACCTTAATTAAGAGAGGAAGTGATTTCTCTCTTTTTTTTTGTATTTACTTTTCTGAATATCCTTTCAGAAATAAAAGCGGTATTACGATTTACAAGTATAGCTTACTTTTTCCCCGATGATTTGAGAAATAAATTTCTTTTTCAGTCACTATTTTCTGCGTTTATCCGCGTAATCTGCGGGTCTCGCTTCTGGCGATATCCTTACAGGGTGAATAGTTACCCTTCAAATATTTACATTGTCCTGTTCAATTGGGCATGGAATAATTTAAGGATTTTCACATTGAAAATCACTTAGTAAAGATTCCAAAATAACTTCCCTAATTCAAAAGTTGAAGATAGCAAATCTTCCTGCCATCAGGATAATTACTATTTCGTCCCTGACGGGACTTGTTCAACTTTTTATATTTCTTTCTACCAATATGTTATCCCTATCGGGATAGTCCGCCAGTTGGCGGACGGAATATTGGTAGAAAAGTTAGCGGCAGGTAATCAAGTCCCGTTAGGGACGACATTATTAACACAGATTCATTTATTGCTCTAAATTTTTTTCAAATGATTTTAATTTGAAATGCAAAATATCAGATAGAGTTTCGGGGAAGTTATTTTGAAAGTTTCACTTAGGTATTATGACAGGAGAGGCGATGCTGTATTTCTGACGGATATTAAAATGAATCTTTCTTTTCTTAATTAAACAAACCTATGTACCAGGTTGTTACTTATGTACTACTATAAATACTGATATGAGATTAAAACTCTTGTTCTATGAAAACAACTCACAAACTACTCATTTGCTTATACACATGCTTTACAATAGCAACAGCCCAGGCTCAACCAATTAACAGTCTTACAACTTTTGCTTCCGGTTTTGATGATCCTGTTTGCATTACCAATGCCGGAGATAGCCGTTTGTTTGTTGTAAGAAAGACCGGATTTATTTATATTGTTGACAATGCTGGGACGACGAACCCGGTTCCATTTCTTGATATTGATGCCAGGGTAAATTCCTCTGGTAATGAACAGGGCTTGCTTGGGCTTGCATTTCATCCTCAATATCCTGACAGCGGGTTCTTTTATGTGAATTATACAGGAATTGGCGATAGCACACATATCTCGCGGTTTTCTGTTAGCCTGTCAAATCCTGATTTAGCAGACCCCTTAAGCGAAAAGAAATTACTTACAATATATCAGCCCTTTACCAATCACAATGGGGGTGATTTGTGTTTTGGACCTGATGGTTATTTATACATAGGTCTTGGCGATGGTGGTGCAGGAGGTGACCCTGACAACCGAGCACAAAACTTGATGGAATATCTTGGAAAGATTTTGCGAATTGATGTTGATCAGGGAAACCCTTATGCTATCCCTGAAACCAATCCTTATTACAATAACCCCTCAGCATTGAGCGAAATATGGGCGTTGGGACTAAGAAATCCCTGGCGATTCAGCTTTGATCGCTTCACCGGTGATTTATGGATAGGGGACGTGGGGCAGAATGCTTATGAGGAAATTGATTTTCAACCGCTATCAAGTCCGGGAGGTGAGAACTATGGATGGAGATGCTATGAAGGGAACAATCCCTACAATACCAGCGGATGTGGCGGAGCCGGATCGTACACCTTCCCAATCCATCAGTATTCGCACAGTTTTGGCTGTTCAATAACAGGTGGATTTGTTTACCGGGGTTCTCAATTCCCTGCTATGTATGGCAAGTACTTTTTTGCGGATTACTGTTCGGACAGGATTTGGACAATCCATAAGGAGGAAGGGACATGGGTTGTTGAAGAATTTGGGCAATTCACAGGGAACAATTTCAGTACCTTTGGTGAAGATGTAAATGGTAATATCTATATCGCCGGTTACTCAAGCGGAACTATTTACTTAGTGGGTGATAACTCAACTGGTATCAATCTCGGAATTCATGTCTTTTTGGAAGGTCCATATTCGGGAGCACAAATGACAACAGACTTGAATACTACGGGTTCAATACCTTTAACTCAACCTTATAATTCAGCACCATGGAATTATAATGGAACTGAAATGGTCGCCAACCTCCCTAACAGTGATATTGTGGATTGGGTTTTGGTTGAATTGCGTGATGCCGCAGATGCTCCCTCAGCTACTTCACTGACCCGCATAGGGCGACAGGCGGCATTTCTTTTAAGGAATGGTTCTGTAGTGGGGTTGGACGGAGTCTCAAATCTCCTGTTCAACAATTCAATTACTCAACAATTGTTTGTAGTTATCTGGCATCGAAATCATCTGGGTATAATCAGTGCCCATCCTTTAACCGGGTCAAATAATTTATATACTTACGATTTCTCGAATAACGCAGGTCAGATTTATGGTGATCTTTCCGGACATAAAGAAATTGTGCCTAATATCTGGGGCATGATAGTAGGGGACATTGATGGAAATAACATAATTAACGAAGCTGACAGAACTACCAACTGGATGAATGAAGCCGGGTTATCGGGTTACACAACAAGTGATTTAAATTTCGATCATGAAGTTAATAATTCCGATAAAAATGATTTTTTGATCCTAAACAATCTAAAAGTTTCCCAAATCCCTGATTGAAAACGATACAGGGATTTACAGATTGTGGTTCAGCCAAAATATTGTTCCGGGTTAGTCCGAATTGGAAAGCCGGTTGGGATAAGCAAAACCCGAATCACAGATGAATCTATAATTTTCGATTAAGATTCAGGAACATTTTGTATAAAAAAAAAGCCCGCTCTTCCGGGCAGGCTCTTTATAATTTTCTGGGTAACTTAATCACCAAGCGCGAAAATCAAACCGCCGGTAAAGTCGCCCTGAACCATAGAGGTACCTCCCCCAACATAAAATCCGCCTCCGCCGGTTCCAATTGCAAATCCTGTACTGCTCCAAAACATAGGCAGCATCAGATTGCCCTGAAGCCTGATACCAACCCGGTCGGATAACCAAATTTTAGCACCTCCACCAAGTATCATTGAGAACTTCCATGCAGGATCAATAGTAGTTCCCGGCGAAAAATAACTATCATCGTCAAAAGTGACATCCTTTGGGATAAAATAGGTGGTTCCAAGTGAAAAAACACCAAACGGCTTAACATTGTCCATATCAAATTCCCTGACACTTCCTATTTGAATGTAACCAACGTTCATGTCAAACTCGCCTTGATATTGCAAATACCCGTAATAAGGCTCAAACCTCCCGGAAGTATTCATTTGTGTCCACATCAATTCTAACTGGGTATCTTTTGCCACTTTGAAATCTACGGCAACCCCGTAATTAGCATTGTTGTCAACTTTTATTTTTCCTTCATAACAATTCAAACTACCGCCGAACATATATCCGCCAAAGGGAGAAATTTCGACCATACCTTGTCCTATTGTTAATGAGGAATGTGTCAGGAGGATAACAAAAATCATCAATCCTGAAATTTTGAATATTTTTTTCATTTTATCTTTTTTTAAAACTTTAAACATCGAACCTTAAACTTTGAACTGTCTTTAGTCTCCCCATGCAAATCCCACACTCAAACCGAACCAGGAGTAATCTATGGTATCATCCGTACCAAGAACCCAGTGGTATTTCAGGTTAATATTGAGCTGGGAGCCCATTCCAACCGGATACAACAGACCAACCTCGGGCGACATACCAAAATGCCAGTGATTTTCTTCGACTGTCCAAACACCTGCGTCAACCCGCTGGATCATTTTGTAGGTTCCTAATCCGGCTCCAGCATAAGCACGGGGAGCATATTCGTCGGTGCCAAAATAATAATGTGCCTGTACTAACATTGGAAAAGCATTGATATACCTGTATTGGTTTCCGGTAAGGGTTGCTGTGCCATCGGTATAGGATGCTCCGGAAAGCTCATCGTAAAATGTTTGCCAGTTAAAATATCCTCCTACAGAAAACTGGTCAGAGATAAATCCCCGTCCATCAAAGGTTAATCCTCTGAAGCTGGGACTGCCGATAAAATCGGCTGTTTTGCCTGCTCCAAAACCTACGGTGTAATTCAGGGTATATAAACCCTGTGATTGTGCTGCTATGGTCAATAATGCAACTGCTATAACGGTTATAAAATATTTCATAATACTTAATTTTATCAGATTAATAAATTAGTTGCCCTTTAAATAAGGAGATTGTACGAACGCCTGGTCAATACCTTGCGACAACCTGGTTTTGGTTTCAGAACCTCCTGATCCGGCTAAACCATTCAGTATTCCTGCCCAGGAAAGGTTAATCAATTTATTTGTTGTATCCGCTTTGCTCGGATCAAACATAAGCATAGCAACTGTACCTGTAGTGTATGAAGTAACATAAGTGGTCCCGTACCAGGGATAATACCAGCCATAATCGTAATAATCGGTGCTTTTGGAATTCTTATACCATCCCCAACCCCAATAAGGATACCAGGGATATGTATAAATGTTGTAAGTAGTGGTTACAAGGATAGATGTAACAACTGATATATCAGGATTTTGCTCAGGGAAAAGAGTTGAATCGAACTCAGTCCAGCCAAGAGCATCAAGATTGGATTTAATTTCACTTATAATTAGATTATCGTACGAATAGTTAATGTCATCACCTTCGTCAACGATGTGCTGAATGGAATCGGCGACATGGTAAGTTTTTACTCCAGCAAAATTATATTCAGGAGCATAATTGGTATACACGAGATCCGTATCGGAGGTGGTTTCAAGACCGCCCGGATAACAGGCTGTCATTGCAACTGCAATACCTGCAACAAATGCAAATTTGATAAATGCTTTTTTCATATTGATTTCTTTTAAAATAATATTTTTATAAGTATGATCTTTAATCGTGGGCAAAAATAATAATTAAAATGCCCAACATCTTAAACATTGAAAAATAAAAACAATAATACTTACTACTAAGTATTAATTGAACTAAAATGCCTCATTAAAACTGATATAAAAGGCATTTGAATTGACGCCCATGCCATAATCAATCCTGAGATTCATTCTTTTCTGTATCTCAAAACGAAGCCCGACGCCTCCGTTGGGAATCCAATAGCTAAAATCACCATAATCCTCGCTTACCGATCCGGTACCACCCCATAACACAAAACCAAATGGCCCGTACATATCGCCCCTTCCATTGGGCTTTTTTCGAGGAAGCATATACCTATATTCAGATAGTATAAACAGGGCGGAATAATCCCTGTACTGGCCCCAGGTGTAGCCCCTCAAATCAAAAGGTGTCCCGATCATCGAAAGGTCGGTCCAGGGGACATCGCCATAGCTTAACCTGGTTTTTATCTGCCATGCAAGGGTGCTGCCTTTTCTGATGATTTCCTGGTACTGCCTGTAATCCAGCTCATATACCTGGAAAATGTTGTTGCTGCTGGTATGCTTTCCGTAACCGGTGCCCGCCAGTTCAATCAACATTCCTTTGTAAGCGTTTTCCGGAAAGTCGCGGCTGTCGTATCGCCACACTAACCCAAACCCTGAATTAAAAACATCAGGTCCGTGAAGCAGGTAGTTCGAATCGGCTGCCATCACTTCATTCACTTCGGATGCCACTGTACTGTTATAATCGTAATTAACGCCAATATAAAAATTACCAGCAACTTTATAGGCGACTTTGAATTTAAATTGCTGCCAGTTCCGGTGATACGCTGTTGTGGAATCCGACTGAGGGTTATAGCGACCCTTTTCATAACCCACACCCCAGTAATTATCGGGCATGTTTTTGTTCCAGTATTCGCCTGTAAACCGAAGCTTGTCGCTCAGCCCGTAAATATTGGCTTTGATGCTGATGAGCAATGATCCGTTGGTGCTGTACCCAATGGAAAAAGGCACTGACGACCGGGACAATAATTTATTATCAGGACTGATCTTAAATGTATATAAACCTCCCAGCGTAAGCATCACAGATGTTTCCGGTGTATAGGACGGGGCTATGAAAGGCATTAAAGTGGAGCGGCCCCGCTCGAGCTTCCAGTTGGTGATGGAATCCATCCGCTGAAGCATGTTCTTTTTCTTGT
>CAWJBC010000012.1:0-38052 GCA_963840975.1 uncultured Bacteroidales bacterium | reverse complement strand
AAGTTGATTTGAAAACCCTTATCAAATGAAAGATATGAAAACGACAACTTTGTTACTCGCCCTCTTGATTTCAGCAACATCTTTACTTGCTCAGAAAAATCATCAGAAGTATGATGTTCTTATCAGAAAAGCAGACTCCCTTTACCAGGTAAAGGACTATGCGAACTCCGCACTTGCGTTTTCTGCTGCCTTTACTGCCCCGGATGCGAAGATAACAATGAACCATCGTTATAATGCCGCATGTTCTTATGCTTTAGCAAACAATGCGGATAGCGCATTCTTTTATTTAAATTACATTGCAACATTAATGGATTACACCAATTATGGGCATATAAAGTCGGACCCGGATTTAAAATCGTTGTACAAGGATAGCAGGTGGGAACCCCTTATTGAATTAGTTAAGGCAAACAAGGACAAGGCTTTTGCCAACACAGACTTTATAACTATAAATGGATACAAGGTTGAAGTTTATACAACCGGTATGAATAATAACCAAATAAATAAACCGGTAATTGTATTTGAAAATGGAATGGCCGACACCTATGACAGGTGGAAAACTATAATTGATGAAGTTTCAAAAACAAATGCTGTTTTTGCCTATAACCGCCCAAGGATTGGAGAGTCCGAAGACGACAGCCTGCCTCCTGCAACTGAGCATATTGTTAATAATTTGAGAAAAATGCTATTGGAGAAAGGGTTAAAACCACCTTATTTATTGGTATCACATTCTTTTGGCGGAGCCTATATTAGAAGTTTTGCCTCATACTACCCCGATGAAATAGCGGGCCTTATTTTTATTGACCCCATTGATTTTACTAAAAAGGGAGAGATGGGCGATCAGCCTTACCTGGAAATCGGGCTCACCCAGTATCAGATTGATTCTATATTTGGGCAACCATATGAGAATTTTATTGAAAAACTCTATACAGAAATGCCCAAGTATTATGTGGAAGAAGTTAAAATATCAAGGCAATTGACCCAAACAGATTTTGCAGAGTGCGACAGGAACCCTTTGCCAGACGTGCCAGTATATTTTATTAAGGCAGGTGGTTTTTCTGATTCTGAACCACCAACAATTTACGACAGGGAAAAGATGTGGAGAATTAATAGCAACATCCAAATGAAAAGGTGGCTGGAACTTTTATATCCCCTGAAATATGGAAAGCTCTTTTATTGTTCAAACTCAAGCCATTTTGTTCAAACGGATGAACCCGGCCTGGTAATTTCGAGCATAAAATTGGCTTTAATTGATTATGACAAGATTCAAAAAGCAAACTAAACCAGCCGCTAATAAGTAAGGCTTCGTGTGGCCGGGGCACGAGACCCAATCCTCCCTTCCTGTTAATCCCCCGGGGTAATAAAAACTAATCCCAATTGATTTAGATTATTGAAGAAGTAACTATATTTGCTGGAACGAACCGTTTGGAAGACTTAATGAAATTTCAGTTATTAAATAATTGATAAGTGAAACTTTCAAAATAACTTCCTCGAAACTCTGTTTGATATTTTGCATTTCAAAGCAAAATCAATGGAAAAAGATTCAGAGTAATAAAGGAATCTGTGATAATAATTTCGTCCCTATGGGACTTGATTACCTGTCGCTAACGATTCTACCAATATTCCGTCCCTCTGGGACTATCCCGTCAGGGATAACATCTTGGTAGAAAGAAATATAAAAATTTGAATAAGTCCCGGTAGGGACGAAATAGTAATTATTTTGATGTTGTAGATTGGTTATCTTCAACTTTTGAATCGAGGAAGTTATTTTGGCATTTTTACTAAATGGCGTTTGGAGCACTAATATTTAATTTTATAGGAGCCGTCGTGAGATGGTTGTACGGAACAATTTGGCGCACAATAGCAAATAAAAGAAAATATACATTTAAAGAATATTTAAACGGGCCGGAACAATCAGATGACTGGTTTGACATGACAGGTCATACTTTTGTAAACAGACTAATTGGAGCTATAGCATTATTCATAATTTGTTGGCTGATAATAAAAATGGGAATATAAACGACGGGCTATTATAAGTAAGGCTTCGTATGGCCGGGGCATGAAACCCAATCACTTCCTCCCTGTTAATCCCCCGGAATAATAAAAACTTATCCCAATTGATTTAGATTATTGAAGAAGTAACTATATTTGCTGGAACGAACCGTTTGGAAGACTTAATGAAATTTCAGTTATAAAATAATTGATAAGTGAAACTTTCAAAATAACTTCCTCGAAACTCTGTTTGATATTTTGCATTTCAAAGCAAAATCAATGGAAAAAGATTCAGAGTAATAAAGGAATCTGTGATAATAATTTCGTCCCTATGGGACTTGATTACCTGTCGCTAACGATTCTACCAATATTCCGTCCCTCTGGGACTATCCCGTCAGGGATAACATCTTGGTAGAAAGAAATATAAAAATTTGAATAAGTCCCGGTAGGGACGAAATAGTAATTATTTTGATGTTGTAGATTGGTTATCTTCAACTTTTGAATCGAGGAAGTTATTTTGGCATTTTTACTAAATGGCGTTTGGAGCACTAATATTTAATTTTATAGGAGCCGTCGTGAGATGGTTGTACGGAACAATTTGGCGCACAATAGCAAATAAAAGAAAATATACATTTAAAGAATATTTAAACGGGCCGGAACAATCAGATGACTGGTTTGACATGACAGGTCATACTTTTGTAAACAGACTAATTGGAGCTATAGCATTATTCATAATTTGTTGGCTGATAATAAAAATGGGAATATAAACGACGGGCTATTATAAGTAAGCCTTCGTATGGCCGGGGCATGAAACCCAATCACTTCCTCCCTGTTAATTCCCCGGGGTAACAAAAACTAATCGTAATTGATTTAGATTATTGAAGAAGTAACTATATTTGCTGGAACGAACCGTTTGGAAGACTTAATGAAATTTCAGTTATTAAATAATTGAATTGATAAGTGAAACTTTCAAAATAACTTCCTCGAAACTCTGTTTGATATTTTGCATTTCAAAGCAAAATCAATGGAAAAAGATTCAGAGTAATAAAGGAATCTGTGATAATAATTTCGTCCCTATGGGACTTGATTACCTGTCGCTAACGATTCTACCAATATTCCGTCCCTCTGGGACTATCCCGTCAGGGATAACATCTTGGTAGAAAGAAATATAAAAATTTGAATAAGTCCCGGTAGGGACGAAATAGTAATTATTTTGATGTTGTAGATTGGTTATCTTCAACTTTTGAATCGAGGAAGTTATTTTGGCATTTTTACTAAATGGCGTTTGGAGCACTAATATTTAATTTTATAGGAGCCGTCGTGAGATGGTTGTACGGAACAATTTGGCGCACAATAGCAAATAAAAGAAAATATACATTTAAAGAATATTTAAACGGGCCGGAACAATCAGATGACTGGTTTGACATGACAGGTCATACTTTTGTAAACAGACTAATTGGAGCTATAGCATTATTCATAATTTGTTGGCTGATAATAAAAATGGGAATCTAAACGACGGGCTATTATAAGTAAGCCTTCGTATGGCCGGGGCACGAGACCCAATCCTGCTCTGCCTGTTAATCCCCCGGGGTAACAAAAACTAATCGTAATTGATTTAGATTATTGAAGAAGTTTGTATATTTGCTGGAATGAACCTATTCAATAGTACATAATTAAAAAAAATAAACATTTCCAAAATTTACGGTTGGCAACAAAGCATATTCTGAATAACCCAACTTGAGATACTGGGATAAAAGAGTTATGGACAATTTTAAAAGAAAATTCAATTTTAAAATGATATGAAGAAGAAACGAACAAAACAAATAATCAGAATTGTATTGCTCCTGGGAACTATTATTTCCCTATTCTATGTCCCCTGGCCATTGGTAAAAGCATGGATAAAGCCACTTCCCGACACCGTTCAGGAACAGGTAAATGAAGCTATAAATATCGGATTTGACGGAATTATTGTTTATGTAGATGAAGGCGGAACGGAGCCTGCTTTTTATGCTGCCGGTTATAAAAACAAAGAAAACAAAATCCCGGCGGACCCTCATGCATTATTCAAAATAGCCAGTGTGGGTAAACTCTATAATGCCTTGGCTGTTGCCAAACTTGCAAGCAGCGGCAAGCTATCGTTGGACAAAACCCTTGCCGATTATTTGCCGGAATTGAAAGGAAGAATTGAAAATGCTGATAAAATATCCTTGAGAATGATGGTGCAGCATAGAAGTGGCATTCCCAATTATACCGACACAAAAAATTATTGGGTAGCCCCAAAAGAAAATGATGATGAAAAGCTTGCCTTGGTTCTTGATTTACCGGCCAATTTTGAACCAAATGAAGACTATGAATATTGTAATACAAATTATTTATTGCTTGGCAGAATTATGGATAAAGTACTTGGGTATAATCAATTCCAATATATTCAGGAAGAAATTTTAAAGCCTCTGAATCTAAACCACACTTATGGTTCTATTCACGATGTAAACATGGATGAGGTAATGAGTGGTTACTATGTTGGCTACGATTCCGATTTGAAAACAGATGATATTGGTTCGATGTTGGCCACGGCAGATGACTTAGGTAAATTTATTAGAGCTTTAAACGATGGCTCAGTGTTTAATGATAAAAAAGAGCAGGAAATTTACTCCTCGATTTATAGGTATGAGCATACCGGATTGATTCCTGGCTACCAAACTATTGCCAAATACCATAACGATTTAGATGCAGTAGTCATTCAATTTACCAACACAGTTGATTTTGAAGGGTACAACTGGAACTTATCAGAAATAGTATATAACCGTATTTTGAAAATATTGAGGAGAAAAAAAGCTCATAACAATGTTTAAAAATAATGGCCGGTTTAGTATTAAAATCAAGAGTCGTAGCCCGCTTCAACTTTTGTGTATTTTGACAGGAAAGTGGCACACAGTCGGCTACTATTCTTTTACTGAACGATAGGCTGCACTGTTGCAGGCAGACTTCGACATAGTTTTGATTTTAGTGAATTATTAAGTATATAAATTTAAATAAACAGAATTTACAGTATGTGTTTTGATAAAAAGGCTCAAGAATGGGACAATGACCCGCAAAAGGTTGAAAGAGCTGCGGTTTTCGCAAAAGAAATAAATGACTTTATTCAACCGGATAAAAAGCTGAATGCACTTGAATTTGGTTGCGGAACCGGATTGCTGAGTTTCAAACTTAAGGATGTTTTTAAAACGATAACTCTTGCTGACAATTCAGAGGGAATGATTAATGTTTTAAAAGAAAAAATAAAAAAAGGAGGTATTAAAAATTTTATTCCACTTCTGACAGATAAGTTTGAGAGAGATGTACCGTTTCCAAAAACGGATGTGATTTATACCTTAATGACACTTCATCATATACCTGATATTAGTAGGACATTAAAGGTATTTAATTCGATACTGGAGCCCAATGGATTTTTATGCATTGGCGATTTGGTTAAAGAAGACGGCTCATTTCATTCGCACGAGGATGACTTTGATGGCCACAATGGATTTGACAAAGATGAGCTTAGCGGATTATTGTTAAGAATCGGATTCAAGCCTGCCTATTATAAAGAATGTTTTGTAATTGAAAAAAGGGTTGATGAAAAAGTTTATAAATACCCATTGTTTATAATGATTTGTAAAAAAACAACTTAGCCTAATAATTAAGGCTTCGTGTGACCGGGGCGCGAGACCCAATCCCGACGAAAGTGTCGGGACGGGCGATGAAATCCTACGCGGCGGATTGCAAAGCTTCCCTCCCTGCCTGTTAATCCCCAGAATGATAAAAACTAATCCTAATTGATTTAGTTTATTGAAGAAGTTTATATATTTGCTGGGGGGACTGGTTAAAGCACCTTATGAAATTAGAAGCACGGATAAAAGCAATGGAAATATACTGCTATCCAGGGAGGGGAGCGGTTAAACAGATTATTGAAGAAGTTTGTATATTTGCTGGAATGAACCTATTCAATAGTACATAATTAAAAAAAATAAACATTTCCAAAATTTACGGTTGGCAACAAAGCATATTCTGAATAACCCAACTTGAGATACTGGGATAAAAGAGTTATGGACAATTTTAAAAGAAAATTCAATTTTAAAATGATATGAAGAAGAAACGAACAAAACAAATAATCAGAATTGTATTGCTCCTGGGAACTATTATTTCCCTATTCTATGTCCCCTGGCCATTGGTAAAAGCATGGATAAAGCCACTTCCCGACACCGTTCAGGAACAGGTAAATGAAGCTATACATATCGGATTTGACGGAATTATTGTTTATGTAGATGAAGGCGGAACGGAGCCTGCTTTTTACGCTGCCGGTTATAAAAACAAAGAAAACAAAATCCCCGCGGACCCTCATGCATTATTCAAAATAGCCAGTGTGGGTAAACTCTATAATGCCTTGGCTGTTGCCAAACTTGCAAGCAGCGGCAAGCTATCGTTGGACAAAACCCTTGCCGATTATTTGCCGGAATTGAAAGGAAGAATTGAAAATGCTGATAAAATATCCTTGAGAATGATGGTGCAGCATAGAAGTGGCATTCCCAATTATACCGACACAAAAAATTATTGGGTAGCCCCAAAAGAAAATGATGATGAAAAGCTTGCCTTGGTTCTTGATTTACCGGCTAATTTTGAACCAAATGAAGACTATGAATATTGTAATACAAATTATTTATTGCTTGGCAGAATTATGGATAAAGTACTTGGGTATAATCAATTCCAATATATTCAGGAAGAAATTTTAAAGCCTCTGAATCTAAACCACACTTATGGTTCTATTCACGATGTAAACATGGATGAGGTAATGAGTGGTTACTATGTTGGCTACGATTCCGATTTGAAAACAGATGATATTGGTTCGATGTTGGCCACGGCAGATGACTTAGGTAAATTTATTAGAGCTTTAAACGATGGCTCAGTGTTTAATGATAAAAAAGAGCAGGAAATTTACTCCTCGATTTATAGGTATGAGCATACCGGATTGATTCCTGGCTACCAAACTATTGCCAAATACCATAACGATTTAGATGCAGTAGTCATTCAATTTACCAACACAGTTGATTTTGAAGGGTACAACTGGAACTTATCAGAAATAGTATATAACCGTATTTTGAAAATATTGAGGAGAAAAAAAGCTCATAACAATGTTTAAAAATAATGGCCGGTTTAGTATTAAAATCAAGAGTCGTAGCCCGCTTCAACTTTTGTGTATTTTGACAGGAAAGTGGCACACTGTCGGCTACTATTCTTTTACTGAACGTTAGGCTGCATTGTTGCAGGCAGACTTCGACATAGTTTTGATTTTAGTGAATTATTAAGTATATAAATTTAAATAAACAGAATTTACAGTATGTGTTTTGATAAAAAGGCTCAGGAATGGGACAATGACCCGCAAAAGGTTGAGAGAGCTGCGGTTTTCGCAAAAGAAATAAATGACTTTATTCAACCGGATAAAAAGCTGAATGCACTTGAATTTGGTTGCGGAACCGGATTGCTGAGTTTCAAACTTAAGGATGATTTTAAAACGATAACTCTTGCTGACAATTCAGAGGGAATGATTAATGTTTTGAAAGAAAAAATAAAAAAAGGAGGTATTAAAAATTTTATTCCACTTCTGATAGATAAGTTTGAGAGAGATGTACCGTTTCCAAAAACGGATGTGATTTATACCTTAATGACACTTCATCATATACCTGATATTAGTAGGACATTAAAGGTATTCAATTCGATACTGGAGCCCAATGGATTTTTATGCATTGGCGATTTGGTTAAAGAAGACGGCTCATTTCATTCGCACGAGGATGACTTTGATGGTCACAATGGATTTGACAAAGATGACCTTAACGGAAAATTGTTAAAAGTCGGATTCAAGCTTGCTTATTATAAAGAATGTTTTATAATTGAAAAAATGGTTGATGAAAAAGTTTATAAATACCCATTGTTTATAATGATTTGTAAAAAAACGACTTAGCCTAATAAGTAAGGCTTCGTGTGGTCGGGGCGCGAGACCCAATCCCGACGAAAGTGTCGGGACGGGCGATGAAATCCTACGCGGCGGATTGCAAAGCTTCCCTCCCTGCCTGTTAATCCCCAGAATGATAAAAACTAATCCCAATTGATTTAGATTATTGAAGAAGTTTATATATTTGCTGGGGGGACTGGTTAAAGCACCTTATGAAATTAGAAGCACGGATAAAAGCAATGGAAATATACAGCTATCCCGGGAGGGGAGAGGTTAAACAGTATAAAATATACAGGTAAAACGAGTTAGCATTAATAGTATGACAGACGAACAAATCATAGAACTGATAGAAAAAGAATTCAAGGAAAAGACACTTGGAACGACTGAACAGTATCTGGAAATTCACAGTCCAATTTACGTTGACAAAAAACTTAAAGTTGACCGCATCGACCGTGAAACCAATGACGGTTTAATAATTGCTTATCTGCCAATTCTTGACGAACAATTTTACTTTGCAGTTTACATTAACACGACATTAAATCAAATTATCAATGTTGGGACAGAAGCGTATCATAGAGTTTATTTTAGAGCAACATCTGAAATTTTGACAGCTAACGAATTACGAACAATGACCAAACTGACACCAACTGGTGGCTGGAATAAGGGAGACTTGAGAAAGAATGGTAGATCAGCTTACAAGTTCAGTTCATTTGAAATTTTACCCAATCCGGAGCCTGATGAATTTGAAGATAAGCTGAAGAAACTCCTTGATTTTTTGGAACAAGACAATGATGGAATTAAACAACTTGCTGAAAAAGCAAATGGATATATTCAAGTTGCGATGGACATACATAACGGGAATGGAATGATAGGAGGACCCAACATTGATAAAGACGCCATAAGACGAATGAATATGCTTGGACTTTCTATAGACTTTGACTTATATGTCGGTGGAAATAGCTTTAAAGAAACGAACTACTAATGCTAACAAACGATATAACAAATGCGGGGTTAACGTGATCGTTGAAACATTTGGAATCTTTATATATATTTGTGCTGGCTTGAAAATGCAGTACAATCTAGTCCCGCACTTGTCATATCGTCGGCCGTTGGGCAATATATAATATTAATGAAAAGAAAAATGAAAATAATCTTCCTGACCTTAATAATAGTACTCTTTAGCATCCAATCATATTCTCAAGATGAAAAAGAGAACTGGAAATCTTTTAAAAGTAAAGAAAATCATTTCAGCATCAAATTCCCTGATTATTGTACTGAAATTGAAACAAGAGGATCAATTTCTGAAAGTTGGAAAGAAACCATAAAAGAAAAAGGACCTTTACGATTTAGTTTTGATGTGAAGAAGTACTCCGTTACATTTGGAAATGATTGGGTTCCGATCTATTGTCTAACAATATATGATAATTCTGAAAACCTAAATATAGAAGACTTTATAAACAAAATCATTATAGACAATATGACAACTTATCAAAAGACCGATATTTCAATTAAATCATATGATTTTGAAGGTTACAGTTCTTTTATTGCAAATTATGAAAATAAAGAAGGAGGATACACCGGAGTAAAATCAGAATTATTTATTCAAAGAAAGAATGAAATTTTTAGACTGGATCTTTATACCAATGTGAATGAACAATACAACTTGTTTTTCTATGAAATAATTGAAACATTAAAGATTGAAGACTAATACATTGCAGAATAAGTAAGGCTTCGAATGGTCGGGGCACAAGCCCCAATCTTTTCACCCATCAGGATGGAAGTTTCAAGACCCTTTTCAGTATTTATCAATAAATCATCATCAATTCTCACCCTGCCATTTTCAAATAGCAAAACGACGGAAGACCCGCCAAATTTAAAATATCCTTTTTCTTCCCCTTTTACAGCCATCTCTCCCTGATAGGTTTGAACAATACTTCCAACCATCGTTGCACCAATTTCTGCCATGATCACATCGCCAAATTCCAGGGTCGAAATGGTTACATATTCCCTTTTATTCTCACAAAAGACTTCAACAATCTTTTTGATGGCAATTGGGTTGACGGAATAATAATCTCCGTCCACAGCAGTCCGGTATGAAATATTCCCGCTCACCGGAAAATGAAACCTGTGGTAATCTATCGGGCAAAGCCTGAAAAGCATTAAACTTCCATTTTCATATTTCTTAGCAAGATCTTCATCGTTTAAAAATTCACGGACATTAAACCTGTATCCCTTCACAATAAAATCCTGTTTGCTGATATTTTTATAGGCCAGCACCTTGCCATCCGCAGGCGAAACAATAACATTTGAATCGTTGTTAACCGGCCTGAATTCCAGTTTTAATTTCCGGGTAAAAAAATCATTAAATGAACTGAATTCCTGCTTTTGGGCGATGCTTAAATCCACATCATAATCTTTAACAAATGGGTCAATATTGTCAACCGATGATGGGGAATCCATCATTCCACCATACCATGACGTAATAAATTTTCTTTTTACAAGCGTATGCAAACTAAGCTCCCCAATGGGATTGTTGTATAGCCACACAAGCCACTTTTCTCCGGCGACTTTTTCTGTCTTGATTTCCCCGCTTTGGCGATCAATATAGCGGATGGGCGAAATTTCGGGAGAAGGATAAAATGCCAGTCCGGCCAGCAGTATAAAAACAGCTAAAACAATATATCTTCTTTTTATTTTCATTGATCAGATGACATTTATAGCTCAAAAATTTCCTTGTAAAATTACGAAGATTTGGTTGGTTTTGGAGTTACTAATAAAACCTTTTATTGGAGAAAATCTTTCCCAGGTTGGACACAGTATTCAAGCCAGCTTCCAAAATAATCCGTAGTTTTGAACCATGATTAGGAATGGCCGGAAAAAGAATGATGTTTACAAGAGAAGATTACATGAAAACCAGGATGTACTAATAATTAGAAAATGATATTGAATTATAAAACCGGAAAACTTCCGCAAAATTTTATTTATCTGGGCGTTATGTTATTTGGTTTAGGTATTTGGAGAATGATCGTTTCAGACTGGAAAGGGATTTTGTTTTTCATCATTTCATTGCTGTTCCTTTTTTTAAAATCCGGGATATTAATAGATACGGATCATAAAAGATTGAAGAAATATACCGGGATTTTTGCAATCAGAAAGGGAGAATGGGAAAATATAAAGTCATTGGTTAACCTGCGAATTATTAAAACCAGGGAAACTCAAAACATGAGTGTGCTGTCCATAACCAGAACGGAAACTAAAACGGTTTATAAACTTATCCTGGTTTTACCCAACAAAAAAGTTGAGCTTATGTCAGGTGAAAGTGATTTTATAATCAAAACTGCAAATGAAATATCACATGAATTGCAGACGTCAATAATAAATGGATAATTAACCAAAATCTGCATACCTGTGTGAGTTCCGCTACTCCATAAAAATGGCATTTAATGCATTGATCCACGGAATAACAATTGATGCAATAACAGTTATCATTTTAGAAAATTTAAAAAAGAAAATATTATGCTTACAGACATCAGTCCCAAACTACCCATGCGCAGCAAAGCTGTCACCAGAGACTACTACATAAACAAGCTCGGCTTTGAAGAATTCGGAAATGCTGATTACGATGGCTATTTAATGGTTCAAAAAGACAATATACAAATCCATTTTTTTGAATTTAAAGAACTGGATACTGAAGAGAATTATGGACAGGTTTATATCCGGACTGATGATATTGATAACCTTTATCAATCATTCCTGGCAAAAGAAATTAAGTATTCACCCGGCGGGTTACTTGCAAATGAAGCCGTGGGGGCAAAAAGAATTTGCAATGCTTGATCCGGACAATAATTTACTGACATTTGGTCAGGATGCTTAAGCATAAAGAAAACGGCATCAGCTGGTATTGTGAATCCATAAATAGCCTGTAACTTCGCCACGAAGCATACACAAACAAGTTAGCAGCCATGCAAAAATTAACCTGACTTAATGAAAATTAAAAAAGTGAATTTAATAATTCTTTAACCTTTTACTTATCTTTACAACTGTATTCTTCAAGTTAACATTAAAGCAAATTCGATGAAAAAAATATTGATTTTAGTACTGCTTTTCGTTTGGGTAACAATACTGTTTGCGCAGCAATCCCAATACCTGACTTATACTTCAGTAATGAAAATCGCCGGAGTGAAAAACGGTGAACGGTTTGAATGGGAAAACAAGAATATAAACGTGAGGCTCGATTACAAATCGGGGGAGTTCATTACATATTTAGAAAACGATGATTTTGTAAATACGGATATGGATTTGGAAGACCGGGATGATACCACCACCAACAAACGAAAGTTTACCCTGCAAGGAACTTTCCCGATAAGTGATATCATCAACCAGCAACAGGAAAAGCAAAACTTTATGGTTGAACTACAGCTTAAAAATGACGATTTGTATTTGTCGGAACCTGTCATGTTCGATATGCTGATCTCCAGACCCGAAGCAGGCAACGCCAAAGGATACCGTATCTTTAGCTTGAATGGCGTACTTTACAACGATGAATTGAATTTACCTGCTTTCGAAGGGTTTGAAAACGAAATTGAGTTGTGGCTGATGTTTAGCGGGTTTATGAATATCCAGTAATTTCTCTCACTCGTCTGACGAGGAAATAACACCATTTTTGCCTGGTCGGATTTGAATAATGAATATTTTTCTCTTTAATGAAATATTGAGATAAAAAACCATAATTTTGGAAATAAGAAAAACTGAAAAACGCTTTTTATGATCAGAAAAATCTTATTTCTCTTTCTTCTGAGTAAAATCAATTTCGCCATTTCGCAACAACATGTAGCATTCGCAAGACTAAATGACGATTGGGGTTTGATCAATGATAGAAATGAAATTATCATTGACATGAAATTCGATTTCGTATATTCGCTATTGCTGGAATTTATAGAACCTAAGGAAACAGCGAGTATTATCTATGCTCCGCAGGAAAATGTTTTCAGGTTTCGCGATCGCCTCAAATTCGGGTTTATGGATACAAAAGGATTTATCATCATCCCTGCTAAATACAATGAGGCAACTGATTTTTCAAATGGTTACTCGATTGTCAGAATGAAATTAAGTTACGGCATTATTGATAAAACAGGAGTGTTTTTATTTAAACCGGTTGATTTTCAAATCACAGGTTTTACCGAAGGAATGGCGCTGATTAAAGACTATCGTAAGTTCGGATATATGAATTCCTCTGGTAATATCTGTATTGAACCACAATTTAAGGATGCGGATGTTTTTTGTGAAGGTCTTGCAAGGGCATTTTATAAAGGATTGTGGGGTTACCTGAACCCTGACGGAGAATGGGCTATCCCTCCTCAGTTCAATGAAGCCTTCAATTTTGAAAAAGGACAGGCAATAGTTGTCCGGTCTGGAAAATGGGGAATCATTGATAAGAATGGTTCTTTTATCGTTTCACCGGTTTATGACCGCATCAAACCGATGTTTGAAGGAATGTATTTGGCAAAGCTTAGGTCTTGGGGTTATTTGGATTCAACCGGAGCAGAGAGGGTGGAATGTATGTACGATGCGGTTCAGAATTTTTCTGAAGGATTGGCGCCGGTATGTTTAGCCGGTTTATGGGGCGCAATTGATAAAGATGGAAATGAAATACTGCCCTGTTTATTTGAGGATGTTGCCCGTTGTGTGAATTCATTTATTAGAGTGAAATCAGGCGGATTGTGGGGATATTATACAAAAACAGGAAAGCGACTGACCCCTGCCATTTATCAAAATGCAGAAGACTTTTCTGAAGGAATAGCATCAGTGAGGTTTGATGGGCTTTTTGGATTTATTGATGAAGAAGGGAATAAAGTGATAGAATATCAATTTGAAAAAACTTACAGTTTCCGAAACGGACTATGCCGAGCAAGAAAATTGGATGAAAGGTGGGGTTATATTAACAAAGAGGGGGTTTATGTCATTCCCGGGATGTACAAAAATGCTCAGGATTTTATGCTTGTTGATTAGTTTTACAGGTGTTCTGGCAATTCCTTTGTATTATTCGAATTTTGCCACTTTACTTACACAAAATTACTTAACCTGCATAATTCAATGCAAAGGTCTTATGCTTCAGAAATACTGGTGAGAAATATAAATAATTAAACATTTAAATTATCAATCCTGACATGGACAATGAAATAAAATTTCTTTTATAAAAATGAAAGCCACACCCATAAGTCAACTTAAACAGGAAATGAAGAATCGCTCTTCCGATGAATTATTGGAAATCGGTTTACGGTTGGCGCGATTTAAGAAAGAAAACAAGGAGTTGCTGACCTATCTGCTGTTTGAAGTTCAGGATGAGCAAACTTACATTGAATCCATTAAAATGGAGATTGACCTGCAATTCAGGGAAATCAATAAAAGCAATATTTATTTTGCAAAGAAGAGCATTCGGAAAATCGTAAGAACAACCAATAAATTTATCCGGTATTCAGGCCTCAAACAAACGGAAGTTGAATTGCTTTTGCACTTTTGTAAAAGGTTGAAGGAATCGGGTATTCCGATGAATGAGAGCATTGCCCTGCATAATATTTATATCCGTCAGATTCAAAAAATCAAAAAAGTCATCGGTTCCCTCCACGAAGATTTGCAATTTGATTATGGAGAGGAATTAAAATCGTTGCAATGAGAAAATGGGTCTCCGTTTGAACCTTCAATTTATTGTTACTTTTGTCCGTCACTGAGCAAGTAAATTTAAGAAAATGCTGGGTCTGATCTCAAGAGAATGAACAATCAAAAATCTTCCGGTAAAAAGCATGGAAAAGTAAAGCAAGCGGTCATGAAAGTGATGGAGCCTGCCTTGCTGATGAATTTTCTTCAGCAACATTTTTCGGATAAAAGCAGGACGACCATCAAATCAATTTTGACCCACCGGCAGGTTTCGGTTGACCATAAGATCATCACACAACACGATCACGCTTTGTTGCCCGGACAAACTGTAATTGTCAACTGGGGCAGAACGCCGGAGGAGATTCATTATCCGGGAATGAGTATACTTTTTGAAGATGAGTTCCTCATCGTTATCGAAAAAGAAGCTGGGCTGTTATCTATTGCCTCAGACAAAGAGACTGATAAAACAGCATACAGCATGTTAAGCCATCATGTGAAAAAAGAAGACCCAAAGAACAAGATTTTTGTAGTTCATCGTCTCGACAGGGAAACATCGGGTGTTATGCTGTTTGCTAAAAGCCAGGAGATTCAATTCCTGTTGCAGGAAGAATGGAAGAAGACGATCATGGAACGAACCTACATAGCAGTGGTGGAAGGCACTTTGGATAAAGATCATGGCACGATAACCTCATGGCTCCGCGAAAGCAAAGCGCTCATCGTTTATTCGAGCCAGGATCCGGAAAAGGGACAGAAAGCCATAACCCATTATAAAGTATTAAAACAAAAAGGTACTTATTCGATGCTGGAGGTAAATCTTGAAACGGGCAGAAAGAATCAGATCAGGGTGCATCTAAAGGACATCGGACACAGCATAGCAGGCGATAAGAAATATGGAGCCATTACCAATCCGCTAAGGAGGTTAGGGCTTCATGCCAGGATACTCTCGTTTAAGCATCCAAAAACCGGGATGGTCGTCCGTTTTGAAACTCAAATCCCACCTCGCTTCCTCAAACTTTTTTGAAGAAAAAAAATCACCATCAATTATAAGTTTTGTGTTCATTAGTTGAGTCCACTCCGAAAAGTGACTTATCGTCTTGCGAGCGCAGCGAAGCAATCTTTTTTTATTGGAAATCAACAGATTGCTTCGGGCTTCGCCCTCGCAATGACGTCCTGTTTGTCTTTTCGGAGTGGACTCTTCGTTGGAAAAAATATCCCGGCAAAAAAAAATCAGGACAACTTGTGGTCGTCCTGATTTAACTGAAACAATGTAATAAAAATTATTTGGTAATTTTCTTCAATGTTTCATCCAACTTTACTGCTCCATTGCTATTGGTTAAAGGAGTATTGGAATAATCCTTTGTGCCGGTAAAAAAAGTTGTCTGACCTGAAGAATAAAACTTGCCTGAGAGCGGTATCAATATTCTGTCGGATTCCATTTCTTTGAATTTACCGGCATTCAGTGTGCGTTTTTCAGGGAAAAGAATCTCAATGTACTGCTTTTCATTTTTAATGGATTCAATTACCTGGTCAGTTACAATCAGTTCATAGAAGTCATCGCAACCACTGAGCAATAGTTCGATTTCGTTAACAAAAGCTGTTACGGCTTTTTCATCAAGCACGAGCTTATTGCCATTGTGAATTACTGTGATTGTTGCTGTGTTTTCTCCCATTTCCTGCTGACTTGTTGCACATCCTGAGACCAATAAAAACTGGACAAACAGAATTTGTATTACTAATTTTGCTATCATGTTATTCAACTAATATATCATCAAGCAAAATAACTGTGTCGTAAATGCTATCGCCCACATCACCCGCATTGAATGAGATAGTTACGCTTTTTCCGGCATAGGTAGAAATATCAAAACTTGAAAATAACCAGCCTGTTCCGTAAACATCACCAATGTCAAAAACAATGTCGGGTGAAACGGCTGACAGGGCGTATTCCGCGTAAATTTCATCAATTGTTTTATAAAATAAAACATTTTCTACACCCTGGTCATCAGTTATCGTGATCATAAAATAATCCTGATATTGACTACCCACATATTCGAGAAATTCTTCGGATAAAAAATTCCAGTTAAGGCTTAGTGTAGTAGCATCACCCGGTACACAAAAACTTTGAAAAACCGAACCGGTTGCATCCGTAAAACCGAGACCGGTGGAGATGATTCCCATATAATTGCCTCCATAAGGCGATATGTATCCCAATTGTGTAATAATTCTGCCGTCGCCGTTCACTCCCCATCCAACAAGGCTTCCTTCTTCAAAATCTCCATTGGTGAAATCGGAGGTAAAATGTGTGTCTCCATTACCAATCATAACATAATATGCAGGAGGGTTGTTTGTGTCATGCTGACCCGCTACAAATGATTCGCCTGTGGTTTTCCCCTGGGTAATCAATTTCGGGAACAGGTCGTTAGCCATATCCCTGTCGAAAACTGATTTAACTGTTTCTGAAAATCCGTAATAGGTATTGGCGCCTTTGTTAATAAAAGCATTCGCCATGGTATTGTTATGTGCGCTTTCGCAGGAGCCGTTGTAAACGATTGAATTGGGGAAATTCCCATTGTAAGTTGAAATGAATGATGGCCTCACAAGCCACATTGATTTGCCGTGGAAAGGAACGGAATAAATATGTCCGAATAACCAATCAAGGATTTCGCTTTCATTATAAACATCCACTTCATCACCGGTAAGGAATATTACATTATTGTTGGCGTCAAGACCTCCGTGGGTATGGATTACTATTAAACCATATTCCGACAATGATCTTAAAACGTCAAGATCGGCTGCCGCATTTTTAACATAATTGGTATTAAAGGTTGGACATTCCGAATCATCAATGATGGTTTCGATATTGTCAAGGAATTCTGTTCCCCAGCCATTGAATTCAACCCAGTTTGGAGCATACAGCAAAACATCTTTATCCAAAACAAGATTTTCATCGGCTTTGCTGTTGGAAACATAGCTTGGTCCAATCCCTCTTGTTTGCTTGTTTACAGGAATAGTGGGGTGAGGTGCCCTATCTTTTATCGGGCTTTGTCCTCCTTCATTTCCTTCGGCAGTTGTTAATATCATGCCTTCCAACCCATATTCGAACTGCATCCAGATATCACCCGAGTTGGTTTTGGAGGCATTCATAATCAGCGGACTTTCATCCAGAAATTCCAGGGTTGAATTAACAGCATCATCGAAACTTTGATTCGCTGCATATTCCTGGAATTTTTCATCGGCAGCCAACTGGAAGTCGAGTATTTCCTGTACTTTATCAATTGCAATTTCGTTCACCACTGCAAGGTTTGAAACCTGGGAATATGAGTAAACCATTCCGGATGTTTCATTGGTTTCGGCACGCACCCTGAACTTTATCAGACCAGGTGTGGTTTCGGTAAAACCCTGAATATTGCTGTATACGCCATCTCCAAGTATTTCATCACCATGACTTAAATCCCCGTCGTCATATAATTCACTGATTTCTTCAAGGAGGACACCCTGCTGGTCAACCTTTATAAGGGTAACACTGTTGGCTACAAGGTTAGGATTATTCAAAATAGAAATACTGAACCTTACGGTAGAATAAGTATTCACAAAGAAACCTCCCGGATTGATGACCAGTGGTCCAAGGTAATTGAGGTATTCGTTATAGGTAACCAGTATTTTGGCTGTGTCAGTATTATTGGCGGCATCGAAGGCAATAAAGGTGTATAAATTATCACCTCCCGACAGATTAATGTTGGTAACAGACCAACTGGTTGTACCCGATGCCGTTCCGCTAATTCCTCCTGGTCCCGTCCATAATACTTTTGAAATTCCTGTGTTATCGTTAGCGATACCCGAAATAACAATAGTGTTTAAATTCGACATGTAGGAGTATTCAGCCGAAGGACTTGTAATGGAAATACTTGGCTTTACCTGATCATTGGATGGAGGATTTGGATTGTCTTCTTCATCCTTGTCTTTTTTGCACGATTGACTTATGGCAAGCGCCATTGCAAAAAAGAGTACTAAAAAAATAAACCTCTTAGACTTCATAATTAAAATTATTTAAGTTAAAGCAATATTGCTCAATATTTATTTTCAAAATTAAAACCAGAAGATATAAGTGAGCGTAACAAGTGTTTTATAAAAAGTATTTGGTTTTACACAATATAAAATAAAAGGTTCGATTTTTTTTATGTTTTTAGATTTTTTGGTACTTCAATCAGAATAACAGAATAAGAATAACGTGTTGTGCGGTGTAATTTTTATAAAATTGAATTTGTGGTACTTGGTGTCTTTGAGCCATTGTGGCAGAGTTTAAAAATAGCCACCAAGACACTAAAATAGAAAGACACACTAAGAAGTATTTTTTTAATATCAATCATTAAATAACAGGTATTTAAGGTTGCAATAAATTTAATTTTGAGATTTCTTTTTAACCTCACAACCCGTTAAGAAAAATAATGTCCCGTCCAAACAAAAAGTAAACAGTTCTGTTAGTATATATGACAATTGCAAGATTTCTGAATTTTATTAAAAACATAATTTATGATTGAAAAAAGCAATATGGTTGGTTGGTTTGAAATTCCGGTCACCAACATGGAAAGGGCGATGAAATTTTATGAAACCATAATGGATATTAAATTATCCAGAAACCAGATGGGACCACTTGATATGGCTTGGTTCCCATGGGTTGAGGACGGCAAAGGAGCCTCAGGTTCATTGGTTTACCAACCTGATCATTACAAACCTTCGATGGATGGAACGCTTGTTTACCTTACAACCCAAACGGGTGATTTAAAAGATGAACTTGCCCGCGTTGAAAAAGCCGGAGGTAAGGTTATTCAGCCTAAAACACTGATTGCCGAGGGTTACGGGTATATGGCAATATTTATTGATACTGAGGGCAACAGGATGGCTTTGCATTCGAGGGAATAAAAAGAAAATAGATATTAGACATGAGATTTTAGAAATTAGATACATTTGGCTTGCTAACCTGATAAGAGGTAGCTTAAGCATTGCCCATCCATTCCATTTTACATTGAGTTAAATAAAGGGGTCATTTATTTTAGAAATGGTTATTGCGGAAATTGATCCGGGGCTTCAAATGCTTTATCATTTAGAAATGCAGTATCGGAAAGGGTAAGCATAAATGCTTTCAGGTTCAGCTTTTCTGTTGGAGTGAGTTGAGTTCCTCCTGTCGAAATATGATGCATCAAAGGATCAATGTATGGCGACCAAATAAGTTGGTGGCTGTAGAAATTGATCACTTCATCCAGAGTATTAAATCTGCCGTCGTGCATGTAAGGAGCGGTAAATTCAATGTTGCGCAATGTGCTTGCTTTGTAAGCGCCTGTATTGGCAGGATCACCGGTAACGGAATACCTGTCGTACGGATCGTTGAAGAGGCTATCCTTTCCATTATTGTAAAACAAATGAGTCGTAAAAAGGGGATTCCCTGAACTTCCATGACAATGAAAGCAATCGGCGCCTTCTTCAGTAGTAAACAAAACAAATCCATTCAATTCAGCGGCTGACAATTGAACTTCGCCTCTCAGGTACCGGTCAAATTTTGAGTCTGCTGAAATGAGCGTCCTGACAAATTGCGCAATGGCTTTGGATATTCTATCAATATTTACCTCGTCAGTTCCGAATGCCTTTTTGAACATTTCACCATAACCTGGAATAGCCCCAATTGCCTTTTCTACAGCATCTGTAGAGCTATTGAATTCGGTCGGGTCTGTGATAACTGCAATTACATCCTGCTCGATGGATGTTACGCTTCCATTCCATCCATAGTTACCCGGATTCCATACCAGATTTATCAGCGGAAGCATAGCATGATGGGTTGGGGTTCCGTCAATCCCAAAAGGGTAGGGGCGGGGCAATCCGATAATAAATGAATTCGACTGAATGTGACAATCGGAACACGACATGAATTTGTCTTCTGATTCCCTGCCTGCCAGACGACCATCGTAAAACAGGAACCTTCCCAATTCAACACCTTCTACGGTCATAGTATTATCATCAGGAATATTGAGATTTGTCGGGAAACCGGGTGGGACTATTATTTTATAAGGAGTAGACTTGAAGGCAGGTGTTAATTCAATCTCATTGCTTTTATTGCAACTGACTAAGATTAAAAGCAAAAAGCAAAATATAAAAGTAACCGCTTTGTTCATTTATATCTATTGAAGGTTGCATTCCAAAGTTCTGTGGAAGTTCCCTTTGACGCGGTATAACTGATTTGAATAAGGCTATCGTTGATATATCCGCTGCCTTGTAAGCTCATGCTCGAAATAGAATCTTCCAGTATTTGGTATGGCATAACAATAACTGTATCCGTGACCTGAACAAAAACAGTTTGTCCGAAATCGCAGGCAAAAGTGTTGAATGTCAATCCAAAGTTCACAGTTGAATCAACATTGATGAAAACATCGTAAAAACAATTGTCAATTGCGGGATAAAGCAGATTTTCAATTAATGAATAAAATCCCGAATAAATATATCCCTCATTGTAAACAAAAACCCAACGCGTTAAAGTGTTAGCTTCATTTCCTGCCTCATCCACTACCTGGTAAGTTATGGTATATTTCCCGATTTTATCTTCATTAACGCGGTTGGCGACATAAACACTTGTGGTAATGTTCCCATCAATATCATCAGTTGCTGTTGCACCGTCATCCTCGTAGGTTGAATTCAGGACATGGAAAACAGTATCCGATCCATTTAATGTAAGTGTTGGGGGGATATCATCCCTCTTTTGGCATCCTATAAAAATGAATAAAAATATTAAAAGCAGAACCGTTGAAAAAATCTTCATATTCTTTATTCAATTAAAACAGAAAAAACATTTTGACCATTTTTCCTGAGCATCTGCATCGCATCCTGATTTTGCATTGTATAGCTTCCCCAAACGTTCAGATCGTAAATATGGGGTTCCTCAAACCATTTTTCGATATGCATGGTAAGGTTGATCTGTCGCTTCACTCCGCTGCTTATCTCAAAGGATGATCCCGGCAAAGATACACGGAAATCATTATGTATAAAACCGATAATCGAGTCGGGATAATTAAAATAAATTTGTCCGATTCCGAGATGGCAGTTAAATGGAGTGGTTTGAACGGTTTGCCCTTCCTCAAGCCATTTTCCGTTGAATTTAAGATAATGATAACCTCCTCCTAAAAATTCCGGCCAAAACATAAAACTCTCCGGAGGGTTAACAAACATGAAAGAGTGGTTTTTCTCTTCTGATATACCGAATGTAAATGCAATCGAATCATAATTTCCGGCAGGGATATCATCATAAACTTCCCAGGTATGTGTATCCGGAAGATCGGTATCTACGTAATGAATATCCTTCCAGTCGTCAATCAGCAGCGATGTTCCGTTTGCATTATAAAGTGTTACATCCGAAATGAAGTATTGGACTTCACTTACCATGTAGTGATTTCCGGCAGCATTGATATATTTCAGTGTATCAACTTCGAGTGAGTTACCATCCACTTTATGGTCAAAATGAATAATGATTTTTCCTTCAGCTTCAGGTTCCTCTGTTTTTTCATTGCAGGAATTGAGGATAATCAGCATGACTGAAATAAAAAACCCGGCTTTAATAAGGTATCGTACCTGAAACAGTGACATATTTGTCCGGATCGTTGATGCTGGAGCCTTGTTTGTATATTTTGCCATCTATGATAATCATAAGTTTAACGGAAGAAGTGGAATCGCTGTACCTTGCTGATATATAAATGATCTCACCCCGTTCATTATCAAATGGAAATTCCCAAATGTCTTCCGCGCTTTCAAAATTAATTGTTTCGCTGATAATCGCACCATCGCTGTTCCGGTATTTGATAGAGACAGGAGAATAGGCATTGCTTACCCGGTAACTTACCGGCACCACTTCACGATCCCTTTCGCAACCTGCAATTAATGCCAAAACAAAGAACAGGTATATAAACTTTTTCATCATCATTTTATTATTAAATCTGGAACATTAAGTTAAAATAAAACACCCTGCCGGGTTCGTACAAACTCATTTTGCTGCCTACAATATTTCTGTTCAGGTGCTCATAATAAGCAGTGTCAAAAATATTATTGATTCCTCCGCTTACGCTAAAGTAGCGGTTAAATGAATAAAATAATGAAAGGTTTGCTGTAATAAAACCCGGACTTTCTCTCTCATCTTGTGATTCCGAAACTTTGGTTTTATCCGCAGCCCATCTTAGGGTAAAATTGGGTACAAGTTTATTTCTCAAAAATTTATAACTAAAAACCAACTTTGCGTCTAACGGAGGAATTTCGGCTATCGGATCGTCCTGGATAACTTCTTCACCAATAATTTCGCCGGTTGATGATTTTATGAATTTTGTGGTTTCGTTCAGTGTTCCGTAAGTGTAAGATGCAAAAACATCCAAACCGAATTTCAATTTTTGAGGCAGAGAGTATGATAATTCAAATCCTCTCATTTTTCCGTTTCCCGAATTGGTAAATTGTTTAACTCCTTCAACACCCGTAGTTAAAGGTTTTTGTTCGGAGGGTGGAAGTTGTTTGCCTGTGATAAAATTGTTAACGATTGCATAAAACCCATTGATCTGAAGCAAACCGATCCGGTCGGAATTGTATTTGAACGTCAGATCAGCCTGGTTGTTGGTTTCAGGTTTTAACTGCGGATTTCCAAGATAATCGTAATTATCATAACCAACTGGCAAAAGAATGATGAATCTTTCGGTAAGGTCCGGACTGCGTGTTCCTCTTCCGATAGAAATTGAAAAAGAAATTTGGCTATTCAGTGATTTAGTCGCACCAAGGCTAAAACTGAAGTTGGTATAGTTCGTTTGAGTAGAATCAGTTCCGTAAGAATAAATTTCTCCCTGCGTCGGGTGGGTTATGCTGATAGAATCGGAATCTGCAGAATTAAAATCAATCCTGGCGCTTGCAGTTGCCTGTAAAGAAAAAATGTTTTTTGTGTACTCCGCAAAAAATCCATAGTTGCTCGATGTTGCATTGTTCCATAGCTTTTCCTTTTTAACCGGAAGACCGGGTTGCATGATCATATTCTTCACCCTTTCACCATCCTTCCTGATTTCTTCGGTATCCTCTCCTGCGATCAATTCGCCGTTGCCAATATTCATTTTCAATTCTATTCTTCCACCAAAATTCCGTGCATGAATATTTGATACAGCTACTACTGTGTCAGAAAAGGGGCGGTTTTTATTATCCATCTCATGGTGAACATCTGAATCATAAATTTTAATTTTCAGGGTGGTCGGTTTCACGGATGAAAATACACCATTATAGTCAACCGACATCAGCCTTGTATCGTCAGATCTTTCATCCATAGGTAAGGATGGGAAGTACATATCCCATCCCTGTGCAGCTTCGTAATTTAAGAGAATACTGTGATTTTTGACAGGCATAATACCCAATTGCCCCCGGTAATTGATCTTATTAAATCCTGATTTGACTTCCACGCCGTTTCCGTCCTCATAATTTCCATAGTCTTTGCGTCCGCCCGACAGGTTGAAAAAAATAAACTTATGTGCACCCTGAACGCTGATTTGCTGTTTGTTGCCATTCCAGTTGGACTCGTATCCCTGGGATGCACGCAATTGAACGAACGACGAATCGCATTGCTGCGGCATTTTGGTTATCAGGTTAATGATCCCGCCAAAAGAAGGTCCATACTTCAGTGCATAAGGGCCTTTCAGTACTTCAATGGATTCAATATCTTCAATTTCAATATGGGCAGTTGCAGGGTCCATACGGTTTGGGCAACCGCCTTCGATTTTTAAACCGTTGTTAACCTGAACATTCAACTGGCTGTACTTAAATCCTCTTACTACTGGATCAATACCGGTTCCGCCCTTGCGTATTCCTCCGATATTATTGGCTGAACGCAAAAAATCTCCAATATCCCGCACCCCGTTTTCGTCAATCTCTTTTTTTAAAACAACCGTTTCGATATAGGGAAGTTTGCTTATGATCTGTCGGTTGTCACCGCTTTCCTCAATCACGACTTCCTCCAGGTTTTGAGGTTCAGGGACCATGAAAAACTTCAAATTTTTACCAGGTTGATCAGTGATATTCACTTTCCTGCTAAAACTCTGAAAACCCAGATGGCGGATGGTCAATACATATTTGCCTAAGGGGAGATTAATTATCTTAAAAAAACCGTCTTCATCGGTAATGGTTCCTCTTTCGGTCCCGGATAATAAAATTTCTGCATTTTCGACAGGTTTTGAATTTTCATGATGAAGCACATAACCCGAAATAGCACCATCAGTTTGCGATTTTGAGAACTGAAAAGTGAGCAGCAGGCATAAACCAATAAAAAATATTTTCATAACTCAAATGTCAATAGTTCAATATAATGAACTTTAGTTCAAAACAAAAGTATTGTTTTTTTGTATCCTTTTGAACAAATTGGGGTATAAAAGCATTATATACTATTAAATATTGGCGTTATGATGAAAATTTTTCCTAAACTTTTAGTGTTTACCCTCTTCTTTCTAATGCTTTCATTTATCACCTTTGCTGATCAGCCACCCGATCCGGGAGGAGGTCCTGGTGGAGGAGACCCTGTAGGAGGAGGTTCACCCATTGGTGGCGGCTGGATTGTAATGCTTATCCTTTCGTTCGGGTACTCTATCGGGAAAATATACAGATCAAGAGCAAAACTCCAGGAATAATACATTTTATAGAACAATTTCAAGCCGCTTTTTGCAAAGATGGCTGATAGCTTTATTTTCCATAAACTATATTGCCTTAACAAACCCCAATCTTTAAGTGTATTTGATATTGGGAAAGATCGCATTACTGCTTTCTCTCATTTTCCAAATCATAGCTTAGGCAAGTCCTTCCTTTTCTTTTTCCTTAAAAAATCTTAAACTCCGATGAATAGTTGGCTGGTATATCCTTATTATTCATAATTTTGCGGCATAAAATTAAACTTAAGCTTTTCGGATTTATGAGTTACATCAAGTTTGACAAAAAGCAATTGGTAAATCTTGAATCATCCTTGCAAAAGGAAATTCTTCGGTCGAACAGGGCTGGATCTTATTTAAGTACAACCATAATCGGTTGCAATACCCGCAAATATCATGGACTACTGGTCAGCTTGCAGCCCCAGATAAATAACCAGCATCATGTCCTTTTATCTTCACTTGATGAAACGATTATCCAGCAGGATTCGGAGTTCAATCTGGGAATTCATAAATACAGCGGAGATGTTTATGATCCGGGCGGACACAAATATTTAAATGAATTCAGAGCTGATCCCATTCCCAAATTGACCTACAAAGTGGGTGGTGTTGAGTTTACAAAAGAAAGGGTTTTTGCTGCAAATGAAGACCGCATTTTAATTCGTTACACACTCGTGGATGCCCATTCTCCAACTGTTTTAAGATTTAAGCCTCAATTGGCATTTCGCAGTGTGCACAGCTTAAGCAAAGCCAATACTGATATCAATACCTCCTTTAATTTGGCGAAAAATGGGATCAACGTAAGACTTTATGAACCTTATACTCCTTTATTCATGCAGTTTTCAAAGGAGGTCAATTATGTTCATGATCCGAAATGGTACTATGGAATTGAATATTCCAAAGAAATGACGCGCGGATATGATTTCAAGGAAGATCTTTATGTTCCGGGTTATTTTGAAATAGCGATTAAAAAAGGGGAAAGCATTATTTTTTCCGGTGGGTTGAATGAAGCCGATCCTTCTGAACTTATTTCCCTGTTTAACAGAGAAGTTAAATCGCGCGTACCCCGCGATAATTATGAAAATTGTCTCATCAATGCAGCACAGCAGTTTTTTATTCAAAAAAGTAATAAAATTGACATCATTGCCGGATACCATTGGTTCGATATAAGCAGCAGGGATACATTCATAGCTTTGCCCGGGCTGGCATTAACACAAAATAATAATACCGTTTTCATTTCTGCCATTGATACTTTGGTGGGTCATCTCCGGGGCGCCTTCTTTCCCAACAGCAGAGTAAACAATGAATTTATTTATAATTCAGTTGATGCTCCTTTATGGTTCTTCTGGGCATTGCAGCAATATCAATCCTTCACCGGAGATAATGCTACAATCTGGAAAAAATATAAAAAGATAATGGCTGTTATCCTTGACGAATTCAGGGCAGGAACTTCTTTTGATGTTCACATGCTTGACAATGGACTGCTTTGGGCAGGTAATGATCAGGAAGTGCTAACCTGGATGAATGTCCGGTTTGACCAAAAACCATTTATTAACCGAAGCGGACTTGCTGTTGAAATCAATGCCCTGTGGTACAATGCAATCTGCTTTTTTGTCGAACTTGCCGGAAAGTTTAAGGACAAAGAAATTGCTAACACCTGGCAACCTGTAATTGATAAAATCAAGGAATCTTTTACCTCTACTTTCTGGTCCGAAAAACAAGGGTATTTGGCTGATGTTGTTCGTGGTGATGATAAGGATTTTAGTGTTCGTCCTAATCAGGTTTTTGCCACTTCGCTGCCTTACAAACCCATTACGGATGAAATTTGTCATCGTGTTTTGGTCATCGTCGAAAAAGAACTTTTGACCCCAAAGGGTTTGCGTACGCTTTCGCCCAATAATCCGAATTATAAGGGTATTTATAAAGGCGATATTACAGCCCGCGATACAGCTTACCATCAGGGTTCAGCTTTCCCCTGGCTACTTGGCGCTTTTGCCGAAGGCTATTTGCATATACATGGAAAAGCAGGGTTGGGATTAATAAAGAAAATTTACAACGGATTCGAAGAAGAAATGAAATATGCCGGTATCGGTACAATTTCCGAATTATATTATGGCGATCCTCCGCAAAAGGGCAAAGGAGCGATATCGCAAGCCTGGAGTGTAGCCGAATTATTGAGAATAAATTATCTGATTAAAAAATACGAATAATCGCAGCATAAAAATATGAAAGTACTAATGTTCGGGTGGGAGTTCCCGCCACATATTACGGGAGGATTAGGAACTGCTTGCTATGGCATGACCAAAGGATTGCTTAAGCATGGAGCTGAAGTTTTGTTCGTAGTCCCCAAAGCGTATGGAGATGAAGATCAGCAAGCGGTCAGGTTGATCAATGCAAGTGATGTTTTCATAGATTTTCACGATACTGAATTTTTGAAATTTGCAAAGAACTTTACTTATATCGAAGTGGGATCAAATATTGTTCCCTATCTCGACCCGGAAGAGTTTGAAAAAATCACCAACGAAACCAAAACCGAACAAAAGAAAAGGAGAAAGTCGGTATATGGCCGGAAGTTTGAATTTTCCGGCAAGTACGGGCCCAGCCTGATGGATGAAGTTTCGAGATATGCCCTGATTGGCGGTGCAATTGCTGCTCAGTACGATTTTGACGTGATCCATGCTCACGACTGGCTTACCTATTATGCGGGTATCGCCGCTCAGAAGGTGAGCGGGAAACCACTTATCGTACACATACATGCAACAGAATTTGACCGTAGCGGAGAGCATGTGAACAAAGTGGTGTATGATATTGAACGGAATGGGATGGCTGCTGCCGACAGAGTGATAGCAGTGAGCAATCTCACAAGAAAAATTGTAATCGAGCGATATGGAATTGACGAACGGAAAGTTTTTACCGTTCACAATGCCATTGATCCTCCCGAAAACCCTGAAATATTGGATGTGAACAAAGCTGTGAAAGAAAAGGTGGTGACTTTTTTGGGCAGGATCACTTTTCAAAAGGGGCCGGAATATTTTATTGAGGTTGCTCACAGGGTGTTGCAAAAAGACCGGAATGTCAGATTTGTAATGGCTGGTTCGGGTGATATGATGAATAAAATGATCCGGCGCGTGGCACAACTTAAAATTTCTGACCGCTTTCACTTTACAGGTTTTTTACAGGGTGAAGCCGTTGACAGGATGTTTGCTATGAGCGATGTTTTTGTCATGCCTTCAATCTCTGAACCGTTTGGACTTGTACCGCTGGAAGCCATGCGCACCAACGTTCCTGTTATCGTTTCAAAACAATCGGGAGTGGCGGAAGTTTTAAAACATGCCATTAAAGTGGATTTCTGGGATGTGGATGGAATGGCGGATGCCATTTATGGCATTCTGCATTACAAAGCATTGTCAAAGATGTTTATTAAATATGGCAAGGAGGAAGTAGATAATCTGAAATGGGAAAATGCAGCGGTAAAAATCATGGAGGTTTACCGGGGCACTGCTGTCCATGCCGTTTCATAAGACAATAATTGAATTAGAAGAAAAAAAGAAGAAAGAGAATTTTGAATTAGAAATAGTATAATTATGAGATCAATCTGTTTATATTTTCAGGTTCATCAGCCGTTCAGGCTGAAAACTTACCGGTTTTTTGACATGGGTGTGGACCATCATTATTATGATGATTTTCAAAACAAATCACTTATTCAAAGAATTTCGCAAAAATGCTATTTGCCTGCCAATAAGGTGATGCTGGATCTGATCAAAAAGCATGGAAAATCGTTTAACATAGCTTACTCAATTTCAGGGTTGGCGATGGAGCAGTTTGAAAAGTATGCACCTGAAGTAATAACCAGTTTTAAAGCGCTGGCAGCCACGGGCAATGTTGAGTTTTTAACAGAAACTTACTCGCATTCATTGGCTTCATTGAAAAGTTATGATGAGTTTAAACGACAGGTCGAATTGCACAGTAATAAAGTCGAGGAACTTTTTGGCGTCAAACCGGTTACTTTCCGTAACACTGAGCTTATCTATTCCGACGAGATCGGTGATATGGTTGCACAGATGGGTTTTAATACCATTCTGACGGAAGGAGCCAAACACATACTTGGCTGGAAAAGTCCGAATTTTGTTTACCGACACTCGAATAACCGGGATTTAAAGCTTTTGCTGAAAAATTTCAGATTAAGCGATGATATTGCTTTTCGCTTTTCAAACCAGGGGTGGAGTGAGTGGCCATTGACTGCCGAAAAATATGCAACATGGCTGAAAGACATTCCTAAGAAGCAGCAAACCGTGAATCTTTTTATTGACTATGAAACTTTTGGAGAACACCAATGGAAGGAATCAGGGATTTTTGAATTTTTGAAAGCATTGCCGGGTATCGTTTTGGCGAATACCGATTTTACTTTTATGAAACCCAGAGATGTTGCCAAAAGCTATGATGCTGTGGAGAGTATCCATGTTCCCTATCCGATTTCCTGGGCAGACGAAGAGCGCGATCTTACCGCCTGGCTCGGCAACGAAATGCAGGATGAAGCCTTCAATAAACTCTATTCACTTGAAAGTAAAGTTAAATCCTGCACAGATGAGGAAATACAACGCGACTGGGATTATCTTCAGGCAAGCGATCATTTTTATTACATGTGTACCAAATGGTTTACCGATGGTGATGTCCATCGTTATTTCAACCCTTATCCTTCACCTTATGAAGCATTTATCAATTACATGAATGTGGTATCTGATTTCATGATCAGGGTGGAAGAAAACAGCAATCCCGATTTATTAGATAATTTAAAAGAAAAAGCAATGGATATATTTGATTCAGCAAAAGAAAAAGCTAAAGAAGCTACTGAAAAGGCTAAGAAAAAAGCCACTGAAGCAGCCGGTAAGGTTAAGTCAAAGGCAAAAGAAACAGTTGACAAAGCAAAGGGCAAAGCCCAGGAAGAGTGGGATGAGGTAAAAAATTATACCCTTGATGACATTGCAAAAATGTCGAATGCAAAGGTGAAGGAGCTTGTCAACAGTGTTGACCTGAAAGAGCTTGCCATTGCGATGAAAGACGCCCGCGATGAAGTCAGGGATAAGATCATTCCCAACATGACGAAAACAGCAAAGGCTAAGTATGAACAGTTGGAAGAAGAAGTGAAGAAAGTAAAAAAATCCGACCTCAAGGAGATTAAAAATAAGATTGAAAAAGAATTGAAGAATTTCTGGAAATAAATTTCAAGAAAGATACTTGCCAACTATCGGCATTCTTCTGCCCGTGCCAAAAGCCTTTGGCGATACCCTGAGGATGGGGGGCGTTTGATAACGCTTGTATTCGCTTGTGTTAACGAGTTTTAATACTTTGTAAACCGTTGCATTGTCAAAACCCATTCCGGTTAGTTCGTTGGGTCCTTTTCGTTGCTCGATGTACTGAAATAAAATCTTATCCAATTCAGCATAATCCGGCAGGGAATCGGAATCTTTCTGATTCAGCCTGAGTTCAGCCGATGGAGGTTTAACAATGGTATTTTCAGGAATGATTTCTTTGGTTCGGTTAATATACCTTGCCAGTTCAAACACTTCTGTTTTGTAAACATCGCCCAGCACGGATAATCCTCCGTTCATATCCCCATACAATGTTCCGTATCCAACAGCCGCTTCACTTTTATTGGATGTGTTCAGCACGATATGTCCGAATTTATTTGACAATGCCATCAGGATAACACCCCTCAATCTTGCCTGAATGTTTTCTTCGGTAATATCAGGCAGTAGCTCCATAAATAATGGTTTCAAAGATTCATTCATCATCCTGAACGAATCGTTTATGGGAATAATATCGTAGGGTGAACCCAGATTCACGGCAAGTTTTTCAGCATCGGTAATTGAATGATCAGAAGAAAAAGGGGAGGGCATTAGGATTGACCTGACGTTTTTATGTCCGAGAGCTTCTGTTGCCAAAACAAGGGTTACCGCGGAGTCAATCCCTCCGGATAAACCAAGAATTGCTTTTGTAAAACCGAGTTTGTTGAAGTAATTCCTGATTCCCATAACCAAAGCATCATGTATCAGGGCTATTTTTGATGGTTTTTCCAAAATCATTTTTTCACTGACCTTTTCGATGACATTGAGGTCATATATCCTGAAATCTTCCTCAAAATAATTAAGTTCATCAACAATAACGCCCGACGAATTAATGACCAGCGAACCTCCGTCAAAAAGCAATTCCGTTTGAGCGCCTACATGGTTTACATAAAAAAGCGGGAGTTTGTATTTTGCCACATTTTCCATAAGTTTTTTCTTTCTCAATTCAGCCTGTTCGTAATGAAAAGGCGATGCGGCAATGTTGATGATAATATCAGGGTTTTGTTTGAACAATTCATCCATTGGGTTGCTCCGGTACAAAAGGTCGTCTCCAATGTTCCAGAGGTCTTCACAAATTGTAACGGCAAGTTTTTTACCCTTATAATTTACAAGGCTGAAATCAGTATTCGGTTCAAAATAGCGGTATTCATCGAAAATATCGTAATTCGGAAGGAGGGATTTGTTGTGCTGTGAAATGACCTTGCCATCTGCTAAGAAAAATGCAGAGTTATATAAATCCTTGCCTTTGAACTCAGGATTTCTGGAAGGCGAACCAATGATGGCAGCTATCCCTAAACACTCTTTTGAAATCCGGTTGACAGATTCCTGGCATTTATTAATAAAATCGTCGAATTCAAGAAAATCACGGGGCGGATAACCTGTAATAGCCAATTCGGCAAAAATCACTAAATCAGCATTGAGTTTTTTTGCCTTTCGGATTGAATCAATGATCTTTCGCTCATTGTCTTCAAAATTTCCGATATGGTAATTAAGTTGCGCTAAAGCGATCTTCATAAAGACTAAAAAAGCACACCAATACTAAGCTGTAGATTATAAAGTTTTCCTTTTTGTTCAAGATCAGGATACAAGGTATTGTTGCCCTTTAAAATATTTGTCAGTCCGGCATTAAATGTCAGTTCAAGAAAAAGGGAAGTTGACTCATCTATAAAATATTCTGCACCCGCGCCCATGATAACACTTTCTTTCATCAATGTTATTTCGTCGCTAATATCTTTTTCTGATTGTAAACTATTGCCTGTAAGCTCATTTTGAAAGTCATCCTTCGATTTAGCCCGGACATTAAATGCTGTTCCTACTCCAATCTCGCCAAAATATGCCATATCACCAAATTTATTGGTCCTCATTTTTATGGTAAGTGGAAGTTCTAAATAACGCAGATTGTATTTACGCGACATGGTTCCCGTATCTGAATCACTTACAAAAGGAAATTTAAGTTTTCCATTTAGGTAGTCAAAATTGAGACCGGTTTTGAAGCCGTAATTGTCAGTAAAAGCAATTTCTGTGACAAAACCTGTCGAAAATCCTATTACACTACCGTCATTTTCATAGCCCTCTGTATCAGGCGCTATCCATGCAAAATTAGGAGCGGCCTTGATCCCAAATCGGAATGAATTATCCTGAGCGTAACATTGTATGGTCAATATACCTAACAAGCTGATTAGTAAAATCTTATTTTTATTCATGTTTAAAATTTTGATGCAAAAGTATGGATTTTAATAACCTGCTGATAATTTAAAGTATATTTTTATAATTACCCAATACTTATTAGATTTGCCAATAGTTTTCATAAAAATTGTTCTATATGAAAAGGATACTTTCAATTGCTTTTGTGTTATTATTTGCAATCGCATCGAATGCACAGCTCAAAGTTGGACTTAAAGGCGCAGTGGGATTGAGTAAAATTTCAGCAGATATTCAGAACCTTGATGCCATTACCAAAACCGGATATCAGCTTGGTGGATATGTAAGATTGGGGAAAAAATTGCACCTTCAGCCGGAGATTTATTTTGCTTCAAAAAACGGAAAATTTGATTTTAATACACAATATGATCCAGATGACCCTCAAAACACGAAAACCAATTACTTCGAGCAGGAAGTGAAACTCAAATCAATTGATGTTCCTGTCCTGATTGGATATAGAATTATAAAGCTGGCAGATTTACATTTTCACATTCAGGCAGGACCAGTGGCTTCTGTGGTTGTAAGTAAAAAATTTGACATCACCTTTAATGGCGCTCCCGGCGAGGAAGATGATAGCCCAATAATTGCTGATGATTTCAGCAATATCAATTGGGGTTTGCAATTCGGTGCTGGTATTGATTTTCATTTTCTGACTGCCGATTTAAGGTACGAATTGGGAATGAATAATATTTTTGACTCGCCCGAAAGTTGGGTGCAGAATGTCACAATGAAAAATAATCTTTTATTTATTAGTGTCGGCTTTAAAATCTTTAGCCTTTAGCACATAAAAAATTTTTATTGCCCTATATTCGATGTGTTTAATTATGCTTTTTCAAAATTTTGTCTTTTTATGAAATTAAGCGCCTGGTATTTTTTCTTATTTTGTATTACTTTATTTTTTTCATGTTCAAGTAGCACAGATAAACGAAAGATTGATGTTAGTAAAGTCGAAATTAATAATATCACAATTGGCAGGTACGACCAAGCATTATTTAAAATAGATAAATCAAAACTAAAATTGGAACTGCAAAGAATTCAACCCCAGTTTCCGATGTTCCTTGATGGCGATTTGAACGATACTCTGAACCTGAAGAGGATGGCTGACTACCTGAATGACACTTTACTCATTTCGGTTTACAACGATTGTCAGGTTCGCCTGCCTGACCTTGCTGCCACCGAAGAGCAGCTTACCAGGGCCTTCCGGCATTTCAAATATTATTTTCCCCGAATGACTGTTCCTGATGTTTACTGCTACATCAGCGGATTTGATTATGAATATCCGGTTCAATATTTTGAAGATCACCTGCTCATCGCCATTGATCTTTATATGGGCGCCGACTATTATCGTTACAGGAAACTCGGACTTGCCAATTATATAATCAGGCGGTTCAGCAAGGAATACATCGTTCGTGATTGTTTGTTTGCGATGGCGCAGGCTCAGATTGACCGAAATCATGCAGGTTCAGCATTGCTGGATCAGATGATCAGCCAGGGTAAACTCTTATGGTTTGCAGATGCCATGTTACCTGATCTACCTGAAACCATTCTTCTGGATTATACCCCGACCCAGTGGGAGTGGGCGGTAAAAGGAGAAGCGATTGTTTGGGCTTTCCTTATCGAAAACGAAATGCTCTATTCCACCGAAATGCAACCCATTCAGAAATTCATTGCTGATGGACCTTTCACCTCATATTTTGGTGCGGACTCGCCGCCCCGGCTGGGAGCCTTTATTGGCTGGAGGATTGTTACTTCTTACATGAATCGCCATACTGATATTACACCTGATAAATTAATGAAAAACTATAATTCACAGGAAATCCTGAACCAATCGGGCTATAAGCCAAAAAATTAAAATCATTTTCACTCTACTTTAGGCGTTAACGCTTTTGAACCCAACTTCGAACTTTCACCCTTCGGGTGACCACCCGTAGGGTGGCAAACCTCGAACACGAACTCTGAACCTTTGAACCCTGAACATATATCTCATATCTAATAACCCCCCACATGATTTTTTTTTCAGGCTGAAAATTTTTCTTTTTGACATTCTCTAAAAATACTTACTTTAGCATTCATAAAATAACCTGGCGAAATCATGTTGAAACGTTCAAACAATATGGATTGCTTTGCTCTCAAAACAATTTTAACCTTTATCAATCCATGCTGATCAAGACTTATGGCAGTACCATCATTGGCATTGACGCCATTACCATCACCGTTGAAGTGAATGTTGGGCGTGGCGCTAAGTTTTACCTTGTGGGCTTACCCGACAATGCCGTAAAGGAGAGCCAGCAAAGGATTTATGCTGCATTGGCAAACAACGGTTATCGCTGGCCCGGCAAAGGGATCACCATCAACATGGCTCCGGCTGACCTCAAAAAGGAAGGCTCTTCTTATGATCTTACTATTGCCATTGGAATTTTAGCTGCCTCCGATCAGATCGAAAAAGAGAATGTTGGTAATTATCTAATTATGGGTGAACTTTCACTTGATGGCGGTTTACAACCCATCAAAGGCGCTTTACCCATTGCCATCGAAGCCCGCAAGCAGGGATTCAAAGGATTCATCCTGCCCAAAGCAAAATGCAAGGGAGGCTGCTATTGTCAGCGATCTCGAAGTTTTGGGTGCAGAGAATATCAAGGAAGTACTTGATTTCTTTAACGGTAAGCCATCAATTGAGCCAACAATTGTCAATACAAGAGACGAATTTTACTCCAGTTTAAGCCAATATGAGTTTGACTTTTCGGACGTCAAGGGTCAGGAAAATATCAAGCGTGCGCTTGAAATTGCAGCCGCAGGAGGCCACAATGTCATCCTTATCGGACCGCCGGGGGCTGGCA
The DNA here is from genome assembly GCA_963840975.1 of uncultured Bacteroidales bacterium. Classification (GTDB taxonomy): domain Bacteria; phylum Bacteroidota; class Bacteroidia; order Bacteroidales; family JAADJA01; genus JAADJA01. The sequence goes on along the minus strand of CAWJBC010000012.1, from coordinate 2,354 downwards.
AAACGATGTTAGCAAAACGACTGCCTTCCATTCTTCCGCCATTAAACCTGCATGAAGCGCTTGAAACAACCAAGATACATTCGGTTTCAGGGAAATTATCGAAAGACATGGCTTTGATTTCTGTCCGACCCTTTCGTTCGCCTCACCATACCATCAGTGATGCCGGTTTGGTTGGCGGAGGCTCTTATCCGCATCCCGGCGAAATATCGCTGGCACACAATGGAGTCCTTTTCCTTGATGAGCTTCCCGAATTTAAAAGAACCGTTCTCGAAGTAATGCGCCAGCCGATGGAAGATCGCATCGTGACAATTTCGAGAGCAAGGCTAACGGTTGAATATCCTGCCAGCTTTATGTTGGTGGCTTCTATGAATCCCTGTCCGTGTGGTTATTACAACCATCCCGATAAGGAATGTTCTTGTGCACCGGGAATTGTACAGCGATACCTGAACAGGATTTCCGGTCCGTTGTTGGATAGGATTGATATTCATGTAGAAGTCGTTCCGGTTCCTTTCAGGGAGCTATCGGATGAGAGGAAAAGTGAAAAAAGCGATGTGATCAGGGAAAGGGTGGTGGCGGCACGGAATATCCAGGAGGTTCGATATGAAAATTCAAAAGGGATTTATTGCAATGCACAGATGTCGAGCAAGCAGTTGCGGCAGATTTGCAAAATAGATGAAACCGGACATGTCTTATTGAAAAATGCGATGGAAAAATTGAGTCTTTCCGCCCGTGCCTTTGATCGGATACTGAAAGTAGCCCGAACCATTGCCGATCTTGATGCAAGTGAAGATATAAAAACAGAGCATTTGGCTGAAGCGATTCAATATCGGAGTTTGGACAGGGAGAATTGGGGAGGGTGAACTGATTTACAATTTATGAATAACGATTTACGATTTGTGAGTTGCATTAGATATTACTCTGGCACCTGAGATGAAATGGTATTTGTATTTAATATCCAAATGTCATCCTTGTCCGGGTTATTAACCTCAACATCAAAATTTATATCCTCCGGTAAATAACCTTTAGCTCCGGCAGATGTTTCCCACAATATTTTGTCTGCCATGTCAACCGTTCCGCTTGCATCAGCATCTCCGCCTGCCATTCCGTAAATTCCCGGTGCAATGGATTTATAACCTGCACTGCCACCATATACCTGGTCAATGGAAGTCGTAAAATCGTATGTATATACTCCCTCCGTTTCGGTTAACGGATTGGCTGACATTATATCAATATGGTTTCGATGACGCACCACTACAAACAATGAATGAATGATAGAATGATTGAATAAGAGAATAGATGTACCATCCAAACCAACAACAGAACCGTCATTTTTCAGGAAAACAGCTTGTCTTTCTATGGTGGTGGCATGAGTTGCGGAGGCAGCATCCGTTGCATCACGGAATTCTACAAGGGCCCAATCTACAATATCAGGATTTAGAACGGAAACAACCGACTCGGTTCCATCGTAATTCCAGGGAGCAGTATTGTAAGGTTGGTTAATCGGGAAATTGGTTGAACTGGTTAAATAGGTATTCATACTAGTGCCGTTAAATGGGCCTTCAAGGTATGCTTTTATATCAACCATCCTGATGTTGCAGCTTTGCATATAGGTGATGCCGCTGGGATTATTCAGGAGATTGTTGAATTCAATCCATGACTGCTGTATTCCTTTGAGCCTAAACTCAAGATAAGGAATAAGATGGGTAAGAATAATGTTATGTTGCTGTTCTCGCGTGATGGTTGGCGAAGGGCTGCAGGTAGCTTCACCAAAAGCACAATTGAAATTGTAATCAGCAAAATAACAGTGTCCTCCTCCTGTGATGGATATAAGAGTCTTACAAGTATTTGCCAGGTTGTTATACATGGGCTCCTGGTGATCAGGTGGTGGAGTAACACAATCGTTGCTTCCTGAAAAAATCAGGACTGGAATTTGTATCGAAGCAGCTGCCTGGATTGCGGAGGGATTGGTTTCTGCAGCAGCAAAGGTGATCATCGCACTGACTTCTGAAAAATCCTCGCAAGCCAGGAATGAGGCACCTCCACCCATGGAATGCCCCATTATCGCCGAACTGTCGGAAATATGTCCGAAAAACAAAGATGAAGGGTTCAAGTCTTCTGCTTTCATTTTCCCTGTTAAAAATCTCAGATCCAGTCCAAAAGACGGATGGCTGGGAAACAAGTTTCCTTCGGTGGTTGGGAAAACCAGAATGTACCCTTCAGGCACCAAAGCCTGCCACAGATATTGGTAAGCCGTGTAAGCCATTAAAAATCCATGCCCGAAAACAATAACAGGGAATTCACCTTCAGCAGCAGGAACATTTGTCCCAGCGGTATTCGCAGGATAAAAAATTTGT